>JAUWMV010000054.1 GCA_030613005.1 bacterium | reverse complement strand
TTTTGTTTTGGAATCGACTTAAAAACAAAACGGCGATAATACCTAAACCTAATGCAATTATAGCTTGTGTATTGTAGAATTGACATCCCGAGAGTTGGAATATTTTACCACAAGTCATAAAACTTCCCATAAGTAATATTGTTCCAATATAAATAAGAACATGATCCCGGAGGATAGTTTTTATTAATGCCCATGCGAATCCAACTATGATTAAATTCTTAAGCAAACTCCAAAAGTACTCGGGTAAGGTTTGCATTTCGGAAGAGCTTATTAGAATTACAAGCAAAATAATGAGCAGTGGAAAGTACTTACTAAATTTTTCAACAAGAAAATCATAAACTGCAAAAGCAGCAGGTAGGAAAACTAAAATTCCCCACAGCCAGTAATTCAAAACCTCACCAGCAGGGAAATATGTAGCCATTAACTCAGGATACAGTAACTCAACAGATACCAAAGGCGGATTGAATATATACTCTATCCATTTCAGGAATCGTAATAATGCAATTATACTTAGAGATGAAATAATTGTATATAGAAGTTTAAAACCTGTGGGAATATTTATTTTAATACAATATCGGAATCTCGTATTTGTAAACGCTGCAACTGCAACGCTGGAAGCAATTCCTGCAGTTAGAGCTTTTACACCGATTTGAGTCCACATTTGAGCAATGAAATTTCTATATGACTCTGCTGTGTTGTAACTTATCAGGTAAGACTGGATTGTATTTAGATCGATCGATATACTTAATAAAAATGCAATGACTCCAGCACCGAAAATAAGCGAAAAGAATTGCTCACGCATGCTTATTGCTCGAACAAACTGCAAAACCACAATAAAAAGAAGAAATGCCCATCCCAAAAGCGGTAAGATATTGAAAATGATAGAAAGCGTTGTGTTTTTTCTGTCCTGCCGAAGCCATTGTTCCGGGATTTTAAGTTCTGTAAATGGACCAGTCGTCTCATCTCCGATCAAATCCACACCGACTCGCCATTTCGCAGCACCCACCGAGTCCCAGGATTGCCATACATATTCATGATCCCTTCTGAATGTTTTGTCTTCGCTGGATTTAATTATTACATCCCATCTCGAGACTTGCCCGAGATCATATTGCAATAAATAATTCAAAGCAATATCATAAGCTGAGTCGGAGGGCAGATAAGCACCACTATCATCGTCTGAAACAAAATGATTATATGAAATAATGTTGCCTTCAGGGTTAAATAATAGCGAATATTCATTTTCCTGTCCCGGCTGGAAAAACCTAATCTCCCACACATAAAAAGGCGAGAATCCCTGAGGACCGAATGTTCTATCGATTCCCGACCAGCCTGTTTTTTGATAGACATATTTGAGTTCACTTGTGTTAGGCAAAGTAATGATATGCTTTGTTAGTTTAAAATCGGAAAATTCTGCATCGCTCGAGGATATGAATTCGTTAGCTGTATGCGCAATTTGGGATGGTTTAAAAGTGAATTTATGATACTTTTGACCTGGATGCAAAAAAACTAAAATAATTGCTGCTACCGATACGAGTATAAAAACAACAGATGCAGTTGTGCTGGAGGGTGTAAATCGAGTTTTCGGAGTTAATATTTTTTGACTTATGATAACTTTTTTTGAGATTTTACTTTCATTTAAAGCTGTTTGACTTCTGATGCGTAATATTCTTCCAAGCAAAACCATTATTGCTGGTATTAGAACTATAATAACCACCATTATAGATGTGAAAGCATTGCCTTGACCGAAAATAATGTATCCAGATAACGCTGAATTAACTACGAAATGCCATGTTAATGTGGAAATAGCACCAAACTTCAGAAAGATGAAACCTGCTGCGATTCCAATAAAACCGACCTCGATTCCGCGTACATATCCGGGTGATTGGGGATAATTGCTGTGAAGAAAACCCCATACGATCGCTAACAATATTATACCGCTAATTTTGCTTTTAAATAACCTCGAGATAAATGAAATACCAAAAAGCCTGAAAATAAATTCTTCACTTAGTGCTGCACCTAATGCAATAGAAAAAGGGAATATCCACGGGATAAACGTACTCATAAGCTCAGTGTAAGAGCTATCAGTAGGCACCCAGAAGCCTATTCCTTGACCTAATGTATAAAAAAGAACTAAAAATACTAAATGAAATAATGCGAATAAATAACCGAAAAGAACAGCTTTTCCAAATTCTTTAGTTTTCCAGCCAGCAGGAGATAAGATATCTGGCAGAAAAGTCATCCGAGGAGCAAATTCTCGATATAATCTCTCTCCTGCAATAAATGCTGGGATAATCAAAGCTCCGGCGCTTATGCTCAAAAGGAACGCTATTAGTATTTTCTCTATAAGGAATGTTGAGAAATTTGTTGCAGTATCATAATACATTATGTCAAGAGGCATAAGGTTTAATTCGTTGATGAAGGATACAATTACAACGATTATTCCTAAGAATGCTGCTGTTCGCCAGGGAGTGTTTGTCACACGAAAAGATCTAAAAAAAACGAACATCATAGCGATTAATAGCATAATAACTAGAAATGTAGCAAAGGATTGGAATAGTCTATTCGTGCTTCTTATCGATTCTAATTCTCTCCTAAAACTTTCCTTAGTGTGAAGATATTTCTCGAAATATCCGATTTGATTACCACAAATTTTTATTCTAATCCTTAATGCAGCATCTTGCAGTTGATCGCCCATTCTATCGAATTCAAAGATGTGATCTCGTCTATTAGGTAGATTCTCTGAGCTGGAGTTCTTAATGATGTATTTTTTTCTTTCAATACTCAGTTTAACAATAAAATTCTCAGCAAGTTTAAAAGCAGAATCGGATTCAATAAAAGCCCCTGAGGATGTTTCAGGAAGAACGTGTTTTATATACACAATTGAGGAATCATCAGGCGTTATTCCGACGAAAAACTCCTGTTCTTGTCCAGGAATGAAATATCGTCCCAGCCAACGCCACACAGGGATACCTCTTTTTTGGTGGAAACTTATTATTGAATCTCCACAATAAACTCTGTCTATATAAAACTTTCCAATTTCATCCATTATAATGAATTTTTTGTATTTTATCGGGGAATAACCAAGAGAAGTAATAACAGAATCCATTATTTGTGCAGCATCGGTCTTTTGAAGTTTTATTGGAACTTCAACCTCGGGGAAAGCGTTGCGAAATTGATTTTTAAGCAATAAAAATCCACCAATGGATAAGGCAAGAATGAAAATTAGTATGATTTTATCTTGTGTTTTCATCGAAAGGTAGATATTTAAATGTTAAATTAATTAAAATATAATAAAAAAAATTTGTTAAAAACCTAAGGTCAAATATATTATCTCTCAATTTGAAAACAGTTAAGGAGGAATTTAATGAAGTGGTTCTTATTTCTGATCTCGATGTTACTAATGCTATTCTCTTTTGTAGCGGCACAGGACCTAACCTATGGTACAGTTGTTGCAGAAGTAAACGGGCAGGAGATCACAGTTGGTGAGTTTTTTATGGAGTTAAATCGTTTGTCTCCTGAGGTTCGATCAAGGATAATTGAGGATCCAAATGGTAAAAATGAAATTTTAAATTTATTAATTAGGAAGAAACTTTTAATTGCTGAAGCTAAAAAACTGAAAGTAGATACTCTTAATGCAGTGAAAATTGAAATTTATAGGTATGCACAGGACGTCTATGCTCAATACCTGCTGGATATTGCAGGTCGAAACGCTGCAACGTGTACTGAAGAAGAAGCTAAACAATTTTATGATAATAACGACACTTTATTTAAGATTCCCAATACATTTCATTTGATGCAAATCATTTTACCAACGGAGTCTGAGGCTAAAGATGTAATTAAGAAATTGAAATCAGAAAAATTGGATTGGGATGAAGCGGTAAAACAGTATCCAGGAATTACTGGGATGGCATCGGGTGACGCTGGATGGGCAGCGGAAAACAGACTCGTTCCGGAATATAAAGATAAAATAATTAGCATTAAGACAGGCGATATTGACGGACCTTTTAAAATCGGTGAAGGTTACTTCGTAATAAAGATGATTGAGAAGGAGAAAGCCCGGAACCTTACATTTGAGGAGAGCAAAGATAGGATAATACAAGTAATAGCTCAACAGCGTTCTCGTAAAGCCGTTGAAGAACTGAACAGCAAACTCTGGATGCAGTCCAAGCATACAATTGACAACGCTGTTCTTCAGAAAATACCTCTTAATCCATAATTTCACTCGGAATTATAAAATATTTTAAATTTTAGGTGTAACGTCATTTGTTTTAGAACCCCGATATTGAGTCGGGGTTTTTATTGTTACAATAATATTTATTCGTTATTTATACTTTTCTGGTTGAAATTAATTTTACGACACTTGAGTAAAAAAAGTAATGCATAAAATCCAGTGTTTAAAGAGGTTAATAATTTAACTTAACAAAATTATTTAAAAGCTCAAAATTATCTATTGACAATTATTGAGATACCTATTATTCTATAAATATATATGTTTGTAAATGTTATTTTAAGGTAGTTTCTGCATAAATGAACAATTAAAAGAAGGTGTATTATGTTATATCGGAATATAATTGATAGAAGCTTATACTTATCGATTGTAGCAATTCTTTTATTAGGAGCTTTTTCTTTTGCTAAGGATTTTTCTTGGGAATCTCTTCGTTTTAAGGTGAATCCTGAATATGTATATACCTATGGAGAATATCATTTCAAAGATTGTGATACCGTAGGTGAAACTATAAGTTTGAATTTCCATTTTTCCACAAGGGATAGTTTGGGGAAGCCGTATGATATTTATATTACAACTCTCAAAGGTGATACAATAAACTGGGAATGGATCGAGGAACACCACGAGTTTTCATTCGATATACCACAGGAACCTTGCGCTGTGATTATTAATTATAAGACAAATATTCCCAGCAATCTTTTTGTTTATCCGCTCACAAAGGCATATGGTTTCAACGAGTCGCTTGATTCGTGTATTATTGAAATTAGATTTCCCGAAGTACTATCCGTTTCCACCAACTATTCTGCTGATACAGTTTTCTACGAAAACAATACTGCAGTTGTGAAGTTACGAAAATTAGGTTTTTCACCTGAGCAAGATTTTGAAATAACTATTAATCCTTCTGTCAAATAAGTGACAAATCCTTTTTGCATAGTTTTCTTATAAAAACCTCGAATTTAAATGTGCTACGCTAATTTTTCTCTCTATTTTAAATAAATTACAGGCTTACATATAGTCTTATTATCTGTTATACTTCTAACGAAATAAATCCCGGAATTAATATTTTTATTAGGTTGCCAGATGACTGCATTTTTTGAGGATAATTCCTCGATAATATTACCCTTGAGATCGATTATTTCAATAATAAAACCATTTGGATTGCTAATCCTGCAAGCATTGTTGAATGGATTTGGGAAGATATTAAACATGTTTTGATTAGGCAATGATTTACTCTCCTCGATTTCTGCTATACCAGACCATCCTGCTAATCTAGCCATCATCCACCAAAGAGATTTACCCTTGTTCTCGCAACTTTCAAGAGTAGTATGTCCCGGTCCTACGGGATTATTATAGTGTGGATATTCACTGGGAACAACATGAGTACCGATAGTGTAAGTATGATGTTCTGTGCCAAACCATGCATCGACGTCTGCAAAATCGAATAGAACCTTATTGTTATCTCGACAAAACTGGCGAATCTGTTCGTTTCTAAGATATCGATTTAAACCATCGGAACCTATAGCCTGTGCGTTACCGGTCATATAGATAAATGTGACTCCAGGAAATTCCGATTCTAATTGGGCTATACTGTCAAGATATGCTTGTGTTTCGGTTTCACTGTTATGATCTTGCTGACAACACCACGACCATATGGAGTAATTTATTGTAGGATTGTTATTTAGAACATCTCGGGTATTATTCATGCCGTCGTGAGTTTTCCAATAAAGTTCCGGTGTAATATATGTTACGCCCTCCTGACCGTCGAAAATGTTGAAACTGTTTGCATCGGTGGGAAGGCGTGATGATGCTCTCGAGTATTTGTAGAACGAATTGGCACTTTCGATAGCTTCCAATCCATGCGTTAATTGACTACCATGAGATGTGTGAGCATAATGCAGTCTGCAATTGCATTTCACCGAGTCGATCCAAGCGTTGGGAACACGGCTCAGATCTGTGCATGAGTGATTAACGATAATTGGGTCGGCATAAAGGTAAAAAGCGAATAAAACAAATGGGATAAATAGGAGGGTGGTGATTCTCGATATGAGTTCTCTCATATTTTCCTCATAAGGTCTGAAAAATGGATTTTTCACAAATTT
>JAUWMV010000048.1 GCA_030613005.1 bacterium | reverse complement strand
CCATTGGGGGAAAATGTCGAGCATAGCGAGACAAAAGGGGGATTAGAATATGAACAACTTCACTAACGCATTATATTACGGTGACAACCTGAAGATTCTTCGGAAGTATATTCCCGATGAATCGGTGGATTTGATTTATCTCGACCCGTCTTTCAACTCAAAACGGGCGTATAATGTTATCTTCGAGGATAAGATTGGTTAGGTGACTTACAACTACACGGTGGTTACGACGAAGTAAATAATGCACAGAAGCACCTGACACGCGAATAAAAAAAGCACGGATGGTTGGTAGTGGAAAAAAAACGCAAATAAGGAGAGAATAAAATGAATCCAAGCACATGGGAAATAGTAAGTACTATGGTCGGATTGACAGGAATAGGTTTTGCATTCTTTTTTTACATTAAGATGAAAAAGAAGCGAGAATTATCTTACCAATTATACACAACTAGCTTAATAGGAAAGAAATCTCGGGAAATACCTGAAGCCGTTACATTAACTTTCTCAGACAGAGAAATCCCGCAAATTACGAAAACTACATTATATTTATGGAATTCTGGGAATGAAACGATAGATAGAAGAGACATAGTCGAATACGATCCTATAAGAATCATGTACCCTAAAGATGTAGAAATAATACAACCAAAAATCATGAAAAAAACGAGGGACATTAATAAAGTATCTATTGAATTTGGCGGAGACGAATTGAATAAAGCATTTATTTTTTTTGAATACCTTGATAAAAACGACGGAGCTGCTTTTGAAATACAGCATACAGGTGAAAACCAAATACCGGAGGTTTTAGGTTCTGTTAAAGGAATGAGAAAAGGATTGGTTAATAAAAGTGACATCATAGAAAATAACAAAAAACTACAAGAAAACTATTATCGAGGAACTATAATAGTTACTTTACTCGCATTATTAGCGATGATAATTAGCATTGGTTTGGTGATGGGCTTACCGCCGTCGTGGAAATTCTATTTATGGGTTATCTTTGTTATGATAGTAACAATAGGGGCTGCGTGGTTAACATCTATTATAATCCTTCGAAAGCAACATCCAAAAAAATTAGATATATAACTACCATGAACACCCTATATTACTGCAATAACCCCCTTTACCCCGACCTTCTATCGCGGGAGTTTACCCCCCAAATGAGACAGCTATCAAAGCGAGCATGGAGTTAAAAATCCCAGTTAATCCATTAATCTGCGTAATCCGCGGTTCTAATCTGCGTAATCCGCGGTTCAGACATTTCCACAGTATCGATAATTCTCAAGATAGAGCAATGAATATTACAGAAAAGTATGTGCACCATCGAGGACAATAAATTCGTGTTTGGGATTATGATAGATAATTAAGCAATCTGAGTTAATTTTGAGTAACATAATTGCTTTAATTATCTGAATGCTATATTATAAGTAAGTATTGCTTGCGATAAACTCTGTAACCCGAATCGAAGGAATTATGCCCATAAATAACAAATATATTGTAATCACCGATATAGGAAGCACAACCACAAAAGGACTCCTGCTCGAAAAAGTCGACGGATCCCTTAGGTTTATCGCTGAAGACAATGTCCCCACAACTGTGGAGAAACCTAATGAGGACGTAAAGATCGGTCTTGGCGAATTGATGAAAAGATTGGAACAGAAAACCAATTTGTCCCTAACCGATGATCAGTATAAAATTAAAGTCACGTATCTTACCACAAGTTCTGCAGGAGGTGGGCTTCAGATTCTTGTATTCGGACTTTCTGCAGTCGAAACGGGTAGCATTGCAGAAATGACAGCGTACGGCGCTGGTGGTGTTATTCTCAAAACGTTTACGGTGGACGATCATATTTTACCTATCGACAAAATGAGACTCATGCAAGAACTCCATCCCGATATGGTGCTTATGGCTGGTGGTCTCGACGACGGCGGGATTTCGGGAGTTGTTGAACTTTCAGAGCTTTTATCTATTGCCAATCCAACCCCGAAATTCAGGAAGAATGAAAAAATTCCGTTGGTTTTTTGTGGGAATATTGCAGCACAGGATTTCGTTACTAATATATTAGATAAAACATTCGATGTGTATACTGTGGACAATGTTCGACCGAATATGCATGAAATTAATATTGAACCTGCAAGAAATATGGTTCATCGTCTGTTTATGGAAAATGTCATGGAGCAAGCTCCCGGATACTCGGAATTGAAGAACTGGACATCGATAGATATTATTCCCACTCCTGTGGGTGTTGAGAATATTTTGAAATTGTATGCCAAGGAAACCAACGAAAATATTGTTATGGTCGATATGGGAGGAGCTACAACCGATATATTCTCAATTATTGCGGGTGAATGTCATAGAACCGTGGCAGCCAATATCGGGATGAGCTATTCTATTTCAAACATTATGGCTGAGGCAGGAATCGATAGAATATTCGACCATTTGCCAGAGGAAATCGACGAGAACGATGTAGAGAATTATATCGCTAATAAATCGTTGAATCCAACATATAATCCTACTTATAAATCAGAGGAAATTGTAGAATATGCAACCGCTATTGAAGGACTTAGGATAGCTTGGGATATGCATAGAGATATGAACTTTAAAATCGCTCAGATCGGTTTTTTGGATAGGAGAAAACTTATAAAAGATATAAACCAATTCGAGGATTTATTCAAATTACAAGTCAATAAGCAATATTTTCAACTTTCCAATATTAACCTTTTAATCGGTGCAGGTGGAATTTTCGCTCACACAGATTCGCCAGCCAAAGCTCTTCAAATTCTTGCAGATGGATTCAAGCCATCAGGTGTAACAAAAATTGCAATCGATAAATCGTTCAAAAGCCCACATATGGGTGTTCTTTCAACAATAGACGAGGGAAATGCGCTAACACTATTTCAGGAAGATTGTCTCGAGCATATAGGATATATAATTGCACCTATAGGTAAGATTAAGCCAAAAAAGATTGTAATTGAAATTAAAGACCGCAGAGATAATAAAACATATATCCTTAAAGGCAGGGATATTCTTTTTCTCAAAAACGGGGGGGATTTCGAAATAATTCCCGGAAAGAATATCTTAATCGATCCCAGACAGGATATACTGAAGTTAAAAACAAATTTACCAGTTCTGTTCGACTGTCGCGGTCGAGGTGAGTATTTCATCGATGGTTCGCTTGCGCATTCTACTATTGCAGAATTCAAGGACAGAATCGATCGATTTTCCACCGATGTACGAGCTGTAAGGACAGAAATTATTACTTATGAAGAAAATATAATAGAACGAAGACTTCCGTATGAAGGAGAAATATTTTCAGAAATCGGGGATGAAGTAGTTCCAAATACTATTATTGGGGAAAACAAATTTGCTCCCCCGAAACTATACATTATTAATATTTACAATTTAATTGGATATGGGAAAAAAATCACCGAGAAGGAAATCGAGGAGGGTCTTTTAGTTAATGTTGGTGATAAGGTTCGAATGGGGCAAAGGATATTCAGAGCAAAAACGGGACTTATGGGAAGCACAGTTTACTATACATCACCCATTCGAGGAAAGGTTACCCGAATCGAGGACTCCGGACTTATTGTGTTGCGGGAAATCCAAGACTATGACGGCAAACCTAAGTCGATTAATGTGGCAAAACAGCTTGGAATAAATCCTCGATCTATTCATGGTCATCTGCGATTCAGAGAAGGCGACTTTGTAGAAAAAGGTCAAGCATTGGCGGCAAACCTGAGACAGGGTAAAATCGTCAAATCACCTATAACTGGCACAATAAAGAAAATCGATGCAAAAACTGGCAATGTTACCGTTCAATACGATATCAAGCCGATATCGCTCAAATCTTTTGCGAAAGGTGAGGTTGTCGATATTAGAAAAGGATTATCTGTCTCAATAAAAACGAAAGGTACAATTATTTATGGAATGATTGGTTTTGGCAATGAAAACAGTGGAGAAATTAGAATAGTCACCAAAAAATCCGATATAGACATGCTTAACCCAGAAACGATTGTTGTTTGTTTTAACTCTATCGATGAGGATTTTCTCAGAAAATGTGCGCAGGTCGATGTAGCAGGAATTGTTGCTCCATCCTTAAATTATAAAGAATGGGTGAATTTTTATGGTCAGGAAATGGGTATTGCCGTAACCGGTGATGAGGATATTCCGTTCACATTAATGTTAACCGAGGGTTTTGGTGAATATACAATGAACGACAAGTATAGTGATGTGATCAAAGTTGAAGATGGTAAAACAGCGAGTATTTCTGGCAGAACCCAAATCAGAGCGGGAGTAATCCGACCTATGCTGATTATTTTCGAATAAAATAGATGTAAAAATACACTTACCATAATATCAAATTAACAGAAGTTCCTATTTTAAAATTAAACATTATGAATAGAAATCCATTTCGATAAAGGCTTTTGTTCCCTTCTTGTTAGCCGTTATCGGCACGAGAGTTATAAACGATTTTTTTCACTCCCCAAGGAGACAATTGACCCTCGAGCTCTTCAGATATCTTTTCAAGACATTTTTGAACTGTGAAACCCTGGCGGCGAAGTTGCTTGAAAAGCTTCTTGATCCAATAATTTCTTCTCCTCAGATAATTCTTCGTCGGCATCATACCATCCTTTTGAAAATTTTCTCATCATTTTAGTAGTTATTGAAATTCTTTCATTAAGTTTTCTTTTCACAAATTTTTTCAGTTCATCCGATTTAAGCCCTATTCTCGCCCAATTATCACAGTAAATAGATGCAAAAATAATTTCCCCTTCCTGCATTTTTGTATAACATTTAACCAATTGTTCAACAGTCATATTCTGAATTCTCATTACACTAATCCTAATCGGTTTACATTTCTTTCTTTTCAAAAAATCCTCCACTCTATCGTTTTCTATTGCACAATTTGTCACATTTTCTTATAATTGTTAAAAGGAGGTTATTTATGCTTGAAAAGATTGTTGGTTCAAGAGTAGTATTAACAATAGCACAACCTAATCATCAGGATTGGCAGCTTAGACCTAAGGTTGATATTTTCGAACGAAGCACAATTTCTATTGTGGCAAAAGTTGTTTCCGTGAGCGATCTGGGAATTTGGATCGAGCATGCAGATTATCCTATTAGGTTTCCTGAATCGAACCGAGTCGAGAAGAAACGTGCAGATATTCTTATACGCTACGATTTCATTACGTCTATTGCATATTTCCCTGATATGCCAAGCGAACCAGAAGAGAAAGTCTATCCTATTGGGTTCTTGGATCAAAGAGATCAATAAAGTAACCTCCTGTTACACGTAGTTACATTATAAGGATGCTTTTCGAAATGTCAATATAAAAATGTAACATGATGTTACAATTATGAGTAATTCCCAAAAAAAAATATTCGCAGATAATATGAGATTCTTACGGAAGATTGCGGGTATTGTATCCAGTAGGAATGTTACACAGAACAATATTGCCAATTCTCTAAAAGTTTCACGGAAGACAGTCGTTTTCTGGGAAGGCGAACAAATTCCGTCAAAAACCAGCCTTGAAGCCATCTGCAAATATTTCAGTAGAATATTAAAACTCAATAAACCGTTAATTCCACAGCAGCTTCTGGATGATGTTCTGGAGGACCATTTTCTGGTAATAAGTGAAACACACGAAGTACGTGAGGTTGCACCTGTCTTTAAGAAATCTTTGAATCACCTTTTCACCCGGGTTTCCGAATTAACTACTGAAGATCTAGAAAAGGTTATGAAATATATGGAGAAACTTGAATTAGATTAGAATTTCTAAACTTGCTGATATCGATCTTTTTGCTAAGCATAATTATCTAAAATTTTTCTTTAACGTAGTTTCGGAAGCAATATATTGAGGCTACTAATAGAAGTGTTTATTTCAATGTTATTCAATAGAAAGGAGCCATGATGGCTAAAAATGCTTTATCCCTAGAACAAGTTAAAGCAATAAAGGCAGACAATGTCCACGATATTGTATCGAGAACAATGCTTGCAGATGGTATGCCTATTGTTTTGGATTTCGAAAAGAGTCATGGAAATTATCTCTTCGATTCAAAAGGTCAGAAGTATTATCTAGATTTTTTCAGCTATTTTGCGTCCTGGGCGTTGGGACATAATCATCCGAAAATGAATGATCCAGAGTTTATAGAAAAAATATCGCGAGTTGCTACGCAGAATCCATCAAATTCCGATATTTATACAATCGAGATGGCTCAGTTTGTCGCAACATTCGAGCGTGTGGCTATGACGGATGACTTCAAGTATCTGTTTTTCATATCCGGAGGTGCTCTGGCAGTTGAGAATGCAATAAAAGCTGCACAGGACTGGAAGATTAGAAAAAATATTGCAGCAGGTAATGGTGAAATTGGTCAGAAAATTATTCATTTCCAGCAAGCTTTTCATGGAAGAACTGGTTACACCTTGTCATTAACTAATACCTTCGATCCTCGCAAAACACAATATTTCGAGAAATTTAACTGGCCCCGTTTTGAAATTCCTAAAGTAAAATTCCCACTCACCGCGGAGAATCTCAAAGCAGTGAAAGAAGCAGAGAAACATGTTATAGGAAAAATCGAGGAGACATTGAGAACTGGTGCTATGGATGTTGCGGGTATATTAATCGAACCTATTCAGGGGGAAGGTGGAGACAATCATTTCAGAGCGGAATTTTTCAAGGAACTTCACAGACTGGCTGACCAATACGATGTTATGCTAATATTCGACGAAGTTCAAACTGGGCTCGGAATTACAGGTAAGATGTGGGCATACGAGCATTTCGGCGTTGTCCCTGATATACTTTGCTTCGGTAAAAAAACACAGGTTTGCGGTATAATGGTAACCGATCGCATCGATGAGGTTAAGGACAACGTGTTTCACGTTTCATCCCGAATAAATTCCACATGGGGTGGAAATCTCACAGATATGGTTCGCGCACAACGGATTATGGAAATCATCGAGGAAGACAATCTTGTCGAGAATGCAGCTATAATTGGTGAATATCTGCTCGAGAAGCTTAATGCACTCGCCGAAGTATTCCCAGATAAAGTCTCTAATGTCCGCGGTAGAGGTTTGGTGGCAGCTTTCGATCTTCCAGATACAGAAACAAGAAATACTGTTCTTGGAAAAGCTTTCGATAAAGGTTTGATAATTCTACAATGCGGTGAAAATACAATTAGATTTCGTCCAGCGTTAATATGCGACAAGACCATGGTAGACAGGATGACAGCGATATTACACGACGTATTGATGGAAATGTAGGATCATTCAAGACATAATATCCACAGAAGGAGCAGATATTTACGTCTGCTCCTCTTTTAATTTAAGACTGAAAATTGTTTAGTTTTCATTCGGGTGAAGAGCTATAAATCGAGTTTTGGTGGTTTTTCGGATTCGCGGATTTCTCGTTTGGCTTTATTCAGTGTCATCGAAGTATCTGGTTTATCGGGACGAATGCCTTTGAAATAATCTTCTATTGTAAATATTTGAATTTTTGGATATGTTCTTTCAACTTCAGGCATTTGATAGCGACCTGCCGAAGCCGCTTCAGAAAGTGATTGTTTTGTCGGATTATTTAGGACGAGAAAGAGACCCATCGATGCATTTTCCTTATCCACAACACTGTTTAATGCGGCAATGTTTTCTCGATTATATCCGCCGCCTTTAACCTGTATTATTATTGTATGAGATTTGCCGTTTATATCTCTGAAATGTAAATAACCGTCTATGCCTGAATCAGCGCCGCCGGATGATTTAAAAGGTTGCCCACCAAGTGTCGTAATAAACCATTGCTCAAAGAGGAATTTTCCCTGACGGGTTGAAGCCATCTTTTCTGCACTGGCAACACTGTTTGGTATTCCTCTTATTTCAAACTTCACATCGGGAAAATGTTCATTCATTCGTTTTTCAATTAAGTTGACTGCAAGTATTGTAATATCGATTCCGAGCCATTTTCTTCCCAGTTTTTCTGCGGCGGCAACAGTTGTTCCACAACCACAAAACGGATCGAGGACGATATCGCCTTCGTTGGATGAGGCTTGAATGATTCTTTCAAGAAGAACAATTGGTTTTTGGGTTGGGTAGCCGAGGCGTTCTTTAGACATAGCGTTTATAGTAGGAATATACCATATGTCAGAAGGTAATACTTTATCCGATGGTATCTCGGTTTCTTTACCTTTTCTATGATGAACTAATGCCCCTTTATATTTTATTCTACTTTTTGAACCATCCGCTACCAAATGGTGGTCTTCCAACACATTGGCATAATTAAAAGTCCATTTTTCGCCTTTTGTATAAAATAGAATAACATCATGTTTTCTATTCCATTTTGTTTTCCCTCTCCCACCCCATAAATACCACCAAATTACCTCAGTTTGAAAATTCCTTACCCCAAATATTTGATCCAATACAATTTTCAAATAATGACTTGCTGTCGGGTCGCAATGTAAATAAATACTACCGGTTTTCTTTAGAACTCTTTTTAATTCCCATAATCTAATAGCCATCATTACCAGATAAGCCATCATATCATTATTGCCAAGTGCAACCCTAAAGGCTTCAAGCGTTCGATAAAGTTCTGCAGGATAAGGCGGTTTAGCTAATTCCCACATAGCTTCTTCTGTTTCATCGCTCCATTTCCATGTATCATCAAAAGCCTCGATTTGTGATGGCGGATATTTGCCTTCCTCATCCTTAAAGATAATATTATATGCCCGTTTCGAATTGAAAGGCGGGTCGAGGTAAATCAAATCCACCGATTCATTCGGGAACCAATCTCTATCCCGAAGAATATCTAAGTTGTCGCCGTAATAGAGGGTGTTTTGAAAATTAGTCATATTTATTTCAAATTTATTAATTCACTTTATCAATGACATAAGTTTTCCAAAAATAATAGATTCCATCTTATCAAGAATATTTTGTAATAGTGATTTCATGCGAACCTTTTGCACGCGTATTTCTCCCTCAGCTAATTTTTTCCAATGTCTCATGTATCTTTCATAATCGTCTTTCGTTATTTCTCCATTTGCAATCTGCATTGTATAATCTTCAATGGCTTGTGCAAATTTGAATGCAAAACTTTTTGCATCTTCTTTGGCTTGAGACAAAAGAGGAAGCAGTTCATTACTAAATTCTTCCGCTATTTCCTTGCCAAATACTTCTCCCATTTTTTTAATATCAATATCCATAATTCACCTACCTATTTTTTGAGTTTTCAATTCTAATGGCTTGGTCAAAAGCCGTACGGATTATTTTTAAGCTATTCTCAATATTTGTTGAATTCCATGGTCCTGACTTTTTTCTTGCTTCAACATCTTCATTAAAAATTTTCAATATTCCTTTTTCGATTTGGTCTATCATCTCTTTATTTTTCTCTTCTTTTTTTGCTTTTTCATAATTCAATAGCTCTTCCATTTTTAATCGAAATTCTGTTATCTGAACTTCATTCAACTCCAAGTCGCCCAAGCCACGATAGACAGTGCCAACTTCAGCTTTCATATCCGTTAGTCTTAGATATGTGACCTGGTCAAATCTTGCTTGTCTAAACCATGCGCATCCTCCCAGAATAGTAATCAATAACAAAATAGGTAATAGTAGTAATACTATCTCTTTTGTTCTTACTATTGTTCTCATTTCAAACCTCCTTTTTTAGTTTTTATTTGTTAATCTTACATAAAGAATAAGTTTCTGCTACCAATAACTTAAAATCTACCTAATCTCCCTCATTTTTTCTTTTTATTTGCTTACATTCATAAATAAGGTATAAAATAGATTTGTGCAATGCGAAATAAATATGTCTGAACCGCGGATTACACAGATTAGCGGATTAACTGGGATTTCAACCCTATGCTCGCTTTGCTCGCTGTCTCTCTCGTTAGTCGGAATCGGGTGAGGGGGTGAAATCGGAATTGGGTGAAGAGCTATAAATCGAGTTTTGGTGGTTTTTCGGATTCGCGGATTTCTCGTTTGGCTTTATTCAGTGTCATCGAAGTATCAGGCAAATCGGGCTTTCGCTTATCAAAGTGTTCCGCTATTGTGAAAATCTGAAGCACG
>JAUWMV010000023.1 GCA_030613005.1 bacterium | reverse complement strand
AGGACAAAATAACACAATATGTTGGGGTTGAAAATTTTTTATTACACAACTTATTGTAGTTTTTACTTATAGCATTTCTTAGAGAAAAAGATTCAATTGGATTTTACTTCCTTATTAATCAGTTGAAGATATAAGAAAATGAAACGTTTTGGTTGCAATTTTTTTAAATTTTTCACATAAACATAGGATGCTATTACGTAAAAGCACAGAGGTTACTTTATAATTTTTTTCAATTAACTGATAGGTAAAGTGAAGGAAAATTTCGAACCCTTACCGACTGTAGTAGTAACCCAGATCTTTCCGTTATGTTGTTCAATAATTTGCTTAGCGATAGGGAGCCCCAATCCGGTTCCTTCTGTGGGATATATAGCATCTTTGCGAACTTGAAAGAACTTTTTAAAAATATTATCTATCTCGTTCAACGGAATTCCGGAACCGTGATCTTCAACCCATAAAATGATAAACTGTTTATTTAATCGCTTTCCGCCTACAATAACCTTTTCACCTTCGGGTGAGAATTTTATAGAGTTTGACAGTAAATTTATCACAGCCTGCTTAACTCTATCGATATCGATAAAAACTTCTGGCAATTCTTCGGGCACTTCATTATTGATTGTAACACCGCGCTTTTCCGAGAAAGCTTTCAATTCACTAATGCAGTTCTCAACAAGCTCTGTTGCATCATGGGGATCCTGCATAAGTTGTATTTTACCCTCCTCGAACTCCGATATATCGAGCAGATCATCGATTATTCGAATTAGTCTATCGGAAGATTGCAGAGCAATTTCTAAGAATTCTATTTGTTTTTCGCTAATTTCACCTGTGGCTCCAGCAATAAGAAGGTCCAAAGATCCTTTAATCGAAGTAAGCGGTGTGCGAAATTCATTGGAAACTATAGAGACAAATTGGTTCTTCATTCTATCCAGTTCCCATTCTGCTGTTTTATCAGTGAATGTTATAACCCAGCCATGAAGTGTCGACTCGTTTTTGCCGAATATAGGCACAGTTATTACGCTCAGTGCTATCTGTTTTTCGTTTATATCTGTAAAAAGCATTTCCGAGACCGGCATCAAATTTTCTTGGGCTTTAATTTGAATAAGCTTATTGTATTCTGTGGTTCTGAAAAGGTCACTCGGTTTCTTATTTGAATAATCTCGTTCATTTTTTATTTTTAATATTTTTGCACCTGAAGCGTTCAAAAACTTAACATTCAGATTGCTATCAGTCATTATTACACCAACGGGTACGTTATCTAAAATAGCCGCTAACCGATTTTGGAGGTTTATCACATTCTTATATAAATTCCATCTTTCGGTATCATCGGCAAATATTAATAACCATTCTTTCAATTGGTCTTTATCCAAAACGGGTTCTATTAATGCATTAATAACGAGGATATTTCCTAAAATGTTTATTACAATTTTAGTGGAAACGCTTTCCATTTTCTGCTGTGAGGGTTTAATTAATTTTTCGTTGATCTGATTGCTAAATTCAATTAAAAATGGTGGGAATTCGCTCATACTCTCTATGTTTTCCAAGTCTAATCTAAGCATTTTTTCTGCTGAAGGATTCATATGCGATACTTTTCGGTCTGGGGTTAGGGTAATGATTCCAGCTTCGGAATTGTCTAAAATAGCTCGACATCTTGCTCTGCTGCTTCTAAGCTCTTCTACCGCAAGCTTTCTCTCTGTTATATCCTCCGATAGTGAAAGTATCCCTTGTGGTGTTCGAAAAACACGAGAATTAAAACATCTACCCTCAAATTCCCATTCTATTTCCATAGAATTCCCTGTTTCCAGAACTTTGAGAAAGGTTTTATAGTTGGTGTTATTTTCGAATGATGGAAACACTTCTAAAAGATTCATTCCTTCAACATGTTCATCCATTTGATTAGAGAAATCAAGAAAAGTTTTATTGCAGTATAGAATTGTCAAGTCTTCATTTACAGCTAATATAGGAGTTTTAATACTATCGAGAAGGTATTTGTGCTTAATCTCGCTTTCCCTAAGCGATTGTTCTGCTTCAATTCTTTTTGTAACATCTCTAGCATTAATAATAATACCAGAGACAACTTCATCGTTAATAAGGTTTTTGGCTATGCCTTCAAGGTATCTCCATGAGCCATCCTTATGTTGGAAACGTACTGTAATCGTTCGGATCATGCCCGGTTCTTTGGTCAATTTGCTAAAAGTTCTCATATGTTTTTTCCTATCATCAGGATGAAAGAATCCGAGAATATACTTGCCAATTAACTCTTCCGGTTTGTAACCGAGAATTCTTTCTACCGAAGGGCTTAGATTTCGGAAAGAACCGTCTGGTTCTAAAACTGTAATAAGGTCTGAGGAGTTCTCGAGTAGTGCTCGAAAATATTCCTCGTTTTTTTGAAGTTCAAATTCTTTACGTTTTCTTTCTAAGGCATTGATGAAAATATCACCCACAATTTTGAGCAAAGAAATTTCATTTTCACCCCATATCCTATGTTCTTTCACCGAATCGAATCCCAAAAAACCTACTGGTCGATTTTCAGCAAACATTGGAATAACAATCAGTGACTTTATATCCTGAGCTTTTAGTATTTCCTTTTCTGAATTGGCTTCTGGTGGAAGCTTGTGCACATCAGGAATACAGATGATTTGGTGATCGATAATCCTTTCGTTCCACCAAGGTATTATGTCGACTGGCATATCTTGTAGTTTGTCTATTTTCTGTTCGATACCTTCTTTGCACCACTCATGGGAATTGCTAATAGTATTCATATCATGTGAGTAAAAAAAGGTGTAACTACGATCAGCTTGTGCGAATTTGCCTATATCTCTTAAAGCTTCGTTTATTCCTTTGTCTACTTGATCGCTAGAAAGATGTATAAATTTTGTAGACAGCGATGTAATTAATCTATCGAATTTCGATTTTAACTCTAAGTGTTTCTCGATTTTTTTTCTATCGCTTATATCTCTCAAAATGCATATGGTGTTCCACTGCTCCCTGATTTTCATAGATGACAGAGAGATTTCAACTGGGATAACTTTGCCGGTTTTGGTAATACTTTTCAATTCAAATGTTCTACCGATTTTGTTCCCTTTGTTTGTGGAGACGAAGTTCTTATATCCTTTGATAAAATCTGGCAACGATTCAGGTGACACCAATAAACGATGAAATTCTTTATGCATTACTTCATCTTTATTGTACCCAAATATCTTTTCAGCACTAAGGTTCCAGTATGTAATTCGGTCTTTGTTATCGGTTGTAATAATGGCATCCTGTGCCGAAGAGCTTATCTTTCGGAATTTTTCGGAGTCCACCCATATTTTCTGTTCTGCAAATTTACGATTTACGGCAAATTGCACTGAACGCGACAGAGTTTCACTTTTTATTGCATCGAGATGAAGGAAATCCAATGCACCCATGCTAAGTAATTTTAAAGCAAGATTGCCATCATCCTTATACGAATCTGAGACAATTATAACAGGAAGATCGTAATTTGTGCTGCGAATTATATCGAAGCTTCTAATAAGATCATCGTTGGGATAATGGGCTAAGATAAGTAAATCAATTTGCTTTCGATCGATAAATCGTGAAACTTCATCCGTCGAATTCAGGTGAAACAGTTTCAGTTTAACCTCTTCTATACCCAATTTAATGCTTTCTAAGAAATAATAAATCCGGTCTTTTTTATCTAATACGATTATTTTATAATATTCATCAGGCATATTTATCTCCAGTGATGCTATAATATCAACGAATAATTAATAGAAAAAAAGAAAATTTTATATAAAGCTAATATTAATCATACGATACAAGAGAATAAATCATCCAATTTCAGAGTAATTTAATAAGATAGATTTTAACATTATATTTGTTCCTCAGAGATGTTAACACCTTTATTATTTTCTTTCTTTTTCTTAGATTTAGTATTGTACATGGATTTATCGGCGTTATCAATAAGCTCCTCAACACTTACTGGTTTTTGTGGATTATAATAAGATGCACCGATACTCAAAGAAATGTTATAAAGGCGTTTTTCTTTTTTATTAAAGCTTTCAATGTTTTTCCTAAGTCGAGATAGAACCTTCTGAACATTTTTAGGTTCAGCTCCCATCGCCAACACCGCGAACTCATCTCCACTAAGACGAGAAACGATATCCGATGCTCTGAAGGAATTTCTGAGTATATCTGCAGTTTGTGCTAAAACTTTGTCACCTACGATATGACCTAAGGAATCGTTTATCCACTTCATGTTATCTAGATCGACAAATAACAATAACGCACCCACATTCGATCTTCGAGCTATCCTTAAAACCTGTGATGCGAATGTCAGGAAACCACGTCGATTATATAGACCAGTTAATTCATCTAACCATGATAGATTCCTCAGTTCAGACTCCATTTTATATCTATCAATTGAATATCGAACCGATCTGGCTAATAAGTCGCTATCTACATGTTTCTTAATCAGATAATCCTGAGCTCCGTTTTTAACAGCTTTTATCCCTAAGTCTTCATTTTCGGAACTAACAAAAACAATAAATGGAACGTCCTGCGAGTGATCATGAATTCTTATGGCTGTTTCCATGCCTTCACAATCGGGGAGAAAGAGGTCGAACAAAAGCAGGTCTATACCACCGTGGGAAAGTCTTTCCAGACCGTGAGAAAGCTTGTTTGTATAAATTAGTTCATAAGTTGTCTCTTTAACATTTGATAGAATTTTTCTTATTGTTTTCGCGAATTCCTTTTCAGAATCGATTAACAATAAAGTTAATTTTTTATAGATCATCCTATATACCTCATACATGCTGCTCTATAGTCAAGATCCTTGGTATTGCAGCTTTGAAAAACTCAATCTCGTATTGAACAATCTATATTACTTCAAAAGCAAGTAATATTTCTTATGCAATAAATACGACAAACATGCTTTAGTATATAAGCAATAGGTCAAGAGCATTAGTTATAAAATTTCCTCGTACGGATGTTTGCGAAACAAATAAATTGCTACAACTGCAAATCGACAAAATAGAAATCAAATGATTTGCTCATACAGTAAACCTCTCGTCGATATAATTATAGATAAAAGTTTATAAAAATTTAAACTCTTGTCTTAAATGTAGAATTACCAATATATGTTTTGAATGCTTCTTACCAAATCGCTTTCCCAACGATATCCTATAATATCTGTTGTAAATTATAATCCAATAAGTATTACTTGGCAATTAGATATTTCAATAAAAAAATTTACAATCGGGTAAATAAAGATTATGCAACTGTTAAATTATAGTATTTCTCTTATCCAAATTAATCAGAAGAAAATTGTTACGAAAAAAAATATTTCAAAAACCATTGTCCAATTCATCCGATTGAAGTTGCGATATAATACACTCAAAATCTGGCTTCACCTTGGATAAAACTTCTCTTCGTAGTTAAGTTTGCATTTCTTTAATTTTATCAATACTTTGACTTAAATCTCAAATTAATTCGATAAATTATATATTTATGTTTGTTGTATCCTTGCTAAGTGAAGACTTTAAAAGGGATCATCGGAAAGAAAAGACATATTTTTTTAAAAAAAATAAGTATATAATTAATAGCGAAACATCACGGATTCCCGAAAAGATTTCTGAAATTTGCTGTCACGAGGTCGTTATGAATGTCGTAAAAAACCCAGTTTATGTGGTTAATCCTAAGAAAAATAATGTTCGAAGAACTTTATTGCATTGCATAATATGAGCAGATAAATACTTTTTTTTTGAATTAGTATTATGAGGGGAAAATAAATCACAATTGCTCAATAATTTGCATAATGTGTTCAGAATACTTCTCTGCAATCATGGACCATAGAAAACGTTCATGAACTCTACGGAAACCGTTATGGGAGAGCTTTGCGTAAAGTATTTCATCTGAGAAAAGCTTAATAATTGCATCAGCTATCTCAGAAAGGCTTTCAGGATTCACTAAGATTCCGCTTACACCATCCTCGACTGCATCCGGTATTCCACCTGAAATCCCCCCTATAACTGGCTTTTTGCATGCATTCGCCTCGAGGTAGGCTATCCCGAAACCCTCGATGTTGCCGTTTATCTCCCGAGAAGGCATTATAAACACATCTGAGATATTATAGATACCGGGAAGATCATCATCGTGGACGAAACCGATAAAGCGGACATGTTCCTCAACCCCTAATTCAAGCGTTAGATTTCGTAAACGATGCTCGTCCTTACCTCTGCCACCGATAACGTAAAGGAAATCATCAAATTTGTCAATAACATGTGGTAGCGCACGAATCACATTATCGAATCCTTTGCGTTCGACAAGGCGAGATACAGAAAGCAAGATTTTTTTGTTTTTAGGAATATTGTATTTTTCGAAAAAATCAGTCGGTATGTCCATAGATTTAAATCTATTAATATCAACACCGTAGTGAACGATGGATATTTTCCTGCTATAATTGTGAAGCTCGATAATTTTTTCGCGCACATGTATCGAGCCAGTAATAACAAGGTTTGCATCGTTAATTGTTTTTTGAAGAAGATTTCTGTTTAATCGCCTAAATTCATAGACATCCATTCCGTGGATACATACAATATACGGGAACTTTTTCCCACGATGCCACATATTAAACCATCTCACTGGAACACCCATTTTCCAGTTTCCACATATTATTACTGTAGGTTTATTGTTTTGTGAGATTTTTTTTAAGTATCTGTAAATTCGAAAGTTCTTAAGATTCTTCCATTTCTCCGAGGGAAGCCTGTAAACAGAAAAAGGATATCCAGTGTCGTCAGATTCAAGGTCTTTCCAGCGACGAGTTACAACTTCAATCTCGTGACCGAGTTTAGTCAATTCAAGTGCAAGATTATACACCCAGGTTGTTAAGCCACCCTCGATGGGGTAAAAATCCTGGCAAATTATTGTAACTGCAAGCTTTGTCGATTTCATAGTAAACTTTGATTAATATGCTTTTTGAGTCCTCAATATAAGCATTGAAATTATAATCGTATAAATTAAAGGCTAAAATATACCGTATTAAAACATATTCAATATTTTACGTTCATCTTTGAGCCTATCAATTATTTGAAAAGAATAATTACAATGAAATCCTCATTCAGGATTTATATAGGACTTAAGAATGCATCGATAGTATTTGAAGCTTTAGAATAGTAAATTTCTTTTCATTTAAAAACACGTTTTAGAAATTTTTCAAAAGTATTATAATTGAATATCTTGCGCAATCTTCTTGCGAAATAGATAAATCAGGAATAAATTGTCGAATTACATGACATTGCTTGAAAGGAGTTATATGTCTCTTTTGGACAAATGTAGAGACTGGGATATAGTAAACAAAGTAAGAGCTGCAGGGCTTTACCCATATTTTAGAGCAATAACAACTGGACAACATAGATGGGTTGTTCTTGCAAACGGTAAGAAAGTTTTGATGATGGGCTCCAATAGTTATATGGGGCTAACGGATGATCCTCGAGTTATTGAAGCAGCAACGAAGGCTTTGAAAAAATATGGAACCGGTTGCGCAGGTTCAAGGTTTCTAAACGGGACGCTCAGCATTCATGAGGAACTCGAGGAGGAACTTGCTGATTTCGTTGGAAAGGAATCTGCACTTCTTTACTCCACTGGTTTTATGGTTAACCAGGGTGTTATTTCAACAATTGTACTGAATGGGGAATATGTTATAACTGATAAACTCGATCATGCTTCCATAATCGATGGTGCACTTCTTTCAAGAGGTAAAATGTGTAGATATAGTCATAACGACATGGATCATTTAGAGAGAGTTCTTACTCGAATCCCGAAGGAAAAAGGGAAACTTATTGTGGTTGATGGAGTTTTTTCTATGGATGGCGACATTGCCAAACTTCCGCAAATTGTCGAGCTTTGTGAAAAATACGATTCGGCTTTAATGGTCGATGACGCTCACGCTCTTGGAGTCCTTGGTCCTATTGGGAATGGAACTTCTGCTCATTTCGATGTGACAGAAAAAGTTGATATGATAATGGCAACATTTAGTAAGTCATTGGCATCTATTGGTGGTTTTGTTGCTGCTGAAAAGACGATTATCGATTATTTACAACATAATTCAAGAGCTATAATTTTCTCGGCAAGTCCACCTCCAGCATCGATTGCGACTGTCCAAAAATCGCTCGAGATTATTAAATCGGAACCGTGGAGAAGAGAGAGGTTATGGGAGATAACGCATTTAATGCAAAAGGAGATCTCCATGATGGGTTATGACATTGGTCTAACCGAGACACCTATTATTCCTATAATTGTCGGGGACATGGAAAAAGTTCTAAAGATGAACATTATGCTCGAGGATGAAGGTGTTTTTGTTAATCCCATCGTACCACCGGCGGTTCAAACTAATCAATCGCTTATTAGATTGTCCTTTATGGCTACGCATACCGATGAGGATATGAATTTTGCTTTGGATAAATTGAGTAAGGTCGGCAAGAAACTTGGTATAATTAATTAAAATAAATTCCATTATCGCTATTTATAGGAGATGTTCTGTTTTAATTTTTGGACAATTTATTATGTTTACGTTTCTTTTGTTTATTGTAGATTAATTTTTCATTACTGTGCGAAAAACGCAACAACCGCAATAACTTTTATTTTAACAAACTAAACTATTAGATATGAATAATTTTATTATATTTTTGTTATCCTTAATAGGTATGGCTTTTCTGATATCTTTGGGCATTCTCGGCGATGAAGAAACAGAATCGGAACCGAAAGATATAGAGATTGAAAATATCACAATAAGATTAAACGTTTCAAAAGAATATATTGCTCACGATGAAGAAGTGATTATAACTTTATATGTTTACAACAATGACGTGGATACGTTCTATTCGACTCCTACCGACGAAATTCCCGTAAGCTTTGAGATTACAGGTCGAAAGCATAAGTGGGTCTCTAACCGGACGCAAAATTTTATAGTTTCTCAAAACGAAGAGAATTATTCAATTCCACCTGGGGATACAATTTTCTTTTACATAAAATGGTTCGGTATGGACAAAGATAGTCTTTACGTAGAACCGGGTAAATATTACATAAAGGGATGCTTTGAACCGATAAATATATGTGTTGGAGATTCAATTTTTGTTGTTGATTAATTTTTTTCAAAAAGTTTATTGCGGTTCATAGGAGGGCTAATGTGACAGTTGTATTGGCTATAATAGTTTTGGGCGTAATAATTTTTTTCCACGAACTGGGACATTTCCTTGTAGCGAAGTTTACCGGTATACGGGTTGTGAAGTTTTCTATCGGTTTTCCGCCAAAACTAGTAAGCAAAAAAATAGGCGAAACCGAATATCAAATCGGTGCAATACCTTTCGGTGGTTTCGTTCGTCTTGCTGGGGAGGAACACCCCGAAGGTGAAGAACCTCAGCATTATGAATTCCTTGCTAAACCACCCGGAATTAGAATATTGGTTTTACTTGCTGGACCGATTATGAATCTACTTATGGGTTTAATACTCGTATGGACAGGATTTATTTTTCACGGAGAAAGCCATCCTTTATTCGATAAAGCAAAAGTGGGGGGATTAATTCCAGGAATGCCAGCATCAGAGGCTGGACTTATGGTTGGCGATGTTATTCTTAAAGTCGATGGAGATACTGTCTCAAATTGGAATGAGTTATCAGATGAAATTCACTCAAAACCGGATACAACAGTTGTACTTGTCATTTTAAGAAAGGATTCGGTGTTTAATCTCGAGTGCCAACCTGAAAGCAGAAAAATATCATTAGAATCTGGCGATACTGTGTTCGGTATGATTGGAATTATTTGGACATCGGAGCAAACACGTCTTCCTGCTGGTTCAGCGTTTATTAGGTCTATCGAAGCTACTTATATGTTTTCGGGTGCAGTATTGGGGTTTATATGGTCTCTGATTATAGGTGAATCCAGTTTGAAGGATATAGGTGGTCCTGTAATGATTACTCGTATGACTGGTGAAACTGCAAAAATGGGTCTATGGCCACTTCTGTTATTTGTTGCTGCATTAGCGATTAATCTCGGAATCCTAAATTTACTTCCATTTCCTGTACTCGATGGTGGACAAATAGTGTTTACAGTAATCGAGGCAATAAGAAAAAAACGAATTAGCGATCGAGTTAGGTCAATATTTCAGCAAGTTAGTATGTTGCTTTTGCTTGGATTAATGGCAATTGTAACAATTAAAGATGTTATAGATCTATTCTAATATGGATAGTACTAAGGAAATAATTATTCTCAAACGTGACGGTGTGTACGACATATATGGAGAGATATGCGATACACAGGGAAAATTTTTAACAAAACTTCGTGAAAAGGAATTCGATCTCGCTCTTATTGAATGGAATGATAACTTTAAGCTTACGATTGTAAACTTCCTTCATAATGTTGGTATTCGGGCACCACTGATGCCGATAATTCTCATCCATTGGAATGTAAACGACCCGGTAATAAGACGACTGGTCGATCTTATACTCCCACCAGAAACTCTATTGTCCACATTAGAAACCGAGATAGATAACTTATATTCTCGTAGAGCAATATTAACTCAGAACGGCATGATAGGTCGGTCGGATTCGCTTTACATAATCGCAGATATAATATTTCGAGTTGCTCCAACTGATATCCCAGTTCTAATAACCGGGGAAAGCGGCACTGGAAAGGAAGTGGTTTCGCAGGCTATCCATAGACACTCTCGAAGAAGCGATAAACCTTTTCTCGCTGTGAATTCTGGCGCTATTCCAGAAACTTTGTTCGAATCGCAACTATTTGGTTATAAGAAAGGTGCGTTCACAGGCGCATCGAAGGATACTGTGGGATTTCTTGGGCAGGCAAAAGGTGGAACTATTTTTTTAGATGAGATCGGTGAGATTCCCTCGCAAATTCAGGTTAAACTATTAAGGTTTATTGAAATAGGAGAATATTTTCCTGTGGGTTCCGCAGAACCCAAAGTAGCCGATGTGAGAATTATAGCTGCAACAAATAAAGACCTCAAAGTGCTGCTTGGTGAAGGTAAATTTCGCGAGGACCTTTACTATAGAATAAGCGGAGTTAGGATATTTATACCGCCACTGCGAGAGAGACCTGAGGATATCCCAATATTGGCTTTTTACTATGCTAATAAAGCCGCTGAAAAACATCGTGTAAAATTCGGTGGAATAGGCAGCGACGCTCTCGAGGCAATGCTGTCGTATCACTGGCCCGGAAATGTCCGCGAACTTCGCAATCTGATGGAAAATATTGCGGTTCTATCGGAGGGACAAATGATTCATGCAGCTGATGTAACTCATTATTTCTCACAGCACCAACTTGTTGGAAGAAAACTCCCAGTAATACATGATGGGAGCTCGTATGCAAGAGATGTCGGGCGTGTTAATTACGACGAAATTTTTGGAAAAATACTCTATTTGTTAAAGCAAAACAACGAACTCTTACATTCGATTTCACGTTATTTTTCTAAGCCAATAGATTTTGATAATGCGGGAAAGGAAGCTATAATAAAAGCTTTACGTGAGTCTGGGGGTTCTCGAAAAAAAGCTGCAGAAATTTTGGGAATTTCCCCAAGAACTCTTTACAGAAAAATTAATAAATATGGATTATAGTAAGCCTTTGTTTGCTCGAGTCTTAGATACAGGGAGTGGATTGATTTGTCATAATTTTTCAGGTTCATTGCTTTCCTCTTTTTGTGTAAACATCTTCATCATTGACAAAGTAAAATGACCCATATCAGACTCTGACATTAAATGTGATATATAAGCACGAATGTATGGATGGAGCATCGCTTGAAGGCTATTATTTAGAAAAATAGAGAAAGTATTTTCGTCAAAAGATTGATTATTATACGTAAACTCAGCAGTATATTCAAATGATGCATTAAGTAACTCATAATCCCCATTGACAATTTTTAACTCATATTCAATAGAACCAAATGTCCTTTGTAGTTCTTCACAATTGGTATAATATGCAACTTTGCCAGAAATATTTAGCTTAGCATTGTCTTTTAAATGTGAATCTAAAGCACGATCAAAAGTGTGTTTTGAGAGAAAAATAGATTCAAGTTGGATTTGTTCAATAAAATTGTCGTATTCTTTAGGCGAAACGTTTTTTAAAGCTTCTTCAAGCGGCAGAGGCGTATTTTTCTCTTGATTCTTCATCTTGTTTCCTCTTCCCTTCGGTTTTTTTCTGCATTCTTCGATACTTATTAGGAATATTTGGAACTTCTTCATCCGAATCGAAGTTTGGTCTTCGATATGAAACAGAATTCTGAAGACTGGACACAATATAAGAATTTATGCTTTGTGCTTTTTGTGCTGCAAGCTGAGAGAGTTTTAGATGAAGATCTACCGGCATTCTTACAAGAACCCGAACAAGTTGCTGTTGTTTTTTAGGTTTTGGTGGAAAAATGCCATTAATAAATGAAAGCAGAAACCAATTCTTCTTGTCGAGCTCTAAATCCTCAACTGCTTCATCAGGTGTCGATCCATAGCCATCACAACCGGGTAATTCTGCTATTGTTGCAAACCAATAATCCTTGCATTTATCGATGATAATTGGATATTCATAGGACAGATATTCTTGCAGTTCTTTGAAATATTTCTTTTCAATTCTATCCAGTTCTTCCTTTGTTATTAAACGTCCCACTTTGCTTAACCCCCTTTTCCTTCTGGGTAACAATTTACTGAAATATGTCTAACTAATTCGGCGAAATCATATCCTAATAGTTCTCTGAATCTCGTTCGAAAGGGACTCGATGCAGATTTAATTTCATATGAATTTGCCTTAAGAAGATTTTTATGTTTTCTATGAATTGTAATATTTCCTTTTTTGGGGATTATGAAAATAATTTTTGAACCTTTTCCAGATGAATAGTCTGCTCCCAATAAGCATAATAAATCTATCAATACTTGTAATTTAAATTCAGGAATATTTTTTTTTCCAGTACAAATGTCATTTAAATATACCGCAGCATAGTAAATCTTTGCATTAATGGGTCCTGGTTCTATTTGTGTTAGGCCATTCCCCATATTTCTATTTGTATGATATCATTATGATATCATCTTGCAAGCCTTTTTTTATAAAGAATATCTTTGTAAGAAAATTTTGCATATCAGATCTTTGCTTTCAGTTCAATAATGTTAATTATAAAACAATTAATAATAGCATTTTTCCTAGATATAATACAAGACAATGGGGAATTTATTGTGACATGTCATTTCAAGTACAAAACCTTGCTGTATACCGATAATGTTTCAGTGCTAATTCGAATTAGATAGACACCGACCATTACTTTCTCAGACGGTTTCCAGATAAATTGGCTTTTATTATTTAGTGTGATATGCTCCACTCGATGCCCGTTTATGTCGAATATTTCAAGATTAATATTGGATTCCGAATGTAAGTTATACTTTATGTAAACCACGCTATTGAAAGGATTAGGATAGCAATTGAGTGAGAGAATTTCCGGTTTTGTGTTTCTATGATTCATTGCAATACGACTTGAACCGTATTCATCCGCACCCATGTCATACTGTAGATTCCACGGTCTAGTTCCACGATCGATATCGTCCCTCGGCGCCCACAATGTTTCGCCTTTGAAGATATAATATTCTGTTCCCTGATCAATTCCCGGTGAACTTGCATCTAAATGGAACATATAATCGAGAAAAACAAGGCTGTCGTTAATATTCCCAGCACCCCAATTCATCTCATTGCCACGAGAAGCGACATAACAATTGGATGTGTCAATATTCGAATATGCAATCAAAAGCGTGCACGGATCCGTCCAGAAACTGGAGAGTCTATCCGTAATGTATATTTCATCACCTTCCGATGCTAAATTCTTGTAAAATATCGAGTTCAGTATCACCATAACTGAACTGTCAGCAAGGAATATTGCACCACCTTGTTTGGATGCGCTGTTAATCACGAAAGTGTTGTTAATTAAAATAGGCCTGCAATAGGAATAGCAAAAAATACCACCTCCATATTCTGCAGTATTGCCGGCTATTACGTTATTCTCTAATATGGGACTTGCGTAAATACAACTTATCGCACCACCGTAGTTATGAGCTTCATTATTCCCAAAAACACAATTTCGAATTATTGGATTCGACATCTGAATTGCAATTGCACCACCCCAAAACTCATAACCGTTAACGATTGTAAAACCGTCTAAAACAGTTGAATAAGATTCATTTTTATTGAATCTAAAACCAACATGCATATTAGAAAAGGAAGCGCAACAATCCAGAGTACACGAACTAGCGCCGTGCTTCGACATTACAACGATTGCTTTCCCCAAGAAGTCTATGTCTCTAAAGCCCTTTCCTGCATATGTTCCATCCGCTACAAGAACAGTATCACCGCAAATAGCTGAGTCAATAGCTTCCTGAATTGTTGAGAACCGTGACGGAACGCGGAGAACTGTTGCATCTCTGTTGGGTGGTGAAATGTCCAATATTGCCGAGGAAACAATACTGAAACCACATGGAAGACTGTCGGGAAGAAAATACCATGCGTCGTGTGCACCTTCCCAGCCGAAATTGATGTGATAATCACCAGCATCTCTATAACCATCAGCTATAACATAATGACCAGCAGGTGCTGTACCGAATATTGTCAATATTGCTGGTTTTCTGTTTTTCATATTGTTTGCCAGCCAATCAAAGAAATCCGAGCGGAAACCGTCAACTGTTGCGGCACAGGGATAATCCCATCTATTGAATGTGCTTGGGGAAATTAATGAAGATGTCCCTAACGAGCTGTAGGTTGCACGAACCGATATGCCGCAAGCCCATAATAGATGTGCAATTGTAGAGTCGGTTGGATGTACCCCCGAGACATTGTAGTCGATTGTGTCCATATTAGCGGATGGCGCATCCATCCAAATTGGAGGATCAGTTCTGATCGAGTAATAACTTTCCTCTGGCTCGAATATTATAGAGGTCGGGTATTCCCAATAGTTTATCACCATTCCCATTGCCACCGGACCGCATCCGGCAACACATGTATCACCAGTTACTGGGTCGATAGGCATAAAACGCCAAAAAATTCCGCCTTGACCCCATCGAGTATCAAGCCAGGGGCCAAATGTTTCTGTTGTATTAAATTCATCGGCAAGAAAATCTGAATTATTTAAATAATTGTACCAAAGTTTATTGTTTCGCTGTCGGAGATTTTGTGAATAATATGGCAATGCTTTATACCGATTTTTTAAATCGTTCGAAACCATGCTAAGCAAAACATTGTTAGAAGTTACTTCGAAATCAAAGTTGCTCTCGAAGGAATATGCAATAACTGGTCGAATATCGGTGTTGTTCGATATAACTATATATCCCTTTGGATTAAGTACGGCAACGTATGCGTTAGTGTCTTTGTTTTTTTCGTTCTGAATCGTTATTATGCTTAAAATACTGTATGATGTCTTTGCAGGTTTGTAAACTTCCACATGTGTCCTTGCAATCCGATCGATCATATCGGGTGTTGCTCGTTCAGCTTCACCGGTTGAAAAACAGAGTAGGATAGATGATAAAATAATTAGAAATTTAATTTTCATCGTCATCTTCACTTCCTCCCATTATATTTAATAATTTACAAATTTAATAATTAACCGTTAAACTATGTTATTATAAATTTAATGTGAGTTTAATTAATGAACTTCGATTGTGGTAGTCAATAATAAAAGGTCGAGATGAAGTTAGAATTGGCAAAATCAAACCTCATCGATGCCATGAACCATAGGCACAAAACGCACAGCAACATCAGGGGATTTCATAAATTCTTTTCCAACTCTTTTTATCACCCACAGCCTTTGAAAATTTTCTCCAACAGGAACAACTAAGTTAGCCCCATCTGCCAACTGTTTAAGCAATTCGGAAGGAACCTCTGTGGGTGCGGAAGTAACAATAATTCCATTAAACGGTGATTTCTCCGGTAAGCCATGATAGCCATCGCTTACGATAACCTCGACGTTATCTAATCCAAGTTTGGCAAAGTTCTCATTTGCTATTGTGGCAAGTGCAGATATCCGCTCTATTGTGTAAACTTTACTAACTAATTTAGAAAGGACCGCAGCTTGATATCCTGTTCCTGTGCCTACTTCGAGTATTACATCCTCCGGTTTTGGATTTAACAGTTCTGTCATATATCCCACAATATAAGGTTGGCTAATAGTCTGTCCGTGGCCTATAGAAAGTGGAGTGTCTTCGTAGGCTACATCGATTGCATCGAGAGGAACAAAAATGTGTCTTGGAGTTTCAAGAAGTGCTGCCAAAATCCTGTGATCGTTTATTCCTCGACGAGCAATTTGTTCTGAAACCATTCGGGCTCGAAGATTTTTGGCTAAATCTGAGTCTAATTTAGGATCAATATTCGACTCTCTTAGATTACTATTCTTTATCAGATTCATTCGATTTGCTTTCTTTTATATACAGAATTCTCAGTTCTGCCAAAAGATTTTCAAGCATTTTGGTTTCCTGGTCGCTGAGATTTCCCTCGGTTTTCTTTTGAAGCATTCCTAACATGTCTATTACTCGCTTGGCAAGGTCGATTTTTGTTTCTTTTTTTCCAGTAGCGGGATTGGTAAGCATGCCGAGATTTTGGAGTGCTCCTGCTCGCAACATCAATAGAAGTTCGATGAAAAGCTCGCGAATATATTGCTCTTTATTAATCTCATCCATTGTAATAATTCCAACCTCTACGTAAATTATGTTTAAATAACTTCTTTCGATGTTATACATAAACAGCGAAAAAATTCCCTCTCCGAGCGATTGTGATTCACTTTAACAATGCAAATCAAAACTTATTCCATAACTATTTTAAGTTTATCTCCGGGTTTAATTGCTGATGGATTATTAATTTTGTTCTTCTTCATAATTTCATTAGTTGACACACCATATTTTTTTGCAATGTCCCACAGCGTATCACCTTTTCTTACGATATATACAACAGGCTTTGAACTCGTGCTCGATGCTGAAGTTCCTAGGGAAATTGACGAGGAAATATTTAGTCTCTTACCTACTGAAAGATCGTTTGATTTGAGATTGTTCCATTTCCTTATATCACTTACTGATACATTGTATTTCTTTGCGATCAACCAAAGACTTTCGCCCTTTTTAACGACATGAGTTATCTCTTGTGGCTTATTTGAGTTGTTGGCATATTCCAAAGAGGTTTTGGGGGTTTTAATGACAAGTTTCTGCCCGATTTTTATCTTGTCGTTTTGGAGTTTGTTTGTGGATTTAATTTGCGAGACGGTAATGCCATACTTATTAGCAATTTTCCAAAGTGTCTCGCCCTTTCTGACTGTGTGATATAAAGTCTTTGTTGGCTGGTAACCTGGAATTGTTAATTTTTGCCCGGGTTTAATAACTGAATATTTGCTGAGTTTATTGGCTTTCATAATACCGCGTTGAGAAACACCAAGCTTCTCTGCAATCTCGCCTACAGTATCGCCTTTTTTTACAACATAATATCCTCGGCTTTTTGTTTGTGAAACAATCGATGAACTGCTGTTGCTGACATATTTGCTTGCTTTGTCACGACTTATGGGAATGAGGAGCTTCTTGCCCGGTCTTAGGATCGACTTTGAACTCATATTATTGGCAGAGATAATCGATTGCATTGGCACAGCGTAACGCTTGGCTATTACATAAAAGCTTTCACCCTTTTTAATTGTATGTTGGTGCCATATAACTTTCTCCGAATCCGGTATCCGTCTGTAATTGGTAACGAATATTCCGCCTTTTCCTTTGGGAACTTTTAGAGGATACTTACCCATATTAGGAGGTGTGCAACCTCGAATAAGCTCGGGATTAAGAACCCTAAGCTGCGTTACATCAGCTTCAGCACACTTTGATGCAAGCTTGAAATCCACAACTTCATGAACTTTTACGACATCGAAAGGAATAGGTTCTAAATATTCAATACCATTGAACGAGTATAGTTCCGGGTCTCGAGCAATGACCAAAGCGGCGATAAACGACGGCACATAGTTTTCTGTTTGTGTTGGAAGATCTAACTCCCAGAAATTGTTTGTTTTTTGTTTCTTAATGGATCTTTTAATTCTGCCTTCCCCACAGTTGTATGCTGCAAGAGCTAAATGCCAATCTCCAAACATTGTGTATAATCTTTTAAAATACTTAGCCGCAGCTCTTGTGGATTTTTCTGGATTTCTTCTTTCGTCGAACCACCATGAGGTTTCGAGGTCGAAAATGTGACCAGTACTCTTAATAAACTGCCATAGTCCTGAAGCATGTGCCCATGAGTATGCTTTGGGATCGAAACCGCTTTCAATTAACGGAAGATAGCATAGATCGAGAGGTAATCCCTCCTCAGTGAAAAATTTATGACAAATTGGAAGATATTTTTTCGAGCGTGAAAGCCAGAGCGAGAATGGCTCCCGAGCATCGGTCTGGAAAAAAACAATTTTCTCTAATACTCTATCATTGAATAAAATAGGGAAATCGTAAGATACTCGAGAATCATCGGTGGATATTTCTCGCAGTATGCTTTTGAGATCGACTATCGAAGGTTCGCTTAGAGGTTCTTTAGAAAGTGCTACTTGCATAATTGCAGGTGCATTTTGCACTTCAATTGTACCGGATTGTGATATTGTAAACTGATAATCGTAAGCAATTTGTCTGAGCAAATTGTCCATTTGTTCGATATGCTTTCTATCATCTCCGACATCCACTTTCTCGATAAGCTCCAATGCTTTATCAAAAGCTTTGCTGGCTTCCTTCCATCGGTGTTGGAAATTATAATGAACCCCTGTTCTGTGATATTCCTCTGCTTCAGAAAGAATTTCCATAACCTCGTTTTCCATCTTTGAAGGTTCACGGGGGGAAACCATAGGTATACAACCATACAATGAAATTGTAAAGCCTAAGGCAATGAGAACAAGCAGAATCGATACCGATTTTCTATTTGAGGAATCATCTATCATATTACTTTAAGTTACAATAATAATTCTTTATTATTCAATTGCTTACATCAAGCAAATTTGTTTACTATGATAATATATTTTCATTCTCCGCTAATGCAAGATAAAAAAAGTTATGTTATAAAATTTAAATTTTTCTACTTCTTTTTCCCCCTTACTAAGTATAATACGTTCACAAACCTTCTAATGTAATAGTATAAAGCAAAATTACATTTATCAACATATTCTAATTAAGAATTAATACTTTTTTCGTTCAAACCCTCAAAAAATACTGCCTAAAGGTTGCATAACATATTTAAATTTTTATTCTCTGGGTTGAATTTTCTCCGATTTAATCTCCAGAAATACACGTCTGTTAATAGTTCTACCTTCGGGAAGGCTGTTATCACCTAACTTAACACGCTCTGAGGTGCGCCTGCTCTGATTCCATCTGTAAATGAAACATGGATCCTTGGCACCAAGTCCTTTTGCTTTTATCTTCACATGATGTTCCTTAAGCCATTTCGCTAACTGCTCATCTGTATTAAGGTTTAGCAAATATTTCATGTATTTCTGCAATCTGTCTAAGTAATGTTCGGCTCGTTTAGTTGACACATCGTCATTGGCATATTCAGGACCAATCGAGTCTGTATAACCAGATACTGTAGCGAACAATTTGTAGTCTCCCTTTTGAGCACGATAGATTAATCTTCTGGCGACATATTCTGCACGCGATTCGAGATATTTACTTTGTGGCTGATCCTCATTGAATAGATAAATAATTAACACGAGATTCTCAATCTTCTCACCAATCTTATATACCTCGATAGCCATTGTGTCTGAAGAAGTAATAAATTTTCCACCCATTTTATCCCACAGCCCAAGCTTGACAAAATATTCATCGTCGAAATCGAGGAAATGTCCAGCATTGTCTCGCCAATCCCAGGACAAAGTACTCGGAAGCGGAGGTTTGCCCGAATCGAGGGTTCGGACAATATTTCCTTTTGAATTCACAATATACACAGAGTAACTATCCACACCTGCATCGGAGGTAACATTAATTGTAACAAGATTTTCCTCGCTACCTTCAACCTGAAAATCTTCAAGAACCTTATCTGCGACTTTTGGTCGGTAAACCACCGCCTCAGCGTTTGGGAACACACAAACCTGATTCTCCGATGCTTCATCATTTATCTCAAGGTGTATGTAAATTCTGTCCTTCAGCATCTCATCAATTTGTGAGCGTAACCATTTCGTTATTGTTGCTGCGCGAGTAAAGGACATGTCAGAGTTTTCCTCACTTTTTGCATAACCCTCGACTAATATGACAATTTCGTGGTTTTCGTTGAGAATCGATTTAATTTTCTCAATATTGGACGATAGTGGCTCATAAGAATCGGGTTGCAACGCATTTACGGCAAAGGGTAGATCGATTTTGAAATCTTTATCTTCAATTACTTTTGCAATAAGTTCAACACGCCTATTCTCGTCATGCATCCGTATTTTGTCTTTGGGAATCCATTGAATCTTGGGATTGCCTGCTCTGGATTGAGATTTATCATATCCTGTTTTAACGATCTTAACTCGGTCGGCTGGAGCACCAAGAGCTAAAAGCCTTTTCCTAACAGCTTCCGAACGCACAATTGCCAGTTGAGTAGTATCGCGATCGTCCGTATCGACATCGTAATAACCGTATATCTCTAAAACAGCAGAGGGAGTTGTATTTATTCGTCCTGCTACAAGCTTGAGCATCATATCGAATCTTGGATTCATATCGGTAGAATTCTTGTCGAAAAATACTATCGGAATTATTGGCTCCTCTTCTTGATAAAGCATTAGCTGTGATACAGAAAGCAATTGTTCCTCGGGAATTACGTCACCTTTGGATATATCATAGACCATAAATGTTGTGGAGTCGGTGTTGTTGCTCTCGTCCACTTCTTTAATTTTACCATAAACACCCGGTAACTTTTTCCCTGAGTTGTCGATGGAACAATAAATTTTGTATTCCCCTCGATCTGGAGGAGTCCAATTCCAACTTAGATCGATAATTTCATCTGGAAGTATTGTTATTCTTTCTACTGGAACAATTAAGACATATACGCCATCAGAATTTCTGTAATACAGTGACATGAAAACTTTGCGCTCGATGATTTCACCTCTGTTCTCAATCTGAGCTAAAATCTCGACTTCCTCGTCTTTCATAGCCTTTTTAGGATTAACACCGAACGAGCTCTTCACTAATGCCAGGTCTCTTATGGGTACTTCGGGTGGCGTAACCCACAGATTGAAACCTACTCTATGTGTTGTAACAAAATCCTTTGATAGTTTAGTTTCGATCGGATACGATATAGCGTAATCAGCCGACCAACTGGACTTCTTTCCCGGATTGAAATATCCAAAACCAAATGTTACATCATGCCTATTCCAGCCTGTTCTTATTGCTAGATTTTTACCAAATTTGGCTTCGATACCACCATGTATATCAATATTCTTATCTGAGGGAGCATCCATTGTGTATTCAATTTCAAAAGTGGGAGTAATATTTTTCATGAGCATTGCCAATCCTGCACGGATTTTGACGGGCAATTCGCCACCTTCTATGTCGGAAATTGAAATATTCGGTTTATTTATGTTCTTAACAGCTGCACCAAATGTTAAACTTCTTATGGGTCTAATGAATATACCGGCGTCTATTGTGTATGTAGCTTTTGAGGTTTTATTGTTTAGAATGGGATCGTTTTCATCAAAGCCTGTGGAGTTTGCTAGATTGAAATTGCTCCTATAAATCCCACCATTCAATCCCAAAGACAGACATGCCGCGTCAGGTTCACCAATTATTCGTTTTGAATATCCAAACGTAATTTTTCCCTCAGAATATATATCTGATAGAAACTGGATATACGATAGTCCAAAAGAGCCCAAAAGGAATCTTCTATCCAGCTTTAGAACGGTAGATATTGCACCTTCCTGCACGAAATCTCCATCAATTCCGACATTGAAAGCGGAATATCCAAGTGACAGCGATATGTTCGAAAAGGCATCCATTGCTCCAGGATTCCAAATGGGTGCAAAACCGTCGAATGCCAAAGCAGTATATGCTCCACCCATGCCAATAGCTCTCGGTGACGTTTCGTCCACCTGTGCAAATGCTAATATCAATGGAATTAGAATTAAAATCAGTATATGAGTAATTTTCATCAAATCCTCCCAGGGCACATTGTAAAAGCTTCAATTATCAAATTTCTCTAATTATTTAATATTTCAGCATAAAGTTTTTTCAAGATCTTTAATCTATCTTGCCACACTAATCGTTCCGTTGCAAATCGATTCATCGTCGACAGTGATTATGTAATAGTAAACTCCCTGCGGTACAGTATTATCGTTATCATCTGTACCATCCCATGCAAAACTGTGTATACCGGGAGCATCGATTTCTTTCACAAGTCTGTGAGTTACATCATAGATATAAATAACTCGGTCTTTGTCGGTGTCGGTTATTCCGGGGAAACTGAATTCTGTATAATCGTTATATCCATCGTTGTTAGGTGTAATAGGATTTGTAGTCATTCTGCAGTTAGTGCTCTGAGCTATCCTATAGGTTATCATTGTATCTATAGAATTTGGTCCACAATGGTCGGAATCCACTCTATCGGGGATCGATATCCGCACAGTGAAATCCTCGTTGGGAGTGTATACAATTGTGGGGTCAAGAAGATTCACACTCAATGTTACGCCATTTCGGTTAATGTCAGAAGATAAATCATAAGTTCCTGTTAGATTATCTACAAAAACCTGTATCGATTCATATGCAACACCTGAAGAGTGCGGCGAACCTAAATTGCAATCGTAAGCATCGAAGAATAAGCTACCTGCAACAGACGAACCGGAACTTGGTCGTATGTTTTCTATGATGGGTATTTCGGTATCGACGTAAAATTCCCATGAGTAGGATGGACTGCACAATCCTCTGTTATCGAATACTGGCGATAGAACTAGTGGTACAGAACCAGACGAGAAATAATTCACTGGTGGATGAAGCATTATAGTATCGTTTGCATACATGAGTTCCGGACTACCCCAAGCGAAAATATCGCTTCCCACGGTTAAAATCAGACTTTCTGGAACAATGGGATCAATGTGATAAACTGTGATTAATATTGTCTGTGTTCGGCACGCAGTAAATAAACTGTCGGGTGGATCGACGAGAGTTGCCGATGGCGCTTGTGCCGAAACATTGGTTACATTTATAAATGAAACGAACATTAGGAATGTAATATATTTCCAATTCATTTAACCCCCCTTTGAAATTTAATTTAAAATATTTCCTTCCAAGATAGAATAAAAGGCTATATGTGTCAATAAATTTGGATTAGTAAATTAAAACCGATTCTGAAATAATAAAACGCGTTAATATTCTTTTATTCATAACGTTTTTCTGAGAAGAAATTTTAAAGAATAAATTTACAGCATTAATTCTTGATTTTATTTTAATGTAATGCATCATTATAATAAATGGGACAAGAGAAAGATTAACTTAAATTTAATTTCATTGCTTCTCAGATGCTTGAAATAATGGTTTAGCTTGATTTTTTCGAATTTACGTGAATCATTTATGAAATATATAAAATACAAAATAATATTAGCAATTTCTCTAATTTCAACAGTTGTGATTGTTTTTTTAGGCTGTGAATTAAATCCGCAAGAGCCGTGTCTCGAGGTGAAACAGTTGAACTCTGTAGATACAGTTTTTGCTGGTGAGATGTTTAATATTGAATACAGCTATTGGGCACCAGGAAACCGCTCGATTACCGATTCACCTGAAGATTCAATTATGGTAACTTTTAGCATCGAGCCACCGCTGCAAATTGTTTCCGGAGAAAGCTCATTTAGCCACACAATATACAAGGATTCTATCTACACTGTTTCGTATACACTAACCACACCCAGTACACTAAGAATAAATTCCTATGCTGAAGTAGTCTTTGAGGTTGTGGAACTCCACTCTGGTTGTAAGGCTTGGACATTTTGTGAAATCTATATTAGAGCAGTCTCAGATTTAATAGTTCAAGAATAAAAAGTGCTGATTATTCTTAGAATTTGCACAAGCAAATATTTTACAATTATAGAGTGACGAAAAATACCTTGAGCTTTTATTACTTTTACGCTATTTAGAAATTAGAAGAATCTTTAATTGCTAAAGAAGCGAAGGGAAACACATATGGGAACTGAGAAATCCGCAGTTGAGAAACTTATAGGAGAACTCGCAAAATTGCCCGGAATAGGTATTCGAACTGCAACACGTTTAACGTATCATCTTCTTAATCGAGACAAGGAAGACCTGGAATATCTAATAGATGCACTTCGTGGGATAATTGAAAGAGCAGCATTTTGCTCAATTTGTTTTAACGTCACTGAGACAGACCCATGTGCAATTTGTAGTAACTCCAAAAGGGATCATAGAACAATCTGTGTAGTTTCGCAACCTCAAGACCTTACAGCAATCGAGGCTACTCAAGCTTTTGAAGGTGTATATCACGTTCTGGGTGGATTGCTCGATGCGTTGGCTGGAGTAGATATCGGTGATCTGAAAATCACAGAACTTAAAAATCGAGTTAACCGAGATGAAATTGACGAGGTTATATTGGCTCTCGATCCTACAGCTGAAGGTGAGACAACCGCTCAATATATTGCAAAAGTTTTAAAACCCACTGGGGTTAAAGTGACCATATTAGCCCGTGGAATTTCCGCGGGAAGCGTGTTGGAATTTGCGGACAAGAAAACATTGACAAGCGCGCTTCAGAACCGAATCGAAATCTAATAATACATTATGTTTATAAACGATTCATTTGAATCTATGCTATCTTTTTAAACACGTTCCGAACAAATAAACCCCAGCCGGTTGGAAATAATAGCAGGGAGGTTATTATGGGTATTATAAGGATGCATAACATGAACTTTTTCGGTTATCATGGGATTTCATCTGCTGAGAAAGAGATGGCGAAACGATATTCCGTCGATGTGGAGATCGATTATGATACACAAAAAGCTGCAACAAGCGACAAACTCTCGTATGCTGTAAATTATGAAACAGTGTATTGGGAAATTTTAAAATTTTTCCAGAATAATCAGTTTCACCTCACAGAAACAGTTGCTGAACGAATTGCAGATATACTGTTTGAGCGCATTACTATTGCGAAAAGGCTTGTTGTTAAAGTTCGAAAAAATCATCCACCGTTTCCCGGATTCATGGAATGGGTAGAGGTTGAAAGTGAGAGAATTCGTTAATTTATAAATTTTTCTATGGATACAAAAGTGGGAACCACGCCCGTACATGTAGGGACGGGGTCACCCCGTCCTAGGTTATTAAACGCATACATAAATACAAAAGGGCGTGGGAAAAAAAGGGCGTGGGAACCACGCCCGTACATGTGAATATTAAACGGGGGAATTATTTATAATGGAAAAAATTTTCATAGGTCTGGGGAGCAATTTAGGTGATCGTGAAAAAAATCTTAAATCTGCGATAAATCTTCTGAGTCAAAGCATGAAAATCGAAGCTGTATCGTCAATATATGAGACGGAACCATGGGGAGAACCTAACCAACCGAATTTCTATAATGCAGTAGTAAACGCAAACTGTGGCATTTCACCGTTTGAACTCCTTAAAAATCTGAAAGATATGGAAAAAAAACTTGGACGCAAAAAAGATAGACGCAGGGGAACGAGAATTATTGACCTCGATATACTTTTGTTTGGGAACGAGATAATTACGACAGATCAATTAACAATTCCACATAAACAATTACTTCTGAGAGATTTCTTTCTTGAACCGATGTTGGAAATAAACTCCGATCTCCTAAACCCAACTGATAACCTCCCTCTTTCGGAATATCTCGAGCGAATGCCCGAACAACTTCGAACTGTAATTAGCAAAATTGAATCTAAGGATTGGGAGCAGGCAATTAATAAAATACTAAGCAAAAAATGATTTAATCCTAATGCCTCGAATATTTTTACTGAATAATCAATACTGTTTTTTTTTGTTGACTGAATGTTTGTTAGCATTATGTTAATATAAGTGTTAGGGATGAGGATAGAATGTGAGGTTAAACGATCTAAATGCATACCCGTTGTTTTAAATTAATCTTGCAAAATTAGAATCGAAACTCTTTATTTTCAAAAATGAAACATAAAGTATTAAAAATTGTATTATTTGTATTGATAGTAGGCGGTTTCAACGGATGTGTTTACTATAATACATTATTTCTTGCCAGAAAAAATTATAAAAAGGCAGAGAAAATACGAGTAAAAGACGGTGGAGACATTGTCTCTGGTACTGCTAAAAGTCACTATGATAAAACCGTAGAAAAAACTCTTAAAGTTCTAACGATATATCCCGAAAGCGACTATATTGATGATGCACTTTTTCTATTAGGGATGTCGTATTTCCGAATTGGCGAGTATTCCAAAGCCTTACGCAAATTCAATGAGATATTAGAATATTTCCCTGGAAGCAAATACGCAAATGAGTCTCGTTATTGGCGAAGTGTATGTTTGTACTATGGTGGGAAAGAGGACGATGCGGTAGATTCACTAGAAATTTTCGCCAAAGAAAATCCAGATAGAGCCGAAGAAGCACTTTTCATGATCGGTGAACTGGCATTTAAGGACAGTAATTTCATCGATGCCAAAAACGCATTCCTGAGATTCATAGAAAGTTTCCCCAAAAGTTCCAAGATTTACAAGGTCAGATTAAGGCTTGGTCAAGTTGAATGGTTCTTTGAGGAGTATGAAAAGGCTGCAAATTATCTTAAACCCATATCCAAAGGAGACCTGCCTAAAATAGACTATCTGGAAGCCAGAATTCTTCTAGCAAAATGTTTCATTAAATTGGATAAACTAGATAAAGCGGATAAAATCCTTCATGTCCTGCTTAACGACGATTCATTCCGGAAAAATTGGTCTGAGGTGGAACTTATTGTAGGTGACGTAGCTCTTTTTCGCAACGATACGAGTTCTGCAAGGGAGATATGGGAAAATATTACAAGAAGATATCCAAAGACTGAGCAATCTGCATGGGCATATATGAAACTTGGAGATATGTATTTCGACCTTAGTAAGTTGGCTCTCGCTAAGGAAATGTATAACTCCGCTGCATCTGAATTTGGTAGCACTGAAATTACTGAGCTCGCAATGAACAGGATTTCTATTGTGGATAGATTTCTCGAATATCGAGCAGCAATTAATTCAGATACTTTGGGTGGATCTGCTGCTTCAGCACAAATAAAGATGGCTGAGATGTTCTTGCTGGAGCTAGATCTTCCCGATTCCGCTATTGCGGCATATAAATCGGTTATAGAAAAATTTCCTGATGATAGCATGGCACCCAGAGCCGCATACTCACTTGGATGGGTGTTGGCTTTTAAGAAAAAGGAAATCGAGGCTGCAGATAGAGTATTCGCTGAAGTTCTGGAAACATATCCGGAAAGTGATTATGCAGTTGGTGCTGTGGATTATTTCAAAAGTCGTGGCGGTGCATTGGACTCGATGTCTGTTAGGAATGTTGCATATTATTTTGTTAAGGCAGAAGAGTTCTGGCTTACATACGAATGGACAGATTCCGCTCTTATATATTATTCATTTGTCATAGATTCATTTACCGGAAGCCGATGGATACCCAAAGCTATGATTGCTAAGGCTGAGATATTATCTCTTTTAGGTCAGGGTGAAGCTGCGAAGAAATTACTACAGCAACTTAAAGATAAATTTCCTAAAACACCGTATGATTCATTGGCTCAAGTTATGTTAGGTGAAAGTATTACAATAGAACTGGCAAAATCCTCAGGTCCAGAACATACTGAGAGCTTAACTGAACTTACACCCGAGGATTCATCGGATATTTTCGATCCGAGGATATCGTATGAGGGCTTACCTGAAGCTCCAAGACCTATTGAACGTCTGAAGTTATACTATCCAGAAGCGGAATGGAGTTCTCGTCTAGATAATAAGATTATTATTGTTAAGATAATAATCGATGCTTTTGGACGTGTCCCGGAGGTGAAACTTATACGAGGATGTGGCAATTCTGTAATCGATCAAGCCGTTCTTAACGCTGCAAAACGAGCGGAATTTGATTCCTCTAAAATGGACATCGAACTTTTCGGCAAATGGTTTGTATTAAAAGTCCGAGTAAAGAAACCTGAAGTATTCCCTCAACAGTAAAACTGATTATCTTATAATTGTAGTGTGGATTCATGAAAAAAGGGCGTGGAAACGTTGCTCTTGTGAGGATTCATAAAAAAAGGGCGTGGAAACGCTGCTCTTGTTTGAGTTCATGAAAAAAGGGCGTGGAAACGTTGCTCTTGTGAGGATTCATAAAAAAAGGGCGTGGAAACGTTGCTCTTGTGAGGATTCATAAAAAAAGGGCGTGGAAACCACGCCCTTACATAAATTCGATTTATTTTCCTTGTTTATCGAGAGTTTCAATAAATAACTCCGCAAGACGTTTTATGCCTTCTTCAATCTGATCCTCATTCGGCATTGAATAGTTTAACCTCATGCAATTGTATCCTCCAGGGGTGGGATAGAATGCTTCTCCGGGTATATATGCCACATTTTTCTCGACAGCTTTTGGAAGAAGCTCCGTTGTGTTTATATTTTCTGGCAATTCGACCCATAGGAACAATCCACCTGCTGGTCGTGTAAATTTAACATCCTGTGGGAAATAGTCCATCATCGACTGGATCATTTTGTCGCGACGACTTTTATACATAACCTTCAACTTCTCGATATGCCCGTCTAATGCTCCATCCTTGGCATATTCATAGATAACATGTTGCCCGAAAGTATTTGTAAAAAGGTCGGCACCCTGTTTAAGCAATACAATCCTATCCAAAACTTCCTTTGGCGCACAAATCCAAGCTATTCGGAAACCGGGACACAAAAGCTTGGAAAATGTACCAAGAAGAATCACATGATCCGGAGCCATAGCTCTCATTGCAAGGGGAATGCGTTCCTGGAAATTTATCTCACTATAAGGATCATCCTCAATGATTGGAACGCCATATTTACTCGAGAGGTCAATTATCTTTTGTCGTCTTTCCGCTGGAATTGTTCTGCCATCGGGATTCTGGAATGTTGGAACCAGATAAATTAGACGAGGATTGTTTGTTAAAATTTCTTCCTCCATCATATCGACTGTAATTCCCGAATCGTCCGAGCGTAATCCTATATTGTGAGTACTATATGCTTTAAACGCTTGAATTGCACCAAGATACGTCGGTCTTGGCATAATCACAGAATCTCCCCAATCGAAAAATAATCGACCGACCAAATCTAATCCCTGTTGTGAACCCCCAGTAATCATTATTTCATCTGTTGTAGCTTTAATTCCACGTCTCCCTAAAAAATCCGCAATAAACTCTCGCAAAGGTGGATAACCCTCGGTTGTGCCATACTGGAGAGAATGCTCGCTTTTTTCTCGAAGAACTTTTTCTGTCGCCACCACAAGTTCTTCTATAGGAAACGACTCAGTTGCAGGAAGACCTCCGCCAAAGGAAATTATTCCTGGTTTTTTTGTTATTTTTAACGTCTCCCTTATTATGGAACCTTTCATCATCTGAGACCTTCGGGAAAAGTGCCAGAATACTTTATTCATATTACCCTCCTTTAAAGTAAATTTGATTTGTGAAGAATTATATAATTTATAATTTATGTGAGAATTTTCAATAAAATTCCTTTTTTACACAATAATTAAAAAATTTTATACATAATTTCAAAAATTTAGACGCTCAAAAATATTTGTAACCAACGTATCGATAATTATATTCTGAGAATGGAAATTAATGTTGAGAAGATAATAGAGAATCTTAGAAAAGTAAGATTTATGGGTGCGATAAATGTGACACCAGATTCTTTCTCCGATGGTGGTCTTTGGTTTGATACAAATAGAGCTGTCGAACATGCATCGAAGCTAATCGAGCAAGGCGCTGAGCTAATCGATATAGGCGGTGAATCGACTCGACCTGGGGCTAAGCCGGTTTCTCGTGATGAAGAACTTTCAAGAACAATTCCAATTATTGAAAAAATCCGAAAATCCAATAAAGATATTATTATTTCCATAGATACATACAAATCGATCGTTGCAAGAAATGCAATACAAGCTGGAGCTAATTGGGTCAACGATATTTCAGGTGGGACATTCTCGGAGGATATATTTGAATTAGTTGCAGAGTCCAATGCAAATGTTGTTATTTCCCATATAAAAGGAACACCGAGAGATATGCAGAAAAATCCGCATTACGAAGATGTTGTGAGTGAAATCCGCGGTTGGCTTCAAAAACGTTCTGAAAAGGCTATTGAAGCGGGAATTTCAAGGGATCACATTATACTCGATCCGGGAATCGGTTTTGGCAAGCGTTTCATCGATAATATCGATTTGATATGGGGAATTAAAGAGCTGCAAAGAATTGGGTTTCCTGTTCTCATTGGAACCTCAAGAAAATCTTTCATTGGTCATTATACTGGTGAGAAAAACGCTTCAAAGCGAGATCCCGGTTCGTTTGCTACATTTATACTGTCGGCATCATTAGGTGTTGACATATTGCGTGTTCACGATGTTGCAGGTGCAAAACAAGCAATAACAATGACAATTGCATTGTTAGAACATATTCCACCAGAATTAAACACTTTGCAATAATTGGAGAATAATTGATTGTTAAACAATTCTGCTTTTTGTTATAATGACGTTTTAAACAGGAGAAGTAATGGAAGAGGTTAAATGGTGGAGAGTGTCTGTAGGTCGATTGAAGAATTTCATTGTCGAAATATTCACTTCTATTGGCACAAAAAGGCATGATGCTGAAATAACAGCGGATGTTCTCGTAACCTCAGACCAAAGAGGGATTGCATCACATGGTGTAGCAAGATTGAAACGCTATGTCGACGGTATAGGCAGAGGTGTAATGATTCCCAATGCTGAAATTGAAATCCTAAAAGAGACTCCAGTATCGCTTTTAGTCACAGGCAACAATGGTTTGGGACAGCCCGTTTCGTATAAAACAATGGAAAAACTTATACTCAAAGCATGTAAGAGCGGCATAGCCTTTGCAACAGTCAGAAACTCGAATCACTACGGTATAGCTGGATATTATTCAATGATGGCGTTAGAGAAAAATTTCATAGGAATTTCAATGACCAATTCCGCTCCCTTAGTTGTGCCTACAAACGCAAAGAATATGGCTTTCGGAACAAACCCGATTTCTATCGCGATACCAACTAAAGAAGAATTTCCATGGGTTCTCGATATGGCTACATCAACCGTTCCCCGAGGTAAACTCGAGGTGTATGCCCGTCAGAATAAATCTATTCCGATAATGTGGGCAACAGATGCAGAAGGATTGCCTACCAACGATCCAGCATTGGTACTCGATAACGTTTTGAATCGAATTGGCGGTGGATTATTGCCATTAGGAGGTGTAGAAGAAATTTCGGGTGGGCATAAGGGTTATGGATTGGGTACTATGGTTGACATATTTTCCGGCATTCTATCTGGTGGCTCGTTTGGGTTGAATGTATACGGGCACGGGAAGGATGCACCACCGGATGTCTGTCATTTTTTCGGCGTGATTAATCCATCATTATTCATTCCAATCGATAAATTTGTTTCATCGATGGATGAGTTTATTAAAGAGCTTAGAAATAAACCTACGTCTAAAGGTCAGGATAGAATTTGGATTCACGGGGAAAAGGAATGGATATCACAGCGGAAAAATGCCGCGGAAGTTCCTATTGAAGTAAAAGTTATAGATAATATGAATGAAATTGCTGGGAAGCTTGGGATTTATAGTCCGTTTAAATAAAATCCCCTCTATTCACCGGCCTCTTTCTCCCTAAGGAGAAAGGGGAGTATGAAACGATCGTTTTTTATTCCCTCTCTTTTGGGAGAGGGAGATTCCAGTGTTAGTTGGAATCGGGTGAGGTGATGAATTTTAAAATCCGCATTAGTTAGAGTTGATTTGCATTATGACTACTTATTTCTCCTTTTGTTACAGTAATAGGAGATGAAATAAAACAATAAGCGTAGGTTTTTCTTAATGCAGGTAGATCCAAAAAATATCAAAATTTTGCGTGAGCCTTGATACAGAATTCGCGGTATGGATCGTCGCCATCCTTATCGATATAGGTTGTTTGCAGCTTGATTCGGGTATACTTTGTAAGTTCTAAACGGCAACCAAGAGATGTATGTTTTTTCTCCTTTCCGTTATCAGAAAACTCATGCTGCACATACGGTTGAAATCTACCTATATCATAACGAGCCCAGAATTGATAGCCTTCGATATCCGCATCAGATGTGGTTTCAGAAAATGGATCTTCACCGGATGCATATTCACCTGCAATCTCGATCCCAATGATTTTAATGCTTGCACCGATTCCATACGCTACACAGCGATTAAGATCAAACGTATCTGAGACGCTGGATAAACTTAGAACAACATTCAGAAATTGTTGCGGAGAATACACAATCTGTGAGGAGAAATGTTTATCGCTTGTTTCGTGTTCTCCTGTGTAACTATCGAACCTATTATACAAGCCAACATCATATTTGATTTTGAACGGTTCCTGAAAAAGTTTCCCTTGTACCCAAACGCCTATACTGCGATCGTGGTGACCAGATTTTTCGAACAGGTCATGTATAAGTGACCAATCTACTCCCGGAATCGACCAAAAATTATAAATGTTCTCCAAACCGAATGGCTTGCGTCTGCTGCCAACACCGATTTTAAACTGTTTGTTATATTTCCATTGTAATTTGGCATCTTTTAACTGTGCGAAACCGTTTTCTAGTTCTACTGTTAGTTTGAAGGTAAAATTGTGACTTAAATCTGCAATGAGTTTTGGTCTCAACCTTTGAATGATAAATACGTTGCTCGGGTTTTTTTCGCTAAACTCACATTCCCAGACAGTTGCGAATTCAACCCCCAAATCGATATTCTGCTCTGATTCAGCCAAGGAAACAATTGTTATGACGATAATAATAAAGAATGCAAAATTACGGTTCATTCAGGTATTTCCTCGACTGCTGATGGCTTGATTTCAATGCGTTTCCACTCGAGACGATTGATAACATCCGACATTATTTTATCGCCTATATAATTGCGGTCTATTGTTTTCGGAAGCTCTATATCTATTTCCGTTTGGTCTCTTTGTGGACCACGCTCACCGCGAATTCGCTTGATTTTATATTTTATATCCCTGCTAATAAAGAGTTTCTTAATGTTTTCCAGTGTTGCATCAGGATCGGTAGTTCTGATTCTTAGACGCCATTTCCAAAGAGAGGCAAAGAGCAAGCGTTTCAATCCTCCTGGCATATGCTCAAAGAAATTTGAAACCAAAAAGATGAAAAATGAAGCTACGGTAGCTAATGCGAAAAGCCCTACACCGCAAGCCATTCCTATTCCTAAGGCGATAACTAATGAACTGGCTTGACGAGGTGATTTTAATGAGTAACGGTATCTTACGATTGAAGCTGCACCCATTAGACCGAAAGCTCGGGCAATCTGACTGCCGATAATCATCATCATAAGCGCTGCCGCCACTGAAAGGACAATGTGTGCTTCAGTAAACGCCATCTGCGCCGGTCCGCCACGCCGACGGAAACTCACTAAACCGGAGAGAATCGAGGCTAATAATAATGTGGCAACAATGTTTGGGGTATTGCTCCAATCGGTATCCCAAAGTGGTTTGCGAGGAGCGCCGCCTTCTGCTGGAGGAGCTTCTGGTGGTGTTGTAGTGCTGCTGAATACGGAATCGAACTGCTGTGCAAATGCTACAGCGCCTCGTTCTATTCGAGCTAATCCCGGTAATAAAAAGAAAATTAATAACAGGATAGCCAATAAAAAAAAAGTTATAATTCTTTTAGTCATATCGATATCCAAGGTTAAATATTATTCAATGTTATTCCAATATTGCTTCATT
>JAUWMV010000016.1 GCA_030613005.1 bacterium | reverse complement strand
CAGTGATGGTGATTCTGTATCGGTCATTTTAGATTCGTTATACGATTCCAGAGGATGTAGATCGATTATATCACCATAGAACTTTAGAATTTTTATAATCTTGCAAATTATCTTCCCACTCTATATTTTATGCAAAAAATATACCGGAGGGTAGCATGCTTCAGGAGAATAAAACATCCGAAACAGTTGTTCTTGGAGATAAAGGCGTTTCTTTAAGAGATGTTTATGATGTAGCAATGGGTGCAAAGGTAGAATTGTCAACAAGTGCATTAAAGAAAATGACAGATTCTCACAATCTTCTTATGAAACTAATGGAATCCGGAGATATCGTTTACGGTCTTTCAACAGGTGTTGGCGATCTTGCAAAGGAAAAAATATCTGCAGAGCTTTCAAGCAGTATCCAGAAAAACATTATTTACAGCCATAGCGCAGGCATAGGTTCAAGATATCCCGTTGAGATTGTCCGAGCTGCAATGTTTACACGTGCTGCAACATTAGCAATGGGTTATTCTGGGGTAAGACCTGAACTTGTCAACTTCATTTTAGATCTGCTGAATAAACAAATTACTCCATGTGTACCTTGTTACGGTTCTGTGGGTGCAAGTGGTGATTTAATTCCATTAGCTCACATAGCTCTTACAATTATAGGTGATGGAAATGTTTTGTATCATGACAGAATCCTTCCAGCAATCGTTGTATTGAAATCCGAGCTCATGAAGCCTATGGTTCTCCAAGGTCGAGAGGGTTTAGCACTGATAAACGGACCACAATTCCTATCGGCAATAGGAACTATTGCTACAATAAAATTGGAAAATTTAATCAGCGCTGCAGTTACAACAACAGCAATGACTATGGAAATTACAGGTTCTTCACTCGAACCGTTCGATAAGCAATTAAACAGTCTCAAAGCTTTCCCTGGACAGAATAAAGTGGCTGAAGCAATTAGAGAAATCCTTGAGAACTCCAAACTTGTTAATCAAAAAAGGAACGTAAGAATACAAGATGGTTATTCAATTAGATGCGCACCTCAGATTTACGGTGCATTGTGGAATCTCGTTCAAGATTTACGTCGAACTGTTGAGCAAGAGCTTTGCTCTGTCTCAGATAACCCAATAATTTCCATCGATTCCAATAGAGCAATTAGTGGTGGCAATTTCCATGGTGAACAGTTGGCATTATGGCTCGATTTTGCAGCTCTTGCTTGCGCCGAGGTTACTAATCTGTCAGAAAGACACTTGAATAGAATGCTCAATCCTGCACTTTCTGGGCTACCGGCATATCTGGCAGAAGATCCTGGTCCGGAAAGCGGTCTTATGCTTCTCCAATATTTGGCTGCAGATTTTGCATCCGAAAACAAAGTTCTAGCTCATCCCTCATCGGTTGACAATGTGTCCCTTTCCTCGGATCAGGAGGATCATGTGAGCTTTGGTGCTACAGCCGGCAGAAAACTACTTGCTGCAATTGAAAATGCTGAAAATGCTCTATCCGCAGAAATTCTCGCTGCATCTAAAGGATATATGTTTGTAAATATCGAAGGAGCATCTAAGGCAGGAAAATTTGTTACCGATAAACTTAAGCGAACTCTTGAACGAATTGCACACGACGGTTTTCCGTTGTATAATGCAGTTGAAGATGCAAAAAATTTAATTAAACCTTTGGCGGAGATGTCAAAATTATAATGAAACGCAAGCAGATCATCGCCGAACTCGAGCGTTTGGCAGAAATACTGGGTATTGTCATACGAAACGAGCGAATGGGAGCAATTACAGGTGGCTTATGCAGAGTTAAGGACTCTTTCTATCTTTTCATAAATAAAGCTCTTTCCCCACAATCCCGACTTGAGTTTCTTGCTGGTGAAATAAAAAAATTGGAGTGGGATAGTCATTATGTTCGACCTGAGGTTAGAAAAATTTTAGAGTCTTAAGAGAATTTAAAGAAAGAAAATTTAAAGAACTCATAAGCAAATTTCGTAATTAAAAAATATCACTTATTTCGATTAAACTTTCGTCAAATTTCAACTTGACACAAAATGTCAAACTAAATAAGCTTTGTGAAATCTGGAGAGGTGGCCGAGCGGCTTAAGGCAACCGCCTGCTAAGCGGTTGAGCCCCTAAAAGGGCTCCGAGGGTTCAAATCCCTCCCTCTCCGAGAAAATTGACTTGACTTTTCTATATATACCATTTATTAAAGCTGGACAGATAATGTGGTTTTTAATGGAGAAATTAGGAGAGAATAATTTTGAGAGGATAAAATGAAAGCAAAAATTCATCCAAAATATTACATAGCCAACGTAACCTGCGCGTGTGGAAATAGCTGGTTTGTTGGTTCTACAGTTCCTGAGCTTAAAGTTGACATATGCTCTGCTTGCCATCCATTCTTCACAGGCAAGCAAAAGATGCTTGACACTGCTGGAAGAGTCGAGAAATTCAAAAGGAAATATGGCATTAAGGAATCTATCCGAGAAGCTATTAAAGATTAAAAGAAGTGATTTTTTTATTATTATTTAAAATTGAAAGTTGGCAAGCTAATTTAGAATTTACGTTAGCATCTTCTCTGTGAAATCACCGAGTAAAGCAGTATTCAAGTTAGCGTATGGCAGTTTAAAACCGTCTTTTGCGATTAGTACTAAACGACTAAACAACTTTAAGTGATTTTATGTTACCTAGAGATTTTAGTGATATATATAAAAAGCTCAGCAATCAAAACCCACCAGCACGGTTTTTCCTTTGCGGTGATTCAATATATATGAAAGAAATTATTATCAGAGGTCTCAAGAAATCTGTTGGGGATTTTAAGGACTTCAACCTCGATGTGTTTTGGATGAACGATAAACCTGATTTCAAAGCAATTCTCGATTCAATTCTTCAATATCCGATGCTGGGAACCACTCGATTAGTAATCCTTAGAAATTTTAATCCGGAAGGATCGATAGAAAAGAAAGTTATACAGGCAATCGATGAAATCCGATGGTCAGAGTCCACAATTATGGTTGTGGAATCTGCAAAGAAACCCGACTCTAGAAGCAAAATTGGTAATGCAATAAAACAGATTTTTAATATTTATGATTTTTCCATTCCAAACGACCGCGAAATGCTTCAATGGGTTAATTATTTTGCAAATCGGATAAAGAAAAAAATTGTGCCAAAAGCAGCTCGAGAGCTCGTCAAACAAGCTGGTGTCACGCTTATGACTCTTAGAGTGGAAATCATTAAACTCTCGATTTTTGCTGAGGATGACATTATTTCATTCGAGGATGTTCAAGAAGTCGTAACTCATAGCCGTTCAGCACACATATTTCAATTTTCAAATTCCTTCCTAGCTTTTAATTTTCCCGACGCAATCAAACTTGCAATGGAGCTATTGGATTATGGAGAAAGCTATTCGACAATTCTCGCTTTTATGCGTATCAATCTGAGCGATCTATTATGGGCAAAAATTAGTCCTGATAAACTAAAAAAGAAATTAGGAAAACGATCTTTTCTTGCAAGAAAATTTATCGAATCCTCCAATCGAACAACTACCGAAAAATTGCTTCGAGCAATCAAATCATTACATGAAGCTGACATAATGGTCAAATCCGGATTATCCGACGAAAAAACCGTTACAGCATGGGTTCTGGGAAATGTTCAGACGATTTTGCAGTAGAAATTACATCAACCTCTTGTATAAAATTATATTTTTACACTTTCCTTTTTTCAAAATGTAAAAAGCAATTTTCTACAACCTATTCATTTGAGAATTTTGTATCTAATTGCAGATTTGTCAATTTCTCACGCACTCTAAACTCTCTTTTGGCTTTTTTTATCGGGTTCATTGCAAGATGTGTGATGTCGATTCCAATCCATGTTTCTGTCAAGCTTTTCAGCGAAGACGACTGCTGTGCCACATCCATAGAACATGTTGTGGTACTATTCTATTTCTTCCTTCTCTAATTCCTTCACTATCTTCACTGTTTCCAAACTGACACTGACGATCTTCTTTATCAGCTTCACGATGTAATCCGGTTCGTCTTTTCTGTTCGGATCGCTTACAATGCTGCTGCGTTTGTCCGACTTCACTCGATACTGGTCAATTATCCAATCGAGTGCGCTGCGGTTGCCAAGATGGTATTCGTGGGTCTCGGACGGTATACCTGCAATTGTTAGGAAATCGTTATATCTTATCTGAGTCTTCTCTTTGTTATAACGCATTTTCTCTACTCGCCAATCGAGTTCTTCACCCTCGGTCTCAATCATCTTCAGCGGGTATTCCTCAACTTCCTCATAGTTCACATGTAGTTCGGCGAGTTGCTTTCCCGCTTCGGCGAATTTCCAGAAATTCGGTGCAAATGGAATCCTTGGCAATTCTCTTTTCAAATTCGCGGCAAATTTCTTTCGGTATTCGGGATGGTGAAGGATGCCATAGACATAGTAAAAGATGTCCCATTTACTTATTTTAACCCTCTGTCCGTCGGAAGAATTAATCCCCTGTCGCTTCGCGACATCCCCTTTATTAATGGGGGCTTCATCCGGTTTGCTTCCCTTAGTGGATCGAACTTGTTCGAGTCGGAGAGTTTCCTCAATATCACAACAAACACTAACAAATTTGTCTAAAATATCATTATTTGTATACCTGATCGTACTTAATCCATATCTTTCAAGGATATAGGTCCTCTCTTCATCATACTCTTTCCCCATTTCAGTGAAATGAGTATCACCATCAACCTCAATTACAAGCTTTGCCTTGGGATAATAGAAGTCAACAATATAGTGATCGATAGGATGCTGACAAATGAATCGTTGGGGTAAATTTTTCAGGAAATCAAACCAAAGTTTCCTTTCCGCTTTAGTCATGTTCTTGCGGAGTTCTCTTGCATATCGTTTAAGCTTTGGATCATACGGCAGATACCTTCCCTTGTATAAGAAATCATGCTCTTTCGCACGCTCTATCAGATCGGGATCATCCTGCCAGTTTGTGCCTCCCTTAACAAGGGAGGTGGCTCCGACGAAGTCGGAGTCGGAGGGTTCGTTATTAATCTCTTGTCCTTCGGAAGAATTAATCCTCGGTCCTTCGGAAGAATTAACCCTCTGTCCTTCGGTAATCTCATCTGCTAAGGGAGAATTAACCCTCTGTCCTTCGGAAATACTAATCCCCTGTTGCTGCGCGCCATCCCCCTTATTAAAGGGTACTTCATCCGGTGTGCCTCCCTTAACAAGGGAGGTGGCGCCGACGAAGTCGGAGTCGGAGGGTTTATATCTCTTCCTGAATTCCATAAGCGCCCAATCTGTGATATTCTCTTTCCTGTTCGTCCCGTCCTCGTCGTATGTGTAGAACGGGAAGCATTGAGTTTTATTGAGCACATCAAAGCATACTATTGAATTTGCTAAAAGAGTTTGGAATGGTTTGGTGCTACCTCTTCCACTTACGCATATTACCCGATTTTCTTTCTCAACCTCAAATGTTGGGAAAATATGTGGTAATTGATAGACTTCCTCGTTCATCATTTTATCGAAATACAGGTATTTCCTTATGAAAGGTCTATATTCAGAAGTGCGTATATTTGATGCTGAAAACTTACATCTGTTACCTCGTTGAATATTTCTTTTTAGTCTTCTACTCCAGTTTATCTTTTTTTCATCATATTCAACAAAATCATCAATATTAGGTATCTTATCCAATCCCTGGTATTTGAAAACATGATTATTATATGTCTCTATCATCCTCTCCATATTTTCTTCAACACACTTCTTATCGAAATTATATGCCCATGCATCCCGACTTGTCATAACACCACAACTAAACGAATTGAAAAGTACTTCAACGCTATCCGTCTTCTCTTTTTTCGCCTCTTTCGTCCCCATAGGTATAAATTCATCAAATTCGGTACTCATTCCTTCCGTAAGCCATAAATACTTCTTTGTGGGCTTTAATTCTTTCCAATTAAGATTGCTTGCTATCCTTGCGTTTTCAATAAGCGCAAATTTTTCAAGTCGTGTTGCTCGGAAGTCTATGTCACTATAAAAAACCTTGCTTTCCTCGTATTTCTTGCTCTTCACAAAAAATGAAATTGAAATACCAACCATTGCTGACAGACCGAAAACAGTATGTTGTTCCCCAAGTGGTATACCGTCACGCATCGAATCTTTTCTTATATTTCCTTTCAAATCGAGCACATAGATTCTATTGAAATCATCACCAAGGTTTTTTCTCATACCATCGAAGGCGATAGCATCTAGAAAGCTATTATTTGTTATGAATGCTACAATACCTTCGCCATTCTCGGTGATACGATTGGACGCGAAGCGTATGGCTTTCACGTAAGGATCGGCTAACTTGTTTAGGAGCGTTGCGTTTGAATCGCGTGCATATGTTTCAGAAACCTGTCCATCTATAGTCTTATACTTCCGGTTTTTATTGTTATCGTTTTCATTCACCTGACCCATATTGTATGGCGGATTTCCGAGGATGACAAAGATGGGAGAATCCTTCTGCCTCTGCACGCGTTCGGTGTTTTCCTCGGTGAAAATGGACATCTGCTTGTCCTCGGCAAGCTCGAATGTGTCCACAAGGCAGATGCCTTTAAACGGTTTCCATTTCCCCGTCATTTCGCTGTATTCGTGCTCGATATTCATCGAGGCGATGTAGTAGGGCAGCAGCATGACCTCGTTGCAATGGATTTCGTTGTCATACTTATACTCGAGCGATGTCTTTTTGATTTCCCTCATCACATGAAGAATGAAATTGCCGGTTCCCACAAACGGGTCGAGTATATGAACATTTTTATCCGAAAGGCTTCTTCCAAATTCCCTTTGCAGGATGTCCTCCACCGATTTGACCATGAATTTGACAACCGGCTGGGGAGTATAGACAATTCCATGCGTATCCGCTACTTTGACAGAAAATCCCTGAAAGAATTTCTCATATACAGTGTTCAGGAAAACCTGCTTTTCGGAAAAGTCTTTGATTGTAGCTGCTGCATTTTCCAATGCTTTATAGAAACGATCCAGACCTTCAAGGAACTGCCTGCGTCCTAGATAGCCAGATGTCAGTGCATCGACGACCTTTTCGATTTCTCTTGCAATAACATTCTTTCGGGTAAAATCGGGATTGTTAAAGACATTGCTGAATATCCGCTCAGTCAGAAGGTGCTGGATTATCATTTCCTCGATAGCCTGAATGGAAATATTCGGATTTATGGATTCGCGGCATACCTGCGCGAAACTATCGAATGCCTCGATGAATTCCTTATTGTATTTTTCACGTTCTCTTTCGATGAGTATCAGGATGCCCTTGGCTATCTCCGGTATCTCCGGTTTAAATTTCTCGACTGCTTCTTTCCAGTCGTCAATTTCGGGTGCCTTGTATTCAAAGAACAGCTTTAGAGCACGGACAAGATTCTCTGAGACGGTTATATCGGTTCTGAAAGCTTCTATGCCATTTTGCCAGATTACAACTTGTTCTGGCGTTTGGAATATGATGTTGTTGCTTGGATAGCCCTTCTGGAATTTTTTCTTGATTTCAGTATCGAGATTGTCTTTGGTGTCCTTCGCTTCCCATAACCCGCGTCGTATGTTGTACTCGTCGAAAATCGCACCATCGGGTCTTAGCGTTGTATCCTTTACTTTCAATGGGTATTGCGCTTGGAATCGCCATCCCATCTTTTTTGCACAATGATTGAGAAGATTAGCAAACGGAGAGGAAACAGAACCTTCATCATCAGCATGGAAAAGACTTAGCTTCTCCATTTCTAGGTAGTAATCTTTAACTACCTTATGGCTTGTTTTGATGTTAAGTTGTTTCATTTGTTTTTCTCAAGGTTGTCGTTGTTATATAGGGTGTTTTGGTAACTATTCATTTTACTTCTATTTCAATAAAACCCAAGTTTTGCAATGTCTTTAAACAATATTTTATTGATTTCCCTAATAAGTGCAACAAGTTTTGTGTTTGCATCGTTCAAATGAACAATATCATCCTCGATATTAGCGGTAGGCTTACCTGTAGGTGGTATAAAAGATCTTATCTTGCTATTAGGAGTAAAATACATTTTCATAAAGGATCTAGAAGATTCATCAAATGTTTCAATTTTAGTATCTCCATAATTCGATTCATCGATTTTGTATTTCACACCAAAATAATGGTGTGTCCAACTGTGCTTAATATCATTTGCTCGAGTTTTTATAATTTTGTGTTCGTCACTTCTATCAAACTCACCTAATAACTCCAATATCTTTTCAATATTACTATCACTGTTTGCTTTTTCTTTGAGAAATTTATTTATAGGTTTCCATCTAATTTGTCCATCTTGAATTTCTATCTTGAAAAATTCCTTAAGTTGCCACAGCACTTTATCAATTAAGGCTTGAGCCAAAATAAATCCGAAATTAAGAAAAAAGCTCTGCTCTATTTTTTTTGCTTCTTTGCTTCCATTTTCAAACAAAACAGATTTTTCTTGGGAAAAGCAGAATAAAATACAACCATTAAGCATTTGTTGTATTGCGAATAATTCCTGTCGCCAAGACCAGGCTTCTATTATATTTTTAAGAGCTAATACAATTGTATCTTCTAAATCTTTTCTATAAAAATACATAAACTCATAAGGCAAATTTTCAACTTGATGGTCTTTGTTCATCAGTTTCTCCGTCCTTTTCTCATCTCACCTTTTTTCTTTGCTTACACTTATAAATAAGGTATAAAATTGATTTGCGCAACGCGAAATAAATAATGTCTGAACCGCGGATTACGCAGATTAACGGATTAACTAGGATTTCAACCCCCTGACCTTTTGCTACGCACAAAGTCTGTCCCCCTTTTTAAAAGGGACAAATTCATGCAGGATGTATATTTTTAATAGTAATATCGCTCAAGTGCAAAAAAAAAGACGGGCATCACGTGCCCGTCATCAACTCCCAATATTAGCAATTCTTATTTGCCGAAGTTAACACCAAGAGATACTCTTCCGAATATCGATCCCTTCTCACCGCTGAATATATAACCACCCTTGTGAAGCAAATCGTCCCCGACAGTTCCATCAATTATCAGAGTTCCATCAAACAAAACCACACCTGCACCAAGTGTTAGCATATCGGGTTGCAGGAAGCAAGATGTTACGTCTTGAGTTGTGGTTATTTCGCCATTAGTGGTTTCCTTCTGAGTTTGTGTGCCATAAAATCTATTAACACCCACTCGCACAACCAACCAATCCGTTGCGGGAAACTCAGATGCAAGAACCAGATGTGGAAGAGTTAATGCTGTAAGTGTATATTCATCGGAATCTTCTTCTTTCTTACCATTGCGATAGTTAATCTCCACAGCTGGAAGAATCCAACCGCCTAATGCATTAACTTTTAGCCCAGCACCTACTGTGAGAGTCATCAAAGAAGCATTAAATGTTTCATTGTCATTAATCATATCTTTGTAAGAAAAAGTACTGAAACCAACTCTCGGAATTAGCGTTGCTTCTCCCATAGGTAGGTAAGCCCGAGCACCCAAGCTTATCGACATTCCTCCGTCACTTTCTTGAACAAATGTAGCTGTTTCGTGCTTATAGGAATTCATCCCAATTCTAACATTACCCTCAAAAAGCATTTCATCATCCTTTACACATGAAGTACCAATTTTAATACCTAATGCGGAGGTTTTCTTTAGTTCTTCGTTACTATCGGTTTCCCTTTTCCAATATTTGCGAGCCATATGAATGCCCAGTCCAAGAGCGATATCACCCATATCTGTTCCCAAAATTAAATCAATTTCGTTATTAGGTGGAGTTAAACCTGCAGGTGGTACAGGATTTGGTATATAATAATGAGATTCACCATCATCTCCCATACCCATAAGATAGAATTCATCTTCCTTTCTCAAAACACCTGCACCGAAAAAAACACTGCCAGTAATATGGAAAAATGCATAACCACTCTGATTAGTGGGGAGTGCATCAGGTTTATACATACCGAGTTCAAGCACAGCACGGTTAGAAAAGAATTTAATTAGAGATGGATTTTGGAAAACTCTGGTTTCATCGATAATATATGGTGAAACACCCATTACCGCACTAACTCTGGCATCAGTAGCAAAAACCGGGCAAATTAAAATAGATAAAACAACCAACGACAAAAGCCACAATCTCATAATGCCCTCCTTTGAAATGTGTGCTCACTGCAAACAACTTCTAAGTAACTGCGGAATTTCGGATGGTATCCTTGCCACAGGTATACCACACTCTTTAAACTTAGCAATTTTCTCTGCAGCAGTGCCTTCAGACCCGGAAATTATTGCACCAGCATGACCCATTCTCTTCCCTGGAGGTGCTGTTTGTCCAGCGATAAAGGCAACTACCGGAATATCCATATTATCTACAATATAATCGGCTGCATCTTGCTCATCCGTACTACCTATTTCTCCAATTATAACAACTGCTTTTGTTTCGGGATCTCTTTGGAACAAGCTTAATGCGTCTATGAAACTAGTGCCGATAATGAAATCCCCACCTATTCCAAGGCAAGTAGTTTGCCCAAACCCAGAAAGGGTCATGTTGTATACTATTTCATAAGTTAATGTTCCGGAACGAGATATCAAACCCACATTGCCTTCTTCAAATATATGAGCTGGAAGTATTCCAACCTTACATTTGCCGGGTGAAATTATTCCCGGACAATTCGGTCCTATCAGTCTCGAGCCAATTTTCTTCAGAAAATCATATATTTTTGCACCGTCAAGAGCCGGTATTCCCTCTGTAATTGCTACAATAAGCTCAATTCCTGCTTCGGCAGACTCAAATATTGCATCGACAGCGAATCTTGGTGGCACAAATACTATAGAAGTATTAGCATCAGTTTCTTTAACGGCATCCAACACAGTGTTGAATACTGGCACTCCATGAACATCTATTCCACCTTTTCCAGGTGTGACGCCAGCAACAACTTTTGTACCATAATCTAACATCGTTTGGGTGTGAAAAGAACCATCTCTACCGGTTATTCCCTGAACTAAAACTTTAGTATTTTCGTCCACAAGTATTGACATTTCTCCTCCAGAATTTTTACTCACAGGTAATTTTTAATTTACTCGAAATTAAGACTATAAAAAATCTAAAATATTATCAATCAAAAATTTGGATTTACTTGACCTTAATAAGTCACACGGTCATAAAGATTTATAATTCTTTTTTCGTGCCAGAATAATCAAAACGAAATATTTACCCACCAAACTCAGTAGTACTTGAGAAATTGAAATTTTCTATAACTATGCCCGGAACAATGGCACCACCAAAGAAAAAACCAGTAACAGTTTTTTGTTCAGAGGCTATGTCGACAACATTTTTCAATGTTTCTTCAACGCTTTCTGTAAAGCGCATGTTCTTAACTGGACGTGTAATCTCACCATTTTCTATCATGAATAAGCCATCCCTTGTCATTCCTGTAAGAGTTAGTTTTGTGAGTTCAGAAACATTTGTATAATGAAAATGAACTACAAAAAGACCATTCTTGACAGATTTAATAATCTCTTTAAAAGGTTTATCACCACCGGCAACAATTAAATTCAACGGTATAGCGCCCCAATGATTAGGTTGCTGAAGACCATGACCTGTTGGATCAGCATTCATCTTTAAAGCGGTCCAACGATCATAAACGAGATTTTTCAAAACACCGTTTTCCACAAGCGTAACTTCCTTGCGAGGATAAGCTTCAAAATCGAAAGGCAAACCAGACCATCTATTATCGTATGCATCGTCAATCATAGTTAACTTTTCACTGAAAACCTTCTTTCCCAACTTCCCCTTAAGAAAACTTTCTCCTTCTAAATGCTTTCTAGCATTAAATCCAATCCAATTCAAGAACATAAGCAAATCACCAAAGGCTGCAGGAGTCAAAACAACAGTATATCTTCCCGGTTTAATATCCTGTGGATTTTGGCTTCTTTGTGCAAGATCCACAGCCTCAGCGATCTCAGCATCGATGTCAACATCAGAAAAACGCCAACTAGTTCCCTCAGCCCATCCTGATCCGCTTTTTCCCTCTACCGTTGCGCTAAAGACAAAGTTAGAATTAGCTGCAAAAGCTCTGGCACCTTTTGTGTTAGCGATTCCCAATGCAGTCCATCCATTCTCAACGATACCTGCAGCATTGAAATCGTGAGCTTTGGATTCATCAACAATTTTGCAAACTATATCTGCTCTTTTCTCGGGTTCCAAATTAGCTGTATATTCGCAATATTTATCTATTTCTTTATATTCCTGAATTCCAAGAATAGGCATCAAATCTTCATTTTCCGGTGTATTTTCGACGATCTCTTTTGCTGATTCAACTGCTCGGGTTAACATCTCATCTGACGCTGAAGTAGATACTGAAACAGTACCTGTCTTTTTCCCTCGGATAAGTCGGATATCAACCTCACCTTTTTGAGTTGCAAGATTTTGATGTATAACATTGTTAGCATATCTGGTGAGAGAATTCTCGAAAGAATAATAGATTAATTCAGCTTCGTATTTGCCACAAAGCTCAAAAACCTTTTGACTAATTGTCTCGAATATTTCTTTTTCCTGTTGCAGAGACATTTGACCCCCTTAATTTTACAAGTATGTAATAATATTAAATTATTATCGAATTTTAGCGAGTAAAAATTAATACTAATTGAATAATTTTTCATTAAATTTTCACGACTCTAATTTATGCATGGAATATGAAAAATCTATCGACAAGACTAAAGCAATTTATCTCTTATCCTTTTGCTCAATTGGATAAGTTAAAAGTTGAAATTTCCAAAACCAAACGAGTAATAGATATGGGCGTTGGAGATCCCGATCTTCCACCTCCAAAGGAGATACAAGGTGCTTTGGTTGCAGCACTTTGTGATGTAAAAAATCATCGATATCCATCATACTCCGGTGAAGAATTTTTACTTCAATCAATTGCTCGTTTTTTCCTTAACAGATACAAAATCAAACTTTCAGTAGATGAAAATATTATTGTTCTCATTGGCACAAAAGAGGGAATTTTTCATCTTCCAATGGCAGTTTTAAACTCAGGAAATATTGCAGCTTTTACTGAACCAGGATATCCAGTTATTAAAGCGGGGATTGTTTTCGCTAATGGTGAACCTTATCCTCTTCCACTCTTGGAAAAAAATCATTTTCTACCAGATTTAGAACAAATTAAATCTAATACTAAGCTTGTATGTATAAATTATCCAAATAACCCCACAACAAAAACAATGGATCAAAACTTTATGGAACAATTTGTGGAACTCGCTCATAGATATGGTTTTATAATAGTTAATGACGCTGCATATAATGAAATTTACTTTGACGAAGCACCCTACTCGATTCTTGAGGTTAATGGAGCTTTAGACGTAGCGATAGAATTTCATTCACTTTCTAAAACATTCAATATGAGTGGGTGGCGTATCGGCTATGCAGTGGGAAATTCCTATGTCATCAATGCCTTAAAAATCATGAAAAAGAACATCGACTCAGGGGTTTTTAGAGCTATTCAATATGCTGGGAAAATCGCCTTAGACAATTACTGGTCACTTACCGATTCTATAAGAGATATATATAAAAAGAGAATTTTGTATTTTTCTGATGTTTTGAAAAAATTAGACCTTGAACCTTTTAACGATGACGCTACATTTTATATATGGACAAAAATACCAGATAGTTTTGAGAATTCATTTCGGTTTTCTGAGTTCTTGATAGCAAAAGCTGGGATAATTACAATGCCAGGGGATGCAATGGGCTCAAGTGGGAAAAAATATGTTAGATTTTCAATGACATTGCCAAATGCAGATATTGAATTGGCTGCGTCACAACTAAGAAAAGTAATAAAAAAATAATGAAAGCAGGGGGAATCGTGATACGTAAACTATTGTTATGCTCTATTCTTTTAACTACAATTATCTCAGCTCACCAATTCGCGATAATCAACGCAGGTTTAGATCAGATTAGTCCAAAGATTGGTATTACAAATGATTGCTACTTTGTGGTTTGGGAAGATTATACACCCAGAGGTATTGAAAGCAATATAATAGGTACTACTGTAAACGATACTGGACTTATTGATTCAACAACAATAAAAATACATGCACCTCATAACTCACATCAAATGGCTCCGTCAATAACTTCAAATAATCCTTTTGATCATGTAACAATAGTTTGGCTCGATTATTTTCATCATTATACACCTCCTGAACATGATAGCATTTTTGTTATGATAAGAAAATCGAATTGTATAGGTCCTATTACAATTGAAAAAACGATTGCAGAGGTTGATAGCATCGGATATGATTACACAGATTTAGCATTCTCAGGTACTCATTATATTAATGTCTGGATGAAAGTAGGTGGTATCCAAGGAACGAAATGCGTTATCTTTGATACGACAGGAACACCCACAACAGGAATTATAGATCTTTCAACGTCTGCTGGAGGCTTTCCATCTGTTGCATATAATGGTTCAGAGTTCCTAATCGTATGGTATGACTCAACAAGTTCAGGGCAAGGTATCTTTGGGGAATACTACGATTCCATTGGAATTTCTCTGGGACCGTCATTCTTACTTATTAATAATCCAACAGCCATAAGACCTCACCTCTGTTCTGTTTCAGGAGCAACTCCTGCGGAAAATCGCTTTGCGATTACTTGGCAATCTTATTCAGAGTTTACAAATTACGATATAAACATGGCAATTATAGAACATCTCGCTACAACAGCGGAAGGATTACCGATTGCCAGAGCACCGAGAGAACAAACGAATCCATCCATAGCATACAACAATGAATGTTTTCTAGTTGTGTGGCAGGACAATAGAAATGACAGCTATGATATTTATAGTATTATTCTCGACAAATTTGGAATACCTTATTTAGATGATTTTCCTATTTGTGAGTATCCACAAGCACAAACTAATCCTGATGTTGCTTATCATCCAATCTTTAAAAAATACCTTACAGTTTGGCAAGATAGAAGAAGTGGTGTAAAATGGGATATTTTTGGAAACCTAACAGATGAACCAGAATTTCCAGATTATCCATATATTTCAACTACAATGCCATTTGAGAACGAGATTATTACCTGCGACACTACGATTTCGTTTTACATATCTATCGACGATGCAATTGATCCCGCAACAGTTGTGATTTCTTTTGATGGATCATTATACAGAACATCCGATCCTGAAGTCTGGGTCGATAGCAGTTTTGTATTTTTCCACCCGGATTATCCTGATTCTTTTGAGGATACAATAACAATTTGTATCGATAGTCTGATGGATATCACAGGCTCAAGTATCCCTGAAAAATTCTGTCGAAGTATCATCTGGGACAATTTACCACCGCGTCCCGTTAATGTATATCCTGCTCCAGAATCTGTTTCAACTATCACACCGACAAGCATTTGGATATCCCTTTACGATATTTCGCCGATTAGACTTACCGAAATGGTTCTCAATGATTCGGTTTTTTCTTTTGGTGCAACTGGATTGAATTGGGATGGAAGAACTGCCTCCCTTAATATATTTTCCTTAGGAATCATATTACCGGAAACAAATATAGTATGCGTTCGTGGAAGTGATGTTGGTCGTTGTCCAAACGAATTTGAGTTTTGTTGGAGATTTTACAAAAGAGATGTCTCACTTCCTAGCGCAACAATAAGATATCCAGATTCCGGATCGGTTTCCGCTTGTTCATCTCAGGCAATTTGCATGTGGATAACCGATAGAGAAGGAATAGACCCATCTACTATTAAGCTCCGAGTTAACGACACGTTATATTCTGCTCCTGATCCGCATATAACCTTTTCTGCACCATCGATGGTATTTAATCCATTAACCACATGGAGTGAAGGTGAAATAAGCGTGGTACTTACCGATGCTAAAGATATACTTGGATATAGTATACCAGACTCGATTATGTGGTCATTTTATATTGATTTATCTCCTCCACATATTGATTCATGTTCATACGGCACAGAGCTTGATACCTCGACTTCCGGAGATTTCTTCGTTTATATATCCGATAACTACTCCGATAGCCTTACTCGAAGGAGTAAAATAAGATTATTTCATGTCTTTGAAGATTATCCTAGCAGAATAGCAACCTGGCCTTACGATTCATTAATGAAGCCAACTCCAATGATCTTTGGTATACGAAGGGATAACTTCATTGGATTGTTGGAAAGCGTATGCTCTTACATAATAGATACTTTTAAAGTTTGTGTGCTTATGGAAGATTATGTCGATTACTGCTATAATAACCGAATCGACACGTGCTGGGAGTTCACATATCGGCAATCAGGAATAATTGAGACCGATAACATACTTCCAGATTATCCAATGTTAACATTATCTCCTAATCCTTTCAATTCTACAGTACAGATCTCGTTTGAACCCACTGATAACGGTTTAATCGAAATTTTCGATATTTCTGGTAGATTAGTTGTTAAATTTGCTACAAATAAAAGTGGATCAATCCTCTGGGATGTTTGCTCTCAAACTGGACATGAACTTGGATCCGGAGTATTTTTCGTTCACCTCCGATGCAATAATATGGCAACAACAAAGAAACTTACTTATATAAAATAAAAAGTTTGAGCTCCATTGTCTGATATAGATCGATCTGGCTTTATTTTTATTTCAATTCTAAACAGAAAGTAAAAATTATTCTTTATTTTTAGAATACTAAACTGGGAAATTAAACATTATACACAGGTCTAATTAATTAAAATAATTTGTTAGTTCTTTGAGAATTTATAATGTTTTTTCGTTTCATTTTAAATTTCGGGAACTAAATTTGTAGAAGTAATTGTCTGCAATAGGAGGAAATTTTGTGGGGAAAAAGATACTTGTTACAGGTGGGGCTGGTTTTATAGGTTCAAATTTCGTTAGACTTTTACTGAAAGTACCTCAGATCGAGAAGATAAGAATTCTAGATAAATTAACTTATTCTGGCAGCATTGAAAATTTGGAAAATGTTCTCGACAATCCAAAAGTATCATTTATCCGAGGTGATATCATCGATTTTAGCGTCTCAGCTAAAGCTATATCTGGTATGAATTGGGTCATTAACTTCGCTGCGGAATCACATGTTGATAGATCACTCTTCGATCCATCGCCATTTATGGCAACAAATGTTGAAGGCGTTCGCGTTCTTCTCGAGCTCACCAGAAAACATAAAATCGAGAAATTCCTTCAAGTTTCTACCGACGAAGTTTACGGTTCCATCATCAAATATGCTGCCGATGAATCCACACCACTGAAACCCTCCAGTCCTTACTCTGCATCCAAAGCTGCAGCAGATATGTTGTGTAATGCATATTTTGTTTCATATAATGTACCGGTAATTATCGCTAGAAGCTCTAACAATTACGGTCTGTATCAGTATCCTGAAAAACTAATCCCGAGATTTGTTTCTCTTACTTTTAGAAAAGACAAACTTCCTCTTTTCGGCGATGGAAAAAATATCCGAGATTGGTTATATGTCGAGGACAACTGCAAAGCTCTCCTATTGCTTCTGCAAAAAGGTATTCTGGGAGAAATATACAATATAGGAGCATCTGAACTGCACCAAAATATTGAAATTACAAAGTTGATGTTGGACATTCTTAATAAGCCTTACAATCTCATTACTCATGTGAAAGATCGATTAGGACACGACAAACGGTATTGCATAAATTGGGAAAAAATTGGAAAACTTGGCTGGAAACCACAAGCGAAGTTCGTTGAAAAATTTACCGAAACAATAAATTGGTATAAGAAAAGAGAAAAGTGGCTTAATAAAAAAACCGAGGAAGCTGAAGAATTCTATTCGAAGAAATCTTCAAATTATAAAGTAAAATAATTAATCCTCCGCAAAGATGGAGAAAAAAATGCGTATTGCAGTATTTGCTTCAGGGAATGGAACAAATTTACAAGCTATAATAGATGCCTCCATAAAAGGCGATTTGCCAGCCGAAATTTCCCTTGTTGTTTCAAATAAAGCGGATTCATATGCGCTTAAGCGAGCTAATAAACATAACATACCAGCATATTATATTTCCAGTGGAGATTTTGATAATCGTGATAATTTTGTCATTTCAATGAAATCAAAACTAGAAGAGGAAAGAATTGACTTTATTGCACTTGCAGGTTATATGCGAAAAATACCACCAGAAATTATAACACAATTTCAACATAGAATAACAAACATTCATCCTGCATTATTACCCTCGTTTGGTGGAAAAAGAATGTATGGTTTACGAGTCCATCAAACTGTTCTGGAATATGGATGCAAGGTCAGTGGTGTAACAATTCACCTTGTAGACAACATCTTCGATCATGGTCCGATTATAGCTCAACAATGTGTGCAGGTTCTCGAAAACGATACTCCAGAAACCTTAGCTGAACGTATTATGATTCAAGAACATTTTCTTTACCCAAAAGTTCTCAAATGGTTCGCTGAGAATAGAGTTTTGATACATAACAGACATGTCATTATCAAACCGGAGTAATAAAATGAGAAAGTACAATGTTGTTTTATGGGAGGATTACAATTGGGATCGATTCTATCCACTATCTCTTACTCGACCTCTTTTTGATTTGCGAATTGGGACTGAAAGATTCGTGGATAGAGCCTTAGATCTATTCGGAGACCGAAACCCCAGCGGAATCTGCAGACCCAAACTTAAAAATATCCTTCAGGATTTAGGCATACAAATTTACCCAGCTGGTATCGATCCCGATCTTCCTACCGTTTTCCTAAACGGGACAGCCGTTTTTACAAAAAAGCATAAACAAATTATTGATAATTTAGATAAACTTACTGTTCTTACTGCTCAAGAGAAACCTGTAGCAGTTTACTTTCCTTTTGGTAAAGAATTAGACATATTACATCGCATTTTTGAATCGCTTCCCACAGAAAAAGATTATGACAATCTAATGAGTTTGTATCCAATAATCGAAACGGATGTGCCTGTTTTCGATTCAATATGGAACCTAGTATATAAAAATCCCGAAATAATCGTCTCAGATTTCGAAGAGAACTTTAGCAATCGCGTTTCTCTCGGTGAAATAGATGACCGAGCTGCGATCTTAGGTACAGTATTCGTAAATGAGGGAGCAATAATAGATCCATTTGCAGTACTCGACGGTCGAAATGGTCCAGTAATAATCGATAAAGACGTTTATGTTATGTCTGGTGCAGTAATAATAGGTCCGACTTATATCGGAGAAGGCACTAATGTTATGCCGTATGCCAGAATTAGGGAGGGAACGAGCATCGGACCAGTTTGTAGAATTGGCGGAGAGGTTGAGGAATCAATTTTCCTTGGGTATTCAAACAAATTCCATGATGGTTTCATTGGACACTCCTATATCGGCAAATGGGTTAATCTTGGCGCTTTAACAACAAACAGCGATCTGAAAAACAACTATCACGAAATTCGAGTTACAACACCCGAAAAGATATACTCCACAGGATTAAACAAAGTCGGAACATTCATTGGAGATCATTCAAAATTGGGAATTGGAACGCTACTTACTTCAGGTAGTACTGTGGGGGTTACTGCCAACTTTTTTGGCGGAGGACTTGCACCAAAAACCTTACCGTCATTCTTATGGGGTAGTCTTGAAAATGGATTTGAAAGCTATAATATAAGTAAAGCGATAGAGACAGCAATAATAGTTATGAGTAGAAGAGATTCCGGATTATCAAGAGCAGAGGAAGTTTTGCTAAGGAATATTTCCGAGCAATCCGAAAGTTTGCGAAGTAATTTTTAGAATTTTCGAAAATTAATTTCAGGAAGATATGAATTACATACTAAATTGGGATATTGGATTATTTAAATTCATTAATGAAAAACTGAACTGCCATTTCATGGATGTTTTAATGCTCTTGTTTAGCGATAGAGAATTTTGGATTCCGACTGTTCTTGGGATGCTTGCTATTTTAGCGATTTTTGGTGGCACAAAAGGAAAATGGGCAGCATTAGTGGCTCTAATTGCTATTGCAATCAACGATCCTATCTGTGCAAAGATTATTAAACCATTAATTGGAAGACTAAGACCCTCATGGACAATCGCAGAAAGATTATTGACCGATCGCGGTGGTAGATTCTCCTTTCCATCCAATCACGCATCGAATTCCTTAGCTCTTACGACTGCGGTTGGTTTTTTCAAAAGGAAAACTCTTTGGTTATTCATTCCAATAAGTTTAATTGTCGGATTCTCAAGAATCTACGTAGGTGTCCATTATCCATTAGATGTTCTTGCAGGCTTCATTATTGGTGGTTGTGTGGGATGGGCAACAGCATATTCGATGAAAAGTATTTTCAAGATTTCCGTTAAACCAAGAGAACTTAATGTTAGCAATAATAGGAAAAATAAGAACTTCCAGAGGAATATTCAATCGACTAATAATTAAAAATGATAAAATCATAATCTTAGATAACACTGTAAATCCCCCTGAAGACTGTAAGATTTTTGATTTAGGCAATAGAGTTCTCATTCCTCCATTAACAGATTCTCATGTCCACTTTATTCAAAGTGGAATTTACCTTAATTCATTAGATTTAGGCGAACTAAAGACCTGCAAGGAATTATTAGCTTTCTTGGGGGAAATCTCATTCGATGAATTTATAATTGATGAAACACTTTGGGGTTACAATTTCGATCCAATAGATAACATGCCTTCAGCAAAGGAACTCGATAAAGCCACAAACAATCTTCCTGTTTTTATACGAAGAATTGATGGTCATTCATGTTCTCTTTCAAGTGCTGCAATTTCAATGCTTCCTGAGGAATTACGTAATGAAACCGGTATTTACATCGGCTCTTTGCAGGAGAAAATTGTAAAATTTTTCCTTAGATCGCTTAATGAGAGCACGCTTATAAAAGCAGTCCACAAAGTATCTGAAAACGCGCTTAAAGCGGGTGCTTTTTATATACATGCTCTCTTTCCGCTTTATGAATGGATTGAAGTTACAACCAAGATTCAAGATAAACTGCCTATCGAAACCACAAATTTCTTTGAAACGACCGATATCGAAAGCGTAAAATCGTTAGGATTGAAGCATATTGGCGGCTGTCTTCTTTTGGATGGCTCGTTTGGTTCGCATACTGCTTCAATTCGAGAACCGTATACCGATGATCCGGATAATCTTGGAATTTTATACTGGTCAGACAAAAAACTAGAGAACTTTTTCTCAAATTCCTTCAATGCAGGTCTATCCATAGCAATGCATGCGATTGGAGACCGTGCAGTAGAACAATATCTTAGAATCGCAGGAAAAATATCTAATGGTAAAAAGCTTAAAAGTTGGCGTATCGAACATGCAGAACTTATCGATAAAAATCTTCTAAGACTTGCCGCAAAAATGGAAATAACGCTTTCAGTTCAACCTGCCTTTGAAACTCGATGGGGTGGTCCTGATAAACTTTATGCTATGCGTTTAGGCAATCGTTGGCGAAAAACAAATCCATTTCGAGATGAAATAGATGCCGGAATATCTCTCTTAGGTGGATCAGATTCGTATATAACTCCTATCGATCCTGTTGGAGGTATCTTTGCATGTATAAAACGCGTGAACTCTGATCAAAGTATTAAACTTGAGGAAGCAATTGCATTGTTTGCAGATAATCCTGCAAAATGGGAGAATAGAGAAACTCCTCTAATGGTTGGCTCCAAAGCTCAAGCAGTGATTTTGGATAAGGACTTCGATTTCGAGAGCAAACCAAAAGTTGTCGGCATTGTTAGAAACGAAGAAATCACATTATTCTGGTAAATACTTCTCAAAATTCAATCGAATTCTTCGAGTTCTATAATACATCGAGTAATTACCTTTTGCAAACGAGGAAATTCCTGAAGTTCTTCAAGTGTTGATTTAATCCTGTAAAGTGAAACTGGGATAAATTGCTGGAACCAAGTTTGATTCTGAACCGAACTGAGATATGCAAATGCAGCAGTAGCTTGCATAAGACGTTGAAGAACATTGTATGGATATGAGTTTAAAAATTTCTTCACTTGTCGATGATTAAGCTTAGAAAAAACAAAATATTCTTGTAGTAGTTTTCTTTTAAGGTAATTAGGAATTGCTATGTAAGGATCCTCTAATAACGATGCGAGATCATATGCCCTTGGACCTTCTCTTGCAGATTGTAAATCTACAATTTTTATACCATTCTTTGAGAGTAATATATTTTCTGACTGGAAATCTCTATGCATAAATCCATAGATCGAATCGGATGCCTTAGAAGCCAAACCAGTTAATTCATCCTTAAGATATTGCCATACATTTCCCTCGAACCCAAAATATCGAATTAAAAAATGTCGGATAAAATAATTGGTTTCATACATAAAATCTATCTTGTTAAATTCTAGTTTTATTGCACCGTCGACGTTTTCTAATGAATGAAATTGTGCAATTTTCTCTATAATTTCAAAATAAATGGAAAAATCCTTATGCTGTCGAATCCAATCCCTTACCGAAATTTTACCAGCATCCTCAAGTATGAGTGCATTTGAATCCAATGAAATTGCTAAAACAACTGGAACTGGAATATTTTCATTATGTAGAGATCTAAGTAATCTGGAATATCTTATCAGTTCCGATCTATTTGAATCGAAGAGAAAAATTATATTGCCATGAGATGTTGAAATTCTGTAAAAATCTCTTAATGAACCACCAAATAACTTTGTCCCAATGATCTCGCCTAATTCAAATTGAGACAAAATCTTAAGATAATCAATATTACTCGGAAATATCTGTAACATTGGATTTGCTAAATAAGTTATGTTTTATAATCATCTCAATTGTCTGCCTTGGTACCCAGCCAGAGTTTCCATCCTCCAGAATAATTCTCTCCCAACCCAAACGAGTTTCTTTAATTCCCACTCGAGTGCCATCATGAATTGTGAATAACAACTCACTATTATTTGAAGGAGCACTTCGAACATCGACTTTTGATGCAATAACAATTGCCAGGCTTCTTTCCCATAATCTATTCCCTTTTATAAACCAGAATGAAGTCGAAATTATCAGTAGAATCCATAACACAACAGCCAACCATCGGCCACTCAGTCTTATTATCGCATATATTGACGCAAGAGAAGCTGCAACGGAAATAATAAGTAAAATAATCCAGAAATTGCTAAAGGAGATGTTTACTAACATTCTGAAAAAAGGCTGTAAGAGAGTACCAGCATAAATTGATTCTATTCTATCTCGCGTTAATTTTCTCGCGAATTCCAAATTTTTCTTGATATCTGGATCGTTTGGTGATAAAATTCTTGCTCGTTCATACCATAAGATAGCTCTGCCTATATCTCCCATTCTGAAATACGTATTTCCAATATTAAAGAAAAGTCTAAAATCATATCCACCTAACTCAATAGCTTTCATATAGTTTTCAAGTGCCTGCACATATTCTTCATTTCTATATTGGCTATTGGCAGTATTGTATAACTTAGTAACATCCTTTTGCGCTGCAAATGAGAGAGCTGAAATAATCAGAATAATCGATGTAACTAACGTAAATCTCACTTACGACCCACCTTTGTGTCGATTTCCTTAAGAAGCAATAGCACTCTGTGAACTAAGTCATCGACATTAATATCAGTTTCAGCTGGTGCAAATCTCGAAGCATGTATAACATCGAGAACCTCTCTCAAACCTTCGCATATAACGTCTTCCACACCACTTTCCTTAAGATGTATTGTAGCATCATCGAATATTACTGCTCCTGCTGCCATCCCAAGCTTATCGCCTATATATTGAAAGATCGAATCGTATATTGCAGCAATTGCTTGAGCTTTGTTTTTCATACGACGAGCGGTATTAAGTTTCTTTTTGGATTTATTAAGTGCGAGAGAGGACTTAACAGCACCTATATTCTCGATCCTTTTTTCATATCTTGTTCTATAAGCTAATGCAACAATGATAAGTAAAAGCTCAATAGGAAGAAACCACAAGGATTTCAGACCCCATGGAATGTTGAAACCACCTGTTCTAATAGTTTTCAAATCCGATTTTATGAATTCTATATCACCTCCTACTGCAACAATCCCGCTTCTCCCTCCGCCAGTCATAATAATTCCACCTTTTCCTTTGAGAACCTTTATCATAATCGGCTCAGTTTCCTGCTGTATGTATTTCTTTTTTTTGGGGTCAAAATAAGAAAATGCTATCGATGGAATCTCATATTCCCCCTGACTCCTTGGAACTAATACGTACTCAACCTCTTTAATTCCATAAAGTTTACCTCCCTTCTCATCCTTAGATACCTTAACTTGATGGTCAAAATCCTCGAAATCAGTAGGTAATATAGGTTGTGGCATCGTTACTGTCTCTATATTGCCATATCCAGATACCCGAACTTTTAAGCTTAAAGCTTCCCCAGCAGGAAGTTCATTTCTGTCTACTTCCGCAGAGAGAGAATATTGTCCTACTGCTTCGATGAAATCATCCGGTTTGCCCTCACTGGGTAATTGCAAAACTTTTATTGAAATTCGATTGCTTTTCACACTAAAGGTTGCGCGTCGACCAAAATCAAAAAAACCTCGAGATGGATATCGAATAATTGTATTCAACACCATTGGCTCAATTGTTAATGTACCAGTTCTGAGAGGGAAAGCCGCAATTGTTTGGAGTAAAAAACGAGAAAATCTCCTGCCTTTAAAGCTAACTGTTTCTGGCACTAATTGTGATGCTTGGTATAATGGTTCAATCCAAAAATTCTTAAATTCTGCATCTTTTTCATAATTGACATTTTCTATTCTGTATGCGCTATATAGCATAAAATCCACGTTGATCTGTTCTCCCTCATAAACTGACTTTTTATCAGTAATAACAGAAAGAAATATGTTAACATCCGATTCGACTTTAGGTTGTTGACTAGAAGGTATTTGAGTAGTTTGACCGCTCGAAGGTTTTCCTCTGGTCGATGCGGCAACTTTAATTTTTATTGGTTTTGTAGTATATTTTTTCCCATTAACATAAACGTCAACACTTGGAATTATAAGAGTTCCATTCTTCATTGGCGAAAGGTAGAATATATAATTAAAATTTTTCGAGGCTTGCATTCTCCCTCCAACAATTTGAATATTCTGGGAAGTGGATTTCGATGTATTCTGAATTCTCCATGAATTCCCAATATCCAAACTAGCAGGTTTCACGCTCTTAATGCCAGATCCACTAACTGTGACAGTAAATGTAACTACATCGTTCAAGAATATTTGTGTCTTATCTACTGAAGATGAAACCCTAACATCTTGAGCGGATAAACTTAATGTAATTATTCCTATCAGAATTATAATAATTGTTTTGTTTGAAATTTTAGTCATGTGATTTCTTTTATCATTAATTATAAATTTTAGTTGCAAATTCTTGTCTCATTTGAATTCTCACCAATCACGCTGATTTCGATATTTGCTTCCACCTGTTTTTCTCTTTTGTTGCTGGGATTGTCCGTAAATCATCTCCTGTTCCTGTCTCCGGAATGCATCCATAAGTCTTTCAGCGTCTTCTTTTGACATAGCTCCTTCTTGTTGTTGCTGCGGTTCTTGTTGTTGATTTTGCTGTTGTTGCTGCTCCGATTGATCTTGATTCTGTTGATCTTGATGTTGGTTTTGTTGTTGCTGTTGATTTCCCTCCTTTTGTTGTTCCTGTTGCTGATTTTGCTGCTGATTTTGTTGTTGTTGTTGTGTAATTCTTAATAACAGTTCTAGATTATATTTTGCATCCAGATCATTTGAATTCAACCTCACTGCTGACTTATAGAATTCAATGGCTTGCCCTAAACTCTCTTGCTTGAAAAAAGAATTACCAAGATTATAGTATAAACTAGAATATAACGACGAATCCGTTATCTCTGGATTTTTTCTGAGTGACTTTATTATTTCATTTCCTGCTTCATTGTAAATTTCCTGTTTATAAAGGGTTGAACTTATGTTAAGTGTAATAGATGGATCGTCGGGAACTTTCTTCCGTGCTTTTTGAAATTTTTTTTGTGCATCTTCATATTCACCCTTGTTATATTCAGCAATTCCAGAACGATTATCCAACCACGATTGCGCTGGAGTTAGCGCAGGCAGAAAAATAAACAATAAGAGAAGATTTTTTAATTTTAATATATTTGACATACTCTCATACCTTCTGTGTTATTAAAAGATCTTTATTCCTAAGTGCCATCATAGATTTAGCTAAGGATCCCCCTAAAAACATTATTGCAAAAGTATAAAAAACCCATAAAAAGGTTGCCAGCAAAGTGCTAATTCCTCCATACAATTCGTCATATTTGACAATATATCTAACATAAAATGTGAAAACTCTTTTAGCAATCTCCCACATTATACCAGCAAATAATCCAGATAAAAGAGCGTATTTCCAAGGTACACTACACCAGGGAACTACTTTATACAAAATCCCAAAAAAGAACGAAATTAAAATAAACGGCACCAATAATATGAATAATTCCCAAAATGTATTTATACCAGTCGGGGAGACACCAAGAACTGTTATCCCATAATCGGTGATTATCATAGCTCCCCATGTAACAAATGCCGAACCAAAAAACGATAAATATGTTATAAACATCGTTAAATAGGCTACAAATACTTTTCTTAAAATGTGACGTCCTTTTTCTACATCGAAAATTTTATTCAACGCAGATTCGATCGATAGAAAAACTGTCCCAGAGAAAATAATAAATAATATTAAACTCAGGAATGTAACTGTCTCTGCCCTGCTAACAAGAGTTTGTGCTAAGGAGTTTATACCAATTACACCATCAGGAAATAACTCTTGAAGATTCATAAAATTAAGCAGTAATGACGCTGCTTTCTGCGGTGAACCAACAATTAATCCTGCAATCGAAAAACCAAGCATTATCATCGACACACCAGACATGATGGCATAAAAAGAAGTTGCAGCGGACAATATAACACCGTTATGTTGATAAAAGTTTATCCACATATTACGGAAATGCCACCAAAATCCTTTTACAATTAATACATCTTTATTTGCCACACCATTTTTTTTCATAATGAATCAAATTAACAAAATCTATAGAGATTTCAACTTTTTACTTCTCTCAGGAATGCACCAAAACAGCCAGAATAAAATAATCGCAACAGAAAGTGGATAGTAAAATATTTCCTCATAATTGCTAAATGAAAAAGTCTCAAGTTCTTTTTTACCCATTTTATCAATATTAGCAAAAATCTCTTTGAGCTCACTTCTGCCAGGACTTGCCGAAAAGTAATCTGCTGCTGTAAGTTCACTTATTTTTGCTAGAGTTTCCTCATCCAATTTCGATGTAACAATTGCACCAGTTTTTGGATCCTTCTTATAACCTATGATATTACCCCTTGTATCCTTAATAGGTATAGGATCACCTGTCGGTGTGCCCACCCCGATCGTGAATATTTTTACACCGGTTTTAGCAATCTCACGGGCAACTGAAACTGGATCCCCAGATGCTGTCTGCTCACCATCAGTGATGAGTACTATAGCCTTATACCGAGGTTTATCATCCACGAAAGCCTTTATCGATGTTTGAAGAGCTTTCCCTAAATCCGTCCCGGGTTCTTCAATTGTATTTTCATCCACCGCATTTAGAAACATAAGATAAGCATCAAAATCCATAGTTAAAGGACACATTATAAAGGCATCTCCTGCGAACGGAACGAGAGCAAATCTATCATCTGATCGTCTTCTAATAAATTCCCGGATTTCATTCTTAGCATTGGAAAGACGATTGGGTTTCAGATCTTCAGCTAACATGGATTTGGAGACATCGAGTGCAAAAACAATATCGATTCCCTGTCTTTTAACCTTCTCCAATTTAGTTCCGATTTGCGGTCGCATAATGGCAAATACCAAAAAAATATACCCAATAACAAAAAGAATTCTTCTCAAAACTCTCGCTGCAGGATTGAAAAACAGAAGCATATTCTTTATAAATTCACGTTCACCGATTTTTCTAAGGGATCTCCTTCTAAAAGTGTCGGCAAATATATACAATAGTATTATTGCAGGAACTCCAATAAACAATATCGAATAATGTTGATTTGCAAACCTAATCATGGCAGCGACCTCACAATAAAATTCTCAAGTAAAACGTACAGTAACAGCAAAATAAAACCGAAAAATACTGGTAAATAGTAAAGCTCCGCATGACGTCTAAATTTTTTAACTTCAATTTTAGTCTTTTCAAGCTTGTTTATTTCATTATAAATAGCTCTCAAACGTTCTTCATCAGTTGCACGAAAATATTTACCGTTAGCTTCAGCAGCTATTTTTCCCAACGTTTCTTCATCGATTTCAACGTCCATTGGGACCAGCCTTGTTCCACCGAATGGTGTCTGAACCGGGTATAGTGCTCGTCCCCTTTTGCCAATTCCTATTGTGTATATTTTAATATCTAATGCAGCAGCAGCTTGAGCTGCAGTTATTGGATCTATTTTCCCTGTATTGCTTCGTCCGTCGGTCAAAAGAATTACAACCTTACTTTTAGCCTTGCTTTTTCTGAGACGATTGGAAGCAGTAATTATTGCATCTCCAATAGCGGTCCCATCTTCGATCATACCAATTTCAACATTCCTAAGCAATTCAATCACAATATTGTGATCGATAGTAAGGGGACATTGTGGAAAAGCCTTAGAAGCAAAAACTACAACCCCTATTCTATCATCAGGACGACCCATAATAAAATTCTCAGCCTCCTGTTTCGCTGCTTCAATTCTATCTTTGGGTTTGAAATCCATAGCTCTCATGGATGATGAAATATCTAATGCGATTGTGATATCTATACCCTCAGTGAATACCTTTTCTATTTCTGTGCTAGATTGAGGTCTTGAAACTCCAACAGAAAACATGATAATCGTTATTGCCAAAATATGAGGCATAAACCGCCATAATACAACTCTTACCGATCTAGAAGCCTTAACAAATCGTCTGGTAACTGGAAAAATCATTGCCGAACGCCTAAAATGACTAATAAGCCAATAACCTATAGGAATTAGAAGCAACAGTAAAAAACCCCAGGGATTTTCAAAGCTAATCCTACCAGAAAAAATGTCTCCTATAACATGCATATCAATTCCTCTGTAGTTTATCGATAGGTTCAACGGATGATTGCGACTTCTCTTCAATTCCTTCTCTAATTTCTTCTTCTGCCTTTGGTTTTGGTATCGTCTTTTCTATAAGATCCTTAACTGCTGCTGCATCGAGCCTTGCGTATTTATACTCCGGTAAAAATTTCGCAAACTTAACCAAATCTGCTCGTGTTAATAGTTCTTTAGTCTTGCTGGTGAACCATTCCCATTCTAACGATTCGATATCTGGTTTTGTTTGTTTGAGGTTATCCATTAACTCAGTAGTGGAAAGTTCAAGTGCTGCAATGTGAAAGCGTTTCTCGATATACCATCGTAAAATGTCGGTTAATCTATCAAAATATTCCTTAAACTCATTGTTCTCTAAAAGATCTGAATTCAAAAGAGTATCGAGCATTTCCAGCGCTTCTTCCCACGGTGGACGTTTAGGAGAAATAAATGACAAAATACTTAATCCTCTGGATTTAAGACCCCAAACCCAGATTGCCGCGATCACAACTGCACCGATTAGAAAACCGATAAGAAATAGCTTAAGTAGTTTTTCCAAAGGGAACGGGAGAGCAATCGGTTGCTTGACATCCTTAATTAAAAGCGAATCGATAGCTTTCGGAGGAACAAGTGCAATGAATTTGATTGTAATAGGCTGAGTTAGAAGTGTATCTGCAACACCCGATTTCGAAACGGCAACTGCCGCAGCAGGTGGGATGATGGCATCATTAGGATGATATAGTGCTAATTTAAGGTTAAATTTCTGAGTTTTTATGCCATTATCGGTTTCAATAGAATCTACCGACGCACTCAATATATCGAATTGACCAAGCTGTCTTTCTCCGGAAAGCATGAGACCAGCTTGCATCGTGTCTGGATAGGATAACTCAATAGTATAATCGATAGGATCGCCAATTTTGACAAATGTTGGCTTTGCTGAGGTTGTGATGCAAACATCACCAAAGACTAACATCGAAACAATTAGGTTTACTGTCAACCCCGCAATATTTCTCATAGATGTTACCTAAATTGAAGAGCTCTTCTTCGAAAAAATTTCTCAAGAGCTTTAATATAATCTTCATCCGTTCGAACGTAAATAGAATCGAGACCAATGGAAGCAAAAAGTTTTTGCTGGTTGAAATAATCCTTTTTTGCTTCAGCCTTAAAAAGCCGCGTCATATTGGGGTCGGACGTGTCTGCAGCAAGAAATCGACCGGTTTCTGAGTCCTCAAATACTATTACACCGGCACCATCGATCCCCCATTCTGCAGGATCGGATATAACAATGGGGATCAGGTCATGTTTTTTTGCCATGAGCGAAAGAGGACGCCTCAATTCACCATCCAGAAAATCGGATATAAGGAATACGATTGCGGAGCGTCTAATAATTCTCTGAAGGTATTGAAGCGCCTCTCCAATGTCGGTTCGCTCATGTGCAGGTTCGAAGGCAAGGAGCTCTCTAATTATTCGCAAAATATGCTGCTTGCCTTTTTTGGGGGGTACAAATTTCTCAACCTGATCGGTAAACATAAGCAAACCGACCAGGTCGTCGTTCTCTATTGCCGAGAAAGCCAATAGGGCTGCTATTTGAACTGCTATTTCTCTTTTCAAATCATTTCTCGTACCGAATGCTGAAGAGCGACTCATATCCGCCACGATTAGAACTGTCAGTTCTCGCTCTTCCTCGAATTGTTTGACATACGCTCTGCCCATTCTGGCAGTTACGTTCCAATCTATACTTCGGACATCGTCTCCAGGTTCGTATTCTCTCACTTCACTAAAGTCCATCCCACGCCCTTTGAATACAGAATGATATTCCCCGGAGAAGATGTCCTGGACAACCTTGCGGGTTTTTATATCTATTCTTCTAACCGTTTGGAGGATATCCCGCAATCTCTCTTCTTTACTCTCTTTCTTTTTTATCTTAAGTAGCTTCATGCCTAAAGTAATTGCAATTAGTGTGCCAAAACCAAAATTGTACATATATGTTGCTCTACCATATTGATTAATATAATGTTAAGAACTAGATTCCAAAAATAGTAATTTATAAGCAGACAATTTGATTTGGCTTAGAATGTCAATATGGCACACCAAAAATATTAGGATGACAATTCTGATGTGGAAGTGTGGATAATTCATTTGCAATACATGTTCACTAAGTATGAAAATAATTCAGAATTTAGATATGAAGTCGAACACCAATTTGACTCATAACCTCGTCTGCTATTCTTTCAACTTGTCTTATATCACTTATCATACTTTGAGTCTCTCTTAAGATTCTCTGCCTAAGTTCATTCCCCCATTGTTCATATTCAATTATGACCTTTTTAAGAACAAGGGAATCCTCGGGACCCCATACAATGTATATCGCAGGTCTTTGAGAATAAAAGGCATACTTTGCTAAATCAAGACTATCATATTGGTACTTGTGCGAACCTTCATATAGATAGACAAACATTCCTTGCTCGATGATGCCTTTAACAATACGAGGTGGTATTTCAAGAGTTCTTCTCTTATAATCTAAGGGCAAAAAATCCACTGGAAATGGTCTAACCGTTTCTTGAAATTCTTTGACAAGGTCTCTAATAATTTTATCGATGGATTGTTTCTTTCTTGCCTTTTTCCTGTTTTTTCTTGCTTTAGGCAATTCAAGCCTTTCATGGACAAGCTCTGTAAGTCCGTCATATATTCTTTGTAACCATTTTTCAGGATCGAGACCAAGAGCTTTTAGAATAGCGGAATCGAATTCTCGTCGGTCTTTACGCTTAACTTCTTGGAAAATGGATTGGACAGGTCGAATTATATTTATCTTTGGTATCTCAATAGATTTGGGGTCGACTACAGGTAAGTTTTTAATGTCGGGACCATAAAATGTTAATAAGCCATCTCCCAAATTATTGCGTCCATTAACTTCAACAAAAAGGAATTGGATTGTGGAATTTAATAATTCATATGAAAAGTTATTTATAGAATATCCTACAAATACAACATCACCAATTGCATAATTATTATGATTGATACTAGGAAAGAAAAATCTTTCATTTATAAATCTATTAATAATGAATTTGGGGTTTTTCAGTTCGCCTATTCCCCACCAATACTTCCTTCCCTTAACACTTGGGACCTTGGGCCATCGTATCCCAGCTTTTGTCGCACCTTTTTCACCCACTTCCTCGATGTATCTCAACGCTCCGAAATGGCGTGATTTCCTGAGCTCGTCCTTACTTTTATTACAAAGAAAAAGCCTATACTTGAGCTTGGATGGATCGACAACTAAACCATCAATTTCTTTGGGTGATTTCACAACTGGGACAAGATATTCTTCTTCAATTCTATATAACTTGGCTTTTTCTGGTGTTAAATAGAAAAACTCATTGATACCTGTTGTATAACCTCTTCTAACTTCAGCAACATCGGACAACGGCACCAACTTGTCTCCAATAGCTTCCATAAGCTCGAAGTAAACATCTGGAGCGCGTAAGTATTTCCCCCATTTATCGGTTTTATTGCTTTTTCTAAGTTGTTCTCTAAGATTCCCCTGTTTTAGCGATCGAATTCTTAAATCCCCGTTTTCAAAGGAAAAAAGGTCCTTTGATATTTCATCTCCCAAAATGTCACTATCCTCGATTATCCCAATTATTTTGTCTACGTTAAGGTGGCGTCTTTGGTGTTCAATTGTGATATCTTCAGGGAAAAGCTCCGACAGTTTCCTTTTCATTTTGACAAATCTAACAATGTGCTCATCTCTTTCTTTCAGATTATCACATCTTTCAAGAACCGTTACAACTGTGTTCACTGACACATCCTCGAACCAGGGCTCGCAACGACTTTCAATAATTGCGATTATCTTAAACTTTGCTGTGAAGAATTTTTGAAGCTCATAACCGTAAGTCACATCCAACCAGGAATTAGATGTAAGAAACGCCATTCTGCCATTTGGTTTCAAGAACCTTGCTGCATGGAAAAACATATATGCGTAAATATCAGCCTGTCCAGACAGTTTAAAATCGACTTCTGCAAACAAACTTCCATTATTCTCAGGTTTTGCACCTTCAGCAATCCAATGGTCATAATCCTTCTTCTGTTGAGATGTCATTTTGAATGCATCGGGATATTCCGCCACCCATTCTTGTGCGATTGTTTTTTCCAGCTTCCTCTTATATCCTTTCTCAACTTTCTCGATAAGCTCCTGTCGAATATAAGGGAAATTTCCCATCATTCCGTCAAAACGAGGAATCTGGATGTCGATTTTCCATTCTGGATCGAGTCCTTTCCTAGGATGAGGAAATGTAACCTTTTGACCAGGTTCAATGTCAAAGAAGTCCTTCGACAGTATACGTGGGTAATTATTTTGATCCTCAAGTTTTCTTACGAATAGATTTATAGCAGCAAGTTCTGCAGGGAAAGCAGCAATATCGTTACCCCATATCTTCTCAATTAATTTATGATGGTCTTTTACACCGAAATTCCAATTGTAACGATTGTATGCACGAACTAAAAATGTACCTGTGCCACACGTAGGATCAAAGATATCGTCGTTTTTACTGCGAATAGTGAATCCATTAATGAAATCAACAAGGTCAACATTAGTGAAGTATTGTCCTGTGGAATGCCTTTCATCTTCTGGAATTAGCTTTTCGAAAACTGCGCCAATAACATCGACCGACATCCCCGCAAAGTTATAATACTTTAATACTTCTAACAGAGATTGAAGTGTTTCTGCAGCTTCTATGCTCCAAGGTATCTCATCTGTTAGATCGCTTTCATAAATAGCTTGAAAGTCTATTCGTCTTATTTTATCAAATGCTCTTTGTAATATGCTTTGAGCATTCTTAAGGTCTTGCTCTTCCAAAATCAGGTCGGGTAATTCACCCGCTTGTCTCTTAAAAGCAAAATAAAATAGTATCTTACCAAGTATTCTATAGATAATCTGTTTTGCTGCATTCCTAAAGAACTCTTCTGAATCGTACCTATTAATTCCTTGCTTTCTTGCCCAGCATTTGAAAGCCTTTTGGAATATCTTATCGGTAGAGTATTTAATCTTCAACGACTTTAACGTTTGTGGAGTGAGTATTTCGACTGCATATGAAAGAGAAGCAGAAAAAACCAATGGATCTATTTCTCTTACACCTATTTTCCCAAGTCTAACTAAATCATCGAGATCTTGAATTAGTTCCTTAGCACGGCAAATTATCTCAGATTTTGCTTGCGGAATTTGAATATCTTTTATCGTCCGAATTGTAAGCAATGGTGGATATCTTTTTATCTGGTATAGTGGAGTTCTGGTAATATCCCATATGGCAGTTTGCTTCACATTCCAAGTAACTAAATATTTCGTTCCTAATTCTCTTGCCTTTTCGCTTCCATTGTTTAACAATTCTTCATTATCAATCGCGTATTCTGTATTCTTCAGTTCTGCGGTTGCAATTACCTTTTCTGCACTTCTATCTTTCCATAAAACTATGTCTGGAAATCTGGTTGTTTCGCCAACTTTCACAGATGTTTCACCTGAGACGTCCGTAACCACATGTTTTCCAGTTTTAACAATTTCCTTTATATAATTTATAAGCTCTATTTGAAATTCACGTTCGTTATGATTCGTTATCATAATTTTCTCCGTATTCTAATGAGAATTACTTCAATCTTATATCCCCACCAAATTATGTCAAGAGCAATCGATTCCATAGATTTATCGAAACTGTTATTCGATAATCCATGAATATCACACTATTTTTTAAGAATATTTTTGAATGCAAAATAATTATGCACAGTATAAACATGTTTAAAATGAAGTCGGACAAGGCGAACTATGTTAGGTGTAAGTTATGAAATTTATTTATAAAATAACATTATATGCCAAAACCATGCCAGAAACATCTCGAGTAATTACACTTCATTACCTATGAGAATATCTTGAATTACTAAAAATATTTTAAAACTCCTATAAACAGCCCAAAGGGTGATCGATGTGTCAAAGGCATATAGAAAGTTGTATTTTTATTACCGGTAGATAACAGCATCCCAAGCGAGATTCCAGCTAAAACATCAACATCGGGCACACCAAGACTATCCATATGTGCAACAACAGCACCTGCAACACCTAATCCAAATTCACTATAACTATAATCTAAATTAATATACCTAAATGAAATTTGCGGTCGCAACATAAAACAGAAATGCTTCTGCCTAGCCATGTTCATCGCATAACCGGCTCCAAATCCAAGAACAACGCCATCCCTCTTGCCAATTGCAACCTCAGGAATATCTACCCATAAATCGAAGAAATTATTCTCTTGGAAATGCATACGATATAAAAAAGAGTTCGGAGTAGATAGATAACCTACCGCTATTCCCTCTCGAACAGGATATTGGGCAAGAGAATAAGAATTGAATCCCATGATTAAAAGAGCGATCATCTTTATTTGAAATTTTTTCACTTTTCTCCTCCTAAATAGTATAATTGACTTAATCCAAACAAACAGCAATGCTCATAATTCAAATAAGTTTATTTATCAAAATTACTTGTGCAAACACTTATATTCATTTAACTTATAAAATTATATGAATAAACCCAACAAAATAAATCTGGAAGAGGAAATAGTACCCATCGATATCGAAGAGGAGATGAAAAGCTCTTACCTCGATTACGCCATGAGCACGATTGTTGGTCGTGCACTTCCCGACATCCGAGATGGTTTAAAACCAGTACATCGAAGAATTCTTGTAGCCATGAAAGAAACTGGAAATTTTTACAATAAACCGTACAAAAAATCTGCTCGAATTGTAGGCGAAGTAATGGGTAAGTATCACCCGCATGGGAATCAGGCTATATATGACGCATTGGTCAGAATGGCACAGGTTTTTTCTATGCGTTATCCATTAATAGACGGACAAGGAAACTTTGGTTCTGTTGACGGTGATTCTGCAGCTGCTATGCGTTATACTGAAGCCAGAATGGCAAAGATTTCAAACGAATTATTAGCTGATATAGATGAAGAGACGGTCAACTTTCAGCCTAACTATGACAACACTCTTGAAGAACCACTATATTTACCTTCAAAACTTCCAAATCTTATTATTAATGGTGCAACCGGTATCGCAGTGGGTATGACTACAAACATTCCACCCCATAATCTTAGGGAAATCATAGATGGAATTCTTTACTTAATAAAAAATCCCAGTGCAGAGATTAAAGACCTTATGAAAATAATTCATGGACCAGATTTCCCTACCGCTGGCTTAATAATAGGTAACGAAGGAATAAAATCCATGTACCTCTCAGGTCGCGGAATTATTACAATGCGATCGAAAATTCACTTTGAACCTGGTCAAAAAGGTGTTCGAGATAAAATAATCGTTACAGAGTTGCCATATCAGGTTAATAAAGCTAGACTAATTGAACATATTGCACATTTGGCTCAGATTGGGAAAGTTAGTGAAATTGCGGATATCAGGGATGAATCTGATCGAGTAGGTATGCGAATTTCAATCGATCTGAAACGAGGTGAAAACTCGGATATTCTTATCAATAAACTTTACAAGCATACAAGACTTCAGACAACGTTTGGAGCTATTATGTTGGCATTAAAAAATGGTCGTCCAAAACTATTCAACTTACTAGAGTTTCTTCTGTCATATATCGAACATAGACGTCAGATAATTATCCGTAGAACCAAATTTAGACTTCGAAAAGCCCAAGAACGAGCCCACATCCTCGAAGGTCTGAAAATAGCACTCGAGAACATCGATTTAGTCGTATCTATAATTCGAAGTAGTAAAAATACCCTTATCGCCAAACAAGCTCTATCGAAAAAGCTATCACTAACAGAAATTCAAACACAAGCCATACTCGATATGAGACTTGCCAGATTAACTTCATTAGAACAAACAAAAATAATCGATGAGCTTAATGAGTTGAAGAAACATATTGTCGATCTTAAAAGCATCTTAGATAAACCAGAGAGAGTATTAGAAATAATTGCCGAGGAACTAAAAAAGATCCGAGATGAATTCAGCGACGATCGTAAAACCGAGATTGTATACTATGATGCGGAAATTGGAATTGAAGATATTATAGCTGACGATGAAATGGTTATATCTGTATCCCGAGGTGGATATATAAAACGAACACCGATGTCTGCATACAGGTCTCAACGTCGTGGAGGAAAAGGCATCACCGCAATGATTACAAAAGTAGAGGATTTTGTTTCGAATCTTTTTGTGGGAAGCAGTCACGATACGATGCTCTTTTTTACTAAACGAGGAAAAGCATATTCGCTTAAATTGTATGAAATTGCAGAAGTCGGCAGATACACTAAAGGAACAGCAATTATTAATCTCCTAAAGCTCGATCGAAAAGATTCCATAGCATCTGTTATTTCAATGAGAGATTTTAAGGAAGATCGAGATATCTTCTTTGTCTCGGAAAAAGGATATGTAAAACGAACACCTTTATGTGCTTTTTCAAATGTTCGGAGAATAGGCATAAAAGCCATTACAGTTCAAGAAAATGACAAACTCATTTGCTGCGAAATAGTAAATGAAAACCAGAACATTTTCCTTGCTACTAAATTAGGGAAATCAATTACTTTTTCCGCAAAAGATGTCAGACGAATGGGGCGAAATGCCAGAGGAGTCAGAGGAATAAGACTTCGAACAGAAGACGAAATTGTTGCCATGGTTGGCATCACCAATCCAGATAGTGCTATCCTTTTTGCTTCTGAAAACGGTTATGGCAAACGAACATTATCAAAAGATTTTCGCATTCAAAAACGCGGTGGTTTAGGTATTATATCCATGAAAGTAACCCCTAAAACAGGATGTGTAATTGGTGCAATCGAAGTTAATGAGGACGATGGATTTGTATTGGTTAACTCAAGTGGTGTACTTATAAGGATTGCTGTTGATGAAGTTTCTATCATAGGACGCTCAACGCAAGGAGTAAAATTAATAGCATTAAAATCGGATCAAACCCTTGCTGATATTGCTAAAGTTGTCGAAAAGGAGCATGATAACAAAATCGAAGCCGAGTTTCCATAAGCTAAATAAATCTAATACTGCAGAGTTTTCAAGTGAACCTATCTAACAATATTTAAAACTAATTTATAATATTAGAATTATTTCCCTTTTTGCATTAATCAATTCATTTTTATCACATTAACTATTGACATCCAATAATTTATACATATAACTATATTTTGTGTATTCAACATTTTTAATGCAAAGGTAGCGAAATTGCTAAAGTTTGATTCAAAAAATAGTTGGGAAGACTATAAAGGAAATAAAAAAAGAATGGGAAAAAAAGGTGTAAGAAGCCTTAATAAAGAAATCGATAGTCAATCCTTGTTCAAAAAAAGGCTCATTAGAATTCAAGATCAAACAAAAGTTTACACCATTTTTCATAAGCTAAGTTTCACAAGGTGCGGATACTGCGGGAAGAAAATAGATATTTTTGCACCGAGAGTATTACAAGATAATGCAAGAAATACAACATTTTACTATGGCTGTAAAGTTAAGTGCGAAAATTCAACTTATCACGGAGCAGTTTTTATCGATAAATTACTTGTCCAATTCCTCCAAAAAAGACTTATTGAAAACATTCCCACTCCAAAATCAGAAGGCGACCTTTCGGGTTTGTTAGATATGTCCTCTAAATTGGAAAAACTTCAATCTAATAGGAAAGAGCTTCTCATGAAGATGCATTACGCCAGTTATAAGAGAGATAATGTACTGTCAGAGATTGAAGATGTTAAGAATGAGATCTTATCACTTGAAGAAGAAATATCAAAGTACTTTACATCTGAAATTGATGAGAATCCTCTGTTATATCCGATTTTCAATACACCTTCTGAACAAGTTCTTAGTCTTGATATGTTTTACCTTAGAGAATTAGTGAAGCTTTTAGTTAATAGACTTAGATTATTCAATGATTTTCTGACTCTTAGACTGAAACCACTAAACGAACAAGAACTTTCTAAAGATGATGGTTTCGGAAAACTGCGAAATGTGAATTTACGGATAAGTGATAAAATTAGACAAGCAGAGCTCCCAGATCCTGATAGTTTAACAACTCCGGAATATTTAGAAGAGATTAAAATGTTCGATGGAATTGAGATAAATGATGAGGAAGATTTAGTATTTCCAGATGTGTAATTTCGAGGAATATTTATATTTTTTATAAATCTCTTGACAGATAAAGAGATACAAGGTTTTATATTTAATATAGAACCTGCAAATTAGAGGGAGGACTTATGACGAAGGCTGATCTAGTTGAGATTGTTGCCGAAAGGACTGGATTCACAAAGTCCGATGTTCATGTAATCTGTGATGTGTTATTAGACGTTATCAAGGAGGTAATGGTAGAAGGTAACAACATCGAGATTAGAAGGTTTGGTACGTTTAAACTCAAAATAAGAAAGCCAAGGATGGCTCGGAATCCTCGAACAGGCAACCCAGTACCTATTGGTGAAAGAGTTGTACCGGTCTTTAAACCGTCAAACAATTTTAAACTGTCCATAGGTATTACACCGGATGACCTTAGAAAAAAAGAAAAAGCTCTCATGGGCTAAGAAAAACATACTTTGGTCAATTATCACTGTTGGAAGTGTTGCAATTACATTATTTGGAATTTTTTCTCAGGATGTTCGTGAAGTTATTCTTAACGGTGTAATTTTATGTTTATCATGCATAGGTATAGGTTAATTATTTGTATTCAATTATCTAGTTATTAAAAAAGGATATAACCTATATTTTAGTAATTAATACAATTTTTAGAGAGCGTAAAAATTTGGGGTTCTGGAACCTATGAATTCTGTTTTAATTGTCAAAGCATCATATCATACTTATTTAAAAATTCCATCGATATCTATTTCGATTGTAAGACCTATTTTTTTATGAAGATAGTTTGCTAAATTAAGTCCATGAGGAACCAGAATGTCATTTAGAGCAACTTTTAGGCTACGCACAATTGTTCAAATTTTAGGTTTTATTATCCCAAATTCATATATTAGCGGATGGTTGACAAAACCTCACCTTTACACTGGTTCCGCCAAAGCTTTCGCTCCACCAATATTAAACTGCTATGCCTGCCCTTCGGCATTTACAAGCTGTCCCATTGGATCGATTCAACATTTTATGGTTATAAAAGCTATACCATACTATTTACTTGGCGTCATGATTTTCATTGCCGCCAGTATAGGTAGGTTTACTTGCGGATGGATCTGCCCTTTCGGTTTTTTGCAGGATTTACTTTATAGAGTCAGGACTCCAAAATTGCATCTTCCTAAATTCCTTCACTATGGTAGATATTTATTCTTAGTTATGACAGTTTTCCTATTGCCTTTTTTATTATCAAATACAGTCTTTTGTAAAATATGTCCTCAGGGAACTCTTTCTGCTGGAATAACACAAGTATTACTAAATCCTGAATTACGTGAATTGATAGGTACTTTATTCTGGAGGAAAATAATTATTCTTGTGATAGTTATTACCTTAGCTATATTTATAAAAAGGATATTTTGTCGGTCGGTTTGTCCTATAGGTGCACTATTGGGATTGTTTAATCGAGTAAGCTTATTAAGACTTGCAGTTGATTATGAGAAATGTACAAAATGCGGTTTTTGCAAAAAAATATGTCCAGTTGATATAAATGTATATGAAAATCCTAATTCTGCTGACTGTGTTAGATGTGGCCTTTGCACTTCTTGTCCTATGGGAGCCGTAAAATTCACAACAATTTTCGCGAATGAACCTATTGTAGAAAATGCCGATATTGCGATACATTATAATCAAACTTCAAAGGAATAATTTGAAATTGAGCAATTTCATCGGGGGGAATGATGAACAAGTTGGGCAAATTAATAATCATACTTTCAATATCAATAATTATCCTTTATGGTTGCAGTGAAGATGAACCCGAAAAAACAGAAAATCCATTCCTAAATGTGTTAATAGAGACTTTTACGAATGTACAATGTTCAACCTGTGTTGAAGTTAAAAATACAGTTGACTCCGTTTTGCGTTATTATCAAAGCATCGACGATCATAAAACACCTATTTGGATCGACTTCCATCCGCCTATAACCGGCATTGATCCATTCTTTAAATCTAATCCAAATATTCATCAAACTCGAGCAAACGATTACGGTTATACCGGCGATCTCCCCAAATTGTTCATAGATGGGCATGAAATTCCACAGCCAGATTATTCTAATCCTACATATTTAATATCGTATATAGACTCTTTAGTTAATTCAGGAAAACCGGGAGAAATTGAGATGGAAATCACCACAATGACTGATACTATTGAAGTTAGTGGAATTATTTCGACAAACGACACTGTGCAAGGTCAAATTTATTCCTATCTTTTACGAGATGAGGTAACATTCACAACCGCTCCAGGAGCAAGCGGTGAAACTGTTTTTAAATATGTTGCTGCAGAAATTGAACCAGACTTGGGTGGTGAATTTATTTCGATAAGAGAGTCCAGAATCTTTGAATTTACATACACATTCACCACTCCATCTGAGATCGAGTTGGGTGTCACTAAAGATTATACTGTTGTTGTTTTTGTACAAAATAATGAGAAAAAAATATTAGCTGCCAAAGCAATGAATGTTTATTGGCAAAACTAAATGGAGGATAATGATGAAAAAAGTTACAACTCTTTTTTTACTGCTTGCACTTACTGTTGCATTTCCTGCTTTTTTAAGGATACCTATTGCAGAAGTGGGAACAGACGTTACTGGAGCTGCATCCGATGCATTCAATACCGCAATCAATTCCGATTTTCCTACTTTACATGATTCTGTAGCTATGCTTAATTTTATCATGAACGAGGATTTTTACATACAACCAGTTTCCTCCGAATCGGATGGAGATGCGTTATGGAAATATGCCTTTGGTTACGTGTTTAACTCTGATTCCATATGTCTTAATGTGCCCTGGGCTTTTTTCCAAGGAAGTAACAGAATCACTCCTGTAAATGCTGTTCTGGACAGTTTACACAACTTTGCCGCTCGTGCGGACTCTACTCCCTTTTACTTATGGTTTGATCGTATAACCGAGGATTCTATTTACGTAAATGTAACTGCCGATGACCCCTCAATATTAGGAAGTTTTTACTTTCTGAACATCTTCATCATAGAAAATAGTGTTTCTGTTCCCGGTTCGGCTGTGAGTGAATACAATTGGGTAGTTAGAGATATTAGACCTTGGTATACGGGTGAATTAATCGTGGGTTCAGAGATTCTGTATGATACATTTACTGTTGCCACAGCATACGAAAGAAGCTACGGTTGGTTTCCATGGAATAACGAAGCTATTGCTGTCTTAAGGAAAACTGATTTATCATCTCGAGAACTCTTACAAGCTGCCAAAGGAGAACTTCCCTTGCCCTCATATATGTTCGCTGCTAACAGGTTAAGCCCAGTTTTTTATATCGCTGAAAAAGGAGATGTAGATACTTTTTTCACTTATGCCATTAATTATGGGACAAATCCCGATACTGTTAGATTATACATGGTTATCGATGCACCGGCTACCTGGTCAATTGAAGGTATAACTGAATTCGGATCATTTACATCGACTCTCGACTTACCTCTGGCAGTCGGAGCAATTGAGACTGTGAGAATTGTAGTTCAAACTGATCCTATTAATAGAGGCACAGGAAATGTATGGCTTTCTTATACTGGCTCGATGGCTCATGATACTTTCTATTTCAAATTTTCCGAAACAACCGGCGACGATATAATCCTTATCGATGATGATAGGGGAAAACCAGATTCAGCATGGCAATACCCACTTCAGAAATACTACATGGATGCATTGGATAATCTTCATAAAAATTATTTCTATTATAGTTATTTCTGGGGTGTTCCTTCTCTTTCTACGTTGAAAATGTTCGATATCGTTATCTGGTATACAGGGTGGTATCCATTTTATACTCTTGAGACAATAGATCGTTATAGAATAGGTAAATATCTTGACGACGGTGGGAAATTGCTTCTATCAGGGGATAATATAATAAGAGACCTGATTTTAGACATGTCTGGAACTGATCCCGGTTTTGTAAGAAGTTACCTGCATGTTAATCCTTTCCCACGTAACATTTGGGATACAGCAGGAACGTATAATGTATATGGTGTTCCTGTAGATCCAATTACTGATGGTATTTTTTTCGAGCTAATGGAAGGCACAGGTTCTAATACTTCTTTCTGGAGCAGAACTTTTTATGCGGATGCTGTAAAAGCAATCGACGGCGCCGAACCTATTTTACATTATGGGCCCGGAACATCTCAATGTGCTGGACTTAGGTTTACAGATGGAAATTTTGCACTTGTTTTTTTACCGTTCGGGTTTGAATCAATAGATAATTCAATGGTTCGAGAATTTCTATTAGATAAGATAATAAACTGGTTATATGAAAATTCTGTTAACGAGTCGAGAATACAAATCCCTGAAGAAACATCGTTATTTATTTCTCCTAATCCATTTAATTCAATCTGTGAAATTCAATACTCAATTTATGGAGATGGCTTTCTAGAAATTTATGATATTAATGGTAGAAAAGTAAAGCGTATAATTGTCAAAGATAAAGGTAAATATATTTGGGATGCATCCTCTCAACCGTCAGGTGTTTATCTCGTTAGATTAGGAAATGCTGAAAATGTTATAAATAAAAAAGTTTACATGGTCAAATAGAGAAATTATATTATTTGTAATGAAGAATAAAGAATATAGAAAATTTCTATATAAAAAAACGATGAGATGTATATTTTCTATTATTTGCATAATAGATGGTCAAATTCCACACATGGGTTACATTCCAAAATCAATTACTTGTGTATTGTCGAAGGTCTGAGCACCTTCGATATAGTTCTTGGAAAACGAAAGGGCGTTAATAATGAAGAAGTTAAAAATGACTCTTATAGAACAAAAGGAGGTTAAAAAAGATATTAAAATCTTAATGTTTTTATCGAACAAAATGTTAAACAATCGTTAAACAATTAAACCATGTTATGCGATTATTGAAAACTAGAGGAGGTTTAAAAATGAAAAAGCTTAAAATCGTATTCTTCTTATTGAGCCTAATACTGATAAGTTCTGCTTTTGTTAAATTTCCAGTCGCTGAATTGGGATTTAGTCCTTACAGAATAGCACATAGAGACGCTGCAAAAATGATAGATACACTCTACCCAGGAATGTATGATTCTACTATTCTAATATCTTTCCAAAACACTTCGAATTTTAAAAAAGATCCCTCTGTTCAAACATATTATACATACTCATACAGAGAAATATTACATCCAGAAGATTCTTTATCCCATGCTTACAATTGGTACTGGGGAGGATTCAACGGAAATATCCCCGTTGTACCACCAAATGAATTGTTAGACAGTCTCACTGCTGCAATTAGTCGAGATTACTCACCATTCCAAATTACTATAGGACCTAACAAAGAGGAGACTATTTTGGTTAAGATTGTATCAGATTCGGTTGTGGAACCGGGACCTTTCAGACTGTTTACTTTTATTCTTCAAAACAAATGGGAAACATACTACTCGCCGCCCGAAGGTTACAATTGGAATGCCCGTATAGTTTTACCAAATGGACATGGATTAAAATTCACAATAGCTCCAAATGAAACACTCGAATTTAATTTACCGTTTTTGTATAGCACAGATTGGGATTTCTTTAACCTGGAGGTTGCATGCTTCATTGACGATTCGGCTACTCATGAAATACTTCAAGGTGCTCACGGTGAAATGCCTATTCCTGAATATGTGCACTCCGTTTATACAGTCGGGCCTGTATCCTATCTAATAAACCCAGGAGATAGCGCAAAATTTAGAATCAAAATAAATAACTTCGGATTTAAACCGGATACATTTGCAGTTAAATCATCACTCAGTTCACCTGCTGGTTGGACTACAGAATTTTGCACATCGGAAACTTCTTTCGCGGATTCTGGTTTCGTTCTTGCTGACACCAACAAAACCAAAGAATTAAGCGTATATATTAAATCTGATTCTTTAAATCCTGGTATAGGTACTGTCGAAATAACACTCGTATCTCAAGGAGGAAAAGTTCATAAAATCTATTTTTCTTGTGCTTCAGGAGGACCAGTACTCGTTGTCGATGACGCCCCTTCTATATCCGGGAAATATTACCGTCAAGTTCTCGACAGTTTGAATGCGGAATATTTCTACCTTAAGCGAACCGACATGTTTATAACACCAGTCAATATGCAAAATTTCGACATTGTAATCTGGTTCACTGGTTCAAGTAATAGTTCTACCTTACTGGAAAGCGATAAAGATGCCATAGCACATTTCCTCGAAGCTGGTGGGAAGTTGTTTATTTCTGGTGCACAAATAGGCACAGACCTTGTGCTCGATGGTACCTATACAGATCCTGCGTTTTATAAGATGTATCTCCGAGCAAGCGGTGACCCAGAGGAACTACTCGAATCCTCACCAATACTTGAAGTTTCCGGTGTTGCAGGAAACATTATTTCCTACAATCTAAGTTTCAATATAACTGGTGGGGATGGCGCCAATAACTCATTGATTTCAAATGTAATAACACCATACGATGCACAAGCTATATTTTACTATGGGGCAAGTGCAAATTTCTGTGCTGGCGTCCGATTAAGATGGGGATTTAAAGTTATATATCTGCCCTTTTGTTTTGAAGCGATCGATAATTTTGAGGACAGATGTACCCTAATGAAAAGGATATTAAATTGGTACGGATATTATCCCGGATTTATATCAGATATGACAGTGGAGCAACCTGTTAGTCTATCAATTAAAAGCTATCCTAATCCATTTAATGCCATCTGTGAAATTCAATACACAATTTATGGTGATGGTTTTCTAGAAATTTATGATATTAATGGCAGGAAAATAAAGCGTATAATTGTCAAAGAGAATGGGATATATATTTGGGATGCATCCTCTCAATCATCGGGTGTTTATCTCGTTAAATTAGGAAATTCTGAAAATGTTATAAATAAAAAAGTTTACATGCTCAAATTAGAGATATTATATTATTGTAATGATGAATAAGGTATATAGAAAATTTCTATATAAAAAAACGATGAGATGTATATTTTCGATTATTTGCATAATAGATGGTCAAATTCCACACATGGGTTACATTCCAAAATCAATTGCTTGTGGATTGTTGAAGATCTGAGCACCTTCGATATGCTTCTTAGAAAAGAAAGGGGGTCAATAATGAAGAAGTTAAAAATGACTGTTATAGAACAAAAGGAGGTTGAAAAAGATGTTAAAATCTTAATGTTTTTATCGAACAAAATGTTAAACAATCGTTAAACAATTAAACCATTTTTAAGTGATTATTAAAAACTAGAGGAGGAAAAAAAATGAAGAAGTTCAAAATCGTATTCTTTTTATTGACCCTAATACTGATAAGTTCTGCTTTTGTTAGATTTCCAGTCGCTGAATTGGGATTTAGACCTTTCGACGCAACTCATAGAAACGCCGCGATAATGATAGATTCACTCTACCCAGAGATATATGATTCTACTATTCTAATATCTTTCCCCAACACTTCGTATTTTAACAAAGATACCTCTGTGAAAATATATTACAGATATTCATACCTAGGAATATTACATCCAGAAGATTCTTCATCTCATGAGTATTATTGGTATTGGGGAGGATTCAACGGAAATATCCCCGTTGTACCACCAAATGAATTGTTAGACAGCCTTTATGCTTCTATTAGTCGAGATTACTCACCATTTCAAATTACGATAGGACCTAGCGAACAGGAGACTATTTTTGTTAAGATTGTATCAGATTCTGTTGTGGAACCAGGACCTTTCAGACTGTTTACATTTATACTTCAAAACAAATGTATAATATATTCAACAACCTACTCGCCACCCGGAGGTTACAATTGGAATGCCATTATGGTTTTACCAAATGGATATGGATTAAAATTCACAATGGCTCCAAACGAAACACTCGAATTTAAATTGCCGTTTTCATATGACACAGATTGGGGTTCCTACATAGAGGTTGCGTGCTTCATTGACGATTCAGCTACACATGAAATACTTCAAAGCGCTCACGGTGAAATGCCCTTTCCTGATTACATGCAGTACATGCATTCCGTTTACACAGTCGGACCAGTATCATACCTAACAAACCCAGGAGACAGTGTAGAATTTAGAATCAATATAGATAACCTTGGATTTTCACCGGACACATTTATGGTGAAATCATCTCTCAGTTCTCCTGCGGGTTGGACTTCAGAATTTTGCGTTTCGGAAATGTCTTTCGCAGATTCTGGTTTCGTTCTTGCAGACATCCACAATACCGAAGAACTAAGTGTATATATTAAATCTGATTCGTTAATTCCTGGTATAGGTACTGTCGAAATAACACTCGTATCTCAAGGAGGAAAAACTCACACATTCTATTTTTTATGTGCTTCAGGAGGACCGATACTCGTTGTCGATGACGCCCCTTCTATATCCGGCAAATATTACCGTCAAGTTCTCTACAGTTTGAATGCGGAATATTTCTACATTAAGCGAACCGACATGTTCCTAACACCAATCAATTTGCAGAATTTCGACATTGTAATTTGGTTCACTGGATCGAATAATACTTCTACCTTACTGGAAAGCGATAAAGATGCCATAGCACATTTCCTCGAAGCTGGCGGAAAGTTGTTTATTTCTGGTGCACAAATAGGCACAGACCTTGTACTCGATGGTTCCTATACTGATCCTGCGTTTTATCAATTGTATCTCCGAGCAAGCAGTGACCCAGCGGAACTACTCGAATCCTCACCAATACTTGAAATTGTAGGTGTGGACGGAAATGTCATTTCCAAAGGTCTAAGTTTCAATATTACAGGTGGGGATGGTGCTAATAACTCATCGATTTCAAATGTAATAACACCATACGATGCACAAGCTATATTTTACTATGGTGAAGGTGCAAATTTCTGTGCAGGCGTCCGATTAAGGTGGGGATTTAAAGTTATATATCTGCCCTTTTGTTTCGAAGCGATCGATAACTTTGAAGACAGATTTACCCTAATGAAAAGGATATTAAACTGGTTCGACTATTATCCCTTTATATCTGAGATGGCAGTCGAGCAACCTGTTAGTCTGTCAATTAAAAGCTATCCTAATCCATTTAATTCAATCTGTGAAATTCAATACATTGTACCTAACTCTGGATCTCTTGTGATACGCGATATAAACGGTAAAATTATAGAGAACATTAATATAAGCGGCAGTGGAATATATAGCTGGAATGCAAAAAAAATGCCCTCAGGTATTTATTTTGT
>JAUWMV010000053.1 GCA_030613005.1 bacterium | reverse complement strand
TAGTGATGTTTATTATTTACTTCTCTTAAAAAAGGAGCGATATGATGGATACAAAAAAAATTAAAGAGGAAATAATTGGGAAATTGAAAGAGGTTTACGATCCAGAGATTCCAGTTAATGTATGGGATTTAGGATTCATTTGTAGTATCGACGTAAACGAAGATGGGAATGCTCATATACTTATGACATTAACCGTTCCTGGATGTCCGATATATCAGGTCATTATGAAGAGCATCGAGGATAAAGTTAAGGAACTCGAATCATTAAATGAAGTTAATGTTGAATTAACTTTCAATCCCAGATGGTCGATGGACAAAATCTCCGAGGATGGATTAAAACGCCTTCGAGAACTCGGATATAAGGTCTAGTAAATTTTCTCACAATTCTTTGGTAGGATTGATTTTACATCACTGAGCACTTGTCAAATTTTACTATAAATATATAATATTCAATTTATTATACAAGAAACGAATATATTTATCTTATGATCGAATTATTTGAAGCATTCTTATTGGGAATTGTGCTCGGATGGTTGATCTTCCGACGAAAGAGAGAAGTCAAACCAATACAGTCAGAGTCCTCAACAGATATAGAACAACTATCGAGAGCATTAGCACATGAGATTAGAAATCCACTAAATACAATTCAAATGAATCTACAACTTTTAATGGAAGAATTAAAAGCTGATGAACGGAATGCAAAACGATTATCTCGCATGGCAGATGAATTAAAACGTCTCGATGTTATCCTTAAAAGCTTTCTGGATTTCACACGTTTACCTACTCCTAAGTTTGAAAAAATTCAACTAAATGAATTTATTGGTAATGTCATTTCAATTTTTAGACCAGGAAGCAAAGGAATTTTAATAGAAACAAGTCTTGCATCGGGCATTCCAGCTATTAGAGCAGATAGAACGCTGTTAACCGAGGTTATTCATAATCTTCTCCAAAATGCCATAGACACCTCACCTGAAGGTGGGAAAATAATTGCTGAAACAGGCAAATCGGAATTTGGCGTTTATTTTGCTATTGCAGATCAGGGCAAGGGTATTCCACCAGAGCTTATCGATAAAATTTTTCAACCGTATTTCTCTACCAAAAACAGCGGTATAGGTATTGGGATGGCGGTGGTCAAGCGTATTGTGGAAGCCCATGGTGGAAGGATATGGATTCAAAGTAGAATCGGTTCTGGAACCAGAGTAGTCGTAGAATTACCTATAAGATAATATGAGGTTTCTCATTTAGTTTTCTTTATCGCCTATATAAATTAAACTTCCCACATTTACAAAAGCAGAAGATATAATGGATTTCATACAAAATAATCAGGAGTTTAAGCAGAGAAAAATTTCTGCTGAGTGCAATAGTCTGGCAACCGCCAGCTTTATACTTGGCGTTATAGGAATTGCTACATGCTTTTTCTTTGTCGGTTCGGTAATGGGAAGTTCTGGCGATTATACTCGGAACTATGTCTCTTGTGGAAAGCTTAAATTCACGGGAGAAGATTAGCTGTTGACGAATTTCGTTTCGAACTTGTAATCAATCGATTCTCATTCCCAGTCTGTGTTCTAATTCAATAAAACCATAGGAATGATAGAATACACGTGCAGGATTGCCCTCCCAAACGAGTAGTTCTAATGTCTTAATATTTTTTGATTTCGACCAGGTTTTTATATAATCCATTAACTTTCGACCAATGCTTTTACCTCTAAACTCACTTTTAACACCGATATATACAATCGTTACGAAAGGTGAAGTAATCATATCATCAGAATAATTTTCCACAGATGCCAGAGCGAATCCCACAATCTCCTTTTGGAATTCAGCAACTAAGAGAAGATTATCTTCCTCCTCTATGCTTTCTAAAAACATCTTCGTTTCATCACTAAGACTTTCAGATAGAAAAAGTCCATTCCCAAAGCCTTTAGGAGCGATCGATTTCAGGTATTTCGAAGCCTCAGCAAAAAGATTTACGATTACGTTAATATCACTTTGTGTAGCTTCTCTAATTTTGATATTCATTTTCATACAATTTCTTATGCAATTTAACTTAAATAAACAAAAATAAATTAAAAGAAAAAAAAACTTGACATTAAATTAATCGTAAATATATTAGCACTCACTTCTGAAGAGTGCCAATAAAATATATTTAAGTGTTTGAAAGATAACAACATAAGGAGGAACACATATGACTCTGAAACCACTTTATGACAGGGTTTTGGTTAAACCCATCGAGGAGGACTTGAAAAAAGGCTCGATAATTATCCCTGATACAGCCAAAGAGCGTCCACAGCAGGGAGAAATCATCGACGCTGGTGAGGGCAGAATGACTGATGACGGCAAAATTATCCCTCTCAAGTTGAAAAAGGGTGACAGAATTCTCTTTGCCAAATACGCAGGCACAGAATTCGAAATTGGTAACGAAAAATTTCTCATTATGAGAGAATCTGACGCTTTAGCTATAATCGAGTTATAGGTCAGGAGGTAAATTATGAGTGCAAAATTAATTGAATATTCAATTGAAGCTAGACAGCATATCAAGACCGGTGTAAAAAAACTCACCGATGCTGTAAGAATTACGTTAGGACCTAAAGGTCGAAATGTTATCCTTGAAAGGAAATTCGGCTCACCGTTAATAACAAAAGATGGTGTGACGGTTGCTAAGGAAATTGAACTTGACAATCCATACGAGAATCTTGGTGCTCAGCTCGTTCGTGAAGTAGCAAGCAAGACTTCCGACGTAGCAGGTGACGGAACCACGACAGCTACTATTCTTGCTGAGGCAGTATTTTTGGAAGGACTTAAGAATGTTACCGCAGGCGCAAATCCCCAAGCCTTACGCCGTGGATTTGAAATCTCTGTTAAAGCTATCGTTGAAGAGTTGAGTAAATACACTAAGGATGTTTCCGACTCACAGGAAATTGCAAATGTAGCAGCAATATCCGCAAATAACGATATGGAGATCGGGAAGCTAATCTCCAAAGCAATGGATAAAGTCGGAAAAGAAGGCGTGATAACTGTTGAAGAAGCCAAAAGTACCGAGACCGAACTTGAAGTTGTTGAAGGTATGCAGTTTGACCGTGGTTATATTTCTCCATATTTTATCACTGAATCGGAAAAAATGACTGTCGAACTCGAGGAACCATATATTCTTATATTCGACAAGAAGATTTCAGCAATAAAAGACCTTCTGCCACTTCTCGAACAAGTGATTCAAACTGGCAAACCATTGTTAATTGTTTCTGAGGATATCGAGGGTGAAGCGTTGGCGACTCTGGTCGTGAATAAACTTCGAGGTACGTTTAAAGTATGCGGAGTAAAAGCACCTGGTTTCGGTGATCGCAGGAAGCAAATGCTCGAGGATATTGCTATCCTAACTGGTGGGCAGGTTATCTCTGAGGAATTAGGATTCAAACTTGAGAATGCCAAAATAGATTTACTCGGAAAAGCTGGCAAAATAGTTGTGGATAAAGATAACACCACAATCGTATCTGGCAAAGGCGAGCAAGAAAAAATAAGCGGTAGAATCAATGAAATTAGAACTCTTATCGATAAGGCAACCTCCGATTGGGATAAAGAGAAACTCCAGGAAAGACTTGCAAAGCTAGCAGGTGGTGTTGCTGTTATTAAAGTCGGTGCACCAACCGAGTCGGATATGAAAGAGAAGAAAGCTAGAGTTGAGGACGCTCTCCATGCTACGCGTGCTGCAGTTGAGGAAGGCATTGTTCCGGGTGGTGGAGTAGCTCTTATCAGATCTATACCGGCATTGGATAAACTCGAGGGAAAGCTTAAGGGCGATGAAAAAATAGCATTGGTTATTCTTCGAAAGGCGCTCACAGAACCACTTCGACAAATAGCTAACAATGCTGGTTTTGAGGGTTCTGTTGTCGTTAATAGAATTCAGAAAGAGAAAGGTGATTTTGGTTTCAATGCAGAAACTGAGAAATATGAAAATCTTATGGCATCTGGTGTTATAGATCCTAGAAAAGTCGTTAGGATTGCTCTTGAAAATGCCGTATCTATAGCGGCATTACTTCTAACAACAGAAGCATTGGTAGTCGATAAACCCGAAAAGGCGGAAAAGATGCCAGCTATGCCTCCAGGCGGACCAGGTGGTTACGAATATTAAATTGGTCATTATATCATCGATAAGCGGTCCTGTTATCTGGGACCGCTTTTTTTTATGTCAATAATATACTTACTTGACCTAAATAATCTTGGAGTATATTTAACTTAATTATCTAATGTAAATTTATCCTTTGAAGGAGTTTTCATGATAACAGTTGAGGACGTAAAAAATAATGAAGAAGTCCAACAGTTAATAAAACTTTCTAACAGAAATCTTGAAGTTTTAGGTTATACAGAACACGGAACACGTCATTTAACAGTTGTATCAGATCGAGCTAGTAAACTTCTCCGAGAACTTGGATATCCCGAACGTAAAGCACAATTAGTAGAAATAGCAGGTTGGCTTCACGATATAGGTTATATTGTCAATATTATATATCACCAACTAACAGGTGCAACCATTGCAGCAGATATTCTTAGACGAATGGGCATGAATTATACAGAAGTCTACGAGATAACGTTAGCGATAGGCAATCATCACGAAGGTGAGGGTGAGCCGGTGTCCGATATAAGTGCTGCTTTAATACTAGCGGATAAATCGGATGTTCATAAAAGTAGAGTTCGAAGCTCTGCCGATGTAATGAACGATATTCATGATAGAGTAAACTTTGCTGCAACAGATAGTCATTTGACATTAGGTGCAAATAATTCCATAGTATTGTCAATACTTATCGATCCAGATATTTCATCGGTTATGGAATATTTCAAGATATTTCTGGTACGAATGGAGATTTCGAAGAAAGCAGCGAACCTTTTGGGAAAGAATTTCGAATTGATAATCAATGGCATAAAACTAACCTAACCTAACCTGCATAGCTGTTTTACTTTTCAATAGAGAATTTAAATGTATGAAAATAAATTTCACAAATTCTCATTCTCATATAAAAATATTAAACCTATATTTCAAGAATTTCTTTGAGATAACACAGAAAAAAATTATATTATGGGGAATTTAAACAAATAAGGCGCAAATGATGAAACAATACAAGGCAGTTATACTAACTATTGAAAAATTGGGTGGTGCTGCAACTTTAGGTCAACTCTACCGAGAAACATTAAAAATAACGGAATGCCGATGGAAAACCAAAACACCTTTCGCAAGTATTAGACGAATAACACAAACAAGAAAAGAAATATATAAAATCAGACCGGGATTATATGGTTTGGTTAAATGTCGTATAGAAAATGAAACGAATGGTTTAATAGTCGAGACAGAACATAATAAAGACTCGAAGGAGATATTGGAATTTAATCATTCATATTATCAAGGATTGCTGTTAATTATAGGGAATCTGAGAGGATTTAAGACTTTTGCTCCAAATCAAGACAAAAATAAAAAATTCATACAAACAACTATAGGAGAAATCAGGACTATTAAAACTTTACCAAATTTTAGCCATCCAAATCTTGTCCAAAGAAGTTCTACAATTGACGCCATTTGGTTCAACCAAAGAGAAATGCCCCATTCTTTTTTCGAAATTGAATATTCAACAGATATTCAAAATTCATTATTAAAATTCAACGACTTACAGGATTTTTATGCAAGAATGATTATTGTTGCTGATAAATCGAGAAAAAGAGAATATGAAAACACAATTCGATTCTCTTCCTTTAATGATATAAAAAAGAGAGTTCTCTTTTTAAATTATACTTCATTATATAGACAATACGAAAATATCCTAGAACAAGAAAAATTTGAAGTTATTCTCTAAGATATTGGTTTACATAGAGTTATTCTTTGACTTAGAGATTTGATAATATACTTAAATGCTTTTATAATTATTTCATTGTATAACCTTTTACACATGAAACCCTTATCGAAATACATCGATCATACATTACTGCGTCCAGAAGCCTCCAAAGAAGATATTATTCGCGCCTGTGAGGAAGCTATGCAATTTGATTTTGCTGCGATTTGCTTATATCCATACTGGATTAGAGCAGCTTCCAAAATTATTGGTACCTCATCTGTTGCGATTTGCTCTGTTGTGGGATTTCCTCACGGTGCAAGCAAAACAACCACGAAAGTTAGAGAAGCAGAAATCGCACTGAATGACGGTGCTTCTGAATTCGATATGGTAATTAATATCGGTGCACTTAAGACCGCTTATTTTGACATCATATACAACGATATCCGCTCAGTTGTCGATGTTGTTTCACCGAATATTGTCAAAGTAATCCTTGAAACTTCTGTGCTTACAACAAAAGAAAAAATAACCGCAGCAAAAATAGCTCGTGATTCTGGTGCGCATTTTGTGAAAACATCT
>JAUWMV010000060.1 GCA_030613005.1 bacterium | reverse complement strand
AATTATTTAGGGGTTGTGCTGTGGGTTTTTTAAAAGCCGCCTTGCCTGTCCTACCTTCAGCTTACCCCTATTTTTTTCATTCTTTCGTAATAATCCACGCTTTGATCTCAAACGAAATCTTCAAATGAAAATTTTATAGTGATAAAATTGTAAAGTTGGTAATTGTTTTGCGGAGTTAAATTTACATTCTCTCACACAATTAATCTAATGAAGGAGTTTATAATCATCACTCTAAATCCAGAAAACACCCCTCATCCTAAATCCTTCTCCCCAAGGAGAAGGACTGGGGGTGTAGAGATTGGCCAAAAAAGTTCAAGGGACAGATAGAATCGTGGATAATGATTGTGATGATTTAAAATGCAAACCTAATCCGTGTTATATGAGCTAAAATTCATTAAAAAAATAATTCAAATTAATACTCCTCGATGAAACACCTTTCCTTGCGTTCGTAATAGGATAATGCATTAGAAGTCGAATCTATAACACCGAATCCAAAATACGGATCTTCACCATACATAAACACGATTCTAAACGGCTCATAATCCGGCGCTAATCCGTCTCGATCACAGTCCATAATTTCGCCATCCGTCGAATATATATTAGGACCGACTTCAAGAGCATATATCATGTTCGATAATAAAGGCCATGGATCGAACCGCAATACTATACGTGAAATTTCATCATCATAAGTTATATCATCGTCGAAGATCAATGGCATACCATTTGCATCAGTAAGCGATACACTGCCGTATAGAGTAGTTCGAAAAATTTTCTCGCTGAAAATAACAGAAATAGCATAAACATACCCAGAGAATGGTTCATAATCTTCCAAAAGGTTTACATCGTAAACCTGAAGCATACTTCCTGTCCAGAAATCCTGATGGAATGGTGGTAATGGGGCATCTCCTTCGTCAGTTATGCCCTCGCCAATTTCAAATCTATATTTTGTGCTATCCTGCAAAGGTTGATCCGGTACAAACATAATCCGCTTGCCACCATAATAAATTGTTCCTGACACAGGTTCCCAAGTGTTATAGTCTAGAAGCCGTACATTATCACTTGTTATACCGGAAAGTTGTCCTCGATCGAGCCTTAGCGATACCTTAAGACGTATGCATCTTCTAACATTTTCCACGCCGAAATTTGTGCATTCTACCCTTGGATCATGACTTTCAGGACCGCATCCGAAAAAAATGCATGTGAAAATCGCAATTAATGCACAAAATCTATATCCGCACCGCATTTCGAACACTTCCTTTCTTCTGTTATTCCAACTTTTTTCGTAAAATAATATGTTCTGTTAATCAGCATATTTCCGCACACAGGACACTTTGTATCCTCAAAACCGGGAAGTTTTATATTGCCTATATAAACGAATTTCAGCTTTTCCTGCGCTATTTTTGCAGCATGCAAAAGCGTTTTCTCTGGTGTTATAGGATTATCCATTTTATAGTATGGATGATACCGTGAAAAATGCAACGGGATTGTTGGGTTAACAGAAGCTATGAAATCCACAAGTTTATGAATATGTTCATCAGAATCGTTAATTCCGGGAATAATTAAATTCGTAACCTCGACAAATATCCGCTCCGAACATTTTTTTATTGTATTAAGCACTGGTGCCAGTGTACCTCCCATATATTTCTTATAATCCTCATCAAACATCGATTTCAAATCAATATTAACAGCATCGAGATAATTTAACAGTTCATCCAACGGTTCAGAATTTATATATCCATTTGTTACAGCAACCATGGAAAGACCTTTCGGCTTGCCTATCAGAGCGGCATCGACAATATACTCGAGCCATATAAGCGGTTCAGTATACGTAAATGCCACACCTACAGATTTTTCTCGTAAAGCCATATTCACAAGGTTTTCAGGCGAAATAAACCGAGTAATGACCTTTTTTTGTGAGATCTGCCAGTTCTGACACCACATGCACTTTAGGTTGCAGCCATTGGGTCCCACGGATAGTATCGAACTGCCTGGTTTGAAATGAAAAAGAGGCTTCTTTTCTATTGGATCCATTGTAAGACTTATTGTATGACCGTATCCAGATGCAATAAGTTCGCCGTTTACGTTTCGTCTCACCATACATATTCCGAATTTTCCGTTGTTTATCACGCAACCGTGAGGACAAAGAGTACATTTTACTTTATCTTCTTCCATCGATTCCCAATATCGAGCTTTTACATTAGTTCGATTATCCACATCCACCACCTCCTACAAAATACTTTAAAGGCTTAATAATATACTAATTTGAAACTTGTTCTTGTGCAACACTAAAAAAATTGTATGATTCTCAATGAAAAATGTGAAGTATAAATTTTAGGAGCACACTTGTACTCCCGAACAAAATCAGCGGCTTTGCTTGGCATTGAAGCCTATATAGTCGATGTTGAAGTCGATATTGCCTATAAAATCCCGGCATTCTTCGTTGTGGGATTACCTGATAATGCTGTACGAGAAAGCCGAGAAAGAGTTACTTCAGCGATAAAAAACTCCGGATTCCCATTTCCACAAAATAGAATAACCGTTAATCTCGCACCCGCGGACATCCGCAAGGAAGGCAGCGCGTTCGATCTACCTATTGCAATCGCAATCATTCAAGCTGCCCAATCTATTCGAACTAACCAAAGAGATGGGTTCGTTATGGTCGGAGAACTTAATCTCGATGGCTCGATAACAAAAATAAGAGGAGCTCTTCCAATCGCTATGGCAGCCAAAAAAGCAGGCTTTGAAAACCTAATTATACCAAAGGACAATATCAAGGAAGCCGCCATTGTGGGCATATCTTGCTATCCTGTTGAAAAGTTGACCGAAGTGGTGGATATTTTAGAGGGTACAAGCATAATTCAGCCATACAAACTTAATATGAGGGAAATGTTCGAACAGGGTGTGAATAAAACATATCTCGACTTTGCAGATGTCCGTGGACAGGAGCATGTTAAACGTGCGCTGGAGATTGCAGCTGCTGGCTCGCATAACTTGCTTATGATAGGACCACCCGGCTCAGGAAAAACTATGTTGGCTCGAAGATTCCCAGGAATACTGCCGCCTATGACACTTAACGAAGCGCTTGAAGCAACGAAAATTCACTCTGTGGCTGGTCTTTTACTCAGTGATACCGCAATTCTTACAAGCAGACCGTTCAGATCCCCTCATCATACGATTTCTTATGCCGGTCTTGTCGGTGGTGGTGCTTATCCAAAGCCGGGTGAGGTTTCGTTATCGCACCATGGAGTTCTGTTTCTAGATGAGCTGCCGGAATTTCAACGAAATGTGCTTGAAGTTATGAGGCAACCTATGGAGGATGGTATCGTTACAATTTCTCGAGCCGCTATTACACTATCTTATCCAGCTTTGTTTACATTAGTTGCAGCTATGAATCCTTGCCCATGTGGATATTTCGGAGACCCGTATCATCGATGTTTATGTTCCTTAACTCAGGTTAAAAACTACCGAGCAAAGGTTTCTGGTCCGCTTCTGGACAGGATAGACATGCATATCGAGGTTCCGTCGGTGCCGTACAAAAAACTAACCGGTGAAAAGACCGGTGAAAGCACTGAAAGAATAAGAATGAGAGTTGTTGCGTCACGAAATAAGCAACAGACTCGCTTTGAGGGCATTAGAAATGTCTATGCAAATGCCCACATGAACACTAAGATGATTCGTGAACACTGTATACTTAACGCAGAGAGCCAAGATATAATAAAAATGGCAATGACAAAACTTGGTCTTTCAGCACGAGCATACGATCGTATACTTAAACTTTCCCGAACAATTGCCGATCTTGAGGATTCTGATGAAATAAAATCGCATCATGTTGCTGAAGCCGTTCAATATCGCGCTTTAGATCGTGAATTATGGTAACTTTAGATTAATAAGGTAAAGTTAATTCATCCTACCCAACTCGACTATAATCGGAATACTTACATCCTCTCATTAGATTCTGAATAACATAGAAGCACTTTCATCCCCTCATCCTAAATCCTTTTCCCCAAGGAGAAGGACTCTCAAATACTTAGGCTCGATGTTCCCTTTTCCTCGGGGAGAGGGGCTGGGGGTGAGGGGGTGAAGTGCAAATTAAAAGTTATTATTCAGCAATAATAATTTCACACTTGCAATTCTGGGAAATATGTGTATTTATATAAATGTTAGGATGTTATATCGTTGATTATAAAGATAACTTGTAAATGATATGCAATGAATAAGTTGCAATGATTTAAACAAAAACTTTTTACGAATTAGGAGTAATAATGCTGAATAAATGTTATATTTTCGTTTTGGTTTTCATACCGTACTTGGCTTTTTCCCAACCCACA
>JAUWMV010000004.1 GCA_030613005.1 bacterium | reverse complement strand
GCTACTTATCAGAGATTATGTATGAATAGAATGCTGTTATTGAAAAAAAATTATTTGAATAAAGGTGGTGTATGATGAATAAATCATACAGAGTTTGCGTTGTGTGGTTTTGTGCTTTAGTAATCTTTTTGACATTTCTGGGAAACTTATAAGAACTATAAAAATGAAATCGACTGAAGAATTATGGCAACCAAAACCATTTATTAGTAGTGGTATATATTTCATTCGGACAACAACAAAAACAGGGCAGAAGTTAACAAAGCGAATTGTGTATTTGAAATAGAACAGATGATAGTAGTTCTAAATTCAGTGATTTAAATCTTCGATATATGTTTCTTTATGAGAATATTTCTCGAGTAGGATTATGGATATTGATGAATGAAACAAAATTACGACTTAGAGAAATGAATAAATATGAAAATTAATACGAAATTATGTTCTTTATTTATTTTTAGTGTTGTTTTTTTGGTCTATTTGTTTAGCAAGAACATAACCTCATTCGATTCTAAATGGTCTATTTATACGACTTTAAGCATTATAAATGAAGGAAATATTGATCTGAATGAATATAAAGATATTCTGGAAAGTAATAATTACTTTTCAATTAAAGAGATAGATGGAAAATATTACACATGGTTCCCAGTTGGAGTGAGTATTATTGCATTACCATTTGTACTTATTATTAACACTGCATTAAAACTTTTATTAACCTTTCCATGTTTTCAAACTGAGTTTAGCAATTTTGTTAGTCAACTCCCCTATCCTTTTATAAATATTATTGAGGAAATGATAGCTAGTATAATAGTAGCTTTGTGTTGTGGAATAATATTTTTAATACTAAATCAAAAACTTCATAGCAAAGTCCAATCAATTCTTTTAACTTTTATTTTTGCATTTTGCACATCTTCATGGTCAACAGCTAGCAGAGGTCTATGGCAACATGGTCCATCTATGTTAATGCTCACAATTGCTTTATACTTAATTCAATTGTCTAAAAACAATCCTAGGCTAATACAATACGTTAGTTTACCATTGGCTTTTTCTTACATTATTCGACCAACAAATAGTATTCCAATCTTTTTTTTAACTATTTTTGTGTTATTAAATGCAAAGAGGTATTTCTTTCGATATTTATTATGGGGGGTGATTATTATAGCACCTTTTATAGTATTCAATCTCAATGTCTATCATGCAATTCTTTCACCATATTATCTCCCATCGCGAATAGGAGTAAGCTCATGTTTTTTTGAGGCTTTTGTAGGGAATATATTAAGTCCAGCCAGAGGTTTATTCATTTATTCACCAATACTCCTTTTTTTTGTATACGGGGTGTTTCTAAAAATTAAACAAAGAGAATTTAAAAATTTAGATTTTGCTTTATTAAGTATAATCATTCTTCATTGGATAACCATATCTTCTTTTCCCCATTGGTGGGCTGGTCATTCCTTCGGATCTAGATTTTTTTCTGATGTAATTCCTTTTTTTGTTTATTTTTTAATTCCTGTTGTCCCTAACTTGTTTAAGTTAAAAGGGGTTCGAAAATATATTGTTAATTCCGTATTTATTTGTTTGATGCTTATAAGTTTTTTTATTCACTATCAGGGAGCAAATAATTGGAATGTTTTTGTATGGAATTCAACCCCTGTAAATGTTGATAAAAATCCCGAAAGAATCTGGGATTGGAAAGATATTCAATTTCTTAGAGGTATTCATTAATACTTGTTTTTTTTAATTAATTATTGCTAATATTCAGATATGAGCTTTGATTTATTTGTAATATTGGTTTAGGAGGATTAAAATTTTGTTTCAATATCAAAAAAGAAAGAAAAACATATTAAGAAATTTATATTTATCGATAAGTTTTAAGATATTTTGCTCAAAAGGTTAAATTTGCTTAGAAAATTCGTCTTGTTAAATTTTTCATCATTATAGTCTATATCATGAATATTTTAGATAGATACTATATAAGACTATCGAAGGTATTATAATTCGGGAAAACTTTATTGAGCTGAATGTATTTAATTTAATTTTAAGTGTAATGAAAAGCCCTTTACGAGATAGCAACAAATCTCAAGTGGCTTTTGTTATTTCACCTTGAAAGTAAAAATATGGGAAATATTGATTATGCGAAATAATCCTTGTAGTTCTATGCTTCTCCCTATTAAGATAGAGAAATACTCAATCTTAGTATACTCGATAGAAAAATTCTCATAAAATCTATATAGAATTATATAAATACAAGTAGATTATATCTGTAAACAATTGCTGAAATTAGCGATAATAATGTTAAAATTGAAACACAATAATCCTTTGGAGTATACACTATAGGTTTGAGCTTTGTTCTCGGAAGAGTGGGATTGTATCCTCTGAGTGTCAATGCGAGTGCGAGTTTATCCGCTCGCCGAAAAGATGTCGCAAACAATGGTATCACCATCGGAATTATGCTTTTTATTTTTTTAAGTAGACCTTTGGAAATGTTACCTCCTCTGGCTATCTGAGCCCATCGTATTCTTTTGGCATCATCGATAACAGTAGGAACATACCGCATTGCAAGAATCACAATCATAGAAATGTCTCTGGGATGAAGTCTGAAAAATTTTACAAATCTCAACATTTTCTCCAGGGAATCTGCAAGTTCTATCGGCGATGTAACATGTCCAAAAAGCGATGCTGCCCACAAAAGCATCAACATTCGTAAGCTAAACAGTAAGCCGTTGAATACACCAAGAAGTCCTACATGAAAAATCCCCCATGAAATTGCATCTGGTGAGGGTGTGAATATTAAATGAATTATGAATGTTATCATGACGAATATCCTGAAGCCCCAAAGGATACCGAAAATTTTCTTTGCCTTGATTTTCGAAACTGCAGTAGCAAGGATAAGCAGCATAAAAGAAACTGAATGGTTCCATAACGCAGAATCTATAAGAATAATTATTGCAAATGTTAGCAGCATAAACAACTTCGTTCGAGGGTCAAGTTTATGCAAGAATGAATTGCTCTCAATAAATTGTCCTAATGCATTCAGCATGATGTCTAAAATATTTAGAAAGGAAATTAAACCCGCAAGAGGAATAATATCAAAATTTTTATTTTGATCAAGTTTTTAAGGATTTTGTGAAATGTACTTCTCCACCGGGAACTTATGCAGTCAGTTATTCCACAACCTCGAACCTTCTGTGGAATTGGCATACAAGTAATCCCGTAAGCAGAATTACAATAAAAACTAAAAAACTTGTTATTAATGAACTTTTTATTCCGTATTGAATTGCTTTTACTGCAAAGAATATAAGAGTAAATATTAGGGTAATGAGAACTTGTATTACTACGTTCCATGGGTATTCCAGGATCCATCTTTCTAATATGGAATTTACTGCGCCGAGTGCTATGCCAGTAATAGCCATAAAACCTATAAATATTACAACCTGCAAAAATGGTGACCAAATAGCAATAGGAGTCCAAAGCTTAAATAAAATAATTGGTGAAAGAATGAAACCAGTTACAATTCCACCTAGAAATCCAGAACTCAGTCCAGCTTGAACTTTTTCACCGGGTGTTGGCTCATTAAACAAATCTTTAAGAATATTTGTAGGTTTTTGTTCCTCAGGATGAAAAAACGGTCTAAGTTCAGGCATTAATTCTGCAGGAAAGAACTTTTCTGGGTCCTTTTGTGCTATGGCAATTAAAGCTCCGGGTTTCATAATATGAGTTCTTGCCCAGTTCTCAACATTAGCAAATGACATAGGTCCTTCTACCTTATTGCCCATTTTTACAAGGAAATGACCTGAGTATTTCTCAGCTTCAGTTAACGGAGAAAGCAGTTTTATCTGTTGAGATTGCTCAGAAGTGTCAGTGGTGGATGAACCATATTTGATTTGCGTAACTTGAATACTATCTTGAATGGGTTGGTCTGTTGTTTTTTTAAAAACTTCTGCTTTTTGGTTCGGTGTCGATACCGTTTTTATTTTTTGAGAGTTATTGAATACATGATTAATATCGGATTGAATTTTTTCTCCGATACCCAGAATAATTTCAGGGATTTCCACATGAAATATCTTGTTGCATTTTGGACATCGCCAAAGTTTAGATTTATTAAGCAGTGCAACAGTATGGACAGTTTTGTTTTTGCAATAAGGACATTCTAAGGCGTAAATAACATCGGATATTTTTTTTGTTCTCGCATTATGGTAGATAGATTTATCAATTTTAATTGCAAACTTTGCATTACAGTGTTTACAAACCACAACAGTTTGACCGGGTGGATATTTCTCTAAATCAATTTCTATAGGTTCTGCACATTTTGGACATTTTATATTCATAATCACTCCACAGAATTAACTGCAATGCTAAATATTAGGATTTAAATGAATTTGTCAAGCCCTTGATTTAAGAAAAAGTGCAGGAAATGAAAAAAAAATGAAAAATCGTCTTAATTTGATGGAGATTTAATTTTATATGACCATTCAATAGGAATTCCTGCTTTTTTTATCACTGCTGATACCGAGCAATATTTTTCCTGTGATAATGATATGGCATGTTCGATTTTTTCTGTGGGGATTTCCTTTTCATCGCCTTCAATAATATAAACTATATCGATATGGGATGGAATCTTAGGATGGTCCTCGACCCTTTGGACTGTGATCTCAATTAAAAGTCTTTGAAAAGGTACTCGCATTTTATTAAGTATTGAAAGAACATCCATTCCTGTGCAACTGCCTAAGGAGGCGATGAAAGCCTCGAAAGGTTTTATTGCACCAGAGTTTCCGCCATATTCTTCTGAAGTGTCAAAGACAATCCAATGGTTTGAATCTGATTTAGCTAGTAATGTTAATCCATCACCTTGTATTAGACGTACTTTAAGTTCTATACTCATTCAATTTCTCCATATATTTTAAGATTTCTTTGCCACTTCTTCTGCCAGAAGTTTTCGCGTTATCTCATCGAAAAATTGCTCTGATTCATATCCAATAACTTTTTTTCTGATATAACCTTTTTTATCAATTATGAAAGTTGTAGGTATTGAAGTTATTCTTCCAAAGAGTGTTAGAATGGATTGATCTTTCATTCCCATGGCAATTGGGTAGTTTACACCATAACTTTCTGTGAATTGTCTAATTTTGCTCTCAGATATACGATTGTCTAAGTTTATGCCAATTATCGTAAACGGTTTATCCTTATATTTTTTCTGAAGTTTTACGAACGATGGTATTTCACGAGTGCATGGTTTGCACCACGTAGTCCAAAAATTTATTATTACAACATTTCCGGCATAATCAGAAAGTTGTATTTTTTTACCATCGATTGAAGGTAATGTGAAGTTTGGTGCTTTTCTTAAACTTGTTCTTGAGGATTCTTGCTTTTTTTCCTCATAAAGTTTGAAAATAACGGATTTAGAACCTTCTTGCTTCTTCTCTTCTTTGGCGCAACCGATAATAGAGATAACAGCGATTGAAAGAGCAACAATGATTGCTATCGAGTTCTTAATAAATCTCATACTTCTAAAACCTCCATAACCTTCTTGTGGATATGTTTATACGGCACAGCACCTATTATAGATGATATCGGTTTACCATCTTTGAAGAATAACAATGCCGGAATACTCATAATTTGGTATGTTGCAGCGATAGTCGGGCTTCTATCTACATCCACCATATAGACATCGATTGTATTTTTAAATTCCTTAGCGATTTTTGTCACGAAAGGGGCAATCATCTTGCATGGTGGGCACCATTCACCTGAAAAATCCACCATAACTGGTTTGCTCGATTCTAAAACCTTAGTTTCAAATTCAGAATCTCCGATCAGTTCTACATCTGCCATTTCTTACCTCCAACAACTGAAATTAAAAGATTACTAATTTTATCAACTATAATATCCCAAGAAAGATTTTGTTCAACATAAATTCTCGCTAAGTACCCAAAATCTTTCGCAACATGATCAACAATGAGATTATCTATTGCATTAGCAACAGATTCTTTAGTTAATTTCTTTAAGCCAACAGCCACACCGCTTTTTTCAAGGTCGTTAAATACATCGGCATGAGTTATTATCGTTGGTATTCCTGATGCTGCATTGTGATTAATTTTGACCTGCCAGCAAAATTTCGCTATTGCAGGATCCATTAATGCTATTCCGATATCGAGAGCTCGAATATATTTATGACTTTCTGATATTTTTAATGGCGAAATTAATTTTACTCGATTTGCATATTCACTGCTTTTGAGTATTTTTTTTATTAAACCGAGTTCAGTACCACTACCACCCAAGAATAACACGACATCTTTTCTCTGTGAGGCTAATAATTCAAATCCACCTATAAGTGTTTCAAACATATGCCAAGGGAACATCGAGCCGATGTAACCTATCCAAAAATCATTCTCCGGGATAAGTTCCAAGTCTCGTCTTAATGAATGCAAATTCTTTTCAGGATGAAAACGTTTTATATCAACGCCGTTTGGAATATGGATAAAAATATTAGGATTCAAATTATATTTTTTCACGTAATATTCGCCAATAGTTGGTGTAACTGCTATGTTTACATCAGTTTTTTTTAGCCTTTGAGGTAGAGTAAATCTTGAGTCGAAGATCGCAAGGATTTTATACTTAGTATCTTGAGATCTCATGGCTTCCTCAAGGATAAGACCGTTGTGCTCGATACAGATAGGAATGTTCCTCTTTTTTATTGCGTTAATAAGTTTATTTGCTCCCATATAATCTCTAATGTAAACTATATTGTAAGCTTTGTTTATTTTCTTAGAAGCTGCAATATCGAATAGAATCGATATTTTACTACCTGTTTCAATTACATTAATTTTTTTATCAAGTTTTCTGTCACCTAATCGTGGAATTATTAAATCAATTTGATGCCCGAGTGCCGATAAACCATTTACAACGCTAAGAATGTGTTCGGTAGCAGCAGTATCTTTATTTAAATTGTAATAGGCAATATATGCTATTTTTAAATGTTCCATTTAAGTTTGAGTTTTCAATATTGGAAATTATTCAAATTTAAAAATTTATAATCACACAAGAAACTACTATGCTTAAAAAAAACAATAATTAATTGACTGTAAAATTAGTATTGATTTATTTACTCAGATGTATAGAAAATATAAAATTTTTTTAATCCTTCTTTTTATTGTTGCGTCCGTTTCTGCTCAAGATACTTACACTGCTTTGGAGATATTCAGCCAGGGGCTTATAGAGCAAGATATTTATACTGATTATCAAAGCGCACTTGAGAAGTATTTGCTTGCTGAATTGTTTGCTCCGAGAGACCCAACAATAAAATATTGCATTAGCGAAGTTCTTTATACTATGGGTTTTTACGACAATGCAATGAATAAAGCTATTGAAGCTCAGAAGATTTCGCCAAATGATGAAGAGGTTAATTTACTAATTGGGAGAATAAATTTGATAAAGGGGAAATGCGAAAAAGCTTTGCCTTTTATCATCGAGTCGTATCTGGCACAGGAAAGAGACTATTCTGAACTCATGCGATGTTTCAATGCGAAAGGTAATTTTAAGCAAACGATCAACGTGGTTTTGGATGGTTTAAGAAAATTCCCAGAGTCTATGGAGTTATTACTTAAAACTGGATTAGCCTATGGAAGAATAGGTGAGTATGAGTTAGCTATCGAGTATCTTAACAAGTCTATTTCTATAGATATTTCCCTAATAGAAGTTTATGAGGTGCTTTTCTCGTTATACTTTCATCTGGGAATGGAGGATTCATTATTTTCATTATATAGCAAATTTCTGAGGGTAACACACGATGATCCCGATGCTCGATTAAACATTCTGAGAAAATTGTTAACTTCGAGATTGAATAGCCAACGCTTGGATTTACTTATTCAAACATATTTAGGAAGATTTCCCAAGGATTCTGCTATTGTTTTGCAACCTTACGGTTACTATCTATTATATATTGGTGAGGATGAATATGCATTGAAGTTATTAAACCGGGCTGTTGAACTCGGTCGGGAAAATGCAGATATTTATTTCTATTCAGGAGTTTGCTGCGAAAATCTTGAACTTTTTGATTCTGCTGTTGTGAATTATAAAAGATCCCTAGAAATTGAACCCAGAGGTGAAACATATACTAACTTAGCAGGAATATATGGAAAGCAAGAAAAGTATGATAGTTTAATTTCCTTACTTAATCAGGGACTTGAGAAATTGCAAGATAAATTTAAATTCTTATTCTGGGGTGGTGCAATATTTAGTGAAGTGGGTTTATACGATTTGGCATCCAGGTGGCTTCAGAAAGCGTTATTTCTGCAACCAGGCGATAATAAAGTTCTTTTTGCCTTGGGGGATACAAGGGAAAGAGCTGGTTATAGACCTGAAGCTATTTCAATTCTTGAAAAGCTATATAAACTTGACCCAGATAATCCACGAATATTGAATTATCTTGGATATTTATTAGTCGACGATGATCATAGAATAAAGTTTGCTTCAAAGCTCATTAAGAAAGCTCTGAAAAAGGATCCGGATAATGCTGCTTATATCGATAGCTATGGATGGGCACTTTTCAGAAAAGGTAAAGTAAAAAGCGCATTAGATGTTCTGCTCAGAGCAGAAAACATTTATGGGAAGGATCCAACAATTCAAGATCATATTGGTGACGTTTATTTTTCTCTTGGAAAAGTTGATTCTGCTCTTTTTTACTGGAAAAAAAGCATTGACCTTGACCCTTATAATAACATAGTAATAGAAAAGATTAGAAAAAATGAGATTAAGAGTGATGAGATCGATGATAAATAATTCTATATGGAAAGTTGATTCTTTTAAGAATAGTAGATTGAAAACATAGGTTTCACGAAAAATTATGAGTGATTATTCATTTGAAATATCAGGTATTGAAATTGGGAAGAACAGACCAATACTTATTGCTGGACCCTGTGCTGCCGAGAGTGTGGAGATGGTTTTAGAAACTGCAGGAACTCTTAAAGATATTACAGCAAGAGCAAATATTCCGTTTATTTTCAAAGCCTCTTATGATAAAGCGAATAGACTTTCAATTTCATCGAGCAGGGGTATGGGTTTTCCAAAAGGCCTTTTGGCTTTAAAACGTGTTAAGGATGAACTTGATTTGCCTGTTATAACAGATGTCCATGAAACCTATCAAGTTGAGGCTGTGGCGTCGGTAGTTGATATTATTCAAATTCCAGCATTTCTATGTCGTCAAACCGATCTCGTATTAGCTGCTGCGGCATCGAAAAAGGCTGTGAATATTAAGAAAGGACAGTTTTTAACGCCTTGCGATATGAAATACATTGCTGAAAAGGTTAAAAATACAGGTAACAATCAAATTATACTCACCGAACGAGGTACATCATTCGGTTATGGCGATCTTATTCTTGACCCTCGCTCCATTATCTGGATGAAGGAGTTTGGTTATCCAGTTCTACTTGATATAACTCACACAGCACAGAAAACTGGAGGTGAAAAAGGATTCTCGGGAGGTGATAGGAATTTTGTGATACCATTCGGTAAGGTTGGAATGGCTCTTGGGGTTGATGGAATATATATGGAGGTACATCCAGATCCTGATAATGCAATTTCTGACAAGCAAATACAGGTTCCTCTCGATGATGTGGAAAGGTATATCAATGAAATCTTTATGCTATAAGTGAGGAAGATATGGAAAACTTATTCAAAAAAGAAGAGGAAAAAACAGATGACCAGGAAGAAAAATCCGTAAATAAAACTAAACGCCGGAAACCCTCAAAAAAAGGAAACAAACAAACCAAACCAGAATCCTTTGAGATAGCTATACAAGAATTAGAAGAGCTTGTTGTAAAACTAGAAAATAATGAAATATCATTAGAGAAGTCTATGGAAATTTTTGAACGAGCACAATTTCTTACTCAATGGTGCGGGAATGTTTTAGACAAACTTGAAGGTAAGTTGAAACTTTTAGTTCCTACAAATGAAGGTTTCGAATTGGTTGACATGGAAGAGAAGTAGTAACGAATTTAGTGTTGAGCTAAGTATTCAAATTAATATGAAATTTTATCTTTCCATTATATAAACGGTACAATCATTTTACTTGCTTCAAATGATGGAATTTTGATAGTTTCATCATTTAGAAAACATTTATGTTTTATATCTATTATTTTGAATAGAAAATTTGTAGAAATGAGAATTAATACCCTTTTTTGACTCGATTTCTATTCGATATCGTAATCCATTACTGGCATATCTATTCTATCTATACTTATTGCTTTACCGGTTTCTGAGTCAATTTTAATTATCGCTCCTTGTATTCTTGTACCTTGATCAGACGGTTCAAATCTTACTTGAACTCCCATTATAAGATGCTCGATTGCAAGATGCGGTTTTATTCCAATTACTGAATCGTGTGGTCCTGTCATGCCAAGATCGGTTATATATGCTGCTCCTCCTTTAAGTATTTTGTTGTCCACCGTTTGAACATGAGTATGTGTTCCAAATACTGCTGAGGCCTTGCCATCAAAAAAATAGCCTGCCGCAACCTTCTCAGAGGTGGCTTCAGCGTGAAAATCGATGAGAATTATTTCTGTTTCTTCTTTCAACCTTTCGACATGGTTTGAACCGATCCTAAAGGGACAGTCGATCGATGGCATGAATACTCGACCCATAAGGTTTATTACACCAATTTTAACACCGGATTCTAATGTGAAAATCGTTGAACCATGTCCTGGATTGTTTGGTGGATAGTTGGCAGGTCTGAGTATGTTCTCATATTTATCTAATGCATCGCGAAGTTCTTCTCTTTTATTCCACGTATGATTTCCTAATGTTATAACATCGATTCCATATCGAAGTAGTTTTGTTGCAAGGTTTTCTGTTATACCAAAACCTCCAGCAATATTCTCAGCATTAGCAATAATGATATCGGGTTTGAGCTTTTCCTTTATCGTCGGCAGATAATTGTGAATAGCTCTTCTACCAGATTTACCGAAGATATCGCCTAACACCAAAGCAACTACTGAATTCATGGTATCCTTTCTAAATGCACTTTGTAAGTTTTCAATCGAGTGAGGTTAATAAATATAATTCAGCTAAGAATGATACTATCTTGCGTAATCAATTGCTCTAGTCTCGCGGATTACGGTAACCTTAATCTGTCCTGGATACTCCATTTCGAGTTCAATTTTCTGAGAGATCTCAGCTGCGAGTATTTCGCTCTCCTGATCCGAAACTTTTATTGGTTCAACAATAACTCGAATCTCTCTTCCTGCCTGGATTGCATATGTCTTCTGAACACCTGGGAAAGAATCCGCTAATTCCTCAAGTTTTTGAAGTCTTTTAATATAGTTCTCGATAGTCTCTCTTCTTGCGCCAGGTCTTGCTCCAGATATTGCATCTGCTGCTTGAATAATTATCGTATATGGAGTTGTAACTTCTACATCCTCGTGATGAGCTAATATAGAATTTAGAATTGGATCTTTTTCACCGAATTTCTTAGCTATCTCGTAACCAAGTTGAGTGTGTGTGCCTTCTTGTCCTCGATCAACTGCTTTGCCTATGTCGTGAAGCAAACCGCAGCGTCTGGCTATTCGTGGGTCCAAATCTAATTCACTCGCAATATAACCTGAAATCCAAGAGACTTCTTTTGCATGTTGAAGGACATTTTGACCGTAACTTGTGCGGAATTTCAATCGACCAATAAGATTAGTTAATTCCGGTTGAAGATCGTGTACACCAAGTTCGAAACACACTTGCTCACCAGTTTCCTTGAAAATACTTTCAATCTCCTTTTCTGCTTTGGCTAAAACCTCTTCGATTCTGGCAGGATGAATTCTGCCATCCATAATTAATTTTTCCATAGCAATTCTTGCAATCTCTCGTCTAATTGGATCGTAACCGGAGAGAATAATTGCCTCAGGAGTATCATCCACAATAACATCAACACCAGAAGCAGTTTCGAATGCTCGGATATTCCTTCCCTCTCGACCGATAATTCTCCCTTTAATCTCATCGGAGGGAAGTGTTACAACTGAGACTGTGGATTCAACTGTCGTTTCAGCTGCACAGCGTTGAATTGAAGATATTATTATCTCCCTGGACTGTCTTTCTGCTTCGTGTTCTGCTTCATCTCTAATCTGCTTTATTTTTTGTAAGGCTTCAGCTTTGGCTTCAGAAATTAAATTCTCCATAAGAATACGCTTGGCTTCCTCCTGCGTCATTCCTGCTATTCTTTCAAGTTTTTCATTCTCTCTTCGGATTAAACGTGTAAGCTGGTTTTCTTTCTCCTTAATAGCCTTTTCTTTTATATGAATTTGTCTTTCTTTAACGATCCATTCTTTCTCACGTTTGCGCATAAGATCAGCGCGACTTTCAATAGATTCCCTTTGGTCTTGAAGCCTTTTTTCGAGACGTTCGAGTTCCACTCTTTTCGCTCTTGTCATACGCTCGAAATCTGAGCGTTGTCGAGTTCGTTCTCTTTCTACCTCAAGCTCTAATTTGCTCTTTCTAAACTCAAGTTCTTTATCAACTTCTTCTTTTAGGGCTTTGGCTTTACTTTTTGCATCTGAAATAATCCTCGATGTAGCAGCCTTTGAAATGAAGAATCCTATTACCGCACCAACAATTGCGAATATTATTCCAAATAATATACCTGTTTCCATTATTTTTGTGACCTCCAGTGGCAGGAAACGTCTTAAAAAAGGAGTGAAAAGAGTGGCTCCCTTAAGAGAAAAAAAATAAGGTATGCAAAAACTTAACTAATCTTCCATTTCTGGTTGTAATTCAGAAAGTTTTTTGTTAAGGATTTTCGTTTGATTTATAATTCTTTCTGAAAACTGATCAATTCTTTTTCTCTCTTTGAACAATTCATCGGTAATATTTATCGCAGCGAGGAGAATTGCCCGAATAAGGGAGCTTGTGCTTGCTCCGCCTGTAACCTCAAATATCTTAGAATCAACATATTGAGCAACTTGTTTAGCATATTCTGGTTGCTCATCGGTTACTAATTTGAGGTCATAATTGAAAACTTTAACAGGAATCGTTATTTTTTCCGATTCCGCCATAAGCGTTTCCTAGCCTTTTTTTATTTATAAAAAACGTTCTTAGCTCTCGCCAAGAACATCGTTGATTCTTTGAAGGAGTGAATCGAGTCTTGTCTTTGCTGCATCAGTTCCAGTTGAGGATTGCTGCAATTGCTCGTAATCGTGCCTTATATTATCGTATTCTGATTGAAGTTGGTTTACTCTTTCGTTTGATCTTTCTCGTTCTTCGATTAGTTCGGTTCTTTCTTTTTTTAGTTTGACGACAGCTTCAAGAAGCCGACCGATTTGATATTCTAAAACTCCCAAAATATCTTCCATATTAATCCTCCTCACAAAAATCTGGATTTATATTAAATGGCGAAAAAAATCACCACTTTCATAAGGTAACTCCTACACATAACTTGGCAAGCATTTTTTCAAGTAATTTCAAAAGTTATTCGTTAATTGACTTGAGACTTAGGAGAAACGGCTTGTTAATTTAGTTGGATGCTATATTATGTGCTAATTCGAAGATTAGCTTCTTTTTTATTAGGAGTTTCTCTTCTGTTTTTTTACATAACTTAAGAATTAAGAATATATGTATTAATAGGATGCTTTGTAAAGCCTTTTAATTCTCCCTCTTAAGCTTTTCTTCGCTATTAATAAAGTCCTCGTAACTCAAGTCCTTATACCAGTCATCGCCCAAATAAGTTAGAACTTTCGAGAAGTCCTTGACAGACATATATCCGGGAATTCGTGCGATAACTTTATTGTCGTCGTTAAAGAAGAGTGTTGTCGGAGTGGATCGAACTAAAAAAATCTTACCTAATCTTTTTTCTATTATGGTTTTTCCTTGATACTCGACTTTTGCATGAGAGGATATATTTACTTTGGCATATCTGAATTTTTCATTAAGTTTGATAATAATTTCGGGATTATTTAAAGTATTTTTATAGAATTTTCTACACCAAGCACAGCCTTTACTTGTTACGTAAATCATCGCTATTTTGTTTTCATTCTTTGCAAAGCTTTCGACTTTGCCGATTGGTGTCCAGTTTAGTTTTGGCTTTTCTATTGGTGGTGCTTCGGGTGTAGCAAAAGCAAAAAGAAACCCAAGTATAATTGTTGTAATTAACACACGGTTACACATAGTTATCCTCCGAACTTCTATTCTTGCAATTTGCTTAAAGATATTAGTGAAATTTCTTTTGTCAAGATTACGAATGAGTTTAAAAATTAATCTACTGAAAAACCGATGGTTTTATCTGATTTCTCATCAGAAATTTTAATCTCACCGAATTTCTCTTCGAATTTTTTAATGTTGTTTTCAAGAGCTCTATTGAGATTTTTGAGACTTATAGGTGTCATTATTATTCTTGATTGGACTTTGGCTTTTGGTGCTCCGGGAACTGTTCGAATAAAATCAAGTATAAATTCTGAGGATGAATGAGCAATTATAACAAGGTTTGAGTATATTCCCTCCGCTATTTTTTCGTCCAATTCGATCTGAATTTTTCCACCTATTAAACTCCGGTTTTGCATTGCATCTCCTTTTTTTTAAAAGTATTAAGTGTAAACAGGTTTTCAAAGAATTATTTTTGCTTTAGTGAGCGGAAACTATTAGCTTGACACAAATTGACAATAACCTATGTTATACGTAAGATAGGAGGAGAAATGGCTAATATATTAGTTGTTGACGATGAGAAAAATATTCGAATTTTATATAAGGATGAGCTTGAGCACGAGGGATACAATGTTCTATTAGCTGAGAATGCAGAACAGGCTTTGGGAATTATTGAAAACGAAGATATTGATCTCGTAATTCTTGACATTAGAATGCCAGGAATGCATGGTATAGATGCTCTAGAGAAAATGATCGTAAAAAAAAGAGATTTAGCGGTTTTACTTAATACTGCATATGCCGAATACAAGGACGATTTTCTTACATGGCTTGCCGAGGACTATCTCATTAAATCCGGGGATCTAACCAAACTAAAGGAAAAAGTAAAGCAAATACTGGAAAGAAAGGGTAAAGTATAACCTTTATTCATACAATTATAAACGTTTATAACTCTATTTTTTTTTAATTAGGATCAGGGATTTTCCTTTTTATTCATCAAAATTATAATTTTTTGCTTTTCTTGTAGTTGCGTTTTGCATTGAAAATAATATAGAATATTAACCTATAGCTTAAGCTTAAAACAAATTTCATTATTCATATGTCCCAGAGATTATTTAGTAAATAATATGACAAATCTCATTTTTTTCCGAAGAATTTATTTGTGTTGTATTAAAACAAAAACTTTGTTACAGAGTATCGATTTTATATTTTATTGAGCAGCAGGGAGGTAAAATGAAATCACATACAACAACAATTCTTGGAATTGTTCGAGATGGGAAAGCAGTTATAGGTGGAGATGGACAAGTAACTTTGGGTGATATGGTTATAAAGCATAAATCCAAGAAAGTACGTTTTTTGGCGAACGGGAAAGTTATTGTTGGATTTGCGGGGGCAGCGGCTGATGGTATGGCATTATTATCGAGGTTTGAGGAAAAACTTACTGAACGACATGATCTTTTATGGGCATCGGTTGAGCTTGCAAAGGAATGGCGAACAGATAGGATTCTGCGACGCTTAGAAGCTCAACTTGCTGCTATAGATACCGATAAAGCGTTAATAATAACTGGTGCTGGCGATGTTCTTGAACCTGATGATGGAATTGTAGCTTTAGGGGCAGGATCTGGGTATGCTATGGCAGCAGCAAGAGCACTTTTAGAATATGGTAAAAAAATGAGTCTAAGGCAAATTGTCGAACGATCTCTTGCTATCGCATCACAAATATGTATTTACACAAATTCAGATTTTACGATACTCGAATTGTAAGGGTTGCAAAATTAGGTTGTGAGGATTAATGAAAGAAAACGGGTTCCAGATTGATAAGATTATATTAGATAATGGGCTTAGAGTTATCTCGTCCACAATTCCGGGACGCAAAGCAGTTAGCATAGGTGTATGGGTATTGTCTGGTTCAGCCGATGAACCCTCAGATAAAGCAGGTATTTCGCATTTTTTGGAGCATATGGTCTTTAAAGGTACTGAGAAGTATGATGCCAAAGAGTTAGTTTCAACTATTGAAAGATTAGGTGGATATATCGATGCATATTCTGCTCGGCAGGAAACTTGTTTTAATTGCTCAGTTCTGAGCGAGGACTTTCCCGTTGCTCTTGATACTCTATCCCAAATAGTTGTAAAACCGAGACTTAATTTTCATGATTTAAAACTTGAGAGGGAAGTAGTTATATCTGAGATGAACGAATCGGTAGAAAATCCTGAATCTTTGGCTGCGGATCTATTTCCTGTGCTTATGTTAGGGAAGTCATCATTGGGATGTCCTATAATGGGAAATTTAAAATCTGTATCGAGTATCATAACAGAGGACCTTAAAGACTATTGGAGAAAGAACTATTGTTCCTCAAATATTATCGTAGGTGCAACTGGTGATGTTAATTTTGAAAATTTGTCTAATCTGGTTAGAGACAAATTTTCAGGTGTACCAGTTGGAAAGGTCATTAAAACATATGATAGAAAAAATGGAGCGGATGGAAAGGTAACGATAATTCATCATAACTCTCAAATGGTTCATGTTTTCATAGGTGTTCGGACTTTTCCATACAAGGATAGTCATCGATACATTCTCGCATTAATTGATTCTATTTTAGGACGAGGATCCTCGGGACGGCTTTTCCAGAATATCAGAGAAAAAAAAGGTCTTGCATACAATATTCAATCATTCAGTGAATATTATTTACAAGATGGCTATTGGGCAATATATGCAGTCACATCTTCTAAGAAGCTTGATGAACTTATCATATGTGTATTAGATGAACTCAGACAACTTAGAAATAACTTAGTTTCAGATAATGAGTTCAATGAAGTGAAAAGCTTCATTCGACGAAGGTTTTTACTTTCCATGGATAATATGTGGAGAGTTATTTATAGAGCGATCGAGACTGAGGTTCACTTGGGGCGATATATCCAGATTAGCGAGACATTAGAGAAATTCCTAAAAGTAGATGCTGAACAGATTTTGCAACTGGCAAACAGATTATTTGAGCCCTCAAAATTAGTTATTATGGCTATGGGACCTGTCGATGAAGTCCCTGATATGGGATTTGAAAGGATTCATTGCACTCCGAACGAAATATATCCTATTGGAAGTTAGAAGACCTTCAACTGCTAAATTGATATTGATTTCTGATAAAAAAATATACAAGATCCCTTGTAAGATTATTATGGTATTTAATTTATCGAAAGACTTATTTTAATTCACCCGATATAAATTTTTTAATAATTTGATCTTCAGATTGCATTAATTCATCGGTTATTCCTTGCCAGTGGATTTTTCCGTTAAAGATCATTGCAACCTGACCACCAATTCTTAATGCTTGTTCTACGTGGTGAGTAACCCATACAATGGATATTTTATTTGATATATTAACTAATAGTCTTTCAATCTTCATTGTTGAGGTTGGATCCAAAGCCGATGTTGGTTCATCGAGCAGAAGCACCTCTGGTTTCGTTGATAATGTCCGAGCCAAACACACTCTTTGAGCTTCGCCAACGGAGAGCTGTTGATCTGATCGATCTATATAATCATTTGTTAAGGCTACTTGTTTTAACAACTCTTCGCTCTCATCATCTGTTATGTTTTTATTGGCTATCCTTATGTTTTTATCAACTGTACCCTCAAAAAGCACTGGCTTCTGGAAAACCATTCCAACTTTTCTTCTAAGTTCTCGAATAGGATAATCGGTTATAGGTTTGTTTTTGTATTTTATTCTCCCGCTAGTAGGATTAATCAGTCTATTCAAAAGCTTGAGTAAAGTAGATTTACCCGAGCCTGAAGGTCCCATAATCACAAAGATCCCATCTTCGATAATGAGATTTATTCCCGAGAGAATTGTTTCATTATTATATCCAGCATAAATATCTGTTAATTCGAAATTAATCATGGTATTCAATAAATAATCCAGTTTTAAATAAAACATCCTTCGAACTGTGTATATTACGAACCAAAATAACCCACATTTAGAAGTTGTAAACGTAAAAATTCTTTAAAGTTATACATTACATTACAGTAACGATAATTATTTTCGATTAGCTTGACTCACGGAATTTTTTTCCCTTAATTTGATAAATGCTTAGTTTCAAGAAAGGTTAACTGTGAAAAAGGTTCTAGTAACAGGTGGTGCAGGTTTTTTAGGTAGTCATCTTGTAGATAGGCTTATTAAGAATAACATTGAAACGGTTGTATTAGATGATTTGTCGACAGGATTAAAAGAGAATGTTAATAACGACGCCAGATTAATTGTTGGTACTATCAATAGTAATAGGGATTTGAACGTTGCTATATCCGGCTGTGATGTCGTTTTTCACTTAGCTGCATTTGTTTCGGTGCCAGAGTCATTTACCAGACCCGACCAAACAATAAGAACAAATATTGAAGGGTTATCAAATGTTTTAATGGTCTCTGTAAAGAATAATGTAGAACATATTGTATTCATGTCCTCAGCCTCGGTTTACGGTGAATCCAAAGTTGTGCCTATCGCGGAGGATTTTCTTACCGATCCCAAAAGTCCGTATGCCATTAGCAAACTCTCGGGAGAGTATCTTTGTTGTTCTCTCGCTGACTATTTTGACTATACCGTTTCAATTATACGATTGTTTAATGGTTATGGACCTCGTCAGAGGAAGAATACATCATATGGTGCTGTTGTACCAAATTTTATTAGAGCAGTTCTAAATAATAGACCTATTAAGATTTATGGAGATGGTCTTCAAACAAGAGATTTTATTTATGTAACTGACATAGCTGATGCATTAATACATTTAGCATATAAAAGGTTCGATGGTAAAGTTAATCTTGCTTTGGGTAAAGCTACTAGTATATTGGAACTTTCAAAAATCGTTATGGCAGAAGCTGGCATTGAAGTTCCCATCGAATTTGAGCTGCCAAGAGCAGGAGATGTTAAAGAATCGGTAGGAAATAGAATACGATTAAGGGAATCTGGATTCGAGTCAACTATTTCAATTAATCATGGGATTTTAAAGACTGTTAAATATAATATATAAAAATGGCTTCACATATTTCTTTTATCTATACGACTAAAAATGCCTAATAATGAAAAAAAAATCGAAAACTTGAAAACTCTTGTTATTGTTCCAGCATATAATGAATCTGAAACAATAATTAAAGTTGTCGATGAGATATCACACAATGTGCCTTTCGCTGATATCGTTGTTATTGATGATGGTTCGAGTGATGAAACTTATCATCAGGCTAAGGAAACAGGGGTTTTTGTACTTCGACATCCTTTTAATTTGGGCATTGGTTCTGCAGTTCAAAGTGGCTTTAAATTTGCACTCGAGCATAATTATGATGTTGCAATACAAGTAGATGGTGATGGACAACATGATCCTAAATACATACCCAAAATGCTGGAACTTATTCAAGATAATGTTGCAGATGTCATTGGAGGGTCGAGGTTTTTGACAAAGGAAGGTTTTCAATCGTCACTTTTGCGAAGGCTGGGAATAAAATATTTTGAAATCCTTTTTAAAATTCTCACTGGAAAGAAGGTTACAGATTGTACTGCTGGATTTAGAGCTTTTTCAAAGGATTCAATAAAGTTAATTTCGAAAGTTTATCCTGATGATTTCCCTGAACCAGAAGCTGTTATTCTTATTTATAAAGCAGGATTTACATTTACTGAAGTTCCAGTTGTAATGCGGGAAAGGTTAGGAGGTCAATCTTCAATTTCAGGGATAAAACCATTGATTTATATGATTAAAGTTACTCTTGCATTATTAATGAATGTTTTAAGAGGAGATAGAATAGAGTGAAGAGAATTCAAATAATTTCTCTAATTGCCTCAATAGGGCTTTTTAGTATTGTTTTTGAGTTGGTGAGACGAAAGAAACTTAAAGAACGATTTTCGATTTTATGGATACTTTTTGCGTTATTATTGGTAGTGTTTTCATTGTGGAGTGATCTTCTCGAAAATTTCTCTCAGTTGATAGGAATATATTATGCTCCTGCTGTATTAATACCTGTAATTACATTCTTTGGGGTTGTTTTATTTCTTTATTTTTCAATTGTAGTAACGCACCAAGCAGAGAAAATAAAAACCATAGCCCAAAAAATTGCTCTTCTTGAGCATGACCTTTTGGAGTTAAAATCTAAACTTGACAATGAGAAAAAAAGTTAACTTCCATTTTGCTTTTTTGCTAGTTCTTTTTCTAAAATTAGCATCTGCACAAAATATTTCGGTTAATTATTACTCCTCTATAGATGATATATACGCTTCATTCGAAGTAGGAGATTTAACCTATGAGCAATATACTGATCTTGTTTCTCTCTTCGAATCCAAGGTAGATATTAATTACGATAATTTACAAAGGCTTCTTATCATTCCCGGTGTGAATTCTAATGATATAGCTCCTCTTAAGAAAAAACGAAACGAGGGGGTTATTTTTAAAAATTCAAAACAGGTTGCAAATGTTTTCCCCAATGATATTGAACTAATTTCGCCATTTATAGATATAATTCCTAAAAGAGATCTGGGAATAAACGGCAATTTCCGAATTTACACGAGATATAATTTTATAGCTCCTGCATTAAGTAATGATCCATATCATAGTGGAAGGCTGGAACTTAGATGGTCGGATTTTTCGATGGATTATCGGTTCAAACAGCAGGCTGATCTGGAATTACAGACTACATATAGAAATGCTAGATATAGAACTAATGATGTTGAAATCGTTCTCGGAAACTATGATGCACATTTAGGATATGGGTTGCTTGTAGGCAGGAAAATTTCGCTTTCAACGTTAGAGAGATCGAATTCTGCAAGATCTTATCTTGCATCACCTTTTTATGGAGAATTAAATGGTCTTTTTGCATCCTGGGACTTGCATCGTAAATGGAAATTAAAACTTGCGATTTCAGCAAACAAATATGATAAGACTTCCCAAAGTATGGCTGGAGTTGCAGCGTCATGGAACCATTCTCAGAAAGAGCAAAAAGGGATTGTCATTTATTTTGGGAAGTTGTCATCTGCCGATATGGATTCAGAAAAAATAGAGCAATATGGGGCATCGATTTTTGGTATAAATCATTTTTTCAAAAACAAGCTTCAATATGAATTAGCAGTTTTAAATAATGGAAGTTGGGGTGGAAATTTGATTCTGACTCCTTCAAAGAAAACCGGCAATATCGCTTGGAAATTTTGGGTTTATCATCCCGATTTTATTGTTCTGTACTCTGATGGTTTTTGCGATAGAGGATATGAAAAATATTATCCAAGAGAAAATGATTTCTATTTAAAAGCATATCAAGCAGGAGAATTAGGCACAGATATTAACCTGAAATTTAAACCGATAAGGAAGTTGTCGATAAATTGTGTGACTTCATTTTTTTCAATGCCAAATTCACTCAGCAACGGTGGTGAAATTTATTTATCAGGAATTTATAAGTTCAATCACAATGACAATTTACGATTATCATACACTCGGAATTGGGAAGGTCTCGGCATTTCTGGAGATACTAAGGATAAGGTTTATATTGCTCATCGATGGGATATTGGAAGCTCGATTAATATCAGAGAGAATTTCTATTATAAGTGGAATAATTATACCGAGAGTAATAAGAAAGAACAATATTGGGTGAAATCTGAACTCATTTACGCTTTCTATAACTGGTTGTCGTTCGGTTTAAGGCTTGATAGAAACGATTCTAATGTGGATGACCAAAGCATTGGTTATTGGAAGCTGACATTGGCACCCATAATCTCTGATAGGTTTTCAAATGTGAAAACTAGCATTTCACTTAAAAAGACCGATTCAAAGTCTGAAGTGTCAATAAATGCCAAAGTTAACCTTCGAATCAGTTGGTAATCCTTAATACTATATGCATTTTATTGACATTCGATTTAATAAATTACATTTTGATTTCCTAAATGGGAAAACATCAACTAATTCCAAAAAATTAAATAATATTTGCTTGACAAGGGTTTTTGTTAATATATTTTCCAATTTCATTTGATTGTTCTTGGTTTTGTTTTACATTCAAATAGGGAGAATAATGGGCAACCGAAGAACTTTTGAGGGGATTGTAATATCTGATAGGATGGATAAGACAATTACTGTGGAACTTATAAAGTTAATTCCGCACCCTTTATATAAAAAAGTGGTTAAGCGTAGATCTAGAGTTAAGGCTCACGATTCCGAGAATAAAGCTAAGGTTGGGGATATTGTTAAAGTAATTGAATCAAGACTCTTTTCTAAAACAAAATCGTGGGAGCTTGTAGAGATTTTGAAACGTGCTGTCGGTTCTGAGTAATTCTCCAATGAATTCACCATGACCTTTTGGTTTCCGTCTATATGACTGGGTGAGATGTCTCAGGAGGTTAATAATGATTTTTAGAAATACCAAATTAAAAGTTGCTGACAACTCAGGTGCAAAAAAAGTTAGATGTATTGGTTTGACTCACGGTTCGAAAAAGAATTATGCTACTATCGGTCAAACTATTGTTGTATCTGTGAGAGAAGCAATACCTAATTCTCAGATAAAAAAAGGAGATATTGTTCAGGCAGTTATTGTGAGAACAAGAAAGCCCATTCGTCGCAGAAACGGAAGTTATATTAAGTTTGACGACAATGCTGCAGTTATCGTAAATGAGGATGGAGAACCAAGGGGTACTCGAGTTTTCGGTCCAGTAGCTAGAGAATTGAGAGAACACGAATATACAAAGATTATTTCGTTGGCACCTGAGGTTTTATAGCTTGAAAAATAATAGAAATTGGTTTTAAACATAAATAATTAATATAAATATTTGATAATTTTAAAGGAAATATTGAAGATTACTTGAACTATATTAGGTGAATTGGGAGATGTGATATGGCTAAGAGAAAAGAAAAACTTAAACCTATACATTTAAAAATAAAAAAAGGTGATATCGTAGAAGTAATAGCCGGCAACGATCGAGGTAAACGAGGGAAAGTTCTAAAAGTGTATCCTCGAGTACAAAAGGTTATTGTTGAGAGTATAAAATTCATGAAAAGACACACTCGTGCTACTCAGACAAATCCACAGGGTGGTATCCAGACTAGGGAAGCACCGATTCATATTTCAAATCTGATGTTGATTTGTCCAAGCTGTGGTTATCCTGCTCGAATTGGACATCACTTTCTTGAAGATGGAACAAAAGTCAGAATATGCAGGAAGTGTAATGAAATCGTGGATAAGTAGTTCAGTATCTATTTTTGAGTATATATAATGCACGGATTGTTGTAAATATTATAGATTCAGTTATTAATTCGGTTACTGTTTGTAATATTTTGTATATTCTGGTTTAAATATCTTGAGGTTGAATCATTGGAGGCAAAATGGTTGATAAGGAAGAAAAATATATACCTCGATATAAAAAAAAGTATAGTGAGGAAATAGTCTCAAAATTGAAAGAAAAGATCGGTTATTCTAACATAAATCAGGTTCCTTCTCTTGAGAAGATCGTTGTGAATATTGGTGTAGGTGAAGCTTCGAGGAATCCTAAAGTTCTTGATTCGGCAATTAGAGATTTAAGGATAATAACAGCTCAAAAACCTAAAATTTGCAAAGCAAAAAAGTCAGTCTCTAATTTCAAAGTCCGTGAAGGTATGGCTATTGGGGTTATGGTTACACTTAGAGGAAATAGAATGTGGGACTTCTTTGATAGGCTCGTTAATTATACAATGCCAAGAATTAGGGATTTTAGAGGTTTAAGCACAGATGGATTTGATGGTCGTGGAAACTATAACATGGGCATTGACGAGCAGATTGTATTTCCGGAAATTGAATATGATAAAGTTGACGCAATTAGAGGAATGAATATTACATTTGTTACAACTGCGGGATCTGATGAGGAAGGTATTGAACTACTCAGAGCTCTCGACTTTCCGTTTAAAAGGATGGATTAAGTGAAGTTAGATAGATTTTTTTCTTTATTTAGCATTTGGAATATTTGCAATTGTTAAAAAAAATTTAAGAGGAGATTATGGCTAGAAAAGCTCAAATTGAAAAGCAAAAGAAAGAACCCAAATTTAAGACTAGAAAACATAATCGATGTGAGCGATGTGGAAGACCGAGAGCTTATTATAGAGATTTTGGTCTATGTAGAATATGTTTAAGAGATCTCGCTAATATGGGTGAAATTATCGGAGTTAGAAAATCTAGCTGGTAAAATTTCATTTTTAGTGTAATCTTGAGTTATTTCTTATAATGAGTAAACAAATGAAGAGAATAATTTAGTTAAGTTTATAAGAGAGATAAAATTTAATTGAAACTACTCGATGAGTTGTAAATTTCACAGGGGAATAATTCCAAATGATATTCCCCCGTTGATATAGGAGGAAATATGGGTGTTATTATTGATCCCATAGGTGATATGTTAGCCAGAGTCCGAAATGCGTTTGTGAGAGGATTGAATACTGTTTCTATGCCCTCAAGCAGGATGAAACACCAGGTTTCCCGTATTCTTACCGAGGAAGGTTATATTAGAGGGTATAAAATTATCGCTTTATCGGGAGATATGAGGATAATTAAACTATATATGAAGTTTCAAGATGGAAAATCAGCTATCAAGGGTATGAAAAGGATTTCTAAACCTGGAAGAAGAATTTACTCTAAGCTTTCCTCATTGCCTGTTGTTAGAGGTGGTTTGGGTACTGCAATTCTGTCGACACCTAGGGGTGTTCTAACTGATAGACAAGCTCGATTATTACACGTAGGTGGAGAAGTTCTCTGTTATATATGGTGATTAAAGCTTGGGATAATAAATGCTTATTATTTTTTCTAATGAGAAAAGGAAATTTTATTTTTAATTGATGTAAAATATAATTTAGAAATTAAGGAAGGTTTAAGATGTCACGGGTTGGGAAAAAACCTATTAGTATTCCTAAAGGTGTTAAAGTTAAAATTGATTCCAACAATTTCATCCATATTACAGGACCAAAAGGAAAGCTATCACAGTGGGTTGATCCAGTAATTTCAACAAAATTAATTGATGGTGAAATTATTCTTGAAAAAATGAATTCAACTCGTCGAGTTGACGCGTTACATGGTCTTTATAGAAGTCTTCTAGCAAATATTATTAAAGGCGTATTAGAAGAGTTCGAAATTTCGTTGGATATAATAGGCATAGGATATAAAGCAGAACAGAGAGGAAGAGCTGTCGTAATATCCGTTGGCTATTCTCATCAGATATATTTCGTTCCACCTGAGGGTGTTAATGTTAAAGTGGAACCAATATCTACCAAGGTTTTTGCTCCCGGAACACCTAATCAATATCTTACCGCAAAGCTTAAAGTAAGTGGAGTAGACAAACAACAGGTAGGACAGGTTGCAGCAAAGATTAGGTCTATTAAACCACCTGATGTTTATAAAAGCAAAGGCATTAGATACTCGGATGAACGTGTCCATATTAAAGTAGGAAAAGCAGGAATATAACCGATTTGGGATATATGTGGAGGATTATTAATGCGCGAAACTCAAATAAAAAAAAGAAGAATAGCTCGTAAAAGAAGAGCTTTTAGGACGCGTTCTAAGTTAACCGGCACAGAAGATAGACCTAGGTTATGCGTTACACGCACTTCTCGACATATTTATGCTTTGTTAGCTAATGATACCACAGGTAAAACTATAACTTCAGCATCCACTTTATCCACGGAGATTAAAGAGGAAATTTCAAATAAGAACAAAACCGAACAAGCAAAAATTGTTGGTAGACTTATTGCAGAACGTGCTAAAAAAACCAATATTAAGAAAGTTATTTTTGATAGGCATGGGTTTAAATTTATTGGGAGAGTGAAAGCATTGGCGGATGGGGCTCGTGAAGCAGGTCTTAAATTCTGATTGTATAGAGAGGTGATAATTGGCTAGGGATAGAAGAAGAAGAGATGATGTTAATGAAGGTTTCGAAGAAAGAGTTATTTTCATTAACAGAGTAGCAAAGGTGGTTAAGGGTGGAAAGAACATGGGGTTTACTGCTCTTATTGCGGTTGGTGATAAAGAGGGAAGAGTAGGAGTAGGACTGGGAAAAGCTCGTGAAGTTGCAGAGGCCATCCGCAAGGGTAATGAGATTGCAAGAATAAACATGAAATCTTATCCAGTTTCGGATGGTGGAAGAACAATTCCACATCCTGTTGAAGCTCGTTATGAAGCAACAAGGATAATGATTAAGCCAGCTGCTCCCGGAACTGGTGTTATTGCAGGCGGTGGTGTGCGAGCTATTCTTGAGGCACTTGGTGTTCAGGACGCTATTACCAAAGTTTTGGGATCTAGAACTGCAGTTAATGTAGTTTATGCTACTATAAAAGCTCTAGATATGCTCGAAGACCTTAATATGGTTGCTAAAAGACGAGGAATTCCTGTCGAACGACTAAGGTCTCGATAAGGAGGACAGAAAATTGAAAAAGGTAAAAATTACTCAATTTAAAAGCGCAATTGGTTATAGAAAAGATCAGAAGGATACTATTCATTCCCTTGGATTGGGTAAGATTAGAAGAACAGTTATTCATAATGCCACTCCACAGATTTTGGGAATGATTAGAAAAGTAAAACACTTAATTCATTACGAAATTTGTGAAGAGGAATGAAAGCGATAATATTGCGTTCAAGGATAGCGATTTAATAATAGAATCTTTATTAATTAGAAATTTGTTTTGGAGGATAAAATGCTTCGTATAGGTGATTTGAAACCCCCATATGGCTCAACGAAGAGAAGGAAGCGAGTTGGCAGAGGGGAAAGTTCGGGTCGAGGAAAAACCTCCGGTCGAGGGCATAAGGGATCCCTTTCAAGAAGTGGTGCCAAAAAATATCCATGGTTTGAAGGTGGACAAATGCCTCTTTCAAGAAGGCTTCCCAAAAAAGGATTTTCTAATTATCCATTCAAGAAAATATACAATATTCTTAATATTCGAGACTTAGCAAGGTTTAATGAGGGTGACGAAATTACACCCGAACTTCTTATGGAAAAGAGAATTATTAGGAAACATGGTCGGATTAAACTTCTGGGTGATGGTGAGATAAGAATTCAACTCTCGGTCAAAATTCACAAGGCATCTGTGAGTGCTATTGAAAAAATTAAAGCAGCAGGCGGAAATTTTGAGGAGATAGAATGAGACGCTTGTTCGAGACTCTCGGTAATATTTGGAAGATACCTGATTTAAGAAGAAAAATTTTATTTACGATGGCTTTTGTTATTCTTTACCGTCTCGGCGGTCACATTCCATTACCCGGTATTAGTTTGCAAACTCTTAAGGGATTACAGGGAGTTGGGGGTGGTGGTCTTTTAAGTTTATACGACCTTTTTGTAGGTGGTGCTCTAAGAAGAGCGGCTATTTTTGCGACAGGTATTATGCCGTATATTACCGCTTCTATTATTTTGCAGCTTTTAGGAGCGGTCATTCCGTATTTCCAACAGCTTCAAAAAATGGGCGAAGAAGGCAGACGTAAGATTAATCAGTATACCAGATACGGTGCATTAATTATTGCCACAGCACAAGGATGGGGTATACTTATCTATCTGACAAAGAATTTTTCTGCAGCAATTTTGCTACCACATTTCTCTTTCATTATTCTTGGAGTTATTGGATTAGTAACCGGAGCAGCAATAATTATGTGGCTTGGTGAATTAATCACTGAAAAGGGTATCGGCAACGGTATGTCGATTCTTATTCTGGTGGGTATTGTAGCAAGACTTCCCAGTTCGATTATTATAGAAATAAGGAATATATTAGCTTACGGTGCAGGTGGGGGAAGAAGTATTTTTGCAGAGATAATTATTTTGGCAGTGATTGTGTTTTTTGTGAGTGTTGCAATATTGCTAACTCAAGCATCACGGAAGATTCCTGTTCAATATGCACGGAGAGTTGTTGGCAGAAAGGTTTACGGCGGTCAAACCGCACATTTGCCTATTAAAATGAACGCTGCCGGTGTTATACCAATTATTTTCGCTCAAGCGGTGATGTTTTTGCCACAAACATTGGCAAAAGTTCTCCCTGAAGGTGCTATTACTACAATTTTAGGGAGTGCTTTTACTATCTCAAGTCCAGTTTATATTATTACCTACGGCGTATTAATCGTATTTTTTGCTTATTTCTATACAGCAGTAATTTTTAATCCTGTTGATGTGGCAGATAATCTGAAAAAATACGGCGGATTTATCCCGGGGAAACGACCGGGACCGCAAACAAGCAGTTACATCGATAAGGTTTTAACAAGAATAACTTTACCCGGTTCGATGGGCTTAGCTCTTATAGCAATTTTACCTATGATGATTGTAAGTAAAACCGGGTTTTCATTCTGGTTTGGGGGTACTAGTTTGTTAATTATTGTAGGTGTTGTGATAGATACGCTTCAGCAAATTGAGACCCATCTTCTTATGAGACATTATGATGGCTTTATGAAATCAGGGAAAATTAGAGGGAGACGTTAATTCAATCAGCAATATGATCGTAATAAATTACTTCTAATTAATGGAATGATTTTTTTCTTTTGGATTGCATTTAATAATCATATCTGAGTTTATTCAATAAGCATGTTGGGAATTCTCATGTATTAATCAATAATTGAAAACTGAGAATTCGGTTAATTAGAAATAGAAAATCGGGGTAATTTAATGTATTTGGTGTTATTAGGACCACCCGGTGCAGGTAAAGGCACGTATTCCCCAACGTTGACTGCATTATTTAAAATTCCTGTTCTATCTCTTGGTGATATTTTAAGAAATGAAGCCAAATGCGATACTAAACTTGGTAGGAAAATTGAAAATTATATTAAAACAGGCGAGCTCGTCCCGGATAATTTGATTATTGAAATCGTTTCTAATATTATCGACTCTGAGGAGGGCGAAGGAGGTGTTATTTTTGACGGTTTCCCAAGAACAATTAATCAGGCGGAAAAATTACTGGAAATTCTTAAACAACGCGATCTTGTAATCGATCTGGTTCTTGATATTTTCTCTAATGATAAAACTATTACTGATCGTCTGAGTAGCAGATGGGTTTGTCCTTATTGCGGAAGAGCTTATAATATGATGACCGCACCACCAAAAAAAAATATGAGGTGCGATTTCGATGATACTCCATTAATTCAAAGGGAAGATGATAATCCAAATGTTATTAGAAGAAGACTAAAAGTTTACAAAGAACAATCGAAACCGATTTTAGACTTTTATATAGCTAAATCTATTCCATACATTCGAGTAGATTCGACTGGCACAATTAAAAAGTGTTGGGAAAAAATTCTTAATTCATTATTCGAAATAAATATTATTGATAAGAAAACATATGATTCTTATAAAAACACAGAAACAGATAGAATACATAAGGCAGGCAGGGAGAATCGTCGCTGAAGCGATTCGTGAAATGTCATTTATAGCTAAACCAGAAGTTAGGACTTCGGACTTGGAAGCCAAGGCTATTGAAGTTTTCAAGAAGTTCGGTGCTACTTCCGCATTTTATGGTTATAGACAAAGCAAAGGAATGCCAGCTTACCCCGGTTATATTTGCATATCGATTAACCAAGAGATTGTTCATGGAATTCCTGGAAACCGGAGAATCAAGTGTGGCGATTTAGTTAGCGTTGATGTTGGTGTAAATTTTAAAGGATATATTGGTGATGGTGCTACTACGTATGTAATCGAAGGAGCAGAAATGGAAACTCGGAAACTTGCAAAAGTTACATATGACTCTTTACATTTGGGAATAAAAGCCGCAATAAATGGCGGAAAAGTTTCGGATATTTCTAGAGCTATTCAAACACATGTGGAGTCTTTTAAGTATAACGTCGTTAGAGATTTAGTGGGTCATGGAGTAGGAATAAAACTTCATGAGGACCCGCAAGTACCTAATTTTGTAGACAAAAATTACGATGCTACTTTACGGGAAGGCATGATTATTGCTATTGAACCTATGGTTTGTATGGGTGGGTGGAAAGTAAGTATTTCTAAGGATGACTGCTGGACAGTTAAGTCTGTTGACAATTCTCTATCCGCACATTTTGAACATTCAATTCTCATCGAGCACGATAAGACTGTTTTGTTAACTGTATTGGATGATGGTTCTGAAGCATATATTCCTCCCGAAGTATGATTTTATTGAGTTTTAATATTTATTTCTCGTTTTTTTTGAATAAGGTCATTTTATTCTTGATATTGATTTTAATTTAACTATATTCTTGCTTTTAAAATTATGCCAAAGAAGAAAGATACAATAAAAGTAGAAGGAGTTGTGGAAAAGGCCTTACCTAATACTTCTTTTATGGTTAGGCTTGACAATGGACATATAGTTATGGCTTATATTTCGGGTAGAATGCGAAAGAATTATATTCGGATTCTTCCTGGTGACAGAGTAACCATAGAATTGACACCTTACGATTTAACAAAGGGAAGAATTATATATCGTTATAAATAGTCGTCTAGTATTTATTTTAGAGGTTACAGTTCTTACTTTTGAACTGTTTGATAAGCGTTGTTTATCAAACTTTTTTAATACAATAATAGATGTATGATTATAATTATGTTTTAGAGGATACAATGAAAGTCAGAACATCAGTAAAGAAAATGTGCAATAAATGTCGAATTATTAAACGCCATGGTGTCGTTATGGTTATTTGTACGAATCCTAGGCATAAACAACGTCAGGGTTAGTTTTTTGAGGGGAGAATAATGGCGCGTATTGCAGGAGTTGATTTACCAAGAAATAAAAGGATTGATGTTGCATTGACTTATATCTATGGAATTGGCTGGAATCGATCACGGTCTACTCTCATCGGCACGAGGATTGACCCGTCGATCCGCGTTCATGACCTTGAAGATGAACAGGTTGCTCGTATTAGACTGTATATAGATGAGAACTACAAAGTTGAGGGTGCTCTTAGAGCAGAAGTAGCTGGTAGTATTAAACGTCTTATCGAGATTAAATGCTGGAGAGGTATTAGACATAAATCTGGTATGCCCGTCAGAGGTCAGAGAACCAGAGATAACGCCAGAACTCGTAAAGGTGCGCGACCTAGAATTGGTGGAAGGAAAAAGTAAGGAGGACAGTTAATTGGCAAAACGAAGGATTGCAAGAAAAGTCAAAAAAGTTACATCGGAATACGGTATAGTGCATATTCATTCTACTTTCAATAATACTATCATTACTTTTAGCGATGAAAAGGGTAATGTTATTGCTTGGTCTTCAGGTGGAAAAATAGGATTTAAAGGAACAAAGAAATCCACACCTTATGCAGCACAACTGGCGTCGAGAGCCGCTGCTCAGGAAGCCTATGATGCTGGTATGAGAAGAGTTGAGGTTTGGATCAAGGGTCCCGGTCCTGGACGTGAAGCGGCAGTTAGATCACTTACTACAGGTGGTATTCATCTTTCGAGAATTAGAGATATTACACCTACTCCATTTGCGGGATGCAAACCTCGTAAAAAACGTCGTGTATAGAATTGTGAGATAAAACTTATTGTGTATTTAAATGAATAATTAGATATTGAAATTTTGATTATTAATAATTGAAATTTTGTTAATTAAAATTAAAACTGGAGTCTATCATTCGAAATTGAGGAGTATTAAGCTATGGGAAGGTATATTGGACCAGTATGTAGGTTATGTAGAAGAGAAGGATTAAAACTGTTCCTTAAAGGTGATCGTTGTTTTTCTGACAAGTGTGCATTTAATAAAAGACCAAATCTTCCTGGTCAAAGAGGTAAGTTTGGACAACCTGCAAGGCGTAAAGTAAAGGATTATGGTATCAGACTCCGGGAAAAACAAAAGATTAGAACATATTATGGTATTTTAGAAAAAAAGTTCCGTTTATATTATAAAAAGGCATTAAGAACACCCGGCAAAACCGGTGAAAATTTGCTTCAACTTCTTGAGCGAAGATTAGATAACATTGTATATAGACTTGGATTTTCACCATCAAGAAGAGCTTCGAGGCAACTTGTCAGACATGGGCATTATATGGTTAACCAAAGAAAGGTTGATATTCCAAGTTATTTAATTAAACCAGGTGATGTTGTTTCTGTTAGAGAGAAAAGTAGACAACTTGACATAATTCATGAAATGCTAAAAAAACGAGGTAGAATTCAAGACCTTCCCTGGCTTCAATTGGACAAAGCTCACCTCGAGGGTCGGTTATTATCTATACCGGTTCGTGAGGAAATACCGGTTACATTCAATGAAAGTCTTATTGTAGAGTTCTACTCTCGATAATCCCATTTGTGGAATTCATTGTGTGAGAGGGAATTTATAAGAACGCGAGGAGCATATATTTATGAAATGGAAAGCAATGCAAATGCCCGAAGAGCTTGTTGAGGACCCTCAAACAAAGGATAGTCCTACATTTGGTAGGTTTATTGTTGAACCTATGGAAAAAGGATATGGCATTACATTAGGAAACTCTCTGAGAAGAGTTATTTTATCGTCCATGCAGGGAGTTGCCATTGAGTCTATTAAGATCGATGGTATTCTCCATGAATTCTCTTCCTTGGATGGTATTTATGAAGATGTTCCGGAGATAATTCTAAATCTTAAAGGCGTGAGATTTAAAGTGAAAGGTGATTTTCCAAAACCTGTTCGACTGGATGTTGAAAAACAAGGACAGGTATTGGCATCAGATATTGAAACACCCGCTGAAGTTGAAATTTTGAATAAGGGCCATCTTATTTGCAATATAACACAAAAACGTAAGATTGTTATTGATATGAATCTCGGTGTTGGTAAGGGTTTCTCAGTTGCTGAGGAACATAAGGACTCTGAAGCACCCATAGGTACTATTAGCATAGATGCAATATATACTCCAATTAAAAAAGTGAATTTTTCAGTTCAGCCCTCACGTGTAGGTCAGAAAACCGACTACGATAAATTGATTATTGAAATAAATACCGATGGTAGTATTACTCCCAGGGAAACGTTAGCAATGTCAGCAAACCTTCTTATTGATCATATTACATTGTTCTTGCATCCTGAAGTTAAGTATGAGAAAATTGAAGAGGAATCAATCGATGATGAAACTAGAAAAATTAGAGCCTTGCTAAAATTGCATGTAGAGGAATTAGAGCTTTCTGTAAGAGCTAGTAATTGTTTGAGGAATGCTAATATTAGGTTTTTAGCTGATCTAGTTCTTAGAACTGAGCAGGAAATGCTCAAATTCAGGAATTTCGGTCGGAAGTCTCTGCAGGAGCTGCAATCTGTCCTCGGTAAGCTGGGATTGCAATTCGGAATGGATCCTAATAACTATTTAACTGATGAAGAACTTGAGGACCTTAGAAGTCTGACTGAAGAAAAGGAATCGATAACGCAAACAAAATAGCGGAGTATTAAAATGCGACACAGAAAAAGAATTGACAAACTTTCACGTCCAGCGGATCACAGAAAAGCGATGCTTAGAAACATTGTTACATCACTTTTTGAAAAATATTCTGTGCAAACCACTGTAGCAAAAGCAAAAGCAGCTCGTAAAGTTGCAGATAGATTGATTACATATTCTATTTCAGGAACACTGGCGGATAAGAGAAGAATAATTTCTTATATCAAGAATCGTGATGTTGCGCATAAAGTTATTAAGCTTGGACAGGATGATTTCTCAAACAGATCCCCAGGTGGTTACACAGCAGTTTACAACATTGGATGGCGCAAAGGGGATGGAGCTAAAATTGTTTTGTTACAGCTTCTAGTTGAAGAGATTGAGGGGAAGAAACGTAAAAAACGTACTAAAGGTAAAATTGAACACGATGTTATAGAAGTTTCTAAACGTAAAAAGCCGACTAAGAGAGTTTCGAAAGAACCCATTGAGGAAGAGATCGTTATGGAAGAAGAACTTACAGTACAGGAACTCGAGGCTACGGAAGATATTAAGCAAGAAATTCGTGATGAAGAAGCCGAGACGGTTGTAAAGGAAAAACTCGAGGAAGCTATTCAAGAAGAGATTAAAGAGGAAGTCGAGGAAGTTACTGAACAGAAAGTTGTTGAAGAGATTAAGGTTACTGTTGAGGAGGACGGAAAGAAGAAGGTTGAAGAGAAGGTTGAAGTTAAGATAGATGAAGAGATTAAAAAGCCTGAAAAAGCCGTTATTGAAGATGAAAAAGAAGTATTTACAATAAAAGAAAGTGCTGTTACTAAATCTGATGAATATACTGAAGCTAAGGAATCTGTTAAACCTTCTGATAATACAAAGGACGCAGAAAATTTAGAACCGGATAAATATAAGGAAAAGGTTGGAAAAGAAGCTGAAGAAGAAGTTGAAGAAAAGGACGATGTAAAAGAAAAAACTCGTGAAGAAAACTCTCAGGCTGAGAAAGAATAATTTCAAATTGTTTCTTTTCTAATTCTGTTTTATAAATTATCGATTTGAGAAGTGAAAGAATTAATATCGTTTTTTTCTAAGAAAGCTTTGGAATTAAAGGGGGGAATACCCCCTTTTTTGGTTAGGATTGTATTTTGAGGTAATATTTTGTTTCACATTAATAAAAATTAAGGATTGAAGTATATTCATGAAAGTATTGGATTGGTACTTAATTAGAAGATTTTTCATGTATTTTTTTGTTGCTCTGGCTGCATTTGTATTGGTATTTCTTATTGTAGATATTGTAGAAAACCTTGATAGGTATGTTGACAGGAAAGCTAATGCATCCGATGTTGTGTGGTTTTACATTTATTATTTGCCGTACATTATTGTTTTAGTTTTTCCTGTCGCTACGTTGCTAGGTGCAAGTTTTTTAGCATCGAGTATGTCAAAAAGCCTTGAAATTGTCGCTCTGAAATCCTCGGGCATTCCATCTATAAGGATTGGCAGAACAATTTACGTTCTTGGACTTATAATTAGTGTTGCAGCATTCTTAATCGGTGAGTTCGTGTTACCCATATCAAACAGTAAGAGAGATAATATTAAGCAAGAGAAGATATATCGTAGAAGAGGTAGTCGAAGAATAATTAATGATTTATACTACATTTCGGATAATGGTTCAGTCTTTTATTTTCGAAGTTTTGATTCCCATAGAGGAATTGGTTTTGATGTGATTATGCTAAGGTTTGAAGACGATAATCTTAAGATGCGTTTAGATACAAAAAAGATGAAATGGTCTGCCGAAAGATGGATTGTTGAAAATTGTATAATTCGGAATTTCAATGAGTTGGGTGAGAAAATTCAGCGGTTGGACAGCTATGAGATCGATATTAAAGATACACCCCAGGATTTCGCACGAAAAATACCTAGACCTGACGAATTAGGATTCATTCAGCTTAGGAAATTAATATCAAAGATAGAGAGGTCAGGTATGAAGCCTATTAGGGAGAAGACAGACCTATGGATGAAAATTTCATATCCGTTCGTGAATTTTATAATTTTGCTATGGGGTTTATCACTTTCACTAAAACTGCGACGTACAAATTATCTTGTTGGTTTTGGACAGAGTTTTTTTATCGCATTTATTTATTTAGCGGCATTAAGAGCAGGGCAAGCAATGGGTTATAATGGGAGACTTTCTCCGTGGTTAGGCGCTTTTTCTGGAGATATAATATTTTTCACAGCAGGGATTCTTATTGTATGGTATAATAGGGATTGAGCTATGAAACCCAGAACTCCTAAAGAACTCCTTCAATCCGAAATTTCACTTTTGTCATATAAAAGCACAGGATGGAAGATTAGGTGTGCAGCGGTTTTCCCATCTGATTATTCTGCTGCAATGTCTAATCTCGGATTTCAAACACTTTTCGAGAAAATGCATAATTTCCAAATCTTTTATCCACAACGTTTTTTCGCAAACCTTAAGAGCGGCTCGCTTGAAGAGAAAAAACCGCTAAGTTCATTCCAATTAATAATGGTTTCGTTATCGTATGAATTGGACTATTTCAATATGCTTAAAATGTTTAAATACTATGGGATTGCACCTAATAGAAAGCATCGTCATAGAGATCGGATTGTTATTGCAGGTGGTGCTGCACCATCTATTAATCCATATCCGATATCGTTGATTGCGGATGCAATTTTTATTGGTGAGGGAGGGGATTGTATTGAAAATATCATTGGAGTTCTCAGTAGTAATCCACCCGGTTTTACTGATAAATCCATAATTCTTAAAGAGCTTTCTCTCATTCCCGGACTCTGGGTTCCCGAATTACAGGATAAACCTCCTGAAAAAGCATTATCTAATGTTAATATCCCACCTGTCACAACAATATTGTCAAGTTTTGCATCGTTCCCAAATATAGTTTTAGTACAGATCCAACGAGGTTGTGCATCAAATTGCCCATTTTGTGCGACTCCAGTGACATTTAATCCTTTCTATAATTATTCCGCAGATTCGGTTTTAAAGCAGCTCCATCGATGGGAAAAATTTCCAAAACGTATAGGATTGATCGGCTCTGCTATCGCGGATTATCCACAACTGACGAAATTGTTTGAATATCTCAGCGATTCGGAAATTTACACTTCATCCATTCGAATCGATAGATTGAATTCACAGTGTTTAAATGTATTGAAGCTTTCAAAACACAGAACGATAACTTTTGCACCGGAAACTGGTGCGCAAAGACTAAAAGCCGAATTAGGGAAAATTATTACTCCAGAAGATATAATAAAAGTTTCTTCGCAGCTTCCTGCATCGACTATTAAACTTTACTATATAATAGGATTGCCAAGTGAAAGTCTCGAAGATGTCCAAGAAACTATTGAAGAAATTACTTTTGTAACAAAATCACTTCCAAAAAAGAAATTTACAATTTCTGTTAACGCGTTTGTTCCCAAGAGGAACACGCTATTGCAGAATTGTCCGATGATGCCGCATGATGAATTGACTAAAAGATTTAAATTAATAAAAATCGGACTTAGAAACATTCCCAATCTTAGGTTGGATATCAATTATAAAAGAAAAAGTCGCGCACAATGGGTTTTATCCTGTGGTGGTAAAGATATTGCTAATGTTTTGGTTAATTGCAAATCGACATCATACTTTCTTAGGAATTGTCGAGCAAACGGATGGGATGTTTAATTGATTATGAATTCTTGATTTGTAAAAAAGGTTAAAAGGGCGGATGAAACCGCCCTTTGTTTCGATATTAAAGGAGAATTAAGGAGTAGGATTAGGCTCAATAATTTCAAGTACAGAACGTTTCCCCTGTTTAGCAGCTATGGCGTTTAGTAATGTTCGAATGGCTCGGGCAGTTTGACCCCCCTTACCAATGACCTTTCCTAGATCACCTTCTCCCACTCTAAGCTCAAATACAGTGGTTCTCTCGCCTGAGATCTCTCGAACCTCCACAAGTGATGGATTATCTACAAGTGCTTTGGCGATAATTTCCACGAATTCCTTGAGATTTGTCATGATCAACCTCCTTATTCATTAAGTGATTCCGACTCCGATTGAGCCGCCGAAACAACAGCTGATTCCTTTTTCTTTGATATATTAATTTCATCTACTATTTCTTTCCAAATTCCCTTTCTAGATAGTATAGATTTAACACTTTGCGTAGGTTTGGCTCCTTTTGATAACCAGTAAATTAATCTATCCTTCTTACAACTGACAACTTCAGGTGTAGGTAGTGGATCATAGTATCCTAAGATTTCTAAAAATTTTCCATCTCGGGGTGAACGTGAATCAGCAGCTACCATTCTAAAGAACGCTCTGTGTTTTCTGCCTTCTCTTCTGAATCTGATACTTACAGCCAAATTTTCCTCCTTTAACTTATTTGCAGTACGAATTATAATTCAAACAGTTGTTTTGTCAAATATTTTTATTTAAAAGAATAAAACCTTAAACAAAAAATAGTTTTAAACTCCGATGTCAATGGAAATGAAATATTTAGGATGTTTCATAACAGGTGTTATATTTTTGTTCTTGACGTGTAAAATTGAAATGTCTTACTTTATTTAATTATTCGAAATTGACCCAAATTTTAGCTTGTATTTTTTTATTAGCCATAAACTATTATTGATTGTGTTTTAAAAAGTTACTTTCTCTAATTAAGAATTTTAAAAATAAATGGAGGATAAAGTGGCAACAAGAATTGCTATTAATGGTTTTGGTAGAATTGGAAGAATGGTTTTCAGAATAGGCTGGGATAATCCTCAACTTGAGTTCGTTACTATTAACGATATTACTACTCCCAAAACTTTGGCATATTTATTAAAGTATGATTCTGTGCACGGGATTTGGAATCATGGGATTGAATATTCTGACAACTCGATTATTATTGATAGTAGGGAGATTCCCGTTTTTGCCGAGAGAAATCCTGCTCTTCTTCCGTGGAAAAAATTTGATGTAGATATCGTTGTGGAATCTACGGGTCTTTTTAGACAACGTATGAAAGCAGCATTGCATCTTGATGCTGGTGCGAAAAAAGTTCTAATATCTGCACCCGCGATCGATCCCGACGGGACATTTGTTATCGGTGTTAACGAAAAGGATTATGATCCCGAAAAGCACAATATTATTTCTATCGGTTCATGCACTACAAATGGACTTGCTCCTGTAACAAAAATATTGTGGGATAATTTCGGTATTGAGAAAGCTTTCATGACAACTATACATGCATACACAAACGATCAAAAAATACTGGATCTTCCTCATAAAGACCTCAGAAGAGCAAGAGCTGCTGGAATGTCAATTATTCCAACGACTACAGGAGCAGCTAAGGCAATTTCTCTTGTAATTCCAGAGCTTAAAGGGAGATTTGATGGAATGGCTATTCGTGTTCCCACCCCTGACGGTTCTGTGATCGATTTAGTTGCTAACCTTAGCAAAGAAGTGACAGTTGATGAAATTAACGATGTTTTTAAAAAGGCATCTCAGAATTCGATGAAGGGAATAATTCAATATATAGAAGATCCTATTGTTTCCATTGATATAGTTGGTAATTCTCATTCTTCCATCTTCGATTCTCTTGCTACAATGGTTATGGGTAAAAAAAGCAATATGATTAAGATTCTAACTTGGTATGATAATGAATACGGTTTTTCAAATAGAATGGTAGATATGCTCCAAATAATGATATAGAAAAAAATTATTTGCGAAGTAGAAATTGACGGATATTTTCATGTAATTTCTTTTCATATTATAATTTCGTGTTTACTCTTATCGTTTGGATTAAGAAAAAGTTTAGGAATTTTAAATATGAGAAAAGAGTTGAATATTTTTCCTAATTAATTTAAAGGGAGATATTTTAAAAATGAGGAATTTTAGTTTGAATCAGCGTTGCTCGAGCCTGGAGGCATTGAAATGCATAAAATGACAATTAAGGATTTGAAGATTGAAAACAAACGAGTTCTTTTGCGTGTCGACTTCAATGTACCTATGGAAAATGGTGTAATAACCGATGACATGCGTATTAGTTTTACTCTTCCTACAATTAAGAAATTGCTAAAGAATAATAATTCCATTGTTATAATCTCTAACCTAAGAAGACCCAACGGTAAAGTTGTTCCCGAATATTCTCTTAAACCAGTTGCGAAGAGACTTTCTGAATTATTAAATCAAAAAGTGGATTTCCTGCCCGATTGTGTGGGTCCAGAAACTTTGAAATATACAAGAAATATGAAAAAAGGCCAGATTGTTTTTCTTGAGAATGTCCGCTTTCACAAAGAGGAAATGGATAATGATCCCAAATTCGCAAGGGAATTATCAAAAAACGGGGAAGTTTTTGTCAACGATGCATTCTCAGCATGTCATAGACACCATGCTTCAATTGTTGGTGTTCCAAAGTTTTTAAATCCTGCTGTGGCTGGATATCAACTTGTTAAGGAGATAAAGAATCTAAGCATCTTATTCGATAGTCCACCAGTTCCTTTTGTGGCTATTGTAGGTGGTTCAAAAGTATCCTCCAAAATTACAGTTTTAAAGAACCTTTTGCAAAGAGTCGACCGATTGCTTATAGGCGGTGGGATGACTTTCACTTTTTTTGCGTCGTGGGGTATGGAAATTGGAAAATCGGTATTTGAACCCGATAGTTTTAATGTTGCTATTGATATATTTGAGATGTCGGAGAAACTCAAGGGAAGAATGCTTTTACCTGTGGATATTATGGTTGCAAAGGAAATAAATCAGGATTCACAAGTTAAAACAGTTGGATACGATCATATGCCACCAGACTGGATTGGTGTAGATATAGGGCAAGCGACTATTCAGCTTTATATGGATGAGATTAGTAAAGCAAAAACAGTTTTTATTAATGGACCTCTTGGGGTTTTTGAAATAGATAAGTTTTCTGAGGGCACAAGAGCTATCCTTTCAGCGATGACTGAAGTGAAAAATAATGGAGGTATAGCGATTATAGGTGGCGGTGATTCGGCAGCTGCAGTACATAAATTTAAACTTGATGGTCAAATGACTCATGTATCTACTGGTGGCGGTGCTTCATTAGAATTTATGAAAAATTTGGACCTTCCCGGCATTGCTGCTTTGTCCGATAAAAAAAAGCGATAGCATTAATTGAATCATCTTAAGCGCATGAAGAGGATTTTGTTTGAAGGAATGCTATCCAACAAATACTTAATTCTTATTCAAAAGCATGTTTTCAATCGAAAAATTTGAGTATGATCTTATTTAATAGAATATAAGGTGGTGAGAATGCCAACAATTGGGATTGTAACAGATGCAAGTAACTCATTAAAGGATAACTATGATATTGTTATAATCGGTGCAGGTCCGGCAGGTCTTACTGCTGGAATCTATGCAGCTCGGGCAAGAATTAATTCCGTTATTATAGAGAAAAACCCAATCCCAGGTGGACAGATTATTAACACTGAGAACATTGAGAATTATCCAGGATTTGAGCAGCCTATTGGAGGTTTTGAATTGATGCAATCGTTTAAAAGTCAGGCTGAGAATTTTGGACTTTCTATTTTTAACGCTGAAGTTGTGAAGCTTAGCAAAGAAAATAATTTATTTACTATAGAAATGGAAACTTCCACAACGAAAACTTCTGCTAAGGCAGTTATTATTTCTTCAGGCGCGTCCCCCAAATTGATGGGTGCAGAAAACGAAAAGGAATTTATAGGCAAGGGAATTTCTTTTTGCGCAACATGTGACGGTGCTCTTTATAAGGATAAAGTAGTGTCAGTTATTGGTGGTGGCGATTCTGCTGTCGAGGAGGCTTTATTTTTAACTCGCTTTGCAAAAAAAGTCTTTCTAATTCACAGACGTGACAAGCTTAGAGCGGCTAAAATATTGCAAGAGAGAGCATTTTCTAATGAGAAAATTAAACTAATTTGGTCTCATGTTCCAGTTAGAGTTATTGGAATAGATGTAATTAATGCACTGGAACTTAAATCTCGAGTTTCTGGTGAAAAGAAAATTCTTGAGGTGGATGGTATTTTTGTATATGTAGGATTGAAACCAAACACACAATTTATCCCAGAAAATATGTTGGAACGGGATGAAAGAGGATTTATTGTTACGGATTGTGAAATGAGGACAAATGTAGCTGGACTTTTTGCTGCCGGGGATGTCAGAGCGAAATTTCTTCGACAGGTTTCCACTGCTGTAGGAGATGGGGCTACTGCACAACATGCGGCTGAACGTTTTTTGGAGATATAATAAATTGTGGAATAGGAATACAACTAATAAAATTAGAGTAGGCGATGTTGTTATTGGTGGTGGTTCCGACATTTCTGTTCAATCTATGAGCAAGGTTCTAACTACTGATATTAAGTCTGTATTACAGCAGTGTGAGAATGTCCGAATATCGGGCGGTGACTTAATGCGAGTATCGATTCCAGATGAGGATTCTGCTTTTGCACTAAGAGAAATTGTGAAAAATTCACCATTACCAATAATTGCTGATATTCATTTTGATTATAAACTTGCACTAAAATCTCTCGAGGCTGGTGTGGCAAAGCTCAGAATCAATCCGGGTAATATTGGTTCTCCAGAAAATGTTAAAATAATTGCTATGGAGGCAAAAGATCGATCTGTACCTATTAGAATTGGTGTTAATGCAGGATCGTTACCGAAGAAAATTTTAAGAAAGTTTGGACAACCAACCCCTGAAGCGATGGTTCTTGCTGTCGAAAGAGAAATTGAGATATTCAAAGAAATTGGATTTGAGGACATTATAGTCTCTCTAAAGTCTTCTTCGCCTATTTTAACACTGAACGCAAATTTATTATATGCCAAGAAGTTTCCGTATCCACTTCATATTGGTATTACTGAATCAGGTTTTGGACGACAGGGAGTTATAGCATCGACTCTTGGACTTGGATTGATCCTTAGTAAAGGGATTGGTGATACTATTCGAGTATCGCTTTCGGAAGAACCACAGGAGGAAGTTAGAGTTGGACGGGAGATATTAAGATTTCTTGGACTTAGGGATTATAGAGTGAGAGTTATTAGCTGTCCTACATGCGCAAGAGCCGAAGCAGATATTTTTAAACTCTCGAGGGAAATATGGGAGAAGGTTAAAGATTTAGAGCATTCTATCGAGATTGCTGTTATGGGATGTGTTGTGAATGGTCCTGGTGAGGCGTCTCACGCTGATATTGGAGTTGCATGCGGAAAAACTCGATCCTTGATATTCGAGAAGGATCGACCAGTTGAGAAAGTGGCAAACTCTGAAATTATTAATAAATTGTTAATAAGGATAAATGCTATTACTTCCAAAAATAACAAAAGGTAGCTATAACGTAAATTTTTTAAGATTAGTTAAAGTTTTTAATTCTCTAATTTATTACTCTTGTAATTTGAAAAACTTACTTTATTATTTATTAAAATATAAAATGAATAATAAATAATATAAGTTATTATTCAGTAGTCGATACGGTTAATAAATCTATTTCTGTCAAATAGGAGTGGAAGAAACCAAATGGATAATCTACTTCACAATCCGATAAACAATATTATGACCTGTTCACCAGATAAACTTGAAGCAGAATTGAAAGAGATTGCTTACAGTTTTGGTTACAACCTTCCGGAAAGAATACAATTTTGGTTAAAACGAATTGCAAATATAAAATCCTTTGAAACTGTGGATAGATTTTACTCTCAGGCTCCAACTGAGTTACAGCTGGTCTCTATGCTAACTGAACTAAGCTTTTTAATTGACGGATGGAATAATTTAATAAAATCAAAGGAAATGTTGCTTAAAACAGCGAAATTACTTCAGGAAGGGATTCTCCCTCCTGGAAATATTAAGCTGATGTTTATCTCAAAAACTCTAAAGGATTTAGCTAAAGAATCACTATTTATTCTACCGCATCGAATTACAGAATATTTGTATCGATTTGAAATGCTTCTTGACGACTATACTACAGAATATCTTGCATTTCATGAAAAGCACAATTCAGAATTGATGAAAATTCAGCATGATTTAGATGAATTAAAGGAAAAACAAGATATAGTTTTGACTTTTTCTAAGATTAAACCCATGCAACCTTTTTGCACCGATGCTTTATCGAATGAGATAAATGCTTATTTAACTGAGTGGTGCCCGTGTGAGCATAAATTGTCCAGAGATGAGATTATTGAGAATTTTATTTGCCCTGAATGCGAACGAACCTTTGTTCACACAAGAGTGCTTTCGGTTTTTCACGAAAAGAAAGCCCAATGTGATGAGCTTTTCAAAAAATGCATGAGTGCATTATCTCGAGAATTATCCAGAGTAGTTTTAAAGAAAGAAAATGATCCCATTAAATCCATTATTTCTTCTTTAGCTGTAGCAGATTTATCATCGATCCGCAATGTTATGTCCTCGGAATTAGTTAATAGGATAAAAAGTTTGCTTGAAAAGCGCTAGAGAAAGGAAGAAAATTTATATCCTACATAAATTCTATTATGGAGGATAAAAACTTTAATTTAAATAATATAAAAAGCTTTTTAATCTAAATGTGTTCCCATCCTGCTAACTCTTTAGGATCTATTAACTCACCAAAGAGACTTGTTTTTATTTGATCGGCAGTCACATGTCCAACCATTGTTGTAGGAATATCCAATTCATTTAGAAGTTTTTTTGCAATTTCCTCACCTTGTCCGGCTTGTGTGGTGAAAATAAGCTCGTATTCCTCACCGCTTGTTGCAGCAAATATATAAGGTGAAATTTTAAGTGAATTGGAAATTTTTTCTACTCCCGGGAAAAGGAGAAGTTTTTCCAACTTAATTTCTGCTCCGACTTTTGAATCATCCAATATGTGATTAAGATCAGCCTGAAAACCGTCCGAAAGGTCTATAAGGGAGTGAATACTGAGAGAACCTAGCATTTCTCCTGCAAGTAGCCTCGAGGTTGGCTTTCTGTGACGTATAGTTATTAAATCATATTCCAGTTTAGTTAGCTCGATGCCTAAAGATGGATTCTTCAGGACTGATAGTCCAGCAAGTGATCCACCCAATGCTCCTGTAATCCAAATTTCATCACCTTCACGAGCTCCACTTCGAAATATTGGTTTTATTACCGAACCTATTGCTGTTATAGCAATGTGCAAACCTTGTTCACTATTCGTTATATTACCTCCAAGGATCTCTATGGATGGTGGTTGACAAAAAAGTTCAATACCATCAAAAAGACGCATTATTTCAGTTTTATTAGTGTCCACAGGAATTGAGAGAGATACAAGTATTCCATGGACTTTTCCACCCATAGCAGCTATATCGGAGGTTGCGGACGAGGCAGCTTTATAGCCTATATCCTCTAACGAAAAATATTTGAAGTTAAAATGTATCGATTCTACAACTTCATCCGTTGTTAGAAGCAGTTTTTCATTTGCACAATCTAATACAGCACAGTCATCCCCGATGTATCGAGGATAGCGTTTTCGAATTGCATTTATTATTTCAAATTCCATTTGTTATTGACATATTAGTTAATTGCAATCTACTTGTTCGATATGAAGATATTACGAAAGCCGGAATGGCTCAAGAGGAAACTGCTTTCCTCCTCAGAATTGGGTAATGTAATTAAGACCTTAGAAAAATATGGCTTAAATACTGTTTGCTTAGAAGCTAAATGCCCTAACAGAAACATTTGTTATGCTAATGGTCAGGCTACTTTTTTAATAATGGGCGATGTCTGTACCAGATCATGTAGATTTTGTGCTATTCTTTCTGGTGCACCGAAATCCCTAGATCCGGATGAACCCCACAAAATTGCTAACGCAGTCCGAGATTTAGGACTTTCATATGTGGTTATTACATCTGTAACACGTGATGACCTTCCAGATGGAGGAGCATTTGTTTTTGCAGAAGCTGTTATCGAGCTCCGAAATGAAATCCCAGGTATACGGATTGAGATACTCACGCCGGACTTTAAAGGCAATCATAAAGCCTTGGACACAGTTCTCAAAACGAATCCGGATGTTTTTAATCACAATATTGAAACAGTTTCGAGGCTTTATTCTATTGTAAGACCGCAGGCTGATTATTCACGTTCGCTTAATGTGCTTAAATATGTTTCAAGGAAATACAATTCAGTAATTAAATCCGGTTTTATGGTTGGTCTTGGCGAGACTGATAAGGAGATTTTCGAACTAATGAGAGACCTCAAAGCTTCTGGTGTGCAAGTTCTTACTATTGGTCAATATCTTCAACCCAGTTCTAATCATCTTCCAGTCGAAAGATATGTTACTCCGGACCAATTTAAGGAATATGAAAATTTCGGTGAGACAAATCTCCAATTTATAAAAGTATTTGCAGGACCACTTGTGAGGAGCTCTTTTATGGCTAAAGATATCTGGCAGAAAATCTCTATATCGAATTAATAATAGTAATTAAAGGGCATTGACCAAAAATCAACGGTAATGAAAATGGATAAGCGAATGTCTTCACATAGGCAATCTCTTGGACATAAAGGTGAAATGGTAGCTGCAGAATTCCTTGAGAAGAAAGGTTTTTCTATTATTATGCAAAATTTCCGTTTTAGAAGCGGAGAAATAGATATTATAGCAAAGGATAACGATACAATAGTTTTCGTGGAGGTCAAGTCTGCTAGCTCAGGAGCTTTTGGGCATCCTGCTGAATGGGTTGATGAAAAAAAACAGTCTCATCTGATTTCAGCTGCAAAGAAATACTTATTTGAGAATAACATTCATGATGTTCCTGTTCGTTTCGATGTTATAACTGTGGATTTTAAGAATAAAAAAATTGACCATTTTGTTAATGCTTTTTATGAAACTTCATAAAATGACAATATCTTTGTGACTTACGATTACTAATATGTATAAGTGTAATATTTTGAAATTCAGATTTATCAGAACAAATCATATAGAAAAAACTTGCGTAAATATAATAAAATCCTTATTCTTGTGTCCGATTTGAAGGAAAAAGTAAAAAGTAAAGGTGGTTTTAATGCCTTGTGGCAGGAAGAGAAAGCTTCGAAAAGTTAAGAGACATAAATTCAAGAAGCGTAGAAAAAGAGATAGACATAAAAAGAAGAGGTAATCTGCAGTGAAACTGGCTGTGCTTTCTGACAGCCATGTTGGTCAGAGAATTCATAAATTTCCATCCATAGTCCTTAGGAAAATTAGTCATCTCGATGGTATAATTCACTGTGGTGATTATGTCGATTTAAATACTATTAATATTCTTAAGGATTTTGGGAACTTTCGTGGTGTTTATGGCAACATGGATGATGTTGAGATTACCCATATTCTTCCCGAAACTCTCAAATTTGAGATTGAGGATGTTAGGATTGGTTTGTATCATGGATGGGGATCGCCTATCGCATTGAGTAAAAAAGTCCTTCGAAGACTCTCTGAAACCTATCCGAACTATAATTTCGATATTATATTCTTTGGGCATTCTCATAGACCATCGGATGTTTTTATCGACAACGTTAGGATGATAAATCCGGGTGCTATTTCAGGAAATATCTTTTCCAAGAAAGGAACATGGGGTATTATTGAGATTGAAAATCGGAATATTAAGTGGAATCTTATAGAAATTAATCCTACTAAATAAAAAAAAATTAAATGGAAAATATTTTTTATAGAGTCCTTGCAATTTTGTTTGGGATCGTGATTCTTTTTGCAGGGAGAAGACTTTTTTTTAAAGCAATTCCTCTGCTTGGGTTTTTATTAGGTGCGTTGTTGGGGCTTGTTATTGCAATTTCAACCGGACCAACAATTATTTTATCAATTCTTTATGTGGTTATCGGGGGAATTGTCGGTTCGTTTCTTTTTAGTATAGCAAGCTGGATTGCTCTGATTGTTCTTGGTGGATTTGGTGGATGGTCTCTTGCTACACTTTTATTCAGTTGGGTTCCAGATATTCCAATGAAAGTTCTAAGTGTTGTATTAGCTCTTATGGGTATTGCACTTGCGTTTTTTCTGAAAAACTTCATAGTTATTGTGGCAACATCGCTTTTAGGGGCTGTTATGATGACATCGGGAATTTTGCGTATTCCACCTTTGGAACTGTCTTTCCAACAACCGACCCGTGTGTATTTATACATCATAATTTTGACTGTTATAGGAGTTCTCGTTCAATCGTCAACAAAGGTTTCCAAATAATTTCTCAATTCAATATTTCTATTTCAGAATTAATATCACAAATTAATCGAACTGCTTCGATTTATCATATTTAGACTGTGAGCAATGTTTTTTGTAAATACAGCTTTTACAATTCCTATTTTCCAAAGGATCGAACTTGCAGTCCCATATTGAGAATAGTATTTCATCAATATTTTTTTGTTTGTTTTGCGGATCAAAAGCCGACTCATAATTAAACTTAAATTCTTTTTGCCCAACCTTCTCATCTCTAATAAGGTTGTATATACAAGATAGATTATCAATTTCAAATCCTGCTCTCGATAGCATCGTGCCATATGCGTTAAGCTGGAATTCATATACAGAATTAATATCAGAACTTTTATAGTCGATAATGCATAAATAAGGTAAATCATTTATAAAGGACAAATCCACTCTATCGATTCGACCCTTTATTAGGATTTTATGTCCATCGATTTCACGCCTTTCTTGAATTGGCACTTCGAATCCTATGGGCAACCAAACATCATCTCCTGTAATGTTAATAATACTTTCAAGAATATCATTAAGTTGTTTTTCAGTAAACATCGAGAGGAACCTTGCTTTATTAATCAACAAAGAAGGCTCAGTTTTCCAAATTAATTCAAAATTATAGAAAATAGATTTTCTTAATTCACTAATTAATTCATCGAATTCTTCATAATGTCCAAAGAATTGCTCTGCAAAACAATTGAAATTCTCACGGTTATTAAGTTTAAATTTATTGATAAATTGTTTCAACAAAGATGGTGTTAATTCTCTTGTGTGTAATCTGTTACGTTGAGATTGAATTCCTTTTCCAAAAGGTTCCTCATTGAAGATTTTCATGAATCGTTTACTTAGAAAGTCTTTTAATGCATCATGAATTGCAGTTCCTATTATTCTCCAGTTTGTTTCTAAAGTGATTTTTTCAGTTTCTGGTTTGCCTATACTCTTGCTTAGTAAAAATAATAATGGACATATATGATATTTTTCAAGTTCTCCTATTCCCAAGCCTTTGGCAATAATATTTTCTTTAAGTTGATCTATTTGATATGGTGAAATCAATTTTACAATGTCCTCGTTCGGTATTTGTGTGAGAGTCGAAGATACTTTTTTTCTTTCAAGATTTTCAAGTTCGTCCCAAATTTCTATTGCTTTCTTTTGTGCCATTTCAAGCGAAATGCCGCAGAACCGCATTATCTCGTCGATAGGATGACAAAGGGCAAGATCATTATCCTCTCCGCTAGTTTGAGGTATAGTAATAATAACTTTTTCAGCAAGGCACATAGATTGAATAAGTGATATCCGACTTATTCCTTCTTTGTCGGAAATAAATGAAAAAATGTCCCGATAATCTGTGTCTATAATAGGATTTGGGTTGTGCCTTTGAGGATAATTGCTCCTATTAAAACCGATAATAAAAATGATTTTGGCATTAACACCTCTTGCTTCAAGCGGTGGTAATATTCTTATTTTGCTTGAGATAGCCTTGAATTTCTTGCGTTTTAGAAGTGAAAGTTGAATTGCCAGGAACTCAAGACCGGTGAATTTTAATTTACAATAACCTTTTTCTAATTCTTTTGCGTTATTAATAATTCGTGACCATTGCTCTGATAGCTCATCCTTTAACTGCGGAAGCGATTCTATACCAATTTGAATTGACAAAATGTTGCTGATGTGTTGCATTGTCGATTCAAGCTTATTAGCTGGAATCAAGTTTTTAAGGAAATCAAATTTTCCAATCAGTTCGAGAATTTGTATAGCTTTTTCATCTTCCAGTTCTATTTCCTGCCAGCTCTTGATATCAATCAGCTTATTAAAAGCTGTATACTGTTCTATCCATTTACTTTCAAGTTCGGGATATGCTTTTTGAAGAATTGGGTGTTTGAATAATTGAATCAGTTCTTCTCGACGCCAATCGCTTGCTACAGCTGTCATAAGTTTGCTAAAAAGATTTTCTAAATCTGCTTCATTATGGGTAGAAGCTTGATCAGGAAAGTCGAGTCCTACGAATCCTAATTCTAAGGATAACAAGGATTTATATGCATCTGTATCCGGAGTTATGATTAACATATCTTGTGTATCAATTTTATCTTTAATTGTATAGTATTTAGCTAATCTGGCAACTATTCTAACTTCTCTTTGGGGATCTGGTAAAAGGAGAAATTGAATATTGTCTTTTAGATTTTCATATTCACCGTTAAGCACTAAAGTAATAGCTTTTTGTGATTTCATCCGGTTTTCATTAACATATATGCCAAACTCATTCAAAAGGTTGTTAATCGGTTCTCGCCATCTAACAGGATAATCGCAGTATTCTATTGGAAAGCAAAGAGACACATTTTTAATTTTTCCAAGCTCCATTACGAATTCTCGTTGGGGAATGTTGAATTCCATGAAGTTAAAAAAAATGATTATTTCTTTAAATTTTAGCGATTGTGGAAAACGACCTTTTTTTACAGCTTTTAAGGCAAGATGGAAGAGATAATCATAGGTGGCAAGGGCGTTATTCCTTAATTCCTCTCGGAATTTTTTATACAAGGTTAATGCCTCTTTGGTTCTCGGACCGAGTTTGCTTGAACATAATAAACGATCAATTTCGAAATGCTCCAATATACCAGCTTGATCAGTAGTCTGGAAAAATTCCATAAGTTTTCTTGGAAAGGATGGCTTTTTTCGTAGATCGACTAATTCTTTATGGAAATCGCTTTCTAAAAATATTCTGTGTGCAATTGCGAAAGATTGAATATCGCTAATCTCTATTGGCCAAAATATTTCGGTTTTGAAAGTCTCGATTAATTCTCTAATAGTGATTATATTCCATCCTACAGATGCGATATCAACATCGAGCCTTTGTAGAATTATTTGCTCATCTGATTTATAGGGTACGATAGTTATGCATTGCGGATTGATTGTTTTAGGATCGAAGTTAAAGTGTGCTGTAATTCCGGGCATATCAATCCTTCAAAATTTTCCGTGCAAATATCATATAAGCTGTATGGGCAACCATTCGATCTTTAGGTCGCAGTCTTTGTGGCACCGTTTTATAGAATCGTAACAGCAATTCACAAACTTGTATATCCGTGAATCCATTAAAATCCTTCAGGGATTGAAGCAATTGGGAAATTTGATTTGTTGTTGGGAGAACGAACGCAATAGGTGCAGATGCTTTTAATGCACCCCAAATGATTTCCAGATGTTCACAGGGTTCTTTTATGTCGATGAAACCAGCATCGAATGGTCCATGAGTTATTCCATCTGATAGGTCTTTGAGATAAAAATCGACGCTACTGGAAAGATCATTTTTTTCAATATTCTTTCTTGCTAATTTGTAGAAGCGTTCATCCGATTCGTAGGAGACAACCTTCCCGTTTGGTGAGACTGCATTAGCTAAAACAATCGTCATCGCTCCGGAACCAGAACCGCATTCGAAAACTTTATAGCCATTCCTAAGACCTAACCATAGAGCTATGTATGGTGAATCCTTTGGATAGATTATTTGTGTTTGTCTTTTAACACCTAACATTATGTTATCGTATAGAGTTGGTTTTAGGATTAAGAGTTTTTCACCAAGATGAGTTTTGATAATTCTTCCAAATTCGCTACCCACAAGACTCATCAGGTCGATTGTTCCTCCTTTTGTGGAGAACTTTTTGCGCGATATAGGTACAAGATAACGCTTTGCAGGATCTTTCATGTCCATAATAAGAAGTGAACTCTTTTCATTAATCGTTGATTTCTTAGTTTCAACCCATTTCTCTTTATAACGCTCCAAAAACCATGTGTGACCCTCGAATGCAATGGGAGGAAGATTATTAATATCGAAAAAACCAGCTTCCTCGGCATCGTCCCCAGGTTTTATTTTATCTGAGGTTATCTTCATTTGATATCCGGTTAAAAGCACCCAAAAATATTGTGGGGAAAATTGCATTTTTAGTCCCAAAGGAAGAATTACTTCTCCTTTAAGACATGTTTCCTCACAAAGTTCCCGGATTGCGCACTGTTCTGGTGTTTCATCGATTTCCTGAAACCCTCCAGGAAGACAATATTCCCCCTTTGCGGGTTCACAAGCTCGTTTGACGAGTAGTATCTTTTCTGCAAAACGCGGGTGAGGTACAATTAATGCAGTTGCAGGAATTGGGTTGTTATATGAGATTGCACTGCAATTTGGATTTGCGCAAATATCTCTTTCTCGTCCTTCAATGTTCAGTTTCTCGAGTTTGCTACCACAATATTTACAGTAAGAAACATCCTTGTAAGTTTTCAACTTTTTTTCTCCAATTACTTATAATTAAAAAAATATAATAATCGATTAATAATATCACTTAATAGCTAACATTCGATCTATTGCAACTCTGGCTCGGTTCGCAATTGCATTTGGTATGTTAATTTCGTAAATTTGTTCATCGAGTGTCCGAAGAACTTTTTCAAGTGTTATTAATTTCATATTTGAGCAAATTGCATGCTCATGAATAGGATACACGGATGTTCCCGGAAATTCAGTGTTAATACGTTGAATAAGACCATATTCGGTTACAAGAACCACAGCTTGTTTTGGGTGATCTCGAACATATCTATACATCACGCTCGTGGAACCGATAAGATCCGACAGTTCCTGAACTTCTGCGTTAACCTCCGGATGTGCAATAATCACTGCATCGGGATGCATTTTTCTTGCATTTAATATCTCTTGAGCAGTAATTCTATCATGAACGTAGCAATGACCATCCCAACATACAATGTTTTCTCTACCAGTTATCCTCTTTGTATATGCGCATAAATTTTTATCTGGCACGAAAATTATTCCCTGCTCTTTTGGGAAGGATTCTACAACCTTGACAGAATTTGCACTTGTACATGCAATATCTGAAACAGATTTAACTTCAGCAGTAGAATTTATATATGTTACTACTTTATAACCAGGATATTTACCTTTCATTCTTATAAGATCCTCAGCAGTAGCATGAGCTGCTAAAGGACAACCTGCCTGAATCTCTGGAATTAAAACAACTTTGTCGGGATTAATTATTTTGGCTGTCTCAGCCATAAACATTACACCACAGAATACAATTATAGGTGCGTCGGTATTTACTACCTCTCGTGCAAGTTCAAGAGAATCGCCAACAATATCCGCAATCTGCTGTACTTCTATACGTTGATAGCTGTGAGCAATAATAACGGCTCCAAGATTGCGTTTGGCTTTATCTATTCTTTTTGCAATTTCTTCAATTGAGAGCCTTGAATATTCAAATATGTCCATTTTCCCCTAGATTGTTTTGATTAAATATAATTCCTTAATTTGAAAGAGCAAAATTCATTCGGAATCCATTTCTTTTTGCTGCATAATTAGATATTTGGTATAATATACGAAAAATTTTCAGGTTGATTTTAAATATTATTTCTTAATTTGTCCAAAACAAAATCTTTGAAATATATATTATATCTTAGATAGATTAATTAATAGGGGAGATGCGTGTGAAGAAGATATTATTTGAGAGTGCAGGAACTGATATTAAAAGTAATATAAAAGCATTGCAAAGGTTATTGGATCAAATAGAATTCCCATATAAAAGGGGCTCAACAGTTGGTCTTAAGCTTCATTGGGGTGAAATTGGAAACCTATATTTTCTTTCCGAGAAATATGCTGCTGTGATTGTGAAGTGGCTTAAAAAAAATGAAGTAAAACCGTTTATTTTCGATACGACTGTGCTTTATTCAGGTTGTCGCAGAACTGGTGTGGATTCTCTTATGACTGCATACGAACACGGTTATACACCGCAAAACATGGGTTGCCCCGTTGTAATCGGAGATGGAATCGGTGGGATGGATGTTGTTAAAATTAAATCTGGATTCTTTCATTTTAAGGATACTATTGAAGTTGGGTCCATAATAAATCAAGCACAGGGATTTATTATTTTCTCGCATTTTAAAGGTCATCTTGGGTCAGGATTTGGAGGAGCAATAAAAAATCTTTCGATGGGGTTTGCGTCACGGGCTCAAAAACAGCTTATGCATTCCGATGCACATCCTGAATTGAATCAATCGAAGTGCATCCAATGTGGAATGTGCATCGATATTTGTCCCGAGAAAGCAGTGAGTTGGTATGCAAATAAATTTCCGATTTTTAATCTCGATAAATGCGTTGGATGTGCTCATTGTATAGCAATTTGTCCTGTGAGTGCTTTGAAAGTTTTTTGGCGAATTAGCCATGAAGCTTTTCAGGAACGCCTGGTTGAAACTGCTGCAGCTGTGTGGAATGTTATTAAAAACAAAAGTATTCTTATTAATGCACTTATTAATATTTCCTCTGAATGTGATTGTATGAAAGGTGAAAATTCGATTATAGCCGATGATGTTGGTTTTATTTCGGGTTACGATCCTTTTGAAATTGATGCTGAATCTTTGAGATTAATAGGTTCTGAAGTTTTCGATCGAGCCCATCCAAATATTCCATGGCGATCCCAGTTTGAATATGCTGTAAAAATAGGTATGGCAGATAAAAATATTCTTAACGTTATCCCATGATAATTTCTCCAGAATACATATCGCTCGTAAAGAATATTGGTGCTATCATTTACGGTGTAGGTGAGGAAACAGAACTGAAAAATCTTGAATGGTTAGCAAATCAGTTTGAGCAAAGAATATTGGGAATTACACCTTCATTATGGGGATCTTTTGAAGAACAGGGAAAAATTCGCTATTTAGATTATCCTTTCACTAAATTTGATGAAACAATAAGCAGTCTATCAGAAAAGACCGAGATCGAAACTAAATCTATTGAAGTAATTGCGTTTGCTTCGGCTTTTGCATGTCCGATAATATTACTCTCTAGACTTGCTTCGGAGAATTTCAGTAAAATCAGTCAATTCATTTTCAAAACAGAACCACCGAATAAACGCAATTTAAAACGTATTTTAAGTATCTGTGTGAATGCTGGTACAGATATTCATGCATGGTCTCAGAAAAGCGCTCAGATATATTTTAGGGATAAAAAAAGCTGGAACGATTCAATGATAGAACGACGCAAACTTTCGAAAGATTATTCCCAGAAAAGGTTTTGGCGTTTTGGGAACGGCAGGGGAGCTTGGCCAATTTTCTTTTATTTAGACCTTTTAATGTTAGCGAAAGATTTGAAAGATTTTCACGATATTCCAATTTGGTCTTTAGTCCCGGCATGTATTATATATCCTATATGAGAAAGTTTCCTAAACATGCATTTATACTTGCAGCGGGATTTGGTTCAAGGCTCAAACCGCTTACAAATTTTTGCCCTAAGGCTTTACTACCTATTGTTGGCATACCAGCTTTGAAAGTTCTTTATAAAAGACTATATGAATCAGGTATAACTCAAATTGCTGTAAACACACATTATCACAATGCTCAGATCGAAAGTTATGCCTCAAAATTTAAGATAAAATGTATTACAGAGAATAAAATTCTGGGCACAGCTGGTGGATTGGGAAATCTGTATAGCAAAATCCTCCCAGAAACTACAGTGCTTGTTCATAATTGCGATATTATAGAAAGCTTTAATTTATTAAAAGCTTATGAATTTCATAAGGATTCGAATGCGAAAGTAACACTAATAACGATTGATAATGATTTCACAAATAATGTTATAACTAAAGCAGGAACAGTTATAGGTTTTGGTTCCGAATTCTTATCTAAAAATTCGTCGATAAAGAAATTAACTTATTCCGGGGTTGGTTTTTTTAATACGGATGTTCTCGATTCGTTTTCTAATAAAGGCTTTTTAGAGCTAACAGATGCACTCAAACCTTGGTTTGAAAAGGGCTTAGTCCGAGTATATGAAGAGAATGAGTTCTGGTTAGACTTTGGAGATTTAAAAAATTATCTCAAGTTACATCAAGAAATATTAGTAAATTCAGTAGTTAAGCATCCTCTTGCAGGTAAATTAACTTTTATTGAAAGTAATGTAAAAACTCCGGATTCAGTGTACCTTAAGGGTTTCGTTTATGTGGATTCAAAGGCTAAATTGTATCCAGAAATATATTTGGAAAATTGTATTGTTTTCTCCAACACAATCGTTGAAACAGGAAAATATGAAAACTGTATTATTTTCCCGTCTCCTATCGATGGTGAGACTATAATTGTTAAACCTTAGATCGAATTTTTCTTTTCGATACCCAGATTTTCAGCGACTAAACTCTTAAATTTCCTGTTTTTCGCTGGTTTTTTTGGGCAGAGCTTCCTTGGTCATTTTTAATGCACAAAATTCGCCACACATCGTGCAGACTTCCTCATCCGACGGTGGAAGAGCGTCGCGTATGAAGCTTGCGCGTTTGGGATCGATTGCCAATGAAATCTGTCTTTCCCAATTAAGATCGAATCGAGCTTTGCTCATTTGAAGATCCCAATTAATCGCTCCAGGATGTCCTTTTGCTATGTCAGCGGCATGTGCAGCAATCCGAGTTATTATTACGCCTTCACGTACAGCTTCTATATTGGGCAAAGACAGGTGTTCTGTTCGAGTAACATAACATAGGAAATCTGCACCGAAATAAGCTGCCCATGCTCCACCGATGGCGGATGTTATGTGATCGTAACCCGGTGCGATATCGGTTACTACTGGTCCCAGAATATAAAATGGTGCTCCCTTGCAAATTTGTTTCTGAATTTTCATATTAGTTTCTATTTGATCGATAGGGACATGACCCGGTCCCTCGACCATAGCTTGAACACCGGCTTCTCGCGCACGATCTACCAATTCACCTAACGTAAGCAGTTCCTCGATTTGCGGTTGATCGGTTGCATCCACCACAGCACCCGGACGCATTCCGTCGCCAAGAGAAAGAGTTATCTCATATTTTCTGCAAATCTCCAACAATCTGTCGAAGTTTTCGTATAATGGGTTTTCACATTCATTGAATCTAATCCATTGAAAAAGAAATGCTCCACCTCGGCTGACAACATTCATAGTTCTACTACCACGAAGGATCATCTCAACAGTTCTCGCTGTTAATCCCGCATGCACAGTCATAAAGTCCACTCCCTGCTTTGCTTGCTCCTCTATAACTTTAAAAATATCGTTTGCAGAGAGCTTTATCATTGGGGTTCCCGTTAGGCGTTGTTTAACAGCAATTTCATAGATCGGTACGGTACCGATAGGGATTGGGCTATTAGCGATTATCGCTTTTCGAATCGCGGTGAGATCGCCACCGGTAGATAAATCCATAACTGCGTCCGACTTCGCTTGAACCAAAGCCTCGAGCTTTTGTAATTCATTTTTTATATCCGCACTGTCCTGAGAGGTCCCGATATTTGCGTTTACTTTTACCAAGAGACCTGAACCTATCCCCACTGAACGTATAGGTCTGGGTCGAACATTGTTTTTTGTTATAACAATTGTTCCAGCAGCAACACCTTCCATTATTTTATCTATGGAAACTCTTTCGTATTTTGCGACTTCGGTAAATTCTGGAAGTTCGATTCCTGCGTGTGCTTTTTCCATTATTGTTTTATTCATCGATTACTCCTAAAAAATGTTCTCTAAGTAACTTAATATAAGGTTATGCTATTTCAAGGGGAATTTGATGATTATTAATTTTGTTTATTAACTTGTTTGAAAAATACGAACTTTAAAGTATTTTTGAAAAATGCCAGTAGGATTCTCGGAAATATATTGTCATATAGTTTGGCTGGTAGCTGAGGATTCCTCTGAGATGAACTCGGCTATGAAAAAAGTTTTACAAGGCTATTTTACGAGTCGTGGGGATGAGTTTGGCTATAAACCTGTAGCAATCTCGGTTTTAAACGATCACATTCATCTTTTTGCACAATTGATGCCCGGTGTTGCGCCTGGAGCTCTTGCAGAGCTTGTTAAACATCAATCGACTATATTTATGATTGATGAGATGGCATTAAAAACACCACCTATTTGGGATAACGGTTATGGTGTTGTATCAGTTAGCAAATCTCATATGGACATAGTCTCGGAATACGTTAGAACACAAGAATTAAGGCACAAGTCTGGCAAGATAAATGCAACACTTGAACGAGTGCGTGGTTGAAGCGATTTTTATCGAAATTCCATCGTGGTTAACTTAAACAATCAAGTTTATGGTGTGTATTCTGCTTTATCAGATAGACCGTTCGTAAAATGTACGATAAAGGAATAAGAGATATCCTCAGTTAAATTTCGCTTTTCTAAAAAATCCAAAGCACCAAAGGGAACTGTTCCGTATACAACCGGGCTATTGAAATATCCGATAATATACCACATAGAATCTATTGTCGCAGTTTCGTAGACAATCATATAATCCGCAGTAGTAATATCTGGTATCCATGAAATCGTAGGAGTAGTTCCCGGACCTGTAACTGTTACTTTGTAAATTGTTGTTGTATCATCGCTACCAAGGAAGCAATGAAGTAAATCACTCACTCGAATATCGACAAACATATCGAGATAATCTTCGGATAAACCTGTAGTTTCATGGGCTACAACAAAGATTTTTAAGTGAGAGTTAGCATGACCTGCTGTAAGTGTATCTGCTACAAAATATGTTTTAGTTGTTCCCGGAAGATCTGTTTGAAAATCAATTGATGGAATCTCTGCTTTGACAATCATGATTGTGGTTATACTGGGGGTGTCACCGGAATACATCCAACGTATTTCGAATGATTCACCTGCGATAAGGGTTTCTTCATCTTCTGGACGAGTTATTATAACTTCTTCTGTAGGTGGAGTGGGGAACATTGAAAAGAATGAATCTTTTCCTGCCACCATCTTGAAATCAATGGGATCGGTAGGATTAAATTCTAATTCACCAAGCTCAAATCGAGCTGAATCAAAGGACGCATAAATTAAATCCTTCATAGAATCGCTGTCGATTATTATTAAAACCGACTCCGCTGGTGTTGCATCCGGATTAAGTCGAACGACATCTATCCATGATGTCGTATCGATCGCTTCGTCAAGCGTCGGTATTAAAGAACTCGAGTTCTCGGTAAGTTGCATTTTTAATCTGTAGGATTTATCGGGTTTGTGGTTATCGCTATTGTTATCGGCGCATCCGTAAAATAGCAGAATACCTAAGGTTAATATGGAAATCATAACAATAAAAGTTACCCGATTGTTCATATCTAACCTCCGAGTTTATTTTTAAAAAAAATTGATTATTAAATTAAAGAAATATAAATCTTTTTTACTTATACAAAGATTTTGAACCGCAAAACGTGAAAAGTAACTTATTTATTCATTACTGGAGAAAAGGTGCCTTCTGCAATTTGGATACCGTCCGCAATAACTGCATAGAAGAAAGTTGTCTCTGTGTTTTCGCTGGAATCCCATTGAATGCGATGTATTCCATTTTCTAAATAGCCCAATTCAAGAATATCTGCCACTATTCCGTTTTGTGTGGCAATTATTACTTTAACCTGTGCTGGGGTGTCAAGTTTGAATTTTATGCCTTCAGGTTCTAGTTCCTTTGATTCAGTTTTAGTGTATTTTATTTCGATGAGTGTATCATCCTCATCAGTTATGTATAAGCCATTAAGTTCTTCCATGTTTTCGTTTTGAATCATAAACAAACCCCGAGGTAACGAATCTGAAGCCCAGGTTATCTTCACTCCGCTTGTACCTCTGTGGATTACAAGAGACCATTTTGCTGAGTCTATCTCGGCTCGAATATCCCGCCAAAGTGATTTGAGGTATGAATATTTGCTGTCTTCAAGAGGAAAATAAGGAAATATTCCAGTAGGCAAAATTGGTGGTGCTGCATAATCAACTTTTGGATTGAAGCCATCGGTTGCATTGGTTTGCATGCCGATCCCAAGCTCGAATTTGGTTTCCTTAGCGATTTCAATATTCAAGCTCCATTCCCTCGCTAATGTCAAACTCATAAGTAGTAATATCAATGGAAAACATCGATTCATCCAAACCTCCTATTTGGATTTCTTAAATTAATTTTCTTATTGGAAAGTTAGAATAAGAAAATCCGATTTATCAAGCAACTGATTATAATCGATTTTTGCCATTTTTGGCACTGGAAAATTTTTTATCGTAACAATTCGCAACATAGGGGATCGGATATTAAGCTTCTGAACGATCCCAAGTCTGTAATCAGAGTGAAAAGAATTATTTATCATAAAAACTTTAAATCCTGGATTCTGAAGCAAGAAATTGGAAATCGATTCTGCCATTTTCTCATCTGCAAGACAATGTGACTGGTATAGATTATTAAAGTTCTCATCCTGTTTTTCTAACTGTGTTTTTTGTTCTTGGAGTCTTTCTTTGAATAGTTCTTTATACTGATCGTTAAAAAAAAATGTTTGTTGGGGGAGAATTTTTTGTTCCTGTTCAGACAATGAACCTAACTCCTCTATTCCAAAGTGCGAGACTATCCTGCAAAATCTTTTAGGTATATTAGCAGCTATGACGGGTAATCCTTTGTTTTTGGCAAGTTTGATTAGTGGTAAGAAAATCTGAAGGATATTTATATCAATATTAGAAGCGACATGTAATTCCTGCCCACTTATTTTTCCAACTAAAAAATCATTAACAATCCCTTGATTGTCTGCTTCAAGTATTTCGAGGGACAAGGCAATATCCTTGTTTTTCTCTGTTAGAGCATCGAAAATTTCATAATCGAGGACATTGCTTATTGAATCAAAATTTTCAACACCGAGAAAGATAACATCGTATTGGGATACAATACAAATTAGTGAGTCGATATCTGGAATTTTATCTCCGGAACTCGCGAAAATATCGAATTGTCCATAAGAACAACTTACAAATAATATGAGTGAAAGTATTATTTTAGAATAATTCATTAGTAATGTCCATTATCGATTTGAATTTATGACCGTTTTCTAAAAAGGAGCAATTATTTAAATTTTAATAGCTTTCTGAAGAATTTTTTTGAGTGAAGATAATAAAATCGGCTTTTTCCGAGTATTCTTTAGGATTTATTCCAGAAATATCGTCCACAGGTATGGCGGATATCGTAACGATTTTTAATTCAGGCATTCGAAGTTTAAGCTTTTGCACTGTGCCGAGATGATAATCACTGTGAAAGGAACCATTTACTACGAATACTTTACAGTCTGAATTTTTCTTCAGGAAATCTACGATCGACTCCGCCATCTTTTCATCCTTAACACATTGAGCATGATATAAGTTATCCATAGATACATCAGGCATTCTTTTCATCATGGGATTATCTTTCATTGTCATCTCAAAAAGCTCTCTATATCGATCATTTTTGAAAAACGTTTCTCTTGGAAGATACTGTTTTTCTGTATTGGAAAGTTTATCCCACGCAGAAATTCCATCTGAACTGACAAGTTTTGCTAATCGACGCGGAATATTGCCAGCTATTACAGGTATTTTCTTTAACTTTGCAAACTCGACCATAACTCGGTAGTCGGTGTTGTAGTTGCCCCAGAGCGAAACAGATTGTTTAAATTCATCCTCGGATATTTTACCTTCTAAGAAAGAATTCAGAGATCTTTGACCATCCGCCTCGAACATTTCCAGTAAAAGCGCGGTTTTTTCCCATCTGCTAGAAAGTCGACTTAATATTTCAAATTCTAAACCATGAGCAATTATATCGTTATGAATTTCGCCAAAGAATACAACATCATTCTTTGATAATCGATCGACCAAGGCTTCAAGTGTTTCGATTTTTTCACCGGAGTTTGAGAAGATTTCATATTGCCCGAATGATACTCCAAGCATTATTAAAAACAAACCGATACAAACTATATATTTCATCATTATCTTCCTCCGTATAGTTCGATAGAATATATTGACATGCATATTACATTAAATTAAATTTGCATCTGTTTAAAGATATCAAAGGATAGAAAAAATGAAAGTGAAACTTCCAGACGATAGCATTCTTCAAATCACTGATGGGTCGACTCCATTGGATGTTGCCAAAAGCATCTCATCCGGTCTCGCACGTGATGCAATTGTAGCTGTTGTTAACGGGCAACCATGGGATCTAACTCGTTCTCTGCCCGAATCGGAGAATCCTGTTGAATTGAAAATCTTGAAATTTAACGACACTTTATCTCGAGAAACATTCTGGCATTCAAGTGCCCATGTTATGGCTTATGCCGTCAAAGATATTTTTCCCAAGGTTAAAATAGCTATTGGACCTGCGATCGATTCCGGTTTCTATTACGATTTCGATACTTTACAACCCTTTACACCTGATGACCTTAGTAAAATTGAAATTCGCATGAAAGAATTAATCGAACAAGATATTCCTTTTGAACGTAAGGAGATTTCAAGAGAGGATGCATATGCACTCTTCAAAAGTTTGAACGAAAATTATAAACTTGAATTGCTTGATGAAATACCTCGAGAGGAAACTATAACTATATATACAATTGGGAATTTCGTTGATCTTTGTTTAGGACCTCATTTGCCTTCTACCGGATACGTGAAATATTTCAAACTACTTTCTATTGCGGGTGCATATTGGCAGGGTGATGAAAGGAATCCTATGCTCCAAAGGATTTACGGCGTATCATTTCCTAAGAAGTCAAAGCTTGAAGAACACATGAAGCTTCTGCACGAGGCAGAAAAGCGGGATCACAGAAAACTGGGAAAGGAATTAGACTTATTCCATTTCGATAAGGACGTTGGTCCGGGTCTGGTTTTGTGGACTCCCAAAGGCGCAGCAATTAGAGAAATTATTGAAAACACTTGGAAAAACGAGCACAGAAAACACGGTTACGAAATAATCATGACACCTCATATTGGAAAATCTAACTTATGGAAAACAAGTGGTCATCTGGACTTTTATATCGAGGATATGTATTCCCCAATGGATGTGGATGGTCAGTTATACTTTCTGAAACCTATGAATTGTCCGTTTCATATTAGTCTATACAAGCGAAAGAGGCATTCATATAGGGATCTTCCGCTCCGCTGGACTGAATTAGGAACTGTGTATCGCTATGAAAGAAGCGGAGTTCTTCATGGATTGACCAGAGTACGTGGGTTTACTGTGGATGATGCTCATATTATTTGCCGTCCCGATCAAATTCTTGACGAAATCGTTGGTGTAATAAATTTCTCATATAGCCTTCTACGCTTATTTGGATTTGAGAAATTCCAAATATTTCTCTCGACAAAGCCTGATAAATATGTCGGTTCAAACGAAAACTGGGAAATGGCGGAAAAATCATTAATGAGCGCCATAAATTCAACTGAATTCCCATATAGCATCGATGAAGGAGCTGGTGTGTTCTATGGACCAAAGATTGATATATTCTTAACCGACGCTTTACAACGGAGTTGGCAATGCACAACCATACAATTCGACTTTAATCTACCCGAGCGATTTGATATGATATATATAGCTAAGGATGGTCTTCCAAAAAGACCGTATGTTATTCACAGAGCGCTTTTTGGGTCTATTGAACGTTTTTTTGCAATTTTGCTCGAACATTATTCGGGTAATTTCCCTGTTTGGTTGGCTCCAGTGCAAGTGGCAATACTTCCTGTTAGTGAAAAACACGTGGATTATGCACAAAATGTATATAAAGAATTATTCGATGAAGAATTCAGGATTATTTTGGACGACTCGGACGAAAGAGTTGGATACAAGATTAGATTTGCTGAGACAAGAAAAATTCCATATATGATGATTTTAGGTGAAAAAGAAGAGGAGAAAAAAATTGTATCTATAAGGCGTCATTTAGAAGGTGATTTAGGGCAAATGAGCTTAGTAAATTTTAAAAGTAAATTGCGCAAGGAAATAAATTCCAAGAAATAAACGGATTATGTAAAAGTTTTACTTGAATTAAAAAACTCGTTGCCTATTTTTTAAGTGAAGGTAGGTATGGAAGTTTGTAAGGTGGTTTATGAAATTATGATTTATTCAGAGAACTATAGAAAAGTCTTAGAATTGGCAAGGGAAGAAGCTGCAAGATTGGGACATAGTTATATTGTTCCTGATCATATTATGCTCGCTATCCTAAACCACGGTAATAATATCGCTATTGATATAATGATTCAGAGAGATATTAATTCTGAAGATATTCGAAGAATTTTAGAAGACTCGGTAGAAATGGGTGGTGAGAACTTCTTTGTGGGTAATATTGTTATGACTTCCCGTGCCCAAAAAATTCTCGATCTTGGTGCAGCTGAGGCTAGAAATACAGGTTCTCCGCGTGTTGGCTCTGAACATTTACTATTAGCTCTTTTGAAAGATCCAAGTACTCCTATTGCTCAAATATTTAAAAGATTTAATCTCGCATATAGGGATGCATATAAGATTCTTCTTTCTTTGCGGACTACACAGCAACAAAAAAGAAGAGGAGGACAAAATAAAACTCAGGCACTGGACAGTTTTTCAAGAGATATTACAACACAAGCACATGACAATAAGCTTGACCCAGTTATTGGTAGGTTTCATGAGATTGAAAGAGTGGCTCAGGTGCTTTGCAGAAGAAAGAAAAATAATCCAGTATTAATTGGTGAACCGGGCGTTGGGAAAACAGCAATTGTTGAGGGTTTAGCTCAGAAAATAGTTAACAAAGAGGTTCCTTATCTTTTGCAAAATAAGCGTGTTGTTTCTCTCGACCTTGCTGCTATGGTCGCTGGTACCAAGTATCGTGGCCAATTTGAGGAAAGAATAAAGTCTGTCATCGATGAAATAATTAACGATGGTAATATTGTTTTGTTTATCGATGAACTACACACAATTGTTGGTGCTGGTGGCGCAGAGGGTGCACTGGATGCATCTAATATTCTAAAGCCTATGTTAGCATCGGGTGAACTGCAAGTTATTGGCGCAACAACCACCGAGGAATACAGAAAACACATCGAAAAAGATGGAGCTCTTGAAAGAAGATTCCAGACTATATACATTAATCCACCCACATATAACGAAACAATAAGCATTCTCCAAGGATTAAGGTCGTATTATGAAGACCATCATAAGGTTAGAATATCCGACGAAGCAATTGAATCTGCTGTTAGGCTTTCCGATAGGTTTATTCAAGATCGACAACAACCCGATAAAGCAATTGATCTCATCGATGAAGCTGGTGCTATGCTTAATTTATCAACTTATGTTAAGCCCAGATATCTTATGACCTTGGAAGCTAAAATTTCGCTGAAGGAAAAGCAAAAGCAAATAACCATTGCAGAACAAGATTTTGAAAGAGCTGCATCTATAAGGGATGAGATTAGGTTTTTACATAAGAAATTGTCAGAAGAACAAAGGGAGTGGCAGAAATCTCGGGACAAGCATCGACCAAATTTGACTGCTGAACACATTGCAAGAGTTTGCAGTCGTATGACAGGAGTACCGGTTCATGAATTGAATCGGGAGGATCAAACTCGGTTGCTAAATCTTGAAGAGCAACTGTCTAAGAAAGTTTTAGGACAGGAAAAGGCTATTGAGGCGTTGGGTAATTCTATTAGAAGATCTCGTGCAGGTTTGGGAGACCCAAATAGACCTGTGGGAAGTTTTCTGTTCCTTGGACCTACTGGTGTCGGTAAAACCGAATTAGCTAAAGTTCTATCTAGGTTTCTTTTCGGAACAACAGATTCTCTTGTTAGAATTGACATGTCGGAATACATGGAAAAGTTTTCTGTATCGAGGCTAATAGGAGCACCCCCAGGTTATGTTGGCTATGAAGAAGGTGGTAGTTTGGCGGAATTAGTGAGAAGAAAACCATATTCTGTTGTCCTATTTGATGAGATAGAAAAGGCTCATTCGGAAGTTTTCAATTTGCTGCTTCAAATTTTGGATGAAGGTTTTTTGACGGATAGTTTTGGTAGAAAGATTAATTTCAGGAATACAATAATTATTATGACATCGAATATAGGCACCGAACAAATTGTAGCGTCCAGACTTGGCTTCGACGGTGGTGATTCCATGATGGAGCATAAAGATATTAAGAATATGCTTATGCGAGATTTGAATAAGTCTCTTAGACCGGAACTTCTAAACCGAATTGATCAGATAATTGTGTTTAGAGCACTTTCTATGGAGAGTATTGAGAAAATAGTGGATCTTCAAGTGTTAGAAATTAATGAACGCATCGAACACAAAGGACTTGAAATAAAACTGACAAAGGAAACCCGATCGTGGATTGCTCAAAGGGGCTATGAACCGAAAATGGGCGCTAGACCTTTAAAAAAGGCGATTCAGAATTACATTGAAAATCCTTTATCCGAGAAGCTTTTAAACGGTGACTTGCCCTGGAACCATATTATCAAAGTTGATGTTAATGAAACTAACGATTCTTTGGAGTTTTCAATCGTAAAAGAAATCGGCGAAACTGAAGATAAATCGAAGGGAGATGATTTCGAAATAATAGAAACTGAGCATGCTTCGTAAAATAATTCTTGACTAAGTAGTGAAGGATAGTATTTTTAGCTAAATTAATGGTGAATAATGTCGAATATAGGAGGTGACTTACATGCGTAAGTGGGCAATGGCTGTATTAATATTAGCTCTTGTCGGAGCTACTTTTGGAGTTTCAGGTTCCGGTAAAGATAATGATACTTCATCTAAAGGAGAAGGTGTTCCCACAGAACCCACTGAAGTTTTTGTAGATACTGCAGCTAATATTTTTATATTTTTAACATTACGACAACCCCCAGGACCACCGGCTCCAATAATCTATATTAAGTCGGTTTCTGTTGAAAGTGGTGATGAAACTGTTGAGATCAAGGCAAATGGGGATGGACCGGAAGATCGAAATCAAACATGGTTTGTGTATAGAGCTCCATGGGCTCTTTTCAACTGGGATGATATAGATATGTTCGGCGATGGTGATTCAGCTATTATGATAGACCCAATAGAGGAAGCTGATTCCTCCGATTTGGGTGATTACAATTGGTCTGGGCCAAATATAACGACTGATATTTTTGCGGATACTAATCTATATAATAGCAGCAGAGGTGTGAATGACCCCGATGTCAATTATTTCTACACTGTTGTTGCTATGGATACGTTCGGAAATCTCTCTGAAAAACCAAGTGATCCTATTGGTGAATACGATCAAGTTATTATTGGTGGTGCAACAAATCATATTACTCTACCTCTTCGATGCCATGAGTTGGAACTACATGGTGATTCAGCGCATGTTTTTGCGGATTTGATACCCGGTTGTGAAGGCTTAACTAAATTTAATTCCTCAACGCAAACTTGGGAGCTTATTTGTTTTAAACTGTTCGGTGTATGGATTTATAGTCCTTCAGCGCCAACAGTTTATGTTAGACCTGGAGATATAATGACATTAACTCTTTTAGATTCTTTAACAGCAGGCGATGAATATTTGTTTACTCTCGGTTACGATGCGAATGATGATCTTGGTTATGAACCAAGAGGTTTTGTTCCTGTTGATACTTGTTATAAATTCGAAAAGAAATCTAGTGATCCAGCTGGTTACGTTTTCTTCATGGTTCCTTATCAGGAGTACAATACTTTAGCGAATATTTATGGTGATTATCCACTTAGAGCTGATAAATTGGCTGAAAGTGTCGATAGTAAATCTGGAATTGACGGTGAGGTTTTGTACAGATGGAATCCTTATCCACCAACTATTACTGCTCTTGCTGTGAAATTATTCGGTGACTGGTATGTAACATCACCTCCTGAGTTCGTTAGACCTGGTGAGGTTCTTCTGCTTCTTATGGCAGGTTCTGGTGGATATTGGCCTACTTGTCCTTAATCTTGAGTAAAATATTAGGCCAACTTCTTGCTTTCTTTGTGAAAATGCAAATAGAAGTGTAAACTAAGAATTGAAAATTTATATCAATATTATAAAGTAGGAGGTAAATGTGAGAAAAACTTTTTATATAGCTCTTTTGTCGATAATGGTTTTATCCGTAAATATCGCAACAACCGAAGAAACCAGTATTTTTGATAAAGGTGATATTTCTCTTCCAGAATATACACCCTATACTTTATCTCTAACAGGTAATTTGTTGATATATTTCGCATTAGGTTATATTGATTCAGCATCAGGCGATTATTACACTTATTGTGATGAATGCGATGGATGGAACTTTGACGATTGCTCTTTGACATGTTGGTCTTCAGATACAGATACAGTGGATGATACGCTGTGGTATGGGTTTGTATTTAAGATTTGGGCTTTGGATTCTTCCGATTCATGGGCATCATCCGATACTTATTATTGTAATACTACTGGATTTACGTCGCTCTTTAAGTGTAGCAAATGTACGACTGATGTTGGTGGTGGTGCGGATTCAATCATTGTCAATATGTGGTATATCCCATTGGCCAATATTAATTTCGGTGATGTTATAGCTAAGCCACTTGCCACAGGTGATTCGATTTTCACTCGAATTGCTCTTACAGAGACTCCAGATACAACTTGGGGATTTGATAGAATGATTACATGGCCTGATACGTCGAAAGAAATATATTATTATTCTAAAAGAATTGAGTCAGTTTCTAGTTCATCTTATGACTGGAGAGTAATTCTAATTGATAAAGAAGATCCAGGTCGAGATTCAGATGTCCCAACCGAGATTATCGAGACTCCACGCGATAGAACCCGCACTCCGAATACTCCTGTTCTTTCGCAGAATAATCCTAACCCATTTAATACAAGCACAGAAATTGTCTTTAATCTTCCTTATGCAGGAAATGTTGAAATAGAAATTACTGATGTTGTCGGTCACAGAGTTAGAATTCTAATTAATGATACTCGAAAGGTCGGGACACACAGCGCTATATGGGATGGAACAGACGATTACGGCATTGAAGTTCCTTCAGGCATATATTACTATAAACTTATTGTGGATAATCAATTTTATGACAAGAGGAAAATGACACTTATAAAGTAATAGGGTAGAAACGGATATTTATTAATTTAGATTTTTACATGCTTGAACGAAATTCAAAGACAGTGTTATAATAGAAGGAATATAAATTAGCTTTTGGCTCCAGGTTGTGAAAAGCGACCTGGAGTTTTCTTTTAAAACCCATCGAGGGTTAAATTTGTATTAATCTATATGTGCTGAGCAGGATAGCGAAATTTAATGAAATAATATTATTGTTTTTCTTGAAAATTGTATTATCTTTGCAATTAATAGAATAAGTTTGTTATTGAAATAATATTATTAAATTTTCTGTTGTATTTGATTATACATCATAGTATTATTTAGCTTAGTTTAACTATTTTTTAAGTTAGTAGTTTTTTTGTTGCATAAATGTAGATGAATAATATCTTAAAATAATAGAATTTCCAAGGAGGATTAGAAATGAGGAATTTTACCTGGGTTGTAATTTTTCTCAGTTTTTGTTTCGTATTGTTCAATGGTATTTTTGCTGAACCGGTTGATCCAGTTATCAGTGGGACAATAGGACAAAGGTTTGAAGTCAATAATACATTGGATATTCAATTTTATGCATTGAATATTCTGTTTTGTATGGGTCAGAGGCATGGGACATCGATGGTTCCTATATGCTATACCGATACCTCTCTTTCAAGTTGGGTGGGAACAACTAGTAATGATACTACATGGAACGGGTTTATCTTACATTTTTGGATGAAGGACTCCTCTGACAGCTTCAAAACCTCATTGATTCATCGAAAGTCTACAAGTGGCTGGGATAAGATAACCAAGAAGTTCCTTTGTCCGGATGGGAAAAAGCGTCATATCTGGGTCAGTAGTTTTGCAAATATTTTAGATGAGGACAGTTCTACTCTTTCTCCAGCAACTGGCGATTCTTTCTTTGTTAGTATCAGAAATATTGACTCGACGTTTAAAGCTTATGTAACGAGAACTGGTTCATCAAGTTCTTTTAATTATTATTATGACTCTACTTTCAGTACTAAGCCTGGTGCAACTACTAATTGGTATGTTGTACTAATAGATACTTTATCTGATCCCCGCATTGTTCAAAATCCTAAGGATAAAATTCCAAGACCAAAGGAACCTTATTTAGGTCAGAATAATCCAAATCCGTTTAATGCTTCTACAGAGATTGAATATGAATTGCCAAAAGAGGCTATAATAAAAATGGAGATAACAGATCTTATTGGGAGGAGAGTAAAACTGCTTTTCGAGGGTTTCAAACATGCTGGTAGCTATAAAATAATATGGGACAGCACTGATGATAACCATATTGATGTTCCATCGGGTGTATATTTCTATAAACTAACAGTTAGCGAAGATTTCGTTGATAAGAAGAAAATGACTCTTATTAGATAACCTGTCTAAATGGAAAATATTTAGTATTCGTTTTGTTGTTAAATTTAGAAAGCGACTTAAAAGGTCGCTTTTTTTATGATTTGGAAGAGTTTGTGATTATTCTAATGAATTTATACTTACGATAAGCGAATTTTAGAATAGAAATCGGGCTCTAAGCTCGATGTCATAATCTAAATCTTTTTCCGATTTTTTAGTTCCTCTGCCACTTAGTGTCAAATCGATATTTGAGCCGAATTTATATGTGATACTCGAGGAAAAACTGTAATTGAAACCGTTAGGCCAACCTCCGGAAATTTCATAAGGTAAGGCTTCTTGCTTTGAATCCACATTTATCTGTTCGGAGCGTAACCTTGTTCTAAATTTTTTGTAGCGCCACTGCAAGACAAAAGTATTCCTGAATATAAACGCATCGATATCCGTTGTACCTGATTTACCCTTAGATGCCGTCAATATTATGTTATTCCCAATTTGCATATATCGAAGGAATTTTCGGCTGAGTGCAAGTTCTGTTGAATAGTTATGGGAATTAAGCTTATCCTCTAAACCTGGACGTGTTGAAGATTTTATGTTATAGATTCCAGATAATTCGGAGAATATGCTTTGGTAGACTACTCCTGCCAAACTTAGCCTGAATTCATTTTCGTTATATATTTCATCACCCGATATGAGATTACGTCGTGTAATACGTATATTTTGGTAAGTACTATTTAAATTGATCTTACTTCTGCGGAGTGTATTGAGTTGAATCGTTGTATAAAGATTGCCATAGCAAAGTGAATCGCTCTCAAACGTTGATGGAATAGGTAAAATCCCAGAGAAGCTTCGATCTTTATTTTCAATTTCAAAAGATGAGGTGATTGAAAAAGCTGAACCGAGAGCAATTTTCTCATTCTCGGCAGCAACTGTAAGTCTTCCATTGCTCCGAAGTACTTGATCAAAACTTCCTGTAGGTTCATATTTTAGAATATAATCTCCATTTGGATCCGGAACATATTCATCGAGTTCTTCATCGTAGCTATAATTTCCTGTGCCGATTTTAACCTCCTCGAATTTTTTCTCCATAATTTCGCTTTGACTGCCGGTTACTGAGTAATTAAAACTCGTTTTTGTGCCCAAAATATTTGTGTATGCTGAAACTTGGAAAAGGTCGGTTGTTAAATCACTGCCGGCAAGCGTATCATAAGATCTATACATTCTTCGATACCAATTGGCTGAAAAGGAACGTCCCGAAAATCCCACACCAGGGGAGAGAATTGAATATAGACGCTCAAAATTCTTTTCAGGACGAGCTTGCTTTTCTTCGATTTGGAAAGAAAAACCGAGATTGCCATCCAGAACATTTATTCCTAATTCCGGTTTAAAATTGTAAACAAGTGAGTCAGATGAGCCTTCGAATAACTCCATATCCCCGGAAAAGGAAAGCTTCGTTATTTCGCCAATTTCGCGAGAAAGTTTTAAATCGCTATTTAATCGTTGCTCATCTCCAAAACGAATGTTCTGTATTCCAGCATTAATATCAAAACCGTCCTCGTCTAACAATAACCTAAGTCGTTCTCGTTGGCAGGTTTCATCTCCTGTTTTCCTGTAACCTAAATTGACTGTGGAAATTAATTTTCCAAAAGTTATTCTAATTCCTGCCGATGTTATTAAATCTTCTTGATTTTCATTGTTATAAACTCCCCAGTTTCTTTTTTCTTCAGCGGTTTCAATCGGTTGAAAAGAATTGAATTTGCTGTCCATATATCGAGTAGATGCGAAAAATCTAACGATGTTTGTTATACCTAACGTTCCGGCAGCAGAAAAAGCCTGCCCAAGATTGTCATGATCATCTAAGGACGAATAAGTGTTTTTATCTATTCCAGACATAGAATGGCTTGCAGTTAATGAATTTTTTTTCTTATTTATTGTTAATCCGGAAACAAGAGACCATTGTTTCATTGGTGGTGAGACTAAAGAATCTGGGAAGTTATCTCCTGAGGATTCAAGTATTGCTTGAATTGAATCGGTTATTTCGCCAATAGGTTCCTCTCCATTATCTGCTAGCGTTATAAATCCCACATCTAATGTAATGTCTTGTATACCAATGATATTGGCAGATCCTCCATAAAAGGAGCTTTGATAAACATTGGCAATATATTGATATTCAACATAAATTCTGTCACCAGCTCCTACTGGAGTGTTGGGATTAAAGGTTACTTGAGCTAGATTGTAATCGATAATATATTCGTTTTCAGTGCCTCGTTTAATTTGCTCGCCGTTAAGCCATACATTCTCGGAACCTGCAACAATTACAATATCTCGTTCGCCAGTTTTTCCCTGTAGAGGATATGGCCCCTGGTTCCCTTCGGTAGCATAAAATGCAAATTTAGTAAATTCACCGCTAATAATCGAGCCAAAAACCTGCCCATTTATCCAAGGAAGGTTAGCTTTGGCTGAAGCCCCCTTTATTTTCCGTGAAAAATTTAGGAAATCCCCAGCACTAATTGCGATGTCGATATCTCCCATAGATGCTGAAAAACTAGGTGAGGTTAACTCGATCATTATTTTATCCAATTCGGTCAATTCTTGTGATGTTCCTTCGGGTTGAAATGGTAGGTCTTCGTCCGATAATACCGCATTAACTTCAAATCCCATAGGAAGCTGACCGTATGCTTCAATTCTTAGTTCCCCAGTTGATATTACATCGTTGGCTTCATTGATTTTGAAACCTCGAGTTACATAACCACTTGTTCTTATGTAAGCATCCTCAGATTCCATTAAGGTTGGATCTCTTGGGGCAAAAGATTGAGTTCCGAATAATGTCTGTTCGGACCTAACTTTTGGAATGAGTTTTGAAACTGGAATGTAATTAATTGTCAATGAATCACATTCAATTGTGGAGAAAAAAGTAATAAATCCTTCTACTGTAACTTGATAGATGCTTTTAGGGATAATATCCTCTCTACACAAAATTTCCACCGACGATGGCACAACGTAAACACCTAAATTGATTGTATCGGCAGATTCGAATTTGCCAGTTTCTGTTTGTCCTGCGATTAGAAGCGAAATTATAAATATTGAATTTAACAATTCCTAAGCCTAATTCTAAATTATTATTCATATACCAAAAATATCTTATAGTATACATTACAAAGTAAACATAAATTATGCATATTGCAATTTACTTAGAAAGAGTTGAGGAATTATGCGTAGAATAATTTTATTGCTCTTTTTTTTTACATATTGTCTACACTGCTTTTTTCTGCACAATAAAACCATCAAAAGATTTAGAAAAGGTTACAATAGATGTTAAGGATAGAAGTTATGTATATTGGTTTTCCGAGAAAGGGGAAGCAATCGATTTTCGCATTGAGGATATAAATTTTGTGAAGGTCTATGTTCGTGGCAAAGTTGGAGTTAGGAAGTCAACAACATTCCTATTTGACATTAAAAAATTTAAGGTTATAGAGCTTAATAAGAATCCCTGATATTGAAATTTTCGCAAGAGTATTATTCAAAAACGACGATCATGGTCAACTGAAATACAAAATTAAAATTTCGATAGACGACGAGAGTAAATTTTATGATTTCGAAACAGAAAAATCCCAAATATCGACTTTTAAAGATAGAAAAGATGTTCCGGGTCGAGCGGAAAAGCTCAAGATTAATATACCTAACTGGAAACACAAACTATTCATTGAACCTGTTAGTAGCGAGATTATCGCAGTAAGAGTGCTTATTCCTGAAAAGATGTTAAAATAGACTTAAAATTTATTAAAAAGCCTTAAACCATTCTACATCCTCTGGTATATCTACCTCGAATAAAGAGTCCGCAATGTTAGGATTTAAGAGTAATTTTTTAATTTTGAAAAGAATTCGCTGGTTGACAATTGGCGCGAAAATCTCTATTGTTTTTGGTGTCCATATTCCGTTTGTAACTTGGCCTTCGCCTAAAGTAACATCGATAAGCGATTTATTGTTATCGAGCCTTGAATATTGATAATTTACTATATGCCAAGGATTAGGTCTTACAAAAGCCACAAAAACTTCGTTATTCTTTTTAAATGTAAGATAATAACCCGTTTCGACCTTTTCGAAAGAGATGAGAGAATCTGCAAAATGCGCAATAGGTGTACTTCCGGATAAAATATCCACTAATTTGTCGCGATCAGGAGGAACAAGAACATCTTCCTCAGCTTTACCTAAAGGTGTCCATAACGCAGCATTTTTATACGGAATATAGATGCATAAGACTTCTGATCGGCAAAACCATCCAATTGCTAAGGTCATCCCCATCGGTCCATCGATATGTATGTTTAGCATATTATCGCTGCGTCGGACAATTTGATTTATTGTAAATCTGTCCTTTTCTTTACCGAAATCGATTATCCCCTGACCCGATATCATTACACTTTCAAGGGCATTATCCATTGTCAATAGTGAGTCGAGTAGTTCCACTTCTGAAATGCTGGGAGGACGTGGAAAAATGATTTCTCGTTTAGGTGCGCATCCAGAGTTTATTATTACCAAAAAAATTAACACTGACAAAACCCATAGCCTTCGCATTTTAACCCCCTCAGTTCACCAATTAACGGTTACTTTGCTAAGTCCAATTTTTATTTTCTCGCTTAATGGTCCTGCGCGCAATGATTTGAGTTCATTGTGCAATAAAGCTATTTTTTCATTGAAATCTGGAATACTTACTCTTAAAGATTTGGCTACAGCAAGACCTGCTATGTTTCCTTCAATCATAGCACTCGAGGCTTCTTCAATACCAGCAGCATCTCCTGCTACATAAATGTTATGAATATTTGTTCGCATTGTTTGATCTCTTAGTGGAACATCTCCGCCAAGCATGGGAATGTATTTCATTTCTATGCCGGCTTGTATTAAAAGCTCGAGAGTCGGATTAAGTCCTACTGCAAGGCATATAGTATCAACTGGAACTTCGATCTCTGAACCGAGAATAACTTGAAAGTTTCCGTCGACTTTCGCAATAACTGCCAAATTCACTACTTCATCTCCTCGAGCCTCGATAATGGTGTAATTAGTTAGGATTGGCACACCCAACCGTCTAATCTTGCTTGCATGAACCCAATATCCACCTATTTTATTTGTAATCTCAACAATTCCTGCAACATTAACTCCAGCCTGCATGAGTTGATAGCTAACAATGAGACCGATATTTCCTGCACCTATCATCAAAACGCGTTCTCCCGGCTTAACTCCGTATACATTCATAAGTGTTTGAACTGCACCTGCACCGTAAACACCCGGTAAATCATTTCCGGGAAAGGCTATCATTCTCTCGCTTGCACCTGTGGCAATTAAGATTCTCTTTGGTAGGAATTTAAGCCATTCATTTTCGTTTCGGACAGCAGTTAAAATCCTGTCCTCATAAAGTCCTGCAGCTGTCGTTCGCAGAAAACATTTAAAATTCTTTCTCAGGCTAAGTTCTTCAACCATCTGCTTTCCAATGACAAACCCTCTTATACCAGCTCCTTCCATCTTTGAACCGAAGAATTTGTGGGTTTGCTTAGTAAGTTGACCGCCAAGTGTCAAGCCATCATCTAAGAGGTAAGTTTCAATTCCAAAATCAGTAGCACTCAATCCTGCGGTTAATCCTGCTGGACCACCGCCGATTATCAGGAAATCCACTTCTTGAACCACTTTGAACCTCCGAGAATTTTGAGTCTATATTGTAATAATATCTTCTCGATCCGGACCAACGCCAATGAATTTGATAGGTGAGCCAGAAAGCTCTTGAATTCGCTTAATGTAAAGTTTTGCGTTCTTTGGAATATCTTCCCAATTTCGAGTTTCTGTTATGTTTCCATTAAAACCTTCAAAGTTTTCATAAATTGGCTCAACATTTTCTAATTCACTATGTAAAGAAGGAATATTACAACACAAGGATTTGTATTCGACAGCTAATTTTATTGGATTAATACCTGATAATGCATCCAATTTAGTAAGAGCAAGTTCATCGATGCCATTAATGTGTGAGGAGTTCTTTAAAATAACTCCATCGAGCCAACCACAACGCCTTGGTCTGCCAGTGGTTGCTCCGAACTCATCGGTGTCTTTTTCCCCGGAGCCTCGAAGTTTCTCTTGAGTATTTTCGTCACCTTCGGTAGGGAAAGCACCCATGCCCACTCTTGTGCAGAATGCTTTTGAAACTCCAATTATCCTATTGAACAGTCGCAAATCCATACAAAGACTTTCTGCAGAACCGCCGGCTATAGTCTCTGAGCTCGTTACGTATGGATAAGTTCCCCAGTTTATAGAGAGCATTGTTCCTTGTGCACCTTCTGCGAGAATTCCGCCTTTCGTTCGGGCTATTTCGTCGAGATACATGGTTTTATCGATAACAATATTTCCTAAAAATTGCACCGATTCCATAAGGTCTTTAGCAACGATTCTCGGCGATTGAAATTCAAAGTTGTAATACTGTGAATATAGCACACCAACATTCTTAATCCATTTATCCAATTTCTTTTCGATTTGAAGAGTGCCAAGAGACAATTCTCCTATTCTTATCCCAATCCGCAAGGCTTTGTCGCTATATGCAGGTCCGATACCTCGAATAGTTGTACCGATTTTGTGATGAGATTCATAGATTTTCTCGATCTGTTTGTGGTAAGGTAATACTATATGTGCTCTTGGATCGATAGATAATCTGCCACGCCATTCGATACCTTGACTTTCAAGAGTATGCAATTCTTCTATAAGACTTTGAAGATTAATAACTGTTCCTGCACCCATTATGCATTGTTTTTCGGGTCTGAGAATGCCTGTTGGAACTTGATGAAGAACATACCTTTTTCCATCAATCTCAACAGAATGCCCAGCATTCGCTCCACCCTGGAATCTTATTATAATTTCCACTGATTTAGAGAGATAGTCTATTATTTTAGCTTTGCCTTCATCCCCCCAAAAGAGCCCAACCACAATGATATTGTCAAGTTTTGCCATGAAATATTCCTCTTTTTGCTAATGCTCTACCAAAAACTATTATAATAGTCTTTATCCTACACTGGGCAAAGATAAAAAGATCTATAAATGTTAATATTTTTTATCGAAGCATTTTGGGATTTAAAATCCGATAAAATTATGGATAAGAAATATACACTTTTTTCTTAGGTCAGAGCCTGTTTATAAATTTAATGAGCTTCGATGTATATTTCAGTCTCGTAATAAATCTAATGCTTATTGCATTATGGGGTTTTGTTGCTGGAGAGTGAGCTTTTTATTTTGGTATAATAATATTAATAATTCGCAAGATTTATTAAGTTCATATTAATTCGAGGATTGAGGTCCAAGATTATCTATAGTAAAAACGATTCTTCGGTTCTTTTTCATAGCCTCAGAACCATATTTCTTTATTATTGGATTTTTTTCTCCCATTGGTTCGAAGCTTATTGTTTCGCTTTTTACTCCTTGGTTTAAGAAAAATTCATTAATCTTATCGGCGATTTTTTTTGCTCTCATACGGTTATTTGCGGGACTTCCTTCAATATCGGTATAAACTTTGGCAGTAATTTTTTGTTCTGGATATGCTCGAAGCCTTAATGCTATATGCTGAAGAATGTTAAGGGCAGTTGCTGTAATTTCTAAAGAGTTATTATACAGATTATCTACAATTTCAGTTTCTATTGGTGGAACTCTCGGGCATCCGAATCTATCTACTTCAAAACCTGTTGGTGTCTTGGGACATAGATCAAGACCGTCGATTACACCATCTTCGTCGGTATCACGGGGGCAGCCAATAATATCAACAATTGCTCCTACTGGAGTTAAATCGCATGAATCTGCAAAATCTGGTACACCATCCATATCAGAGTCACTTGGGCAACCTGTTGAGTCCACATTGATATGACCAGGTGTATCAGGACATCGGTCAACTCCATCAAAGACACCATCGACGTCGCTGTCTGTTGGACATCCAAAGGAATCGACTAAAGCAGCCATTGGAGTTTCCGGACACTTATCGATTCCATCGTAAACACCATCCCCATCCGAGTCCATAGAACAACCGAATTTGTTTACGAAAGCATCTTCTGGTGTATTGGGGCATTTGTCCGATTTATCAGGAATCCAATCCTTATCACTATCCTTAAACCCAATTCTGTATTCAATTCCTGCGGTTAGCCCTACTTCGAAATTCTCTTCGGTTTTAAAAGGCATTGCTATCCTTGTTCCCACATTAACATGAAATTTGGATGATAGAAAATATCGGCCAACTATACTTAATGCTCCAAAAAAAGTTTTTGAGTACTTGTTTATTCTTATTCCTGCGATTGGAGCAACATCGGTTCTGAAATGTTTTGAAAATGGGACGCTATATTTCACAAGGATTTCAGGTGCAATAAATCCTTCTTTCTTTAATGCTGCGTTGATAGCAACTCCAGGAGTTAATCTTGATTTTAATCCAAACCAACCCAAACCGTATATTTCGCCATGTTTATTAAGAACGATTCCAGTCTCGAGCGAAAGATCAGCATATGCGCAACTCACTATTGTTAGTAGTAAAGTAATTTTTAGTAAAATTTTCATATTTTCGAAAATATTGCCTATTGTATCTGTGCGGTTTAAATATCAAAACAATTTTCTCATATAACAAATTAATTGTAAAAATACAATAAAATATGAGTTAAGGACAGAAAATTTTGAATACTATGAAAAAATATTAAAGCACTATGTTTGGCATAGGCACCCAAAATATTACCTTTTTAAATGAATTCTTAAAATACACTGACTATTATTAAGTAATGTGTTTTAGAGAATAGTAGGAGAGAAAAGCGAAATTGTACTTACCAGTCAGCCAGATATGCTTCTAAAGGCTGTTTTAATTAACTCCTTTGCATTCAATTCATCGGAATCTTCAACAATAAAACGAATAATAGGTTCTGTGTTTGACGGTCGTATATGTATGAATCCGCTATCGTAACCGACCCATACACCATCATCATAACGCACTTTTCTATCCGAAAAATATTTTAAGATACTCCTTTCTAGATTATAAAAGTTTCCACTAAAAGGCATTCTTTTCTTAAACATGAATCTTTTTGGAAGCATCGAAACAAGTTCGGAAACTTTTTTCCCTGTTTTAGCCATTAAAGTGAGAATAATTGCTGCTGCTGTGGTTGCATCTCTTACAGGATGCATTTCAGGAATGATGACACCACCATTGCCTTCCCCACCTATTATTGCGTTTTTCTCGAGCATCAATTTGCTGACGTGATACTCACCAACCCGTGTGCGATGAACTTTTACTCCATGTTCCTTTGCGATATCATCAATCATCATGCTTGTTGAAAAATTGACAACGCAATCACTACGTTTTTCTGAGAAAATATGTAACGCTGCTAATGCTAAAGTATATTCCTCACTAATGGGAGCACCAGTTTCGTCAACTAAAGCGAGTCGATCAGCATCGGGGTCGGTGGCTAACCCAAGACATGCTCCTGTTGTTCGAACTAGCTCTGAAAGCATTTCAAGGTTTCTGGGAGTAGGTTCAGGTTCATGAATAAAATTCCCATCCATGGCAGTTCCAATCGCTACTGTCTTAACTTCCAGCTTTGAGAGCATTGGAAGAATTGTTGCTGGTCCTGCACCACCGCAACCGTCATAAGCCACTAGAAATTTTGAATCCTTGATTGCTGTAACATCTACATAGGGTAACTCGAAAATTCTCTCGAGGTGTAACTGAATACAATCCGTTTTTGACGAAGTTTCACCTACTTTTGAGTGTATAGCATATTCAGGAGTTTCAAATTTGCCTGATTCTACAGAATTCCAGAATTCCACCGGTAAAAACATACCTTCTGAATTGAAAAGTTTAAGTGCGTTCCATTGTTCAGGATTATGTGAAGCGGTTATCGCTATCCCACCTGCTGCACCAGAGTGTTTCACGCAAAGTCCAATCGTTGGTGTGGGAAGTATTCCCAGCAAAACAACGTTCCGTCCTAATAAACGAAGATACCCCTCGAGAAGTTTTTCTATCGCCTTTCCGGATGGTCGTGGGTCGCGACCTATTAATATCTTGCCTTTAGGTAAACGTTGCGAAAAAGCACTAACAATTCTCAGGATTTCAATTGGTGTTAATGATTCTCCTACAATTCCTCTGGCTCCTGATATTGATAGCATAAGCTCCATGTCAGACCTCCTTGAACACACCCATCCGTCGATATTTTTCTATCCTAAGTCTTAAAAGCTCATCTAAAGGAATTGCTATTAATTCTTCAATTTTCTGGGTGATTGCAGTTTTAAGATTTTTAGCAGCTATTATGCAATCGGAATGTGCACCTCCAGGAGGTTCCGGAATAATTTCGTCGATTACACCGAGCTCCAATAGATCGTAAGCGTTAATTTTGAGGGCTTCTGCGGATTGGGGTGCTGCTGTTTTGTCTCGAAATAGGATCGCTGCACATCCCTCTGGTGAGATTACAGAAAACCAAGCATTCTCGAACATAAGAATTACATCGCCGACCCCGATACCCAACGCTCCTCCCGATGCACCCTCGCCGATAATAGATATTACAATGGGTGTTTTTAGTCTTGACATTTCGCGAATATTCCTAGCAATTGCTTCTGCTTGTCCGCGTTCCTCTGCACCAATACCGGGGTAAGCTCCGGGAGTGTCGATTAGAATCACAACTGGTAATCTAAACTTCTCGGAAAGTTTCATTGCTCGTAAGGCTTTTCGGTAACCTTCAGGATGCATCATTCCGAAATTGCGTTTAATATTTTCGTTGGCATCATGTCCCTTTTGCTGACCGACAACAACGACTTTATGTTTTCCAATCGATGCAAAACCGGTTACCACAGCTGGATCATCCCTATAATTTCTGTCTCCATGAATTTCAATAAAATTTGAAGATATCCGGTTAAGAAAATCTAATGTATTTGGCCTTCTGGGATGTCGAGCAACCTGAACCCTTTCCCATCTACTAAGGTTTTTATATATGTCTACTTTAAGTTTATTTAATCGATTTTCAAGTGAAAGTATCTCACTATTAAGGTTAACGCCATCACGGGAGGCTATGACTTTCATTTCTTCTATCTTTTTCTGCAATTCAACAATGGGTCTTTCAAAATGTAATGTGAATTCCGGCGGCATATTATCCTCTCACCGATTTGTTTGATTTCTGTTGAACAAAGAAAAATAAAATATAAAAAAAGTATTGCAAGTAATTTACTAACATGTAATTGTATTAAATATAAAAATAGATTCTTGACTTTATGAGTTGAAATAGTTATTAAGTTTAGTGGAAATTATAGGTCCGTGCTAAGCGGGGGGTTGCCGGTCTCCTGTACCCGAAACCCGGCATACGCGGGGCTGAATTCCATCTCTGAGGTTTACCTCTCTGTGGAGGGTTTGGGTGGCGGTAATGTTAATGTCCAGGTCCTGCGCAAGTAACACTATCTGAATTCCGCCAGGCCTGGGAGGGAGCAACGGTAGGATAAGTAGTTCCTGTGCCGTAGGGTAGCTTGTTCGGAGTTGCTTAAACTCGAACACCATGGAAAAGGGAGTCGAGGAAAAGGTGCACGGACCAATTAAGCTAACTTTTTAAAGGAGAAAGAATCATGCTCCCGTATATTGGAGCTATACTTATTGTGGTCGGAGTTGTTGTAATTACGTTCATTCTTTGGAATATGAAAAAACATCCAAGGATGGATTCTACTGATGAGGAAGATCAGCAAAGAATTCAATTTGCACTATCGATAATTGAAGGATTACCGGAACAAGAAGATATCTCTTCTGTATTGCTTGCTGAGGAACCAATTTTGGTGAAATTATCGAAAGGTTTTGATATTTTGTTAGCGGCAAACCGTATTCCGGCTGCAGAACGAATTGCCGAGCTAATCGTCGAGATCGATCGGGATTCTCCTGCCGGACACATGAGGCTTGGACTTACCGCTATGAGACGAGGGAATTTTGAAAAAGCTAAGGATGAATTCAAAATTGCGCTTGACAACGACTTAGGACTTATCAGAGCTTTGAATAATTTGGCTTATATTTTAAATTACCAGAAAAAATTTGCAGAGACAATTGAATTGATGGAACCTTATACGGCAAGTATTATGGATAATACAGTGTCGATTGTGAATCTAGCTATTGCATATTACCATGAAGAAAAACCTCGAAAAGCATATTGGCTTCTTAATTCAGCATACAAACAAGAACCTCGTATTCCCGAAATTCACTTGTATATGGGACATTGCTTAAAAAAATTGGATGAAAATGAGAAAGCGAAACTTGCATACAAACGGTATAAAATATTAGTTTCAGAAGTCGAAAAATCAGGAATAGAGCAGGAAATAATCGAAACACAAGAAGAAAGTCTTGCAGGTTCTTTGGAGAGTAGTCCAGAATCAAAAACCATTAAAAGTGACGAAGATGAGAGCCCATCAGCGGATGACTTATTAGAATTTATGAAGTAAATTCGTTACCAATAAAAAAATTTGATTTAAACTCTTCATTTGTCAATCTTTTATATTTTAGATAAATTGTTCTTCAAAAATTGCCCGAGAATTTTATTTCAGGATATTATTATGTTTACAAATTGTGTATATTTCTCGATTGGATTTTTATTTGCAAATTAATGTTTTGATTATGGAGGAGAACATTGGCTATTCTTATTGTTAACGATGATGGTGTTAATGCTGCTGGAATAAATGTACTTGCTAAAAGAATCAGTAGGGATTATGAAACGATTATCGTTGCACCGGACAGGGAACAAAGTTCTGTGGGGCATGCTATTACCCTATCTACACCATTAAGAATTCATTATTTAGGCAACGATAATAACATTAAGAAATACTGTATAAATGGAACTCCTGCGGATTGCGTAAAACTTGCTCTTAAGGTCATTCTAAAGGGAAAACCAGACTTATTGATTTCAGGAATAAATCATGGTTACAATCTTGGCGTATCACTGATATACTCGGGTACTGTTTCGGCGGCAACTGAGGGTACTATGCTTAAAGTACCATCGATTGCTGTTTCTCTTGGGTCGACATATAAAGATGTGGATTTTGCTCCATCCGCAGAGACTGCATTCGTAATTGGAAAAAAAGTGTTAGAAAATGGTTTACCAACTGGCGTTTTCCTAAATGTTAATGTTCCTGCCAAACCTTTAGATAAACTCGAGGGATATAAAATAACGCGTCAGGCTGATTCATATTTTGATGATTTTTTCGAGAAACGAATTGATCCGCAAGGCGGTGCGTATTTTTGGATTAGCGGGATACTGGTTAATATGGATTCTGATATTAATACCGACATTACTGCAGTGAAGGAAGGATATGTTTCTATTACACCCGTAAAATACGATTTAACTGAAAAGACGGTTATGGCGTCTCTTTCTGAATGGTTAGAGACATAAAGGAAAATTAACGGTAAGGAAAGACGTTGAAATGTAAAATTCTAATAACTGGCGGTCTTGGAATGTTGGGGATGGATGTTGTCCCCATTCTGAAAAACAATCATAAGGTTGTTGTAACTGATAAAGAAGAATTAGATGTTACCGATCCACAAGCTGTCTATAATGTAATGGTAAGTTGTAATTTCGATTGGGTGGTTCATATGGCAGCTTTAACAGATCTGGATTGGTGCGAGGATAATGTTGCTGAAGTCATTAAAGTTAATACATTGGGTTCGAAAAATATCGCTAAAGCTTGTGCAAAAATAGGATGTAGGCTTATCTACATTTCGACAAGTGGTGTTTTCTCCGGAAATAAGGAAATTCCTTACACTGAAATCGATCTCCCAGCACCAATTAATGTTTATGGTTTGAGCAAATATCTTGGAGAAATTGCTGTATCAAGTTTAATAGAAGAAGAGAAATGGCTTATTCTCAGAGTTGGCTGGCTTTTTGGTGGAGGAGAAAGAGATAAGAAATTTGTGGGTAAAATCCTTCAGAAAATTAAAAGAGGCCCCAAGGTTTTTTGCGTGAACGACTTCCAAGGTTCACCGAATTATTCTGTGGATATGGGTCATTTAATTAATACAATGATCGATAAAGACTTATACGGTCTTTTTCATGTGGCTAACTCGGGTGAACCAGCTTCAAGATATGATATGGCTATTGCTATTAGAGATTTTCTGCATTCTAATACAGTCATAAAGCCTGTTTCCTCTGATAAATTCCCAACCAAAGCCTTGCGTCCCAAAATGGAAGCTATTGTATCTTTAAGAATAGATGAATATGGAATTAAATTGCGTAATTGGAGAGATGCATTAGGCGAATATGTTAAAAGATTAGCAGAAACCTAAAACAATTCATGAATAAGAAATTAAAAATTGCTATTATTGGAATTAGAGGATTTCCTGCCAATTACGGAGGATTTGAGGTTACATCTGAAAATGTAGCCGTAAGACTGGTTGAACGTGGTCATTCTGTAACTGCTTATTGCCGTGGTTTTAAGGGTTCAAAACCTGACAAATACTATGGAATTAAGCTTCGATATTTGCCATCCATTGAACTTGTTAATCTATCAACACCCTCTCATACTACATTTGCTGCATTGGATTGTGCTCTGAGAAAATTCGATGCGATTTTTGCGTTTAATGTTGGTAATGCTCTCCAAGTGAAATTTTTAAGGATGTTTGGAAAGAAATCGGTGCTTTTCGTTGATGGTCTGGATTGGAAGCGACAGAAATATGGTTTGATAGGTAGAACTTTCCTTAAGAGATGTGAGTCTCTGGCTGCTTCGGAAGCTAAACATATTGTTGTGGACGCTATTCCTGCACAGGAACATTATTATAAAAAATATGGGAAAAAGGTTCATTATATACCTTCTGGTTCGCAGGTTATTGAATATGTTAGAACAACAGGGGTGCTTGAAAAATATGGATTACAACCGAAAAAATATGTTACATCGATAGGCAGATTCACTCAAGAGAAACGCCAGGACCTAATTGTGAAGGCTTTCAGAGAAACGAAAACGGATATGAAACTTGTTATGGTTGGTGGGAACAAGTACAATCCGGAGTTCGAGGAGAGGGTCAAATTGGCAGCAGGCGACGATCCAAGAGTAATTTTGACGGGTTCTATTTACGGTTCTGAAGTTGATGAGCTTTATTTTAGGTCGGCTATTTTTATTAATGCATCTCTAATTGAGGGAACTTCTCTTTCGCTTTTACAGGCTATGGGGAGCGGATCTGCACTTTTAGTTAGTGATATTCCAGAAAATATTGCTGCTGTCCATGAAGCTGCTCTTGCATTTAAACACGATGATTATGACGATTTTACCCAAAAATTTCAACAATTGCTTGATAGCAATGAAATGAGAGATAAGTTAGCTGAGAAAGGGAAGAAAGTTATTGAAAAATATTATTCATGGAATGTTTCTACAACAAAGTTTGAGAAGCTTCTTCTTGATGCAGCCGATGTAAAAACTAATGTTTAATTATGCTCTAATCCCGCAATATAGGTCGTTATAATGATTCAATTCGAATTACTCGCTCGTGATAACAAAACCAACGCAAGAGCGGGAATACTTCACACTCCTCATGGTGATATACCAACGCCGGTTTTTATGCCTGTGGGAACTCAAGGTACAGTTAAGACAATGCCTTGGCGAGATCTGCTGGATTTCGATTTCAGAATTGTTCTAGGAAATTCTTACCATTTATATCTTCGACCGGGACATGAAATTATTAAACGATTGGGTGGACTGCATAGTTTCATAAGTTGGCACAAAGCAATACTTACCGATAGTGGTGGTTTTCAGGTTTTTTCACTTACCGATCTAAGAAAGATAACTGATGAAGGCGTTTTGTTTCAGTCACACATCGATGGAAGCTATCATTTTTTCACTCCAGAGAAGGCTATTGAAATTCAATATGCATTACATCCTGATATTATGATGTCTTTTGATGAATGCACCGATTATCCGTCGACTAAGGATAAAGTTGCGAATGCTGTTGAAAGAACATTTAATTGGGCTCAAAGAGGGAGAGATAAATGGATTGAGCTTGCTGAATCAGGCAGTGATTCTAACACTATTCCATCCCTTTTTGGGATAATTCAAGGAGGGGTCTATTCTGAATTACGAAAGATTTCCACAGAGCAGGTTTTATCATTAAATTTTCCTGGTTATGCAATTGGTGGGCTTTCCGTTGGTGAACCGAAGCATGAGATGTTTGAAGCTATTTCTGTTGTTGAACCGTTATTGCCTGTAGAAAAACCACGTTATTTAATGGGTGTGGGGAAACCAGAGGATATTATTAAATCGGTTTCAATGGGAATAGATATGTTCGATTGCGTGATACCAACACGAAATGCGAGAAATAGCTCGGTCTATACGTGGAAAGGAAAACAATCTCTTAAGGCTTCATACAATGCTGAGGATCCAAATCCCATCGATTCAAATTGTGGGTGTTATACTTGCCGTAACTATTCTCGAGCATATCTAAGACATTTATTTACTGCTGGGGAATTGTTGGGACCTTATCTTGCCACGCATCATTCACTATACTTTTTCTCGGAATTTATGCGTAAAATACGGCAGACTATTATCGATGGAAATTTTGAAACTTTTATGGAAGAATTTCTTAACACATTTGAACCCAATGCCGGTTCTGAATTAGGAAGATAATCTGAATTTCTTACTATATTGAGTATAAGGAATTTAAGCAATAAGATGATTAATTCCAAGAAAGACCAACATACACTGCAAAACCACGTGGTTCTATTTCGCCGCCATTCAAAATTGTTACACCCTCGATATCTATGGGTTCATATTTTAATGGAGAACCGTTATAATAAGCAACCTCGCCAAAAAGCCCAATAAAATAAATTTTTGCCTTAAGAGTTGCCCCTATCATCCAGATTTTTCGCCAGTATTCATGATTTTCATCGAGATGGTAAGAGGGAATCGAGGCGCTAATGTTTTGTTCAATTTTAGTGAATACAGTTGGGAATGACACACCACCACCAGCCATTAAATCTATTTCAAAACCTGTGCTTATATCCGCCAATTTAAATCTAAGCCCAGGAGCAGCTATTATGCTTATGTATCCAATTCTTCTCCATACTTGTAATATTTCAACAGATGGATTAATAATGCTAAAGTCTACACGAGTTTCCTTTGTGCTATTGAATCGTATGCTTAAGTCTAAAAGTAGCGGCTTTGAGGGATTAAATGTGAGTCCAATTAGTCCAGAATTGCCTGTGCTGCCATCGATATCCTTTGCCTGTGAAGCGAATTGACCAAAGCCAACACGCAATCCCATTGCCTCTGAGCATGTTAGAATAATCACTAAAAGTAATATCGTAAGTCTTTTGTCCATATATTGAAAATATAAATTAATATATATATGTCAAATTAAAATCGTATTTTTAAATTTTTTATTTCGAAATATTCCCTCAAGTCTTATTTTGACATTTGGAGAACCAAAATGTTTAAAAAAACTACAGAATTAGCACATCTATCTTTTATATTAGTTATTTTTGGTTTGATTATGCAAACTATATCAATTTATTTTCAAAAAGACTCGGGATTCTTGTTGGGTCTTTCTATGACACTTTATTTCTCTGCTTTTCCTTTTGCTGTTGCAAGTTTAATTGCAAATTTTAGGTATTCAGATCAAAAGAAATTAGGATTGATAGGTTTCATCGAGGTGGGGATAGGGGTTTTACCATTTCTTTTGGCAATTTTATTAATAATCTATGCATATTCAATATCTCCCAGTTAATTATTTATGAGAATTATTGTTCAGAAATATGGTGGAAAGAGTATTGGAACTATTCCTGATATTAAAAAAGTTGCTAAGTCGATCGTTAAAAGACACAAATCTGGTGAAGGATTAGTCGTTGTTGTCTCAGCAATGGCTGACAGCACAGATAAATTATTGAAATCCGCCTATATGGTTGCATCGAAGCCCAGAGAACGAGAACTGGATATGCTTCTTACTGCTGGGGAGAGAATCTCTATGGCTTTACTGTCCATGGCAATATGGGAGAACGGAGCATGTGCTATTTCTTTTACAGGTTCGCAAAGTGGCATAATTACCGATTATAATCACACTCGAGCGAGAATTGTTGAGATTAGAGCAAATAGGATAATCGAGGAGTTGCAGAAGAATAGGATTGTAATTGTTGCCGGATTTCAAGGTGTTTCTGGTAATAGAGAAATAACAACTTTAGGTCGCGGTGGTTCGGATACCACGGCTGTGGCTCTAACGTGCGCACTTGGAGCTGAAAGGTGTGAAATATATAAGGATGTTGAGGGAGTATTTACTATCGATCCGAAAAAATATGACAATGCTAAACATTTAGATGAAATAAATTATGAGGTTCTTTTCGATATGACATATTTTGGGGCAATGGTTGTGCATTCGAGAGCGGTTGAAGTAGCTCGAAGGCACGATGTCCCTATGCTTTTGACCTCAGGTATCGAGAAAGGGAAGGAAACAATGGTTAATTCAAAAACTTTCGAAGGGAGCAAGTTCGTTTCGGTTTCCTCAAAGGAACGAGTACTATGGATTACTATTCGAATGAAAGAGTATGTATTTCATTCTATCCTTAAAGAACTCGATGTTCTCCGAACAGATTTGCGCAATCCTTCTGTTAACATAGAAAACGATGAAGTAAAATTTACTTTTTGGTTATTGCCTGATTTGAAAGATGACATAAAAACAATAAAGGAAAAGTTTCCTAATGCTGAAATCACTGTTGAAGAATTGGGAATTGTGGCAGCAAACGGATTTGCTATTGCTGGAAGAACTGAAAATATTGAGATGATTATTAATAGATTACGTGATAAGGGAATACATTTTCGATATATTGGGACAACAAATAGATCGATTTTTGTGTTATTACCTCGGGAAGAAGTTAGTGCAGCGGAATCTAACCTTCACACGCTGCTGATTAAGGCTTAGAGGATGAGAAAAGGGAGACTGATTACATTTGAAGGTATCGATGGTTGTGGTAAAAGCACACAATCTGTGAAGGCTGCGGATTTCTTGCGTTCAAAACGTGTGGATGTGGTATTAACGCGGGAACCGGGAGGAACGAAACTCGCTGAGCGAATCCGATCGATTTTACTTGAAAATAGCGATCATTCAATATCATATATAGCTGAGCTTATGTTATACTTAGCTTCCAGAGCTCAACATATGCAGGAGATAATTTCTCCAGCACTTTCGAGTGGTAAATGGATTATTTCCGATAGATTTTACGATTCGTCGATTGCGTATCAGGGTTTCGCAAGAGGATTAGAGCCTGAAAAAGTTCGCGAATTCTCTCTTTTTATTACTAAGGGAATTAAACCTAATGTTACTTTTTTCATCGATGTCACCCCGGAAATAGCTTGTGAACGTATTTTCAAAAATGGAAAATCTCTCGATCGTCTTGAATCAGAATCTGTTGGTTTCTTCAAAAAAATTAGAGAAGGATATAAATGGCTTGTAGAGTGTGAACCAAATAGAATCGTAGAAATTGATGGATCTGAAACTATAGAACAGGTTTGGGCACAGATAGAGACTGTCTTTCTTGATAGATTCCCAGAATTAGAGCGATAATAATTATTCCTCATATTCCATTATAATTTCAGATAACATTCGGTTGCAATTCTTTAAATCGTGTAAACGCTCTAAGAATACTTTCAGGATCGTAACCATAACCACTACTCTGTGTGATAATATTGCCGTTTCTAATATCATTTTCTTCAGCCCAGAGGTAATCACTGTGTTCTGTGGATAATTTTATATCTGTAGTTTTCGCAATCGCAAGGAAATCAATACTTAATATATATGGTGAATCGGGTTCTACTTTCCCGAACCATATAAACGTCATATTCAGTAATTTAATCGTGATTCCAGTTTCTTCCGATACCTCTCGAATAACTCCCTTAACAGGGTTCTCATTAGGATGAAGACGACCTCCAGGAGGAGCATAAACTTTTGGGGGATCATTTCGCAAAAGGAGAAGCATTCTATTCTTACTATCGAAAACGTATGCACCAACCAAAACTCGGTGTGTGGGTTGATAATCGAATTTTGTGATTTTTCCGTTCACAATTAGTCTTTAAATTGAGAAAAATAAATTTACATTAATAACATTGTGAAATATTTATTTGATGCAAGTGCTTGATTAGCTGGTATTCTGCAAGACTTATCAGCCTTTTATAACTCCTATAGGGCATAATCGTGCAACTTTTCGAGAAATTCCTGCACCTACAACTGCATCCACAACATCTGAAACATCTTTATAGGCTTCTGGTGCTTCTTCAAGGAGCGTATCACGACCAATCCAGCGAATATAAATTCCTTTTTGAGCCAATTCTTGATTAATGCTTCTATTGCAATGTTTTCTCACTGCGGCACGTCTCGACATAAACCTTCCCGCACCGTGACATGTTGTGCCAAATGTTTCATCCATTGCTTTTTGTGTACCAACTAGCAAATAACTTGAACGCCCCATATCTCCCGGTATTATTACTGGTTGGCCTGTATCTTTACAGAAACTTGAAAGTTCAGGTCTACCGGGTGGAAACGATCTTGTCGCGCCTTTTCTATGCACAAGCAATTGCCGTTTCTCACCGTCGACAGTATGCTCTTCAAATTTAGCTATATTATGGGCTACATCGTATATCAATCTCATACCAAGTTCACTCGCAGAACGACCAAAAACTTCTTCGAATGAACCACGAACCCAGTGCATTATAATCTGACGATTTGCCCATGCGTAATTTGCTGCAGAAGCCATTGCTCCTAAATAACTTTTAGCTATATCTGAATCCAGAGGTGCACATGCAAGCTGTTTGTCAGGAAGTTCCAATCCAAATTTGCTGAGCATTGGAATAAGTCTGTGCCCAAACTCATCACAAATTTGATGTCCCAAACCTCTTGAACCGCAATGAATCATAACTGCAATTTGATTCTTTCGTAATTCCCATTTTTCTGCAAGTTTGTGATCGAAAATTTCATCAATAACTTGCACCTCGAGAAAATGATTCCCGCTACCCAACGTGCCGAGTTGATTGTGTCCTCTTTTCTTAGCTCTGGCTGAAACTTCCGAGGGATTTGCTATTTTCATTTGCCCGTATTCTTCGGTTCTTTCGAGATCTTCAGTCCAACCATAGCCCTTGCTGATCGCCCAATGTGAACCACGAACCAGAACATCATCCATTTCCCTATTAGATAGTACAATCCTTCCTGTAGAACCCACACCGCAGGGAACTTCGTTAAACATTGTATCGATAAGTTTTTCAATTCGAGGTTTAACATCTTGAAGTGAAAGGTTAGTGCGCAATAGTCTAACACCGCAATTGATATCGTATCCAACGCCACCTGGGGAAACCACGCCATTTTTAACATCCATAGCTGCAACACCACCAATAGGAAATCCATAACCCCAATGTATGTCCGGCATTGCCATAGAATATTTTACGATACCGGGGAGTGTAGCTACATTTATTACCTGTTTGAATGCATTGTCTCTAATAATGTGGTTGAGAAGTTTTTGTGTAGTATATATCCTGCCGGGAACTCGCATATCGTTTTGAGCAGATTTTGGGATTTGCCAAACATAGTTGTTTACTTTTTGGAGTATAGTATTTATAGACCTTTCCATAAGAACTCCTTCGGAAAATCCGTTTTATATTAATCAGAAATTTGTTAAATTCTATTAAATAATTTATTGAGGAGGACAAATTATAGCAAGTGTTCTAATAATCACAGGATGTTATTTGAGGATATCGAGTTTTTTATCCGTTTTACAGGTTAAAAGAAGCTGGTCACGATGTTGTGGTTGCTTCGTTTCTCGAGAAATTTAAAGGTATTTATGGAACTGAAGTAAAATCGGATGTTCAACTCGAAGTCCTGAAACTAGAGAAATATGATGCTCTGCTCCTCACTATTGGTCTCGCAACCGAAAATCTTAGACTAATGAATTAGTTATTAAAGATGATTTATTTGCAACTGGATGTAAAATATTCAGAAAAGCCAGTTGAAGTTGATAGTAATTGGGTCGGTTTAAGAGAACATTCCGATCTTCCTTATCTAATGTGGGAATTTTTAGTGTTGTTACGATATAATTGACTTGCAACTGAGAGTTAGTTCTTTTTTTTAAGGATAAGAGCAAGTTGAAAACTGTATTTCGAAAAATTGTTAGAAGAATGTCAAAAATTAGAGCAATATTAGGATTAGGTAATCCTGGCACTGAATATCAGAAAAATCGCCATAATTTAGGATATAGAGTTGCGGATAGGCTATTGAAAAAGTATGGCGGAAAACTCAAAGCAGGGAAAGGCAATTACTATTTTGTACCTATGAAAATAAGTAGTCGTGAAGTTTTTATTTTACGATCCTCTACGTATATGAATAATAGTGGTATAGGCACTTTAGATGCAATCGATGCATTAAATATACTTCCCGAAGAAATATTAGTTATTTTTGACGATTTTGTATTGCCTTTTGGTTCTATAAGAATTAAATACACTGGGTCTCATGGTGGACATAATGGTCTCGAATCGATTATATACTATTTGGGAACTGAATCTATTCCAAGAATGCGTATTGGAATAGGACCTATTTCACTAAATCAAGATGCTGTGAAATTTGTTCTTGGTGATTTTGAGGATAACGAGGAAAAAATGCTTTCAGAAATATTAAATATGGCTTTAGAAGCTGTTTTTGTTTGTGTTACAAGAGGATTAGATAGAGCAATGGAATTGTTTAATAGAAGAATTAATGTTTCAACTGATAACGGTACTTAAACTCGGAGGTTCACATGCTTTTTGGGCAATATTTTTGGGTTATTGTGATCGGTGGATTAGGAATAGTGGTTGCCCTGGCTATTTTCATTTATGTTAAGCGTAGCTCTCCCGGTGATGAAAAATTACAAAGAATTAAGAACTTAATTCGCAAAGGAGCTATGACTTACCTTCGAAGACAATACTCTGTCATATTCATTTTTGTAATTGTTGTTGCGATTGTTCTTTTCTTTCTTATGGATCAATTCAAATGGGAAACGACTATTGCATTTCTAACAGGTGCAACATGTTCTGTATTCGCTGGTTTTTTTGGAATGATTGCTGCAACAAGTGCTAACTCGAGGACAACATGGGCAGCTAAAATCGGTGGTCAGGCTATGGCTCTTAGAATTGCTTTTTTCGGTGGGTCGGTGATGGGATTGGCGGTTGCGGCAATGGGGCTTTTAGGTCTTGGTGTATTTTTTGTTTGTTTCGTTAAGACTGTATTAGCAGCCCGAATTCTTTCTGGTTTTGCTATGGGAGCAAGTTCAATTGCACTTTTTGCAAGGCTGGGGGGTGGAATTTTTACTAAGAGCGCTGATGTTGGTTCCGATCTTGTTGGTAAAGTAGAAGAGGGCATTCCAGAGGATGATCCGAGAAATCCAGGAGTTATCGCAGACCTTGTGGGAGATAACGTGGGCGATATAGCTGGAATGGGTGCGGACATTTTCGAGAGTTATGTGGGAGCGATGGTTGCTACTATTTCAATCGCAGCCACTACATCGATGATATATAAGAGTAATCTTGTAGGTCAATACATGGCTTTACCGCTTGTTATTGCAGCAATTGGACTTATAGCTTCGTGTATTGGAATTATGTCGATGAAAATCTTTGAAAGACTTAAAAATCCGAGTAGCGCTCTTAACTTTTCCACTTATTTAGCCAGTATACTTTTATTTGTTGGATCATTTTTTGCTATTAGAGCTCTCGGTTTACCTATTCAAATATTTTATGCTATGATTATCGGTAACTTAATTGGTATAGCGATTGCAATGATAGCGGAGTATTACACATCTGGGCGTCCTGTTAGATTTATTGCCGAAGCTTCAAAAACTGGAACAGCAACGAACATTATTAGTGGTCTTGCGGTGGGAATGGAAAGCGTTGTAGCACCTGTATTAATTATTGCAGGAGGAATATATTTATCAAATTTGCTTGTGGGTGTTTATGGTATTGGTATTGCTGCTGTGGGTATGTTGGCTACTGTGGGAATTACAATGAGCGTAGATGCATATGGACCAATTGCAGACAACGCAGGTGGAATTGCCCAGATGGCAGGACTGGAACCAAAGGTTAGAGAGATTACAGATACACTCGATGAAGTTGGAAATACAACAGCTGCAATCGGTAAGGGGTTTGCAATAGGTTCTGCAGCATTAACAGCTTTCGCTCTTTTTTCAGCATACTCACAAGCAGCAGGACTCAAGTCGATTAATCTTGGACGACCTATTGTTATTATTGGCATGTTATTAGGAGGTTTAGTGCCTTATTTGGTTTCCTCTATGACAATAAAAGCTGTTGGTCGAGCAGCTGAAAAAATGGTTGAAGAAATTAGGCGTCAATTTAGAGAAATAAAAGGATTACTTCAAGGTAAGGCTGAACCCGACGTAGAAAGCTGCGTTGATATTGCCACAAGAGCTGCTCTTAAGGAGATGATTATTCCTGGGATTGTCGCTGTAATTACTCCTATCGCAGTGGGATTCATTCTTGGAAAGGAGGCTCTTGGAGGTCTTTTAGCGGGGTCAACTATTACAGGTGTTATGCTTGCACTGTTTATGGTCAATGGTGGAGGTGCGTGGGACAATGCAAAGAAATATATTGAGCGAGGTAAGTTAGCTTTGACTGGAAAAAAAGCGGAAGAAGTAAGAAAAGCAGCAGTGGAAGGGGATACTGTAGGCGATCCTTTAAAGGATGCTGCTGGACCATCGATAAATATCCTTATAAAACTTATGGCTGTAGTTTCTTTAGTTATCGCACCGATTTTACTCAGTTATCATTGAAATATTGCTTGCATATACTTTTTTCAATAATATCTTGGTTATTTGGCAGAAAAGCTAATATAAATTATTAGAATCGAGGTGTATATGGCAGAGAGTCAACTTTACGAATTAACTGTAATTTTTGATAGTCAAGGTGAAGAATCCGATATTCAAAGAGAATTTGATATAGTTCAGTCGTTAATTGAAAAGCGGTGCAAGGAATTTATTGGACGTTCTGAATGGGGTCAGAGAGATTTTGCTTATCCGATAAAAAAGCGTAAGTCAGGATATTACGTTTACTATCTTTTTAGGGCGGATGTTGAAGCTCCAGGATTAATATCGTCAGCGATAAAAATGGATGAAAAGGTTTTAAGACATCTTCTTGTTAAAACCAAGCCTTCGGCTATAGATTATCTTAATAAACAGAAGCAAATTAAGGAACAAATTGAGAGAGATGTTTCAGAGATTGAGGAATCTAAAAGAGATCTTGAAAAAGTTGAGGAGAAAACAACTGAGAATTCAGGATCAATTGTAGATGAACAAATAGAATGAAGTTGTAATTAAGAAATTTTAGGGAGCCTTATATGATTAAGAAAAAGAAAAGAAGAGAACACAGACGACCAAAGCCGTGTCAATTTTGTAAAGACTCTACGTTACAAATCAATTACAAGAACTTCAAATTGCTTCGAAGATATATAAATGAACGTGGAAAAATTGTTGCTCGAAGAAATTCAGGAGTTTGTGCACGACATCAGAGACAGTTGGCTCGAGAAATAAAAAGGGCAAGATTTTTGGCACTTGTCCCATATTCAGTATACATATATAGGTAGGTTATCGATGAAAGTAATAATGACTCAGCATCATCCTAAGTTGGGCAATCCCGGTGATGTAGTAACTGTAAAGGATGGATTTGCACGAAATTTTCTTATACCGCGGAAATACGCTATTGTCGCTACACCGGGAAATCTTCGTCAAGTAGAAATGATTAAACAACGTCAGTTTACCTTGGAGGAGAAACACAAGGAAAAGCTGCGTTATATCTCAGAAAAAATAGCGAGAATATCTGTGGATCTGGTTGTGGAGGTTGATGAAGAAGATAGGCTTTTTGGAACAGTATCCCCAGCACAGATTGCAGAAGCATTAGAAAAGCAAGGATACACTATTTCCAAGAAGCAAATTATAATTAGTGATCCTATTGACAGTCTTGGCGTGTATAATGTTAGAGTACAACTTCATCCAGATATTGAGTCCAAGATCAGAGTTTGGATTCTTAAACGTGAAAAATAGCAAAAAGTTATTCATAAAGTGAGCTTCTCAAAATTTATTCTAAGGGTTGGGTAACTAACCCTTTTTGTTTTTCAAGAAGAGTATATATAATTACTACGTCTGGAATCTAATCTCTAAATGAAAAGGATTGATTTTATGTGGACGGTGTTCTTTAGATTGCTTGCAGCACATTTATTTTCCGATTTTCCGCTTAGACATTTTGAGAAGGTCGAGCAGTTGCCTTCAATAAGAAGGATTTTAGTACACGGTCTATTTATTTTCCTTACAAGTACTTTTGCTATTGGTTCAGCGGTTATTTATAGAATAGAACTATTAGGAATGATCGGTATTAATACTGCTATACACATTATAGTTGACTTCTTTTTTATTTCTCGGCACTTCAGGAATATTCGAAATGAAGTTCTAAGCAATTTTATATATCATATAATAACAATTGTGGCTATTTTTGGGCTTTCATATTGGTTTACAGTGGGATACAGTTATGGAAACTTATTGCCGTTTATTATTTTTAGCCTTGTGATAATTTCTCTTTGGGTAAATCCGCATATTTTATTTATTATTCGAAAGATAAGAAATAAAGCAAGTTCAATAGGAATTTTTCACGAGCCTTGGGCAAAATGGGCTCTTTTGGAACGTGCGCTTCTTTTCATGGGATTTTCGGTTAAAAACATTGTACTTTGCATAATAGGTATTGTGATTGCAATAATTATAAGAGGATCGCTTTTGCTTAATGAAGAAAATGTTCCGGTTCCTATTGTAGAGTGGTTAGTTGTTATCGCTGCAGCATTATTAGGAAGATATTTTATGTATGGAGTGATTTTGTAGGTGATATTTTATGATCAAGGGTGAATTAGCGTATTTAGCGTTAGACCGTAAAAGCGGCACTTTCGCAATGGTTATTCGACGATTAGATAACGGATTAGTTCTTCCTGTTTGGATCGGACATCCTGAAGCTTATGCCATTGCAGTCGGGATGATGGATATTAAAATGCCTCGACCTTTGGCACATGATTTATTGTCTAATGTTATATCTGCAATGGGAGGAAAGGTTACTAGGATAATAATCTCAGGACTGCGAGTCGACACTTATTTTGCACTAATTCATATTCAAGGACGTGACACAGAAAACTTCGTTATAGATGCTCGTCCTAGTGATTCTATTGCTTTAGCATTACGCACTAATGCTGAAATTTTGCTTTCTGATGAAATGACATTTTATAATTTAGATAATCCTATTACACCCATGGAAGTGGAATTGAAGAAAATTCTATCAAAGGTTGAACCGGAGGAACTTCTTGCCTTTTAGCATATAGGTGGGATAATGATCAGGAAACATCATGGCATAATTCCCAATATACACAGTGATGCATTTATTGCAGAATCAGCTGTGCTTATTGGTGATGTGACTGTTGGGAAGGACTCGAGTATATGGTTTGGTGTGGTTCTTAGAGGGGATATAAATTACATTAAAATTGGCGAAAGAACCAGCATTCAAGATAATACGGTTGTTCACGTGGATTGTCATTTGCCAGTTGATATCGGAGATGATGTAACAATTGGACACGGTGCAATCATACACGGTTGTACAATAGAGAATGCAGTACTTATAGGTATGGGAGCAATAATACTCGACGGAGCAACAATTTGTTCGGGATCGATTGTTGCAGCTGGTGCGGTTGTTAGAGAGGGTGAGAAAGTTCCACCTAAAACTTTGGTTGCTGGGATTCCGGCTATACCAAAGAAAAAACTGGGTGAGGAAGTTATTAAAAAAATTTTTAAGCATGCAGCGAAATACGCAGATTACGCAAAAACATTTATTTCGGAAGAATAGTTTTGAGGAGTTTGTAGCATATTATGAATAAAGTTTATATGATAATACTGTTATTGATGAGCCTACAATTTGCGCAGCATAAAGTTCATGAACAAAATTATAAGCAAGGGGAGAAGTATTACCAAATCGATCAATATAGAGATGCTCTTGCTCTCTTTTCTCAAGTATTCAATAAATCTGGTGACCGCGATCTTAGAGCAAAAGCTATATATATGAAGGCAATTTCAGAATATAGGCTCCGAGAATATGGAAGGTCAGCGTCTGATTTTGCAGATTTCATAAAGATTTTTTCTGATCATCCACTTATTTATCGAGCTTCAATTTATTTGGGAAACTGTAAATATTATTCCGATAATTACTTTCAAAGTGCACAGGCATATTCATTTGCTGTGCTTTCTCAAAACAGTAGAGAGAAACATATTGCCAAGAGAGCTCTTTCCGATCTTTTGAATGGATATTTACCAACAAATCTTTTCCCTTCGTTGTTGGATTTGGTGCAACACTCGGTTGAGGGAGTTGTGGCTGTTGCATGGTTAGAGCGGCTTCAGTTCGATGAAGATTATGCTGTTGCTCTTCGTGAAGGGAAAAAATTATTGCAGAGAGGTTACAGTAACGAAGATAAAAGAAAGCTTAGGTTAGAACTCGATAAGATAGAAAATTATCTTAAGAGTAATCTAGTCGTTGCAATACTTGTTCCTCAATTCGGCGAATTCAAGAAATACGGAACCGAAATTTTTAATGGTGTATCATTGGCATTTAGTGAATATTCAGGATCATCTATCAAACTTAAAGTGATAGATACTGGAGGAGATGCTTTGTCAGCCGCCATCGCCATGAATGATTTATTACGCTCGACAATACCTTTATGTATAATCGGACCTATCAGAAGCAACGAAACAGCGGCAACTGGTGCAATCTCTGGTTCATTTAAAGTTCCTTTAATTACACCGACGGCTTCGCAGAACGGTATCGCTGAGCTTTCTCCTTATGTTTTCCAATTAATGACGAGTCCTGAGAATAGTTCAGCATTATTGGGAGCAATTGAGGGAGAAGGAATGGATACTTTTTCGATTCTTGCACCAGACGATAAATTAGGTCGTCAATGCGCCATTGCTTTCGAAAAATCTGTTAAACAAAAAGGTGGAATTATTCTTGCATATGAATTTTATGATCAAAATACAATGGATTTCTCACAAATTTTGCGCGATATGAAAGAGCCTGTATTAAGAAAATACGACACACAAATCGGAAGAAAATCTAGTCGTGACGATAGGTTCTATAAATGTAAGCCAAATGCAGATCCTCCTGACTGTGTGTTGAAAGAGAGAAAGGATTGGACAGTTCATATAGATGGTTTCTTTTTACCAGCGTATTCGGAGGAAATTGAAACAATTCTGCCGCAGATCCCATTTGTATATATAAAAACCAAGATATTAGGAACCAATGGCTGGGTTATTAATAGCTTAAAAAATAACAAAAAAATTAGAAAATACTTAGATAGCACAATTGTTATTCCAGATGATTTTTACATAGATAGAGATAACTCGATGTGGAAAAAATTTGAAAAGGATTATTATAGTAAATATCGCAAGAAACCTTCTCGAGTTGCAGCCCTTGGTTATGATGCAGCAATGCTTGTTATTAATGGGATAAAAAATAACGCTGTGACGCAAGAACTTATGAAAGATTACCTTTCGGGTATTTACGATTATCGTGGTCCCTCGGGTCCCGTTTGCTTTGATGAGAATGGTGCTAATACCAAATCTATAATTCTGCAGTTTATTGATGGAAAACCGATAAGGATCAAGTGATAATGGAGAAAGATACGGAGATTAATGGTGGTTTTTTTGTCAATAAGCCAAAGGGTTTAACTTCCCGTAAAGTCGACAATATCATTAGCAAAGCAATTAATATCAAACGAGTTGGGCATATTGGCACGCTTGACCCACTCGCGGAAGGAATTCTTCCTGTATTAATTGGAAAGGCAACAAAACTGTCTCGTTTTGTCGATAGTGGAATTAAGGCATATCGAGTGGAAATAATTCTTGGGATAACAACCGATACCGATGATGCGACAGGAGTTGTAATATCAGTTAAATCGGTAAAAGTCAATCCTAATGAGGTTTTATCTGCATTGAAAAAGTTTGAAGGAAAAATTGAACAAGTACCACCTAAGTACTCAGCGAAAAAAAGAAATGGTATCCCATATTACAGATTAGCCAGAAGAGGTTTCGAATTTGAAATTAAGGCAAGCAATGTGCAAATATTCTCTATAGCTAATGTAGAGATAGATTTGCCTAAAGTTAAATTTGATGTTGAATGCAGTACAGGAACATATATGCGAGCTATTGCTCGAGATTTAGGTTCTATTATAGACTGTGGCGGACATCTTAGCGGTTTAGTTAGAACTAGAGTTGGACCTCATACATTACAAAAAACTACGAATCTTGATGTAATTATCGATTCTATTCAATCAGAAACACCCAGGAAATATTTAGTTTGTCTTGCTGATCTCATACCACATATCCCGCGGATTAGAATTAAGAGTCTCGAGATCTGGCAGGTCGTTCACGGTCAAATTATCCAGAACTTAGGCTCACAGTTTAGGAACTCAGAAATATTTGCCTTAACCGATTCTAATGATAATGTTATAGCTATTGCAGAGAAAGAATCTAGTTCATATAAATATTTGCGAGTGCTTGTTTGATTGGAGGTTTTATGATTGGGAATGATAAAAGCAAAGGTAGCATTTTTCACAATGAAGATGATGAAATCTGCGCGGCTTTTATGCGGTTGTATAGGGTTGTAAAAAGGCTTAGAGCACCTAATGGTTGCCCATGGGATCGTGAGCAAACGCATAAATCTCTTAGACCATATATTATCGAAGAAGTTTATGAATTCCTCGAAGGTGTCGACAATGATGATTTTGAAATAATGAAGGAAGAATTAGGAGATGTATTGCTTCAGGTGCTTTTACATGCAGAAATTGCAAGGGAGTCGGGAAGGTTTAAACTCCTTGACACAATTAATACAATAACAGAAAAACTTATTAGACGTCACCCGCACGTTTTTAAAGATACTATTGTTAAGGACTCGGAAGAGGTTTTAAGAAACTGGGAAGTTATAAAAAAAGAGGAACGGTTGGAGAATAAAAATAACTATAATGAAAATAATTCTTTATTAGCCGGTATTCCGCAAAGTATGCCGGCTCTTTTGGTTGCACAGCGAATGCAGGAAAAAGCGGCTCGAATCGGTTTTGATTGGGGGAATATCGTTGAGGTATGGAACAAGGTTAAGGAGGAAATTTCAGAGTTAGAGAAATTACTCGATTCCAAGAATATTGACCGAATTGAGGACGAACTTGGAGATGCGTTTTTTGCGTTAACAAATCTTGCCCGATTTTTCAATCTTCATTCTGAAATGGCTCTAAGAAGAACAAACAATAAATTCTATAAAAGATTTACTTACGTTGAACGCAAAATTGATGAAGAAAAAATTGAAAATCCTACTTTAGAACAAATGGATGTTTTCTGGGATGAAGCTAAGAATTTAGGAAAGTGATTAAATAGATTAAATCTAAGTACAGTATTAATTTTTAATAATAGATATTGCTTTAAATAATGCACTATATCATGGCAAGCTAATTATAATATTAATTGAGATATTTAAATCACTTCGAAACTACTTGCCTTTTTAAATCTATATTCCTATAATAATCTAAAACAGGTAAACATGGTAGAGGAACAAATAACCAATGGGAGGTGATAAGGGACGCTCTGGGGAAATATTCCTCGGGGAGGAAAGTCCGGGCTTCCACGAGTCAGCACACCTCGTAACTCGAGGATCCAATCACGGAATGGAAAGTGCCACAGAAACTAAACCGCCTGGAGAGTTCTATCTCAAAAGGTCAGGATGAAAAGAGAAGAAATAAGAATCTTCTTCCTCATCGGTAACGTTAAGGTTTGGCAAACCCTGTGCGGGAGCAAGGTCAAGCAGGAAGTAGAATGACTCTTTTATTACTTCCGGGTGGACCGCTAATATGCATAGAGCAATCTATGTAAAAGATAAATGTCCCTTGTCCTGATTTTCAGGTTACAGAACCCGGCTTATAGCTTCCCAATGGTAATTTTACTCTGCCATGCACCCCAAACATGGAGGTGATAAAATGAAGTGGGTGCTGGCTGATCGTATGGATCCGTCTTTGTCTATCCAACTTTCTAAAGAATTTGATGTACCTAAGGTGATTTCTCAAATTCTTGTTAACAGAGGGCACAAAACTGTTGAAGATCTTAAATCTTTTTTTTATCCAAGCCTTTCAGATTTGTCATCACCATATCTTTTACCCGATATGCGTATAGCCATCGATAGAATCCTTAAAGCACTGAAAGATCGGGAGAGAATCGTTATTTTTGGTGACTACGATGTTGATGGTTTAACCTCTACAGCTTTATTATACAATGTTCTATCGAGATTTGGAGCTGATGTAATATGGTATCTGCCAGACAGGCTTATCGAGGGCTATGGTCTGTCCGTGAAAGCTATTGATGAAGCAATTGAAAAAGGTTCCACACTCTTGATAACTGTAGATTGTGGAATTACTGGTTGTGAAAGTATTGCGTATGCCAAAACTCGAGGTTTGGACTGTATTATAACTGATCATCACGAACCGGGTTCTGAAATACCTGATGCAGTTGCAATTGTGGATCCTAAGATTATGGCTGATGTAGACACACCATTTAGAGAACTTTCCGGTGTAGGAGTTGCATATAAACTTGCCGATGCTTTATATGAAGAGTTAAATGAAGAAAAATCAAATCTTCACGATCATCTGGATTTAGTGGGTTTGGGAACTATCGCAGATATTGTTTCACTTACTGATGAAAACAGAATATTAGCCAGATTTGGTCTCAGAACTCTTGAGAGAACGAAGAAACCGGGACTTAAAGCGTTGTTGAAAATTTCAGGTTTGTGGGGTAACGAACTTTCTAGTTGGCATGTTGTATTTATTTTAGCTCCCAGATTAAACGCAGTTGGACGTGTTGGTAATCCTGAACTGGCTTTTAGACTTTTAACAAGCCGAAGCTTCGAGGAAGCCTTAAAGATCGCGGATATTTTAGAGAGTGAAAATAAACGACGCAAAAGTTTGGATGAGAAGATTTTTATTGAAGCAGTTGAGCTTGCAGAACGAAGCATCACTGAAGATGAGAGAGCTTTGGTTTTAGTGAGCGATAAGTGGCATCTTGGAGTTATAGGTATTGTAGCAAGTAGACTTGTTGAAAAATATTTTAGACCAGTTGTTTTAATTTCTACAATTGACGGAACTGGAAAGGGCTCCGCGAGAAGTATTCCAAGTTTTCATCTTTTAAATGCTATTAAAAGTTGTAGTTCTCATCTCTTAAAATTTGGTGGTCATAAATATGCAGCAGGTCTTTGCATCGAGAAAGATAAAATACCAAAATTCAGAGAGGATTTTCATAAATATACATCAGAGCATATTACAAATAGTGATCTTGTACACCAACTTTCTATCGAAGCAAAGATAACCGCAGAAGAAATAAACCTTAATCTCATAGATTGGCTGGAGCTTTTTGCACCTCACGGACCAAATAATATGCGTCCGATTTTCCTTTTGGAGGATGTCGATATCCTTGGTGAACCTCGTATTGTTGGAAGCAATCATTTAAGGTTTAAAATTCGAGCTAAGAATAATTTATTAGATGTTATCGGTTTTAATTTTGGTGATTTCAAAGAGCGTATTACAATGAGAAGTAGACCAGTTAATCTTGCGGTGGTTATTGAGAAAAATACATATTACGGTCAACCAGATGTCCAATTGCGCATTAAAGATATAAAGCTGGGTAATTGGAGGATAGATTTGGGATAGAAAAGGAATGTTTTAAGAAATTATAATAAACCATCTTTAAGTAACTTCAGGATTTGTATCCAGAATTTTTTCTCATGTCCAACAATAGATCGACCACCATGTCCAGGCAACAATATAAGATTGTTTGGTAACTGCAATATAAGTTCGATACTTTCTGATAACTGTTTGGAACTTCCACCAGGAATATCTATCCTTCCTATGTTCCCACCTGCGAATACAGTGTCTCCAGAAATGAAATAGTTATTTACAACAATACCGATACTACCGGGGGAGTGTCCGGGAAGGTGCATCAGATCCGCATCAAACATCGATTTTAGTGTCGAGCTTTCAATGTTTTCCGCAGAGATAGATATAGGAGTTCCAGTAATTGATGAAAAATTCAAATTTGGGTTTTCAAGCATAGGGATTTCTGCTCTGTGAGCATAAATAGGTATTCCATATTCTTTTTTTATTTCTGGGACAGCCAATATGTGATCGTAATGTCCGTGGGTTAGAATAATTGCTAAAGGATTAAGCATTAACTTATTAATTTTGTCAATTATGTTTTGCGAATCACCTCCAGGATCTATAATAACTGTTTCTCTTTTGTTATTGTATAAGATGTAACAATTGGTCTCGAGTTGTCCAACAACAATTCTTTCAATATTCATCATGACCCTAATGCTTTAAACTCAAATAGATTAAAAATCAAGTTGTATAATAACAAATCATTCTTGACAACTGTCAAAGTAAAAATATAATAAGTGCATAACTGCCCCTGTAGCTCAGCTGGATAGAGCATCGGACTTCTAATCCGAGGGTCACAGGTTCGAATCCTGTCGGGGGTGTTTTTTTTGAAGCATTTTTTATATAAATTTCAGAGCAGCTTATAATAAACCCATCTAGTTAGGTCAAATCCTGTAAATAAGTTGTTTGCTTATAATTGCGAATAAACATTCAAATGCAAATACGAATATTTGAATTTGGAATTATTAGTGACTTCATAGAAGAAATACGGAATTTTGATAGAGCTTTATCTGTTTTATAACACTGAAAAATATAAGTGAAACAGTATACGACTTTAAAGGTAACGCACTGCAGGTTCACATTTATAGAATGGTAAGTTATATAATACCTTCCGAGTTAATTTAAGCTTTTCAAGTAAGATATTCATGGCTTCAACTGGTTCCCGTTGTATTTGCTCTTCTTCTTCCTTTATTTTAATTCGACCTGTTTCTGTATCTACCAAACCAGCACGAATGTTTGCTGAAATTGTCATCCATCTTTTCGAGAATCCGAATTTCTTTTGGAGTAGAAAATCACTTACTTCGGCAACAAGGCAATCTACATGTCTTGTGCGACCATCAGGCATTGTTTCCCAACCAATTTCCTTTTGAAGAATCTCAATAATATTGTCTTCGTCCCATTCAAAATATTGAGGAAGGGAAATTAGATCGAATTCACTAATCTCGCTTGTTGGAGTTACAATTTTATGCAATTTATCTTTTGGATAGTTGTTTTTGGTATATTTCATAAAGCGATCGTAATGATGTCTTAACATTCCGAGAACATTGAATTCAACTCTCGAACCCGAGACACCACCGTGAATAATTGTCTGAGCGTTGTTGTTTTTCGCAACGATGAATCCGGAGCGGCAGCATCCCTGACAACAAGGTGTGCAGAAATCACCAGTTGCAAGTAAGAAATCGCAATATAATCGATACATTATTTCTAAATCAGGGGTTATTTCTATAATCGGAATATTCAGAGTTTCTCTTATCTTTGCCAGATTGTTTTTTGCCACATCAGTCACGAAACCATGGTTGAAGTTGGCTCCAATTACATCGAGATTGTATTTCCTCTTGCAAAGAAATGCAACGTATGAACTGTCGATACCTCCGCTACATGTTACAATAACTTTTTCGTAGCGCTTTATAATTTCTCTAATTCTCTTCTCGAATTCAGATTTTGCTTTATCCGGATCGAAATGTTTCCATTTTTCATCGTATTGCTCGCAGACATTGCACAATCCATCCTTATTGATTTTCAATTTAGGATAGGTTTCTGGTAAGAGACATCTTTTGCAGAATTTCATTAAATCCTTTCTTATAGTCTTTTTATTTAACAATGTTAGTGTTATTTCTTTATTCTGCAAGTATGATGATCTATAATGATTGTCGCTAAGAGATTTCCCATTGTAAACTAAGTTAATTTTCTAGCTCTATTATTTAATCGAAATGTTTTGTATTAATAGTCATAATCGGCATACAAAACTCAGAGAGCAATTGTGTTAGAAGAATATCCCATGTAAATCCACAAATAGTTTGATAATGTTTTAATTAGTTTTTTTATTGAAGAGCATCATAATAAAATGAAAAAACTGGCAAGCAAATACTTAATATCGATAAATTTTCCATCATAGGATAAGATTCAATATCCCTCCAACAGTTAAGGATGATATGATCATAATAATCGCCGCTTGAATCATCTTTTTCACACCGAGTTCTTTTATTAATATCGCGAAAGTAGCAATACATGGAAAGTACATCGTCAAAACCACTGAAGCGATCACCATTTGCTTCATTGTCAATTGCAGTGGAACAAGCATACCGACTGCTACATCTTTTCTTAGAAAACCGATAATTAATGCACCGACTGCTTCTTTAGGAAGTCCTAAGATTCCCTTTACTATTGGTGAGGCGATATTGCCTATAAATTCAAATATGTGTAATGCGTAAAGAATATTTATAATAAAAACACCGATCAATACGTATGGCACTGCCTCCTTTACAAACATGGTAATTCGCATCCAAACTTTTTTAAGAAGAGCTATGAGATATGGGAATCTGTACGGTGGAATCTCAACGAATATTTCAGGGCTTTCTCCCTTGAGTGTTAGATTGAGGACAATACCTAAAACTATCCAAACAATAAACAATGTCCCAAATACAAGACTAAGACCATATGCACCATATTGACCAACTAGACCAATGACCATTGCAATTTGCGCCATACATGGAATAGCTATAGCCATAATTGTAGAGGCGATAAATCTTTCTCTTTTAGATTCTAGTATCCTTGTTCCCAGTGCACCCGGAACGTTGCATCCAACACCGAGTAACATTGAGATTATTGAAAGACCATGCAATCCAAGTTTGTGCATAAAACTATCCACAAGAACTCCAAGTCGAGGAAGATAACCGGAATCCTCCAGAAAGCTGAGAACCAAATAGAAAGCTACGATATACGGTAAAACCATCGCAATGGGAACAAATAAACCCGTTGTTAATAATCCCATGGATTCTACGAAGTCGATTTCGCCATCTACTAGTTTGCCGATCAACACATTGTGCACAAAACCGGTGGATCCTAATAAAGAGGACAGTTTGAGTATTAGAGGTGACCATAGCTTTTCGAACAATGGTTCAAAAACATATCCGATTAGGGATTCTCCAACAGTTCTAATAATGTAAAAAGAAAATAGTAGAATAGCTATCGCAATTGGGAATCCGGTTATCGGTTTTATCGATGCATCTCCTAATCTTTCCCAAAATGTATGATGACGATGTGTTAATGTTTGCACATTTTCAACAATCTCACCGATTTTTAGCCACCTATCTTCTTCTTCAAATTCAAAAGAACTCGTCTTCGCTTCACTAATTCTTGAATGGAGCTGTTTAATTCCTTCACCGGTTATACCGCATGTCGGAATAACAGGAACGCCGAGAATTTCCTCTAATTTATCGACATCTATTTGAATACCGGTATGTTTTGTTTCATCCCAGAAATTTAGGCACACGATTAATGGAACGCGTAATTTAATCAATTGAAGTGTTAGGGAAAGATTCCTTTCCAGGTTTGTAGAATCGATAATATTAACAATAGTATCATTTTCATCATTAATTTCTTTTTCTAACATATTAACTGCGATTCGTTCCGCTTCGGATGTAGCCTCTAATGTATAAATCCCAGGGATATCGATTACAGCAACCTTTTCATTATTTATTCTCATATATCCTTTTGTGTATTCAACCGTTGTACCAGGATAATTAGATGCAATAACATTGACACCGGTTAATCTCGAGAAAATAGCACTTTTCCCGACATTTGGGTTGCCAACCAGCAGTATAGTTTTCATTGCCTATTCCTTTTTTTCTGACAGTCTTTTCACAATTATTCTTTGCGCGATACCGTAACCAAAAGCGATTGTGATATTGTTAATTCTAATAGTGATAGGACCACGTAGAAAATTTTCTGTTAGTTTTGTTAATTTAACACCTACTCTAAGTCCCTGAGCTTCTGCTTTCCTTTTCAAACCAATACCACCATTAATTGCGACAACGATTGCTTGTTCCCCAGCCTTGAGATCTGTTAATTTAATGTCTCCCATTTTTTTCTTTCCTATATTACTTTTATAATACGTTAATTTTCGCTTTTGTATAACTTTTAGATAACCATATTATCAAAATCGAATCCACAATCATCCAAAGTATAATAAGTACTTGATGAGGTTCTGTAATGTGTCCGTATAGATGGTAAAGGTTCATAAGCAGAAAGATCGATGCAATTATTGTATTGAGCCAACGATTATACGATTCTTTCAATACAAAAACAAGAAACGCCATAATCATAGGGATTAAAAAGCATAGACAAAAGAAAACCAATAATGCCATTGGTTCTTCAGGCACATACCCACTTTCGAAAAAGTGTAATTGTCCGTGTGCCAAAAAGGAAACTGTTGTTATTAGCCATAGTATCGAAATTATTACATTTAGCTTGAATTCCTCCATTTATCTATCTTTTTACCCAGAACCATAGTGGTTGTGCATTTTCTAATTCTGTTCTCGAGAGTTAATTATGATTAGAATCTAAATAAATAGTAAATATCGATGTACGACCTTTTTATATTCGATATAATCGTTACCGTATTTGCTTTCGAGAAATCGTTCCTCATGGCGTATCACCCAGTAGAAAGCAATTATTTTCCATAGTGTAATCATAGAAAGTAGAATCCCTGTTAATACTCCTGCAGACCACGCCATCAGTGCTAATCCAATAAATAAGAGTATAGCAGCAACATACATTGGATTACGTGAGATCCTGTATATGCCAATTTTATTTAGACCGGTTTTCGATTTAATAAAAGCTATTATTGATAGTATATATATGAATGCTGCAATCAATTGGAATATGAATCCGATCCAGAATAAAAGTCCTGAGACAATCGGTGTAAATATCGATACTATAAGTAATGCTAACATCGATGGCACACATAGAATAAAGATCTTGGGATTTCTATGGTCCTCTCTATTTTCAATTGGGGTTCCGCGTAATTTATCAGCTATTATCATTAATACCCATGATAACATAAACCACACTATTGGAAATACCCATAAAGAACATATTTTTAAAGATGCGAAATTGTACATTGTGTAATTCCTCGTCATATATTTTCTATGGAAAATTCAATACTATGGTTAGGAGTTTTCCCCATAATTCTTTTGATTCATCAATAAGTTACAATCCTTAAATATAATTGTTAAAGTCTAAAAAACTTAGACTGCTCTAATTTATTACTTTAAATAATAACTTTATTCAGTTTGGAAATGTCAAGGAAAAATTTTATCAAAGTGAAAAAGATTTGAATTAGATGAAAACGAAAATATATAATACCTTTTTAGAGATAATAAATTAGGTGAGGAATGATACTAAAATATCTTTTCCTGCAAATTCCTATGACTGTTGCGCTTCTTTGAAATAAGTTATTGCGTCAATCATAGACAACTTTATCTACGTCGTCTAATTGACTCTCATTAAATATTCTCACAAATACATTAACAACGTTTGGACTAAATTGAATACCAGACATTTTAACAATTTCTTCTTTCGCTTCCCATGGATTAACAGTTTTTCGATACGATCTGTCGGTAGTCATTGCATCGAACGCATCGGCAACGGCCAGTATTGAAGCTCCTAATGGGATATCTTCTCCACCTTTGGAGAAATAACCACTGCCGTCATACCATTCATGGTGATATAAAATATACGGAACAATTTTCCTCAACGGTCCACCAAATGCGGATATCATTGCAACACCTTGTTCAGGATGACCTCTAACTGCATCATATTCATCCTCTGTGAGTTTCATTGCTTTGTGTATAACTTGCGCACTAACATTAAGTTTTCCAATATCGTGCAGCAATCCAGCAAGTCGGATATCTTCAATAGTACCAGGAATTAATTTCATTGCAATAGCGATCCTTTTTGCATAGATACTTACACGATGTGAATGATTTTGTGTGTATGTGTCTCTAGAAATGAAATGATTTAGGATATTAAGTACACCTCTGTAAGTTTCCCTAAGTTCATCGTAGGTTTTTTTCTGACGCTCGTATAAAACACCCATGCTATAACCTGTTATCATTAGGAACCCACCCCAAACACCAATGTTCATCCATTTGTCTATTTGACCACCATAAATTGTAGTTGAGTGGAATCGTCCTGGATATAAAAGTGTTAAAGCTATAACCAATGAAACAGATAGCAATGCTGATAATGCACCTGCTCGCTTACCGAAGTGGTACGCCCCGAAAAGGACAGGTAGAAAAAAGAAGTTAAGGAAAAGACGTTGGTCCACAACGACAAATTGAAGAAGCGCCACTGATGCGACGACAAAGAGAATAAGGATCAGTTCTCGATCGATATTCTTTATGACATTTTTTAACATATCTAAAAAACCTCCCTCACTAATTTTATAATGGAGATAAACTTAAAGGGATTCTATTAGTATTTTATATAACAAATACTTATATATAACAATGTCAACAATAATTATCCAATTCTTATCTAAAAGTAGATAATTTTTTAATTTCTTAAGAAATTCCAAATAACCAACAATAGAATAACATGACTGAGTTGGGATTAAGATTTATATATGTATTAAGAAATCTATAATTTTTTTCTATTGTGATCTATTTCCAGCTGTGTTCTTAATAAGATAATTCATTTAAAACTTGAACTGCCCAAAAGTTATTCTAATATCTTCCATAACCTTTTCTTGATCTGTCCTTGGGCGGATGAGCCTCGTTGACTTTAAGTTTGCGTCCTTCAAAATCAGCATCATCCAAAGCTTCCCTAGCTTTTTCTGCTTCCGAATTGCTAGACATCTCAACAAATCCAAATCCTTTGCCCGGTATTACGTTGACACTAACAACTTCACCATACTTGGAAAATAACTCTTCTAACTGATCGTTTGTAATAGAATAGTTAAGGTTTCCAACATAGAGTTTGCTTCCCTGCATTCTAACCTCCGTTAATACTTCCTTCAACTTTATGAAATAAAGTTATCTTAATGTAAAAAGTAAGATATGTGTTCTTACTTCTGGTTGCAATAAGTTTAATATATTAATATGTCTTGAATGTTTTTCAATTATTATATCGATTCAATAGGACTTTCCTAACAAAATTAACTTATCTGCTAAATTATACATTTTCTGTAGGATTCAAAGTTTCTTTTTTGTGTATAACAACTTTTGAGATTTTTACTTAGTATATCCGCTTGTTAAAACGGTTGATAGCTTTGGATTAACGGAAACAAACCTTTTAACTAATTTTTTATTGCTCGATCTCTTTAGTTACTTGAAATGCTCTTTTACCTCCGGGTGATTTCGATTTTTGTACCTTCGCTGTATCCTTCTATCAGAGAAGATTTGTTTGATTATTATGGTCTAAAAGATTGTTCCATCTTTTTATCGATTCAAGCTCGAAATTGTCCACATTACCTTTTTACTTAAAGATTGAAATAAGTTCTCATTTTTGTTTAGGTCTCGGTAGTGGTAGATAGCTCTGAATTCTTCGATTGGTGAATAACCGAGGATCCCAGGGGTTGTGTTATATAATGATAAAATTTATTAATTTTTATTAAGGTTCGAAAAAGTTTTATAAGAGCGGTTTCTAGATGTTTTCAATATTTCTCTTGTGATTCTCGATACTACATTTGGTGATTTTGATGCTCAATAGCTTGACAGATAGCTCTCTGCAGTTACTTTTAATAGAGTAAAGTCGTCCCTTCAAATGTAATGAGGAGAGATAATCGCAATAGAACCTAATATTTACATGTCTTTAAGCAAAATACATGAAATAATTAGCAATAACGAAATAAATAATTTATAGGTTGAAAATTTAAATTTTTGGAGGTGCGAACTTATGAGTATTGGAGCGACGGCAGGTGCATCGGGTGGCGCAGCAGCTGCAGGCTATATTATAGCACAGGCTATTAAGGCGTCTGGTGTAATTGTACGTGTTAACTCAAACGATTTTATGACAATATTAAGGAAGAACGATAAACCGCTTGTTGTTCTTGCTAAGGGAGGATTCTTATCTGCGAACTATAAGTATTTGACTTCGTATAAAGGTCTGGCTTTTTTTACTAAATCCAAAGAACCATTATTTCTTAATAGCAATGTTGAGGTAGTTGAAGCAAAAAAAATATGGATTCCAGATTGACTTATTGAATACTGAAATAGAAATTATTGAATCAAGATTCGTATTAGTGAATAGATCATAGAGCATGTTTATCGAATAATGCCAATATTATCGGTATAATTACTACACTTATTAATGCATGGAGTGAAATTTAGCAATATTAAATGTTCTGAGCCAATTGGATTTATGCTGTAAACGATCAGGATAATGCAAGAATGTGTATTCACGAGCAGAGAGCACTGGCTTTGCTTTTATGAATAACAGAGATATTATCTTTTAACTTTCATTTATTTAAATTTCTTACTAATGTTTGTATAAC
>JAUWMV010000034.1 GCA_030613005.1 bacterium | reverse complement strand
AATAAAAATAGTATTTTTTTCATTTTATCCTCCTAAAACTTTGAACAACTGAGTTTATTAAGATTACCTCGAAATAGCTTATCATCTTTTAAACGAACTATTTCCGGTAATTCATAATACTCTTTTAACTTCCATTTTTTTTCAAATATCATCAATTGTGATAAATATTCTTTCCCATAACTAAAAGGCTGGCTTTGCACAATAGATAAGGCTTTATTAACCTTTGAATATGTTAACGAAGCAACAATACCCATGTTAAAAAATAGGTCTTTATCCTTATAATGTGTCACAATGCTTAACATTTTATGTGATTCTAGATCATATATTACTAAACCCATATGTCCTATATCCACAACTATGTTACCTATAGACTCGATATGCAATGGACCTAATACACTTTTAAATGTATCTGATAGTATAACTTCATTCTTTCCTAAATCGACAAGATAGATTGGACTCCCATTTTTCCAGCCGTAGCTTTGAATAATAATAGTCTCGTGATAATTAGTAATAATCCCATCCGGTGTAAAAACAAGAACCCCAGGTCTATGTATTCCCAATCTATTAAGAGTATCCATTTTTGATATGTCAATTACATAAAAGGAATCTTTCCTCACAACAGCTATCAAATCTTTGGATTTGGTATTTTCAAAGTTTAACCACTTAAAAGCCCCAAGTCTTATTTTTTTTCCCGAGTAAGTATAAACATGGTAAATTGTGTCTCCTAATATGCTGTAAAGACCCATTGGACCACCAAATAATGGTACTGGATCTGCAGTATAAAAATATTCCCCTGATGGACTTAAATATGCTGCACCTTCTAATGTGGGTCCGAAGAGCAATTCACCACTTTTATCTAAAATCAATGAAGGAGTTGCTTCAAAAATTTCAGTAGTAACTGCATATGTGGATTTTGAAACTTCAAGGTGAAATAAACTAGGAGGTCTTGATGTAAAAGTAAAGTTGTCTTTTGGAAAACATATCGAATTGAATTCATGGTAGATTTTATCCACTACCTCGCCATCGTATCTTATTGTGTATATCCAAAAACCCACATACTCATCTTGAGCTAACACATATATCGCATCGTCCTCGAGTTTGACATCCGCAATATTACCGGCAATATCGAGGCTCCAAATTGTATTTTGCTGAATTGTTTTCATGAAATCGTTATTTTGAGCGAAACAAGAAGCGAAAATCAATAAGCCCAAAAATAACGTTATTCTCTTTTTCATAATATCCTCCTTTTAATATCTTTTCTTTTTATTAATATAGAGCAAATAAACGATTTTCAATGTGGATTTTTTTTGTATCACATATGATTTGATAAATTTCATCTTAGCTCCCCTCCTACCTCATGCCCTGATTGATTTAGCACTTCTTGGCAGACAAATCTTTACGGTGGTATACCTAAATGGAAAGGGTAATACATACAACAAATTAACAACTTATTGGACATAATGATCACCTACTAATATTACATAATATGTATTATAATGCGGAAATTGGGATTGTCAAGGGAGATTGGAAACCTTCTGGTTCTAATTTTACATTATTCGAGGATATAAAGCAATTGCTATACAAATAGTCGATTACTTGAATTAATTGACTACAACAGCAAAAACAATGCGCATATGATAATAATACCATCAGTAAATATTTCTATGTATGTTCCTCGACGAGTTCTTACGAATGCAACCACCAAAGCGAGTAAATAAAGAAGAATTATCGTTGTAATCATCACCCAGATTGCAAAACCAGCCAAATACATCGATATTATCGATATCACGAGAAGAAATAAACCTAACCACAGAGATCTTTTCTCGCCGAGATTGGAAGTTATGGTTTCCCTCTGGAGAATCCGATCGGTTTCTAACTCCTTTAGTCCTAAAATAAGTCCACGAAATAACATTAAGGAAATTAGCGGTATCACTACTTTTACGTTACCAGCTGTGCCAAGAACCCATACAATTGCAACCCAGCTCGCTGAAACCAAAATATCCTTTATTGCGGCTGAAAGATTATATTCAAATTCAGGTAACCGCCAATACAAAAAAGTCATCAGAATAATAGCAATTATCACGATTATTAAAGGAGACCACAGGAACAACGACGCAATGATAGCCGCAATCAAGCAGAAAATTGAGATCGGCAAAATGAATTTCCGATTCTGCCGAACGAACTGGACTTTACTGGGATCCATTAACGCCAATCCTTGCCACTCTCGAAACTCATACAAATTTAACATTCCGAAAATAGTAAATGCACCTATAGAAGCTCTAATCATCGGGAAATTGAGAGCTAATTTTTGGGACAAAGCAAAAATTAATAACCATAATGCGGATGCAGTGTAAAGATTTGCTCTTAAAATCGAGTATGCCAAATTTTTCAACCATCGCCATCGCCACGGCAGTTGGAACCTTTTGTTTATAGATTCAACCATCTCGACCACATCTGCAATAATCCAATTAGGTGTTGATGTTCCAGCAACTACCGCAACTCGCTCGATTTTTTCAAGGTCGATAAATTTAAGTTCTCCAGCAGTTTCAACCCAATAAGTTGGACGTCCAGTTTCTGTTGCCAATTTATGTAATCTTTTGGTATTAGCGCTGTTTTTACCGCCAATAACCACAAATACATCCGCATCTTTAGCTAATTCCTCGATTTCCTCTTGTCGGAAAGATGTCTCAGAGCATAAAGTGTTTTTTACGAGGACATTATCGTATTTTCTTGATATTTCAGCCACAATAGATTGGAATGTGCGGTTATCCATTGTAGTTTGAGCCACAACGAGAACTTTTTCCCATTGTGGAAGATTCGATATTTGCGATAGATTATTAACAGCAGCAACTGGTCCCGAAGTTTCGCCCATAATTCCAACAACCTCCGCATGATTCTTGTCGCCGACAATAACCACAGCATAATTCTTTCTTGAGTATTCTCTAACAATTCTATGAACATAGGCAACCTTCGGACAAGTTGCATCGAATAGATGAAGTCCTGCAGATTTAAGTTCACAGCGTCTCACCGGGCTAATGCCGTGTGACCGTATAACAACGATATCACCTTTCTCCGTAGTTGAAATATCATCGAGAACAGATATCCCTTTTTCCTCGAGCATAGCCACTGTTTGCGGGTTATGTATAAGTGGGCCTAACGTATATATCTTGCATTTTCTATGTTCGTCCGCAATGCGAAGAACCATCTCTACTGCACGCTTAACTCCGATGCAGAATCCTGCGCTTCTGGCAACTTTTACTTTCATAAAATGAATTTCATATATGAGGATACAGGTTGCAATATTTTTCTTTTGTAATAATTTAAGAAAAGCTGATTTTTCAAAAGAAATGTCCAAATCATCTCGCTTATTAAGGAGGATCAAACATGAACGATTCAAAAAAGTTAATTCCGGTGTTGCATTTCACCGACATAGAACTGGCAAAGAAATCGATCGATGCGATGGAGGAGCTTAATATTACAGCTAAATATATTCCTATAGATAAAGTGACTGAGAAACCGGATTGGCTTAGTAATTCTATAGGTGGATGGGTATTATTTATTGAATCAGAGCATTTCGAAAGGGGAATGACAAAATTAGCCGAGATTATGGGTTATTCACCCGACTGATTATATTGCACACTGAAATTAATGTGTCCTAAAATATAACGATTGACATCGGGCATTATGTAAAAAAATAGCCTTCAAATCCTTCATTTAATCTCATTATGCATACATTCGGCAACTGAATTGGCGTACAATTAAATTTTTTCTTGCCTGAAAATTAAGTTAACAGTCTTACCACTTGATTTAAAGTTCTTAAAAGTCTAAAATATAAGTATGAGAAAAGTTCTCACATTAACCCTATTGTTTGGGTTGTTATTCTGTGTGAAAGCGATCGATGTTGTAGTCGACGACGAATATGCAGGATCTATGATTCCTACGACTTTGGATGGTTTCAGATACGTTACTACCGACCAACTTATGCGAATCGGAGGTTCCTCTCGATCGTTTGATGCCGCTACATTCAAGGAGTCGATGGATTTCCTCCGATCTAAAGTTGTCTTTTCTATGGAAAATCCTTTTATAACAATAGATGGTGAAGTTTATAATCTTGGATTACCAACACGTCTTGAACCTGCAGGTTTTTTTGTGCCATTGACAGGTTTTTTTGAATGCTTTAGTATTGCCAATAACTGCAAACTTTACATTTCGGCTGATAGTATCTCACTGAAAAAGACTGCTCCAGACCTTAAAGATATGCTCTCAAATAAAAGGAAAGAGAAGCAACTCAAATATCCAAACCCAAAACACAACACTCGATACGAAATATCATCCTTTGATAATAGAAGCAACAGTTCTCGTAAGAAAACAAAATTAATTGTGATAGATCCGGGTCATGGTGGCAGAGACCCGGGAGCAATAGGTCTTAATGGCACATATGAGAAGGTCATTACGCTTACAATATCAAAAAAGTTAAAGGTAGAGTTAGAAAAACTTGGATACCAGGTTGTGCTAACTCGCACAGGAGATGTATTTATTCCACTTGCTCGTCGAACACGCATGGCGAATAAACTAAATGCAGATCTCTTCGTATCAGTTCACTGCAATGCCTCACCTTCTAGGAATGCCAATGGTCTGCAGGTTTTCTACCTTTCACCTGCAAAAACAGACGATGCTCGTACCGCAGCAGCTCTCGAGAATAAATCTCTTCTACTCGAAGATAACCCTATAATTAATAATCTCGACGAGTTAGCTTACATTATGACCGATATGATGCAAAGCGAATTCCAGCGAGAGAGCAGCATCCTGGCATACACTCTCGAAAAGGAACTAACAAGGAAAGTTCTACTAAGAGCTCGAGGACCTGCCGGAGCTGGATTTTACGTTTTGTATGGCACTTTTATGCCAGCTGTGCTTATCGAAACAGCATTTATCAGCAATCCTGACGAGGAAAAGTTACTTAAAACAGATATGTTTAAGCAAAAAGTAGCTCAAGCAGTTGCAATCGGTATCGATGACTTCATGGGTAATATTAACTGGTAGAGATAATGGATAAAAAAGAAGAAAACATAGAACTCGATATACTTGTAGATCGAATAAAAGAATTGCCTCCAAATCGAATTCCCGCTCATATTGCAATCATTATGGATGGCAACGGACGTTGGGCAAAGAAAAGGAACCTTCCCAGAAACGATGGGCACAGGGCAGGTGTCGTCACAGTAAGGAAAATCGTTGAATTTGCACCACAGGTGAATGTCAAAGTTCTAACTCTTTACACATTCTCCACAGAGAATTGGCGACGTCCTAAAGACGAGGTTTTAACACTTATGAAACTTCTTAAGGATTCAACGTTGAAAGAATTGGATGATCTTGTCAAAAATAGCGTAAAACTTCAGGTTTTTGGGAGATTCGAACAACTTCCAGGACCTCAGAAAATGGTTCTTAGAAAAGCGATGAAAAAAACTGCAAGTGGAAGCAGATTAACACTAAATCTTGCACTAAACTACGGCGGTCGTGCAGAAATTGTTGATACTGTGCAGAAAATTGCAAAAAAGGTAGCTGCTAACGAAATTTCCCCGGATGAGATCGATGAGTCTTATTTCGAGAAAAACCTTTATACAGCTGGTTTCCCAGATCCCGATTTGCTTATAAGAACTAGTGGTGAACTGAGATTGTCGAATTTCCTTTTATGGCAAACAGCATATACAGAACTATATTTCACTGAGCTCTATTGGCCCGATTTCGATGAAAAAGAATTCTGTAGAGCTATAATATCATATGCAGGAAGGCAGCGAAGATTTGGTGGAATTGCATCCGAAAAAAAAGAAAAATGAGTTGTGGAAATTTCTCCTATTATGCATTATAATGCTTATTGGATATTCAGAAGCCCAAATTGTGGAATCGAACATTTCAATAAGAGGAGGTAACAAAGCAAGGAAGACTAATAATTCCAATTTCCAAATTGATGATGACGGAACTTTCATAGGAAAAGAGACCAAGTTCCCAAATTATAAGCTTCGTCCTCCGCTTATCAGAGGAACTATCGCAATCAATCTACCAATAGTAGTTTTCCCTAGGGACAGTATTGGTGGAAGTTCGGTTTGGATTCCAGTTCCTGAAATGGGATTCACATTCAATCCTATTCTTCCATTCAAGGATGGCAACGGTTTTTGGGAGTTCCCGATTCAAATACTAACTTTTTTCCCATTTTTAGAGAAATGGGCAGCTCTTGGAGATTTTCAACTGGGTGTGGGTTTCCAAATACCACCTATCTATAAGTTTGATGTACACTATAGATTTTTATCGGGGAAGTATTATCCTATGGGTGGTAAGTTTCACGCTCACATGGCAGGTATCGATATAATGTTACCTATAAAAGGACTTTCTGCTGCTGGAGTTAGTGTGGATTGGATTTTCGATCTTGTGTGGACAATGACTGCTTCGTATTCTACTAACGGTGGTGAATTCGGAAGATATGACGGTACAATTGCGTTGATATCGCCGTATTGGAAGTTTCCACTTAATTTTGGTGAGATAATACTTTATTATAGATTTGTCGTAGCAAGTAAACTGGTAGGCATCGATAATGCTAAGCAAAGTAAGCATATAGTTAGAAATAGCTCAACCTCGACTTTAGAAATTAAATTTTTATATCCATGAAGTCGCGGGAAAGGAGGAATTAATGGATGAGTTATGTGAAATGATTTTTCAGACAATTAAATGCGGTTATGTTCTCCTTGATAATGAAAACTCGGTAAAGGAAAGCAATGAACTTGGATTAAAACTAAGAGACCTCGATGAGCATGAGGAATGGGATACATTTGTACTCGACGATCACCATTATCGCCTAATAGAAAAGGACATTGAAAAGGGAAAACTTCTTGCTTGGATCGACGTTACATCTGAGATAAACTTTAAAAAGATATGCACCCTAGACGAAGAAACGAATGTGTTAACCTCGAGGCTTCTTTTGAGTCAGCTTGAACATCAGATGAATAGAATCCGAAAAAGCGGCTCTCAAATGGCTTTAGTTCTACTCGATGTCGATCCAGGATCGACCGGTCCCACTTTGAAGGAAATAGCTCAAACATTGAAAAAAGTTGTTAACGGATACGATATAGTTTTCAGAGGAAGCAGATCCGATTTCGCTATTATGATGTTCGAAATCGAACCAAGTAAAATTGAACATGTTGCAGGTGAGAAAATTCTGGCATCATTAAAAGAACTTGGGGTAGCTCGTGTCAGTATCGGTATAACTGTCTCAGGACGGAGTCCTTCGGCAGAGGCTATGATGCGTCAGGCACAACGTGCCCTGTATGTTGTTAACACGAGAGGTGGGAACGATTATACAATTTATTAAGTGTTCTGTTTTTATGCATTATTGTTCCTGCAAACTAGAATAATAGCTATGGCTAATTACTATTTATATTGTAAATTATTTTAAACAAGTATTTACAGAAAGATTTTAACTGTGTTTTGAAAGTATATATAACTTACGCTGCTCGAAATGTTTGTCGAAAAAACATACGAAATTAAAGGTTTATAGTATTCATTTTTAAAATTAGTATTTACTGTTTTTAAATTTTGATTTTCGGATTATTATAAACGCACTTATCAATTTAGTAATATATTTTGGGTCTTTTTATACAGAGCAATTTATTTTAATCAATAATAAAGGTGGGGGTAAATGAATATAATCAAAGAAACTTTCACTAATATCATAATAATTGTCCTTTTGTTTATTTCACCGGCTGTAGGTGAATTGAGCGATTTTACTATTAAAGCAGATATCGATGGCAATGGAATAGAAGAATCGATAAAGATAAATTTTATGCCCAATGAGACAGGTGGCGATATAACTTTTTCCGGTCCCGATTGGACAACTACTTTAAAAGATGGCGCAAGAATCGATAGCATATTTAGCAGAAAATATTCTCATAACGAAATCCAAAAGGATATGATTATTTGCAGGATGAAGGGAGATAATAATTTCGGCTGGCGATACGGTTTTCTGTTTCACAGCGGTGATATGGTTCTCGTTACAGAACCTGACGGGAAACCAACCGGCAAATTGGATGAATTCATCTTGGATACAATTTTCGTTTTACACTGCTTCGAATTCCCCAGTCCGGTAAAGGATCAACAACCGTTGCGACCTAAGTTTTATCTTATTCAACTCTGCGATAGCACATTAGACATCTTCGATTTCACTTGGAGTTATGTGGTTAAAAGCAAGGATCAAATGAACAGGACGATTATGTATCTGAGAAACATTTTCGATTTGTGGAAATATTCCCGAATGGAATGTAAAGATGTCGATTGCAAATATGTCTGTGATTCATACATGGACGCTATTAACTACGAGATGACCGATCTGCTCAATAGATTTGGCCGATAATATTGTATTCAATACTTAAACTTGTTATAATTATTAAATTACAGTTGCTTTTTAAGCTCTTAGACGAATTTTCTTGTCGTTTTATCGATATTACTTTGAAAGCTTTCCCACTTTATGAATGACTACTATTTTTAGCATTAGATAAAAACAACACTTGTCTGCTAAACATCACTACCGATTTAGTCTGTAAAAATTACTTCTTCTTCGGCATAATGTCCTTTAGACCAAACCGCTCAATTTTTCTATATAGTGTAGAAAGGTCTATTCCCAACTTTTCTGCAACATGTGACTTATTCCATGAAGAATTTGCTAACGCCCAGTATATATAAGCTTTCTCGATCTCCTCCAATGGAAGAACTTTATTTGAATGCATAATGGGTACATTATAAAAGTCTGCTGTTTCACTTTTTAGTAACAGCTTACTGATCTGCTGGGGTAGGTGACTTGTTTGAATAACACTGTCAGTGCACAGTATCACAGCTCTTTCAAGAGTATTCTCAAGTTCCCTAACATTACCCTCCCAGACCGATCGAGTTAACAGTTTCTTTACTTCCTCAGAAAGCTCTTTCGATGGTTCGTTTCTTTGGAATGCAATTTTTTCTAAAATAGATTTGGATATGGGAATAATATCTTCACTTCTCTCACTAAGAGGAGGAATGTGTATATTAATAACGTTAAGTCTGTAATATAAATCAGTTCTAAAATCCTTATTATCCACCATATCTTTCAATTTCTTGTTAGTTGCAGCAACCAAACGAATATCCACTTTTATCGGAGCAGTAGCCCCAAGTGGTACAAATTCAAATGTTTCTATTATTCTCAGCAATTTAGCCTGAATCGCTGGACTTGTTTCGCCAACTTCATCCAAGAAAAAAGTTCCACTTTCCGCTACGGCAAACAATCCCTCTTTGTTCTTATTAGCACCAGTAAAAGCGCCTTTCATATATCCAAAAAGCTCGCTTTCCAGAAGAGTTTCCGGGAGAGCTGCACAATTAATGGATACAAACGGTCCATTTGCTCTACTACTGAGTTTGTGTATAGCATGAGCAATTATCTCTTTGCCGGTTCCACTGTCTCCTGTTATTAATACGGTACAATCAGTTGGTGCAATACGTCTTACAAATTCCTTGATGTTTTTTACCTCTTTGCTAACACCGACAAAACTTTCCAATCCTTCAAAGTCGGTGATTTTGCGCTTAAGTAACCGATTCTCCTGACGAAGATTACTTATGTCTAATGCTCTTAAAATGGAAAATTTTACTTGATCTACTTGAAAGGGTTTAGTTATGTAATCGAACGCACCCAATCGGAGTGCTTCGACGGCGCTATTAAGCGATGCATATGCAGTAATTAAAATCACGGGGATGTCTGGATTAATCCTTTTTATGCTTCTAAGAAGTTCTATTCCGTCAGTGGTGGGCATCATAATATCACTTATTACAACATCCACAATCTTGCTACCGATAATATCAACAGCCTGATCGTAGCTCTCGGCTAATTCTATAGCATAACCTTCGTTTTCTAACATAATCGAAAGTATCTCTCGAATACCCGGTTCATCATCCACAACAAGTATACAACTTTTTTTACCTTTCATAATTCTCTCTCAGAGGAATATAATAATTGTATAATAGTCTTTGTCAATGGTATATGTATATTAATTATATTTTCTACTGAGGATAATTCAAGTATCGAAGCTCACAAACCTTTTCTGGTTCAACGTCTATAATAGATTTATTATTTTATTCATTACTCAAGACTTATTCACAAGAGATATTCATATGGATTCTTGCTTTTTAATGCTTTATAAAAGCAATTCTTGGGATATTTTTGTAGTCGTTAAGAATTTTCGCTTCGTTATGGGTCATGCTTCGTATTTGATTTGCCTGACCGTATCCAAATTCAAATGCCAAAAATTTCGCTTTAGAATCAATAAACTGATTGTAAATCCTCTTAATTGTCTCTACCCCGTTTTTACCACCGTCAAGAGCTACAAACGGTTCACATTGAACCTCTTGAGAAAGGTTCTTAATTTCGTTACTGGGAATATATGGCGGATTGGTGACAATAAAGTCGACCTCAGAAATACAATCCATTAAGTTACAGCAGATCGGGAAAAATCTATCTAAAACGTTATGTTTTTTTGCGTTACGTTTAGCAAGTTTCAGTATAGAAATAGATTTGTCAGTTCCAATAATTCTCCATTTAGGTCTATTATATAAAAGAGAAATTGCGATGTTGCCAGCGCCAGTGCCGATATCTAATCCAATTAACGGGTCATTGCCCAGTTTACTTAATACCAAATTTACAAGGAGTTCCGTTTCAGGTCGTGGAATCATAACACATTTATTAATATTGAATTCCAACCCGTAAAAGTCCCATATCCCTAAAATATAAGCCAAAGGTTTACGCGATTTGATCCTCTTAGAAATAATTCTGCTTGCTTTTTTTCTCAATCGAGTTGGAATCCTGTGATAGCTCTTCTGAAGCACTTTACCCTTGCTAAGTCCTGAAAGATAAGCCAATATCATTATCGGTTCGGAGTCAGATTCCTCGATACCGTTCGATTTAAGTTTATTTAGGGCACCCTGAACCCATTGATAATATGTGATTTTCATATCTAAATAAGACTACAAGTTACCGATCAACCATTGAATTTCTATCCGAGATATATAATAATCAGCCATTGCAGTAATTCTGTAAATCTGTGCTTCCTCGAGAGCCATCTCAGCATCTTTAAGCTCCAGTGAGGTAGCACTGCCTAATTCATATTTTCGCTTAATTGCAGAGAGTAAAAGGTTAGCCTGTGCAATCTGTGATTCTGCAAGTTCATAATTAGCGGCGGCTTCCATGATAGACCTATGTTTTGAAATTATTTGCTGTTTGGCATTTTCTGAGGCTAAATGTTCGTTGATCTTGCTTATTTCATTACTCGTTTTGGAGGACATCAATGAACTTATTCTGGAAGTTCCTGATATAATTGGCCAGGAAGCTGTTACTCTATAGCTCAAAATTGCATTATCCTTAATTTGAGAGAAGGACTCCGGTAAACCTTTGGTATTGTAATTATATCCAGCGGAAAAATTTAAATTTGGAAAGTAATTCAACCATGAGCTAAGTTCTCCAAGTCCTGATTGTTTCCTTGCCAGTACAGATTTTCTATAATCTCGATTTTCCCTCCATCTTTCAAGGTATTCGTAAAGATCGGCGATATCCTCCAATGAAGGTGGCGTTAGCACTGTGTCGACAGTAAATTCCGTATCCACTGGAAATCCCAAAATTCGAGCAAGATTCTCTCTTGCAGTAGCTAATGAGTTCTCGGCAATAATTAAATTCCGTTTTTTTTGTGCATGTTGTACATTAATCTCAGCAACGTTAAGTTCCGATGCCGAACCGAGTTCGAAGCGTTTCTCGACGAATTTTTTGTACTCTTCGGTTCGTTTTAACGATTCCTTAGAAACTTCACGTTTCATAATAGAATTAACCATAGAAAAAAACATAGTAGCAACATCTACTCGTATTTTTGCTAATTTATCCTTAAGCTCTAAATTTGAGATAGATTTGCTTAATGAAGATTGTCTTAAGCTGATAAAATTTCTCCCACCATTTATCGATGGCAAGGAAATATCGAGACCAAAAGTCCAATTATTTTGCGCAGGATAACCGTAAAGTGGTATTTCGGAATGCTGATATGAAACACTGGTGGAGAGTTTAGGCAAGAAAGGGTTCCAAGCGGCAATATGCGAGGCTTGGGCTTGTTTATAATTCAATTTAGCCACTTTAACATTTGGACCGGTTTCTGTGGCAATATTTTCTGCCTCAGATAAAGTTAGAAATAATTGTTCCTGTGAAAGTAAAACTCCACAAAGCAACACAATTATTGATATAATTAATAGGACTCTCAACATCTCCTCCCGGTTTTATCTTCTCCTATGTCCAATTCCACGTCCAACTCCAATCCTAATTTTTGATCGTTCAGTATCCTTCATAGAAGAATCCTTGCCAAAAGCTTTCATTCGAATAGGTCGAACAGGATCGCCTTCCTTAAGCCCTCGTAAAGCTTTAAAAGGTCCAGTTACAAGACTATCGTTTTCGTCTAAACCATCGAGAATTTCTATAAATTTATCATCGGAATCACCAGTCTTTATTTTAACTTTATTAGCAAATCCATTGGAAACCTTAAACACTCCTTCTCCCTCAATCGATGTCACAGTGTCTTTGTATGCCACGACCGAGGACAAAGGAATAGCTAAAACACTATCGAGAATTGCAGTTGTTATTGTAACGGTAACCGACATACCCGGACGTATTTGCGGACTGGGTTTCTCTACAGCAACATCGACAAGAAAAGATGCTCTGGTTTCGGAGTCGTACGATTGCATTTCTCCAGTCTTTGCTTGATGAGAAACGTAAACCACTTTCCCTGTGAAAAAAGTGTCCGGAAATGCATCTAACTCGATTTTTGCATCCTGACCAATTTTCAGATTAACTACATCCGCTTCGTCCACTTCAATTTTTGAGAGAATATTAGCATGTTGAGCTATTGTCATGATAACGCTCCCGGGGTTATTCATAGTTCCCACTACAACGAATTCACCCTCCTCAGCTTTTATCGAGGTTACAATTCCATCTATTGGCGATTTAATGGTTGTCATATTCAACTGTTCCCGTGCTTCGCGAACAACCGCTGAGTGGGATACAACCTCATTTTTTGCAGACTCGAGCTGAGCCTCATAAATCTCAGTGTTGGTTTGAGCCTCAAGAAGATCATCCTCGGATATTGCACCAATCTTCTTTAATTCCTCCGTTTTGCGTAATTGGTTTTTGGCTCTATTATAATTAGCCTCGTATTGTCGAACTCTGGATTCCGCAGATCTAAAATTTGAAAGGTATTGTTCTAACTTTGCTTGGAACCTGTTATCCTCGAGAACCACTAGCATATCCCCCACTATAACGGTATCACCCTCCTCGATATATAACTTCACAATTTTCTCAGAGACTTCAGCAGAAATATTCACGTCACTTTTCGGTTCGATATTACCAAAGGCGACAACAGTAGATTTAATAGTATGTTTTCCCATCGTTTCAATGTTCACAAGCTTTGCGGAGGAACGACCTTTAACCACGAGCATACCGATAACGACTACAATAATGATTACAATAATAATACCTAAAATAATCCAAATAATTTTTTTCATGGTTCACTCACCTTGTATATTGACCACTTGCCTGAAGTTGCAGTCGGTGCAACCGAGCAATCTTTAATAGTTTCGCATACAATATATGATGCATTATATTTTCTTGCGAGTTTAATCTTTTCCCCAAAGGAAAGTTTATTGTAATATCTCTCTAAATTTTCTGGTTTAGCTTGCTTAGCAGTAGCATATTTCGGTAAATAATCCCACAATCTCGTATACCATGCAATCGAAAATTCAGGACTATAAATTGCCGCACAACCGCTTTTCCAGTCGAAAACAACACCTCTTTGTGAATATACTCTAAATCCGGGTTCAGTGGGAGGAACAAGAAATATCTCAGATTTAGTCGTTATCTCCTTTGCTTTGTATTGAATTTGAACCCAATCGTCTTCCTGGACAGTAAAAATGCCACCTATAACCGATCTTGCAAGCCCAATTATTAATAGAGCATGTAACAGAAGCTTTTTATTTCTTGTTACAACAAGGAATATCCCAGCAATTCCCCAGAGACCGTATCTAAGCAGCAATTTATAGTTTATGTAAGTGATACTTTTTAGCAATGAATCACTATCTAATCCTAGAAATATTGTTGGTATACTGAAAAGAAATAGCATTATAATCAAACCAGCAATAACATATTGCCAAAGCTTTCTCTTAACTAAAAGCCCCAACAATCCAAACTGGATCAAATTCGGCTGTACACCAAAAATTGCAATAGACATAACTGCTTGTGCGGGTGAATTGATATTATCAAATACCCATCGGACAACAAAAGGCATGAACATAATTGCAATATAAACAGTGCTTCTGAAAAGCTGCAGTCTGATAATTGAGGGTATAACTACAATTTCCGAAAAAAATGTGCTTATCAGACAAAGAAATCCCACAGAAGTCAGAAGAGGTATAAACCACTTCTTTGTAGAATTGAAATACCTTTTTATAGCGATAATCCCAATAATGAAAAAAGAAATAAATGGCATCCATAAAGTTCCTAAAGCTGATGGGAACATTTCTGGAGCGGATCTTATTTTGATAACATTAAGCCATAATTTTAAAAAACCGGGTGGCTCGAAAATATTAGAACTTAAAATCATTGCCAATACAGGTGTGGAAATTGCCAGAGTAATTAAACCGTAAAGTAAAATTTGCCAGTACTTACGTTGAAATATCAGATAAACACCACAAAAAAATACAGCTGGGACAATAAGCATACCGTGAATGTTCATTCCTATTCCCAGTAGAACAGCGGATAAGAGGATTTTACTTTGCAGAAGAAAATATATAGCTAAAATAGCACATAATATCCCCGGTTGCTGATGAGTAATCGAGCCATACCATCCCGCCGCACCCAATACCGGCAAATAACCACCGGCAAAAATTATACCTGCAAATATAGCATATTTGTAATCACCGATTATTAACTCCCATAGCAGAAGGAGTGAGTAAAATATTGCGATTTGGAATAATATATATGCAATAATCCAAACTGAAAGGAGCCAGGAATCCGGTATTTGAAACTCTGCAAGCACATTAAAAAAAATAGAATAACTCCCAAAATCGTTTGCAATAGGATCCGAACCAAAAGTAGCACTACCCTCAAGATATCTTATCAGAGGAATATACAATTCTTGATTCCCCATATCTACCGTTGGGTGCACAATAAGTATCTGTGCAATTGTGAAAGCAACAGCTAAAAGTAGTCTCTTTCGCCAGTTCCAACTACTTTGAGACATTTTCCAGTTCCTTTTTGAATAAATTAGCAGTATAGGAATCAATTGCGCAGAATCTTACTTCTATCAATGTCTCAGGTTTATCGATGGTCGATATAATTTCGTCGATAATAATCCTAACGCCTTCTTCTTTAGGATATCCATATATACCTGTGCTTATTGCAGGTAATGAAACCGAACTTAGATTTAATTCTATAACTTTTTTAATAGAATTACGCACAGCATTTCTCAGCTTTTTTTCTTCGTTACCCTCACCCCATATCGGTCCAACAGCATGAATAACATAACTTGCGCAAAGATTCCCCGCCGATGTTATCGCAATTTGACCCACCGGAACATTTCCTTGTTCGGATATCCATCGATGAGATTCTTTGGCAATCTGCGCACCGCCCTTAGCTAAAATTGCAGCTGCAACACCACCACCATGAGTCAATCGAGAATTGGCTGCATTAACAATCACATCGGATTGTTCATCGGTAATGTCGCCGAGAACCGCCACCAAATCGACATTGCCTATTGTTACACGTTTTAATTCTCTCATAGGAAATCCTTTTCCAAAAAACGAGTTAAACCGATGTTAAACTATTTCAGTCGGAAAGGATAACAAAATATTGCAAAATATCAAGAGTCATTGTAAATTTAAATTAATAAAGGAGGATTAATGGCTGAAAAAACAAGTATAAATATCGAGGAAATAAAACAACGCTGGGATAGACTTCGGGGGTATCTTTAACCTGCCGGAAATACAAAGTCGAATTAGTGAACTCGAAGAAGATTTATCTCAACCAGACGTCTGGAACGATCCTCAAAAGGCACAGAAGTTGTCTGAGGAGAGAAAGAGATTAACCCAAACAATAGAGCGTGCTGAAGCACTGAAAAACAAAATAAAAGATGCCGAAGTCCTAATCGAGTTATTTGAACCTGGAAGCAAAGATTATGCAGAATTGGAATTAGAATTTTCTGAAATAACGCACGAACTTAGGGAATTTGAAATTCAGAGTTATTTATCCGAGCCTGAGGATAAAGGTGAAGCTATAATGGAGATCCACTCCGGAGCCGGTGGAACCGAGGCTCAAGATTGGGCGGAAATGCTTCTTAGAATGTACCTCAGATACTGCGAGAGAAAAAAATGGAGTGTCAATGTTGTAGACAAACTGGATGGAGACGAAGCGGGAATAAAATCTGCAACTCTCGAGATTAAAGGTGAATTTGCATTCGGATATTTGAAATCGGAAATTGGAGTTCACAGGTTGGTAAGGATTTCGCCGTTCGATTCCAATCGTCGAAGGCATACATCCTTCGCTTCGGTTTTTATTTATCCCGAAACAGAAGAAATTGAGAAAATTGAGATCGATGAATCCGATCTTAAAATCGACACCTTTCACTCCTCCGGACATGGTGGACAAAATGTCAATAAATTAGAAACCGCTGTTAGAATAACATATATACCTACAAAAACTGTGGTCAATTGTCAGGCAGAACGAACACAGCATAGGAACAAAGAAGTTGCGATGAAACTCCTCAAAGCAAAGCTTTTAGCGCTAAAAAAGGCGGAGGAGCGAGAGAAGCAAGATGAGATCGAGAAATCTAAGAAAAGGATCGAATGGGGAAGCCAAATTAGAAGCTACGTGCTGCATCCGTACAAAATGGTCAAGGATTTGCGGACGAGATACGAGACATCGCAAGCAGAATCGGTATTAGATGGCGAGATAGAGGGATTCATACAGGCATATTTGAGCTGGGGAGCAGAATAGATATTGAATGCGAAATGTCCTTTACTTGAAACAGCTAACTAATCTATTTCACAATTATTAGCGTAAAAATATTATGCGATTCGATTTTGTATTCCCATTGGATGTTGCACGAACGATGTATACACCGGATGAAACGGAGTTATCGGGTTCCCATGTGTATGGAGCGTGATTTTGTTCGCATAGTAATCTGCCATTGATATCGAGAATTTGTAATTTAGAATTGTCTGGTAGATCTATCCTGCACGCGGAATTAAACGGATTAGGATAAAATTTTATCTGGAAATCATCGATGGATTCGACTTTTTCTTCAGTAATTCCAGCGCCTAAACCCAAGGAATCTGTTTTAAGTATAAAAGAACCATCTAAATAATCACCCATAACTAAGTAACCTTTATCATAAGTTTGAATTATACAGTTTCCAGTTAATATATCGTATCCTTTTAACACATTTCTGCGCCAAAAAACATCGCCATTAGAGAAAAGTTTTAGCATTGCATGATTATAACCTGAGCATGCATATCCTCCATCAGTGGTTGTGCATATCGATCGAAATCCAACATCATAACGTCCTCCAAGATTATAAAGCCTAGTCCATATAGTGTCACCTTCCCAATTAAGCTTTAAAAGCCAACAATAGTCTGGTTTAAGAAACGAACAGTTGCCTCCTGCAACGATAATTGTACTATCTGCGGATAATGTCACAGAATAAGCATAATCATCCATACTACCGCCATACGGTCTAATCCATATCGGTACGCCTAAGGAATCCGTTCTTAAAACATAAACATCCTGACGTCCTGACCCGAATAAATAGGAGTATCCTACGATAACAAAACCGCCATCAGGTGCTTGTACAATTGATCTACCAACAGCCCATGGATATGTTTTAGTCCAAAGTGTGTCTCCGTTTCTATCCAACCTAAGCAAAAGCAAATCATAAATATCTGATCCATAGGGTAGTTCATGACTGCGTTCACCTGAACCCGTCCATCCAAAAACAGCAAAACCACCATCAGATAGTGATGTCGCTCCAAAAGCAACATTTAGGTTATTGGTGTTGTATGAGTATATCTTTTCCCAAATTATAACTCCATCTATATCGACTTTCAATAAATGTACCTCACTGGAAGTATAAAAATAGGTAGAGCTTGTAATCATAAAGCAACTGTCATCGGTTTTTACAATCGAATATGCACGTTCATAATCAGGATAACTATATATTCCGAAAGTTTTTGTCCAAACTGAATCTCCATGCTCGTCGATCTTCGATAGAACATTTCTCCCGACCGCTAAATAATTCCCTTCATATGTTTGGACTACCGATTGTCCTCTCACATTTTCGGAATAATACTTTAACCATCCACCAGAGGCAAAATGCGCAAACCCTAATACAACAAGTAGAATTAAGATCTGTTTCTTCATGATCCCATCCTCCTTTGGTTTAAAATTCCTGAAATGACATATTAATATAACTGAAAATTCATAATTTCCAAGCTAATATTATATCTTTCAAAACATTATGTCAACCAATAACTTACTCCAATTTAATTCTCTAATTCAAAATTCTAGTCTTTTGAATCCCTCATCCTAAATCCTTCTCCCCAAGGAGAAGGACTTACATAGGCTTTGGAATTATTTCTCCTATTTCATAGGGAGATTTTTAATCCTAAAAGATTTTATGTCTAAATAAGTAATTGAAATCAAAAAATACAATTTTATTATTGTAAATTCAAAGTAGTATCTATTATAATAGAATTTATTTTCGAGAGGATTTGTCATTGGTTAAGATGGCGTATTTTGTTTAGATAAAAAAGTTTTGGAGGGAATGTTAAATGCCCAGGGGATATTTACCAGACGAGTATACAAAGGGTCAAAAGGTATACGACGCTAAAATCGTCGGAAGGCTTCTGAAGTATGCCAAACCATACATAGGCTTGATGATTATCGCTTTTTTCCTGTTGATTGCTTCTTCAGCGATCGAGGTGTATCTTCCCACATTGAACCAGAAAGCAATTGATAAACATATAGTTCACAACAATATACTACTATATTTTGGGACTTCCGATACATTGAGGGACAGATTGATAGATCGCTATGGTGGTGGTATGTTTATCGCAGGGCAGGACTCCTTTATAATCAACGGTAATATTTTTGATAAAAGCGATCTCAAGAGAGCCCATGATTTGGGTATCGTCCTTCCGTTCAAATACCTGATTATAGATTTTAAGAATACTCCAGTCGATCTTAGAAGCAGAGTAAAGAAAATAATAGATTCAAATGATAGTCTTTTCATAAAACTAAGGGGGAAAGCCGGCGAAAACCTTGAAGCTGCACCGAGTAAAAATTTCTTCTTTCCCAGCAAAGTAAGCAAAAAAGCTCCTGATTATGCGTTATCATACGGGAACAAGATGAAATTACCTCGTGAGGAACTTAAAGTTTTGATGTCCGGCGACATCAGAGGTATAAGCAAGATTGCATTAAAGTACTTCATACTGCTAATAATCTCGCTTGTAATACTTTTCTTTCAGATCTATACACTTAATACAGTAGCCCAAAAAACTATGCACGATGTTCGAGTAGACATTGTATCTCATCTTCAAACTCTGTCTCTGAAATATTTTGATAAAAATCCCGTAGGAAGACTTGTAACCAGAGCAACAAACGATGTCAATACGCTTTCTGAGATGTTTACCTCTGTTGTAGTAAATTTGTTAAAGGATTTGATTGTAGTTGTCGGTGTTGGGATAATTCTCTGTCTAATGAATTTAAAACTTGCACTGCTTCTTTTCATAATAATGCCTTTGTTTTTCCTCATAACAACTTTTCTAGGAAACAAATTCCGTAACGCATATAGGGAACTAAGGAAATCATTGGCGATACTTAATGCCCGAATCTCTGAAGACTTTGCAGGTGTGAGAATCATTCAGTCGTTTATTCAGGAAATCAATGCGTTCATACGTTTTGATAAAACTAATAAGAATTATTTCAAATCGAGCATGAGAGTTCTTTTGGTTAATGCTATTTTCCGACCTATTATCTCATTGTTTAGGTACTTTGGAGTTGCTCTCATACTATGGTATGGAGGTGGACAAGTTATACAGGAGTCTATGTCGTTGGGTATGCTTGTAATTTATTTGGCTTACCTCGAGATGTTCTTCCGACCAATAATTGGAATCTCAGAAAAATATGCAATAATGCAATCGGCAATGGCATCATCGGAGCGTATTTTCTTACTTCTCGACACCGAACCAGATATAAAAACCAAAGAAAACGCGTATTTACCAGATGAGGATCAAATTCGAGGAAAAGTTGAATTCAAAAATGTATGGTTTGCTTACGAGGATAACAATTGGGTATTAAAGGATGTTTCTTTTTTAGTAGAACCGAGTGGAACTATTGCGTTAGTTGGTGCTACTGGTGTAGGAAAAACAACGATTACTTCTTTAATCTCGAGGCTTTATGACGTGCAAAGAGGGCAAATTCTGGTGGATGACGTCGATATTAGGAACTGGGACGTTAGTACACTTCGAAGAACTATAAGCATCGTTTTGCAGGATGTATTTCTTTTCTCAACGAATATTAATGAAAATATACGCCTTTACGATGAAAAAATAGAAGATCATTCAGTAAAGGCCGCATCTCAGATTGTCAATGCAGATGAATTTATAGATCAATTGCCAAAAGGTTTCGAGGAACCTGTGGCAGAACGTGGAGCCACACTCTCTGCAGGTCAAAGACAATTAATAGCCTTCGCAAGAGCTTTGGTTTTTAGACCGAAGATATTGATACTCGATGAGGCTACAGCTAATATCGATACTCATACCGAGAAGCTAATACAAGACGCAATCTCGGTGATGTTATCATCGAGAACATCGATTGTTGTTGCACACCGATTATCTACTATCCGGGAAGCGAATTTGATTTTAGTAATGCATCACGGTAGAATTGTTGAACGCGGAACCCATGAAGAGCTGATGCAAAAGAAGGGCTACTACTCCAAACTTTATAAACTCCAATTCCAAAGCAACATTGTAGCCTAAGATTATATTCTATTGATCCTGCAAAATAATGTATAATTTTCAATTTATCTTTACACAGGAATTGATAAAAATTTTCTCTTCTATCTTAATCAGATGCATATTAGTTATTCTTTCAATAACTCGGCAATTAATCAAACCTCTTTGTTTCTTGATTACCTGTCTAAAAATTTGCTCTACCCTCAAATCTTAATTATTAAATCCCTCTATCCCCCGGCTTCTTTCTTCATTAAGCCCCTCTATCCCCCGACCCCTTTCTCCCCAAGGAGAAAGGGGAGTGTAAACTTTTGGACTTCTTTTTACCCTCTCCTTGGGGAGAGGGTGACTCCGACTTTAGTCGGAGTCGGGTGAGGGGATGAATGTAATCATACTAATAATAATTGAAAACATAGGAAAATAGAAATGAAGATATTCCCATGCTAAAGTCTCGATGCCTTGACAAGCAAAGTAAATCTGCTATCTTGCCAATATGAAATTCGATATAGTATTATTTCTTTCTGTTCTAATACTGTCCGTAATAGGAATTTTGCTAATTTATTCGGCGGTGGTAGATACACCGCTTAGAACTCTTTATCTACGTCAATCTGCATTTTTACTACTGGCTTTTGGAAGTATGTTTTTAATATCTCGAATACCATTGCGTGTCCATGATGGTCTGGCGTATATTTATTATATCGTTATTTTACTTATGCTTATTATTGTCATGCTTCAAAGAGGAAATGTCCATAGGTGGCTTGTATTAGGTCCTATAAGACTTCAACCGTCCGAATTTTCTAAGTTAGCAATGATATTTGTACTCGGAAGATGGCTAAGAGATCACATCCGAGCAATAAATTCATTTAAAGTTATTTTAGGTTCGTTTTTAATTATGCTACCACCGTTTGTTTTGGTAATAATGGAACCGGATTTAGGTTCTGGAATTGTTTTTTTAGTCATCCTGTTTATTATGCTTCTTGCCGGTGGAGCTCGATTTGTATTAATCCTTCTGTTGCTGAATCCTTTAATTGCAACGATATCCGCATTTAATAAAATTGCATGGGTTATTTATTTTATATTGCTAATTGCCACTTTGATAAAATATAAGACTCGCTTTGCTATGTTCTTTGCCACTGTAACGATTGCAATAATAATGGGATCTGCAACTCCGTATGTGTGGGCTAAATTGCATCCATATCAACGGCAGAGGATTAAGGTTTTCTTTAATCCAACACACGACCCGTTTGGCGCAGGATATCAATTAATCCAGAGCAAAATTGCATTAGGTGCTGGCGGATTGACGGGGAAAGGATTTATGAAAGGAACGCAAACTCGTCTTCAATTTCTGCCAGCTAAACATTCCGATTTTATTTTTGCTGTTTTAGGAGAACAATTTGGTTTTATTGGTTCTATAATAATTATTTTCCTATATTGGCTAATTATATGGCGGGGTTTGACAATCGCAAAGAACTCTCGAACACCGTTTTCTTGGATGGTTTCACTGGCTATTGTGGGAATGTTAACCTTTCAGGTTTTCATTAACATAGCCATGACAGTGGGATTTGCACCAATAACTGGCATTCCTCTGCCTTTTTTATCATCCGGGGGGTCATCGCTTGTTGTATTTTGGTCTGCGGTAGGTATTCTTATGAGTATATATTCCCAAAGGATAGAGCAATGATAAAATTCATTAAACGATCCATTGTGGTAATCATTATCGGACCTCTTGTATTGGCTTTTCTATGGTTTGGTGGGTTACCTCTTTCAATCCTCTGTGCTTTAATAGGTATAGCTCTCATCCTTGAGTTTGCAATGCTTACCGATAGAAAATTATTTTGGTGGCAATATGCGTTGATGTGCTTCGCAGTTGTTATATGGCATTATATAATTTACACAGGCAACACTCATAGGTTGGAATTTCTACTCGGTATTTTTATTGTTCTATTCTCAACCGAATTGGCACACAAGAAAAATCAAGGAACAGTTGAACGCGTTGGACAGATGATTTTTCTTATTGTTATAAGTGCACTGTTAACATCGACCGCACAGTTGGTAAGGGCGTATAGCCCACAGTGGGCTGTTTACACTGCAATTTTAGTCTGGATTGTTGACACTGCAGCATACTGGGGTGGCTCGCTTATAGGCAAAAGGAAGCTCGCTGAAAAATTCAGCCCCATGAAAACTGTTGAGGGCTTTATTTGCGGGATTGTGGCTGCTGTAATAACTGCTTTTATTGCGAAATTAATTTATCCCTCGTTCGAGGTGCTGCCGTTATGGTTTACTGCTGCGGCAGCAGGTATTGTGGGACAATTAGGTGACCTATTCGAGTCGAAAATTAAACGCGAATTCGGTGTGAAGGATTCAAGCAAACTTATTCCAGAACACGGAGGAATATGGGATAGAACCGATTCAATTTTGTGGGTTTATGCTGTAGCCTGGATTATTTTGAGATTATGGTTATAAAAATAGTTGAATTACTGTTGAATATTATGAAATGTAAATGATTTCGCATCGAGACTGAATACATATGAAATAAAAACTTATTGCAACAGCATATTAACGAAAGTATTTTATCGATATGTCTCAAAGGATAATAATAGTATTACTCTGTATAACACTCGGATTCTGCTATGCACAAGTTAGTGGGATGAAGGAACTCGAGAAGAGAAAAGACTTGGGCGTTACCGGTTCGTCTGTGGGATCAGGTGCAAATCTGGCAAGGCAAAATATAGAGAAACTCATATCGGCTAAAGAGTTGCCTTCCCAGCTGCTAAAGCAATTGCAATACGTTCCTCTCGATGGTGTAATCAGTGACGATTTTATCATTGGTCCAAACGATATGATACACTTACAGGTTTGGGGTCCTAACGATGCGGATGAACTTATTCCTGTGTCCTCAGATGGATTCGTCGTTCTCAAAGGATATGGAGCAGTGAAAGTTGCCGGATTACGCTGGGGTGATGCAAAAAAAGCTATCGAGGATATTGTTGTAAAAGAATATAAACCAGAAACTTACGCAATAACTCTCGCTCAGATCAGGATATTCTATGCCCACATCTCGGGTTCAATACTATTCCCGGGAAGCTATCAGATTTGGGCTACTGGCAGAATTTGGGATTTAATTCAAATTGCAGGCAATAAAACAGGACTCGGTGATCTAACTAAAGTTCACGTTATCCATAGGAATGGCGATACAATCCTGGTTAATATTTCATCCTATTTATCCAGTGGTGACCTTTCCGATAATCCGTATCTTCGCGACGGTGATATGCTTTTCATTCCGCAGATAGACGCAAGCAATGGATTGGTTAGTATTTACGGTGTTGGCATTAGAAGTGGTTATTATGAATATATTAACGGTGAGAGTATTAGCGGTTTTATGAAAAGAAGCGGTGCTTTTTCACAGTCGAACGATCTTAAAAATGTTTGCCTAATCAGGCAGAAAAAGAGCTTCAAACTGAACCTATTCGAGGAAAACATGAACCTAAAAGCAGACGATGTTATTATCATTCCTACGAAATTAGACTCGATAATTGTTGGTGGATTGGTAGCAAAAGGTGGTTCGTTCCCGTATTATGCGGCATATACTGTTGAATCGTATGTAGCAATGGCAGGGGGACCTGCGGAGAAAGGAAGTATTAGTTCAATTGTTGTTTATAGAAACGGTGTTAAACTCAAGCCGAGGAAAGCATATCCGCTAATGCCGGGGGATGTTATTATTGTGAAATACGATTCCTTCATGCGATTCCAGGACTTTTGGAAAACAACAATGGAAGTATTAACTTCTTTTGCTACAATTTTGATTATTATCGAAAGAATAAAATGATTGTTAAATTGTGATCCCTTGAATTACAATATTGAGCAAAAGTGAAATAAATTGGAGCCTTAATGAATGACAATTCATATACTTTTCTCGAGATATTAATCGCTCTCGGTCGACGATGGCGAATGATCATGACAGTGGCTCTCATTGCAGGTATATTAGCTTTTTTGCTGGCATGGGTCATGCCTAAATGGTATCTCTCCGAATCGTATATTCTTCCAGCATACTCTTCCGGAACAATGATGGGTGCGCTGGGTGCTTTGGTTGGCGGTGTTATGGGATTAACTGGTGAGGGTAGCTTTAACCTTCCAATAATGGTTACACCCACCGATCTCTGGCTTGGGATAGTAAAAAGCCCTGGTATTGGTGATTCTATTATATACAAATACGATTTTTTTACACTTTTCGGTTCAGCAAATTTGGATATGGCAAGAAAAGTTTACGCATCGAAACTTCACGTTGAACCCACCGGCGAAGGTATATTAATAGTCGGTTTTGAGGCTAAAGACCCTCAGCTTTCAGCGGATATTACAAATGACATTGTGGATATTCTCGATCGGACGCTCCAGAATGTTCATACAACCTCTGCACGGAGACTGCGCGAGTTTACCGAGAACCGACTTATTCAGATAGATTCTACGTTAACTCAAGCCTCAGTGGACTTTTCTGAGTTCCAGAAGAAATACAAGGTTTTCTCGTTGGAGGATCAGGCGAGAGCTGCGATAGAGAATTTAGCTCAACTTTACGGTCAACTGTCAATTTATGAGGTGCAACTCGATGCTTTCCGGTCTATGGGAATAAGTCATATATCCGAGATAGCCCAGTTGGAAGCTCAGGTTGCTGGAACCCGACGGAAGTTAAGGCATCTTCAGCAAAAAGGAGACACAGCATTTATTGGCGTTTCTCTTGCCAAATATCCAGATTTATCTATTGAATATGCAAAATTATATCGCGATGTAAAGATTAACGAGATTGTCTACGAATTTGTCCTTCAGCAATACGAGCAAGCGAAATTGGAGGAACAACGGAATGTAAAAACATTACATGTGCTAAGCAAAGCCGTTCCTCCCAAAAAGAAATTCAAACCAAAAAGAGCAATCTTTGGTTCAGCGGCATTTGCGGCAGGTTTTTTTATTATGGCATTTTGGGTTATATGGATTGGATATTTGAATAAATTGAAATCAATCAATCCTGAAATGTACCATCATTTAGTGGGAATACTAAAGAAGCGTCCAAAGTAATCGGCGATTTGTATAGCAATTGCTTTATATCCTCGAATAATGTAAAATCAGAACCAGAAAGTTTCCAATTCCCCCTTGACAATCCCAATTTCCGCATTATAATACATATTATGTAATATTAGTAGGTGATCATTATGTCCAATAAGTTATTAATTTGTAGTATGTATTATCCTTTCCATTCAGGTATACCACCATAGTAATTTGTTCTGCGAAGAAGTACTAAATCAATCAGGAAATGAGGTAGGAGGCGAGCTAAAATGAAAAGGATACTCTTTTTATTAATGGGTATTTTGATTGTTGTGCTTGTTTTTATTGGATGTGATAAAGAGGAAACATATTATCCTGAAGGTTATGCTACTCTTCAAAACCAAATCGAGCATTCAGGAATTGCTGTAGAGATAATCGAGGCAGATACATTCATTTTTACCGATTCAACCGGATATTATGATTTAGGGTTCCTTGATGATGGGGAATATACACTGAATTTTGTATTTCCATATTATAAAAATGAAAAGCAGAAGATAAGAATAACTCATGGTATGCTCGATGTTTCAATACCCGACATAGAGCTTCAGCAGATTCTGTATCATACCATTTATGCTGATGACAGTGTACTGCGCGTAGGAGATATAATTCACTATGGAGCTAAAGTAACAAACAAATCTAAAATTCCTTTTATTTTATTATGGGGTACTACTCCAAACTGGATGAGAGTTTTTTATGACGATTCTGCTGGTTTGGTTAGTTGTTCTGATGGCTTCTTTCATATGGAAGTGAGAGATACTTTATTCCCTGGGGAGTCCGATAGTTTAACTCTTACTTTAAGAATAGGTGGAGAACTATGGATTTTTGGTGATTCTACCTATAAGGGTATTATATCAGTAACTATGGGAATTCTTACAGAAAAAATATTTAATGAATTAGATACCACATTGTATATATACTTTCCGAGAAGAACCGACTGTAGTTATTTACACACAATGTCTGAATACGTTTATAAAAAACTTCCAAAGGTATTTATAAGGATTGACTAGATAAAAAATGTTGGGGAGGTAAAAGATGAAAAGGATACTCTTTTCATTAATGACTATTTTGATTGGTGTGCTTGTATTTATTGGATGTGAAAGACATTATCCTGATGGCTACGTTACTCTGCAAAACCAAAGAGAGCATTCGGGAATTGCTATCGAGATAATCGAGTTGGATACATTCATAATAACTGGAGAAACCGGGCATTACGATTTGGGTTTTCTTA
>JAUWMV010000031.1 GCA_030613005.1 bacterium | reverse complement strand
AAAAAAATGGAAGTTAAAAGAGTATTATGAATTACCGGAAATAGTTCGTTTAAAAGATGATAAGCTATTTCGAGGTAATCTTAATAAACTCAGTTGTTCAAAGTTTTAGGAGGATAAAATGAAAAAAATACTATTTTTATTGATCTTTATAGGTATTATTTGTATGCTATATGCACAATCATCTTTTTGTCATTGGCCCATGGATTGGGGGTGGCATGAAGATCATTTAACATCTGCCTTTGGTCCAAGAGCATATAGTCCATACATTTACGATTTTCACCGTGGTCTTGATATAGATGCAGACTGGTTTACATATGAAGTTAAGTCTGCTATAGATGGTGACGTAGCATATTCTAGGGTGGTAGGTGGTTATAATGGTTATGCAATAATTGCTTATCTAGATCCTACAAGTGCATATTTATATTCTGCAACAGGTTATGGTCATATTCGATATCCTCTGAATCCACCTTTTGATATGACTGGGTCTAGTATTTTTGAAGGAGAAGTTTTTACGGAGATACCCGATCCCGGTGCAACAGGTAGTCATTTACATTTTAATCTTTTTCATTCGGATGGTTGGTTTTACGATGAATATGGCCGATTGTTGGGTGTATATGATATAATCCCAGATGATCAAGAATATAACATAAATCCGATGGGTGGGTGGACACCTGAATACTTTAATTTAGACGGTTTTCATTACTCTAATAGTTCTTTTATGACAATTAGTAATATAGTTGTTGATGACTCAAAAATTGAGTTTGATGTTTCGATATTGGGAAATGAACTTGACCATAATGAAATTGTTGTTGAAATAGACTGGAGGAATTCTAGTGGGACAAGAAGAGATCAATATTATTTCTTTGGTCCTTATGACTTAGCTGATTGGCAACCTCATGTAATAAATTTTAATAAAAGGCATAATGTTTCTACAGATAAAAAGGTAAGAGGCATAATACCAGATGATATACCAAGAGTTAATGGGAAGAGAATTATCCCGCATCCCCACATCCGCCCATTTGATAAGGAATATACATTTGTGTATTATATTCATCCCTCAAAACGTGCTCTATGGAGAACAGGTTGTGCAGATGTTGATATACATGTAACCGATACCCATTATGGTACTACACAAAAAAGCGCTTATTATGAGAGTGGAATTGGACACCCAGATCCTGAAGGTGCAACCCCACCTATAGATCCAAGAATGACTATATATAGATCGTTTAGTGAGGTTTTTGTTAGGCTTATGTGGAAGGAACCAGGATATTTCCCCCCATTACATCCGCCAATTTATTACAGAATTTATAGAAACCCAGGATATTTAGATATCCCAGATTATAGAGCTTTTGGTATAAGACGAGATTTATTTTTTGATGATTGGAGAGTATTTGATTTATTTTCAACTTCTTACTGTTATAAAATTACAACATTCAATGGTTCGCAAGGGGAAGCTTCCGAGAAAGTTTGTACACCTACACTTTCATGCCCTCATGTTTGGTTAGTTGATACTGCATATCAATATTTGGTGAATAATATTTTACCGCAATGGGTACTTGAAAACAGAAATTTTGACGTAATTCCGATATATATTCCAACAAATGTTGATTCTTCGGTCGAACACTTACTAATCCAAGAATCTGACAGTATTGTGGATTCTATTGATTGCATTAAGCTGCTTAAAATCGACCATCCACATGAACTGCTTTCTGCAGTTGATTATGACGGTAACTTTTTCATAATGGATACAATCGATTTGCTCTATCCGGTTACTGCTTATATAGATGATACAATTGATATTTTAGAACTTGTATCCGAGAAAGATGGTAAATATTATAGTTCCGATGAATCTGGGTCGATGGTTTTAAGTTTCATTAATTCATTACATGGAGAACTCGCATTATTTACTACTTATGCGGTTGTAAAAGCAAGTACACCAGAGTTAAAAGTAGAGGTTTTACTCGATACAGGATGGACAGACATAGGTTACTTACCACCAAGATCGCTTGCTTATAATGAGTATGTATCATTTCCTGTAGAATGTGGTGGTGATTCAATATATTTCAAACTCATATGGGATAAACATTACAAAACAGATTATGTTGGGCTTTATCCCAATCCCACATTAATAACTCCCGTAGAAATTCCATTAATTTCGGCAGTTCACTCGAGTGGTGATACTGTATCAGGAGCACTTCTTGCTCCAGATTCTATTTATGTGCAAATATTATGCGATGAATACGTTGACCTGATGTTTGCTTCAATTGCAGCACCGGATTCAGGGATAATTCGTGATTATTATTTCCTCTCTTATGGTCACTATGAATACGACTCTGGTTATGGTGCAATGGTAGGTCGTGGAAGCGGATCCGCAGTTCTGCCAATGCCTGCACCATTTCCAGATCCCGATGTAATAACAGACCAAGAAGGCGAACTGCCGGAAGAGGAACACGATTACGGCAAACGAACTGCTGAGATAGACATGATTCCAAAAGTTACATCGCTTGGCGAACCGAAGCCGAATCCGTTCAATGCCACGATAGACATACCTTTCGATGTCTCTGAGGTGCAGATAGTGCGAATAGCGATTTACGATATTTCAGGAAAACTAATCGATGTCCTTACGGACAAAGAATATGAAGTCGGTCGATATCATTTAGTCTGGGACGGCTCGGGCAGGAATTCCGGCACATATTTTGTCAAAATGACCGCTGGGGATTACACAAATACTAAGCAGATTGTATTGATAAAGTAGTGGAAACGTAAAATATAATTTTCGGGGGAAGTAAAAAACTTCCCCTTTTTGTTGCCTTTATGTGAATTTCACCTCAAATTACTATCGATGTATAAATATTTAAAAATAACGGTGATAATTTTCATCTTGGGTACTATCTATGCCCAGCCAATACAGTTGATTCACTCCGATAGGTTGGAATCCCTCGATGGCGGGAACATCATTATTCTGACCGGTGCTGTGCATTTAAGACATCGGTCGAAGGAACTCCGTAGTCTTTATGCCCGATGGAACAAGCGAAGCGAGGAGGTCATTTTTATCGATTCTGTGCAGATCGAGGATACCAATTATATTATTACTGCGGATAGAGTTAAGTATTATCGTCGCTCTGGTGACGGTGAGGCTACAGGAAACATTTTTCTACGCACCTCAGATAATAAACTTAAGGTTTGGGGAAAAGTTGGTTTTCTTGATGGCGCTCAGAAGCTTGTTAGGATTACCGTTGAACCGCATCTCATTTGGACCGACTCGTCCGGCTCGAGAATAGAACTGTGGTCGAAAGTTCTCTCACATTTTACCGAAAATAAGGTATCCATAGCCGTCGATTCGGTGCATGCAATTTTGTATCCCGAGGACTCGAGCAGTTCACCTATGGATATTGTTTGCGATTCATTGGAGTTTTATGAAAAGGAAAACCTGGTTGTTTTATTTGGCAATGTTATAATAAAACAGGATTCGGTATTGCTTAATGCATCCATGGCTCGATACTGGAGGGATGATGACAAAATCTTGTTTTCAGATGATGTAACAGTCGAAGACCCACTTTTGACCTTAAAAGCGGATACATTTATTGTATATCTTTCTGAAAACAAAATAAGCTATGCCGAAGCACTTTCACGACCTCGGGGCACATGGCACGACCCCGATGATTCTCTTAAACTCGCTCAGGACAGCAAATTTTCCGCAGAGAGAATGTTGTTCCGTTTTAAGGACGGCAAGATAAATCGTGCTGATTTAATTGTTCAGGCTTTAGTCGAGTATTGGCCTGCACCTTTGGATTCTGCTACAATAGAGCATCATGTAGTCGCTGGGGATTCTCTTGCTGCAATTTTCTCACAGGGAAAAATTGATTCTATTGAAATGTGGGGTGGTGTGGTTGGTGTAACGTATAGATTAGAGAAAAATATAATGGATTCTATAGCATATAAAGCCGACATGATTTCGCTGTCCACGAAGAAATTCATTCATCTGTATGCATATAACGGCCCAGCAACGCTTAAATATAAGGATTTCATGCTCACTGCAGGACAGATTCATTTAAACGGAGATAAAAAAATTCTGACAGCAACATCGAATATGGTATCAGATACTGTCATAGGCGAACCATTTATGAGAGATAGGGACGACACTCTGAGAGCGGAGTCGGTTGTTTTTGATATAGATACCCGCCAAGGAAAGCTTTTCTATGGTAGCACACAGTTCGAGGACGGCATTTTCAAAGGTCTGCATGCGACGAAATCGTATGGTGACACTTTTTATGTTGCCAATGCCAGATTTTCTTCGTGCGATTTTTGGCCACCACAATATCTGTTCTATACACCACATCTCAAATTGATACCCAAGGATAAAGCGGTTGCTAGGTCTATAACAATGTATTTCGATAAACTTCCTGTTTTTTGGTTACCTTTTATGGTTTTCCCTGTCAAAAAAGGTCGTCATTCAGGTCTGCTGACAATGGATATTGGTAGATTTCAAAGCGGGGATCGATTTGTCAGGAACTTAGGATACTATTGGGCATCGAGCCAGTATTGGGATGCATCTCTGGCTTTGGATATAGACGAGGAAAAAGGTCTTTTTCTTAAATCCAGGTTTAAGTATGCTCTTCGATATAATCTTAATGGGCAGATTTACTATTCAAGAAAAATCACATCTCAAAGGGATTGGTATACCGGAACGAAAACGGAGAATCGATGGGAGACCAGAATAAGTCACAATCAGAATCTTCCCAACGACGCTCGCGTCTTAGCAGAAATATTTATGGCAAGTGATGCAGAATATCTTGTAGAAACACATGCAATCCCAGAGACATCTATGAACAGGAAGAACCTAACATCGAGAATCGTTTATTCTCAGCCGTTTACGATAGGTCAACTTAATTTATCATGGGTGCGTACACATAATCTCATTAATAATGAAAAAGTCATCGATTTCCCAGTTGCAACATTTGTTGGATATTCAACGCCCATTTTCGGCAAGGGTGAACGCTGGTATAACGATCTTAATGGAAGATTCTCGAGTATTGTTAAAAATAAGACAAGGGAAAGCGACACATTAACGGTAAAAACTCTAAGCGGTAATATAAAAGGCAATTTATCTCTTTCAGAGGATTTCGGAAATATTAACACAAAAATTTCAGCAGATGTAGCAAAATATTCCTCAGAGTCGATTCACACACTCGAGGAACACACCGGAGCTAAGTTTAATGGTACTCTTTCATTTTCGAAGTGGTTTGGAGATTACATAAATTTGTCACCTTCCATCTCTGCTGAAAGTTATATTATCGACAAAGGTATCGATGGAACAATTAACCCATCTATAAGCAAATATTCAATTTCCACGGCTGCAGCAACGGACATTTATGGTAATATACCAATTAATATATCGAATGTAAAAATATTCCATCATGTAGTCTCACCTAATATCTCGCTTTCATACTCCCCGGAGGTTAAAGATGCAGGAAACTTTTATTCTTTCGGAGGTCTTAAAGCACCTTCTGGAGGCAAACATGCAAATTTAAATTTCGCGTTAGCACAAAATTTTGGATTAAAACTCGCTGATACATCCGGAACCCTTAGCCGACTATCATTATTCTCGATGACAAGTTCTGGATCGTATAATTTCATTGCAGAGAACCGTAAATTCTCAGATATCCCAACCTCACTGAGTGCACAACCTGCAAATTGGCTTTCGATCACTCTGAGTGCTATAAATTGTTTATATTCAAACTCATATGTGAGCTCACCCGATGGTTTGTACTTAAAAAGTATTCAAGCCAATTCCAGAGCTAGGCTACCATTCACGATTCCATTCGATGACCCAAAGCAAGGCAACTTTCAAATTACTCATAACCTTTCAAAGGATATCGAAACCGGCAATATTATTAATTGGATTAATGCAAATACGGAGTTGTACGTAACGCCAAATTGGCAGATTAAATATAAAATTCGCTATGATATTGAAAACCAGAAAATAGTTTCGGACAGGATCGAGATCTGGCGAGATCTGGCTTGCTGGGAGTTGACATTCATTTGGGTTCTAACTGGAAACCGAACTGGTTATTATTTGAGAGTCAATGTAAAGAAACTACCCGAAATAAAAATCGAGACCTCGACCGGCAGAATCCGGTAACGAAGTTATTTTGTTCTTTAACGCATATGATGCGAAGTATTAAGTATTTCTTTCAAAATTTGGAACAATGAATGTTCTATATCATTATAAAGCATTACTACTCATGACTGCGAAGCTCATTAATAAAATCTTCTGGTGTTTTGATATCGATAAAATCCTCAATTCTTGCGTTATGCGAGAAAATTCGAGCAATATTCGATAACAATGTCATATATTTTTTCTCGTCATCCTCAGGTGAGATTATTCCAAACACAATGGACACAGGTTCCATATCGAACGATTCGAAATCGACTGGGTTATGCAAGATTATGGATGCGATGTCAATTGAGCGAATGCACTTTCCTTTCGCATGCGGAATTGCAATTCCGTGACCTATTCCGGTGGTCATAGTTTTTTCACGATCTATCATACTTGCCCTTAAATCTTCTAGATCGGCGACTGATGGAGATTTAGAAAAAAGCTGAATTATTTTCTCAATGATTTTCCACTTATCATTAGCTCTCACATCGAGCTGTATCATTTCTGGTCTTAAAAAATCAGTTAGGTTCATTGTTGACCGCTGTTATGAGTTTTGCAGCAACTCCATCAGCCAAGAGACGACTGTTATCCCTCAGTCGAAGGTAATTTTGATAAATCTCCAATATTCCATTGTCAATTAACGGTTTGGCATTTTCTATTACAGCATCTCTGAAAATCGAATTAATCTCAATAATATTCACACCCTTTAAAGTCCTAAGTCGAGTCATAATAAGTTCCTCGAGCTGTTGTATCGGAGTTAAATCCTCCTTGAAAGCCAGTGGAACTTTCCCACCTCCGATTAAGGCGTTGTATTCAGTGAGATTACTTACATTTGCCCATCTGCTGAAATTATGATAGGAATGTGCAGACGGACCGAACCCTAAATAAGACTCACCGAGCCAATACGCCATATTATGTTGACATTCATATCTTGGGAGAGCGAAATTTGAAAGCTCATAAGCAGAAAACCCCAGCTCTTTTAAAAGCTCTGACGAACTATAATACTGCTCGGCAAGCTTGTCTGAACTCGGTAAGGTCAAATTATGTTGTTTAATATCATCCCAAAATTTTGAGCCTTCCTCGATAGTTAGTGAATACAACGAGATATGTTTTACTCCAAGATTAACGAGTGTTTCAATATCCTGTTGGAGCATTTGATCGGTTAATCCGGGTATTCCGTAGATTAGGTCTGCGGAAATATTTTCAATGCCTACATCGAAAGCAAGTTGTAGTGCCAATAATCCTGTTTCTCTGTTGTGAATCCTTCCCAAAAACTTAAGTATATCATCATTTAATGATTGAATGCCAATGCTGATTCTGTTAATACCCGTATTGGGTAGACCAAAGACTTTTCCTAATGTCATCGATTCGGGATTTGCTTCTATGGTAAATTCAGATATTTCGTTGATGTCGAATCCTGACAGGACTGTATCGTAAATTTTTCTAATCGATTTTAGTGGCAGCAATGAAGGTGTCCCGCCACCTATGAAAAGAGTCGAAGGTAATAAATTTTGATAAAATAGTGTAGGGTCAGCACACAATTTGATCTCATTTATTAAATTATTGGTGTATTCCGCCAATGTAGAAAGCGATTCTCTGCTTTTGGCATCGTGTAATGCAACAGAGTAAAAGTTGCAATAGGCGCATTTTTTTATGCAAAATGGTATGTGAATATAAATATGCATATAATTAAAACGTTGGTCTTATGAAAAAATACGTTGTCCACGTATCCTGAGTTGAATTCCATGCGAACTCGACTCGAGTTGATAGTCGTTTACTGAATTTCAAACCAAGTCCCACACCCCATGTGTATAACTGCTTTTCCGGTTTTGCACCCCAGTATTTTCCTATATCTGTAAACATAATAATCTGAATGTCTGCACGTGCATCGGGAATTAATCTCGGTGCGATAAGATGCAATAGAGTAACGGGAGTATACATTCTCTCTACTGGAGAGATTCTGAAATCCATAGACAAAATGAAAAAAGAATTGCCAGCTAAGCTGTTTTGTCTCAAACCTCGAAAAAGCGGACCGTCGTTGCCCCGGAATGCAATTAGCTGTGGTACATCTATGGGATAGTATCCTATAGCTGTCTTAAGGGCTATAACTGTTGGCGCTTGGACTGTTAGGAGCGGGATTTCAATCGGCAATGAGGTCGTAGGAGTGAATAAAAGCTGCTCTATATAAAACTTAACCGCTCCTATAGAAGCCTCTTTAATATCGTTTCCAGAAACTATGTAATCGGCATCGGCGGAATCGGTTAGCAAATATGAACCGCTAATTTCAATATAAAATGATAAGCACTGATCACATGGGTCCATATCACCTTTTCGAGTATCGTATCCAAAAAACAAACCGCCGCCAACGTATTCTGATTGTTTCTTTTCCGGTTCTTCTACAAATCCAGTAGAAGTAATCGAGTATTCGCTCTCGTATTTAGCTTGCTTATATTCACCGAAAATTCCCCAGTAAGTTTGTATTCCAGCTCTATATCGTTGGTCGAGTCGAACTAATATTTCGTTCAGTTTCTGATCTGGAGATATTGAATTCTCCATTTCAACAGTATCTGTGGGGAATATACTAATTTTTCTGGGGTCGGCTGTGTTAGCATCTGTATATCTAGCCCACAATTTGGTTCCAATACCAAAGAGAGGTACATCAAAATGCAATTCACCTCTTATCGCCTCAGTTTCTGGCGCATATCGCATTTCCCCGGTTATATATTTATTCAGAATAATCGGTTCTCCAGCGGTTGTGTCTCCTTTCATACGGTAGAAAGCATGTTTAGGGTATCGCTCGATATCTCCAGTAAAACCTAGTCCTGCGAAATAGGTCCATTCATCGTCTTGATCGTAATATGCACCCGGTACGAAGAACCATGCGGAACTTAGTAGCGGAATTAACATTAAAATCAGAACTGTTTTTTGCATATTATCCCCCAGAGAAATTTCTAAATCATGTTTTCATATATAAATAATTGAAATGATTTTAAAGACAAGGTAGTTTCTCATTTAGTCGATAAAATAATGAATAATTTCCGTATAACATGCATTTTCGATTTTTTTGGATGTTAGTATTAAAAAATTACTTCCTTTTATAACCTGTCTCATATCGAACTCTTTCAACAATAGATGGCACCACTCGAAGAACATAATCTATTTGTTTTTCTGTGGTGTCATGCCATAAAGAGAAGCGTATGACCAATTCAGTAATTTCGGATTCGATACCGCAGGCAACAAGCTGTGAAATAGGTTCACTGTATGTCTCGCCAGCCCAAACTGCGACTCCCTGCATATCTATTGCTAACGAAAGTCCTCCTCGACCTATACCGGGAAACGATATAGCCAAGATACCAAAGGCTTTATTCGCACCACCCAGAATGGAAATGTCCTCGAGATGAAGATTGAATAAGTTGGAAAAATATTCCGTTTTTTTGCTGAGATTTTCTATTTTGTCATCGATATTTTTGTAAATAAACTCCATAACTTTAGCCATTGCTGCAACTAACGGTACCGGGAAAGCAATATCGCGATCGACACCTATTATTATGTCGCATGGAGCACCTATAACCCGACCCTCGAGAAAGCCATAATCCGCACCTAATTCGTCGAAAAGAAATTTACTTCGACCAATAAGAGCACTAATATCGATTAATAACGGCACATTCGATTCCTTGCAAATCTCAGAGAGCTCGAGTATTGGCTGAACTGTTCCGGTTATTCTGTCGGCAGCGGTCATAACAAGCAGGGATACATTGTTCTTAGCTAAGATTGTTTGCACTTTGTCAAGATCTGGCGTAAAACCGTTCATTGGAATGATTATGCATTCATATTTATGTGAGTTGAAAAATTTTAGAACTGACTTAGATTCAATCGGTGAGATAAGAATTTTCCCTAATTCGATTGGAATATTTAGTTTCTGAGTAAATCGAATACTTTTTGATGTACCGAGATTATCTGCAACAGATTCCTCAAAGCACTCCATTGCAGCCAAATTCCACTTTCCCCATTGATGCCTCGACCATGGCAACCCAACATGATCCACGAAATACTCTTTAAGGCTTTGATAAACCTCATTCGGCATCGGGCTGTCACTAAGAAAATCCATGTAGACTTGCATATACTGCATATTTACAGCGCATGAGTAAATGCTAATTAATTTTTTATAAATTATATCTCAGTTAGAAATACGACTTTCAATTCTCTTGAAATTTTAGAAACCCCGGTTTTGTTTCCAAGTAAATCAATTAAATTAATGTAAAGCCAACTGTTCTTTGAAAAATTCACTGATAATGCTGTTGAAAGATAGCCTCTACCTTTCCCGAAAGGTTCTTCGTTGTCGCTTGGAGCCAGGTCGTATTCGGTGCCAATGCTAACACGACCAAATATCAATAGCTCCAGACCTGCCCAGATTGAGAATCCCTCTTTGAATCTATTTTCCATAGAATAATTCGTACCTGCATGAGCACTCAAATCCGCACCACCGAAAAGCCAGTTCTTACTGGCGACTACGAATATTCCTCTGGATTTGTAAGCGAATCGATGGTGGTCATCTTTGAAATATTCACCATAACCTTTCGTGTCGACGCCAACTACAAATGCTGGTCTTTCGTCTAATTCTTCAAGGAACCGATATTTAAGTCTTATCTCCGGTTTAGGATCGAACCTCAGGTCTCCAGTACCAATAAGATTTTCACTGCCATAAGATATGCCTATCTCTAATCTATCCCACATTCCCATCGAGAATCCCATTCTCAATCCACCACCGGGGAAAGCTAAAATATCGAGAGTAATCTCTCGATTAGCAGGGATACCAGCGGTTGGACAGTGGACTATTCTACCCGGTTCATAGGCAAAGATAACGCCTACTAAAACTAACAATAACATACTCTTTTTCATATTGTTACCTCCGATAACAAAGTTTATCCTTTTTCTTCAGAAACTCAATGTAAATATTCGATCTAATTTATTATCTTTAGAATTGCAGTAAAGTTTTATGTCTTAAAATGCATTTGTATTGCTCTGTGCTAAAAAGAGATTTCGACCTCGAGAAAAATATATTAATTATATAATAATTCGGTATCATTTATATGCGATTGGTTTTGCTCGTAACAATTCACTCTTGGGCTGTCGAGAAATATTTACCAGACTTACAGGAGAAACTATGACGAACTTAAATGGAAAAATCATACTGAACCCGATTTATTGGGATTCAGATAAAGATTGCCTAATTGCAATAGACCAAAGAGCTCTACCTGATAAAATCGATTGGCTAGAAATAAGAACATTTGATGAGATAATCGAGGCTATAACTACACTAACGATACGAGGTGCTCCGCTCTTAGGTGTTGCTGCAACCTTTGCAATTTATTTAGGAGTTAGAGAATATCGAGGCGACAGTATGGGTCTATGTTCATTAGTTGAAAAGCTTATTGTACAAGTTTCCGCAACCCGTCCAACCGCTGTTAATTTGTTCATCGGTCTCAGAAGAGCACAGGAGGTTTGCAATTCGCTGCAGGACAAAGATATCGAGGTTATCAAGCAGGCGATTCTTGATTCTGCTGAAAATTTTCTCATGGAGGAGCGGCAAAGAAGTTTTGACATAGCGAAACACGGAGCAGTTCTCATTAGTGACGATAGCAATGTTCTTACACATTGCAATGCAGGCATACTGGCAGTTGGAGGAATTGGTACTGCTTTGGGTATTATTTACGAAGCTCACAAGCAAGGTAAAATTAATTTGGTTTATGTTGATGAAACAAGACCGCTTCTTCAAGGTGCGAGGTTAACAACGTGGGAGCTATCATACTGGGGCATAAAGCACAGATTAATTGTGGATTCAGCTGCATCATATTTGATTTCTCTTGGCAAGGTAGATTATGTGATAGTTGGCGCTGATAGAATTGCTCGAAATGGTGATGTGGCTAATAAAATCGGGACGTATTCACTGTCACTTGCTGCGAATAGAGCTCGAATTCCATTTATTGTCGCTGCACCGCTTTCATCGTTCGATCTATCATTGAACGATGGCAGTAATATTGAAATCGAGGAGCGTGATGAGAATGAAGTTTTGAAATTCCGTGGAATTAGAACAGCTCCTGTGTCTACTAAGGCTTTCAACCCTGCGTTCGATATAACTCCAGTAGAACTCATATATGCCATAGTAACTGAGAAAGGAGTGATATTTCAACCCAATAAACTCAAAATTGCAGACCATATTTCAACAAAAGACCCGGATGAGATTGCTTGAAACATTCTCTCAACTAAAAGTTTAGCTAAATGGTTTAATATTTTCATTTAAATATGTAGTATAATCAATTTATACTTATTAAGTTATATGTTAGATACAAAACGAATAGAAACAGCTATTAAGGAAAGCCGTGGGTTTGCTGCAGCACTCGATGTGGCATGCAAACTAATTGAGCAAGGATTCAAAGCTTATCTTGTAGGTGGTGCATTAAGAGATATTATTATCGGTTTTGAACCTAAAGATTATGATATTGCTACAAATGCGTCTGCAGAGTATGTTTGCAAAAACTTTTCCAACTCGGAACGAATATACCCCAATGAATATCAGGCTTCACGCATAAAAGGAGATAGTTTCACGATAGAAATCGCCCGAATGCGTCGCGATATCAAAACATTTGGCAGACAAGCGCAAGTTGAATTTACCGACGACATAAAAGACGACCTTCATAGACGTGATTTCACAATTAATGCTATTGCATTAGAGCCAACATCATATGAAATAATCGATCCATTCAATGGTTGCCTCGACCTAAACTCAGGTATTGTTCGCACAGTGGGTGCACCTGATTTCAGATTTATAGAGGATCACCTTCGCATACTCAGAGCTATAAGATTCGCTGCGCAACTCAATTTCGACATCGAGATTAAGACTGCACAAAGCATTGCTTCTAATTCGAGTCTTGTATCAGATCTATCCTCCTCGTGGATATGGCGAGAATTTTCAAAGGGCATAAAATACGCTCACAGATTTAAAATGCTTTTAATAAGGTATAATCTGTGGAAAAATATTTTCAGGGAGGAGTGTCTTGATCCGATTCGAAACTACGATTCCCTCGAGGATGCAGTAAAATCTGGCTCAGCTGAGGAGATAGTATGGATTATCTTTTTCTATATACCAAATGTTTCATTGCATAAACTTATTAAGCAAATTGCAGGAAAAATTGAATTTCCTCGAATATTGCGATCTAAACTGTTTTCAATGACTGGAATACTTGATTCTTTAGCAGAATTCGACACACTTTCCGAAATGCAACAAGTTAACATTTTAGACTCGACAGCATTGGAACTATCGTTTGAATGTGCAAAATTTATCCCCCAGATAACAAAATCAGCACAAAAAATTAGGGACACATTCCATGGAATTGGTATCGAACCTCTAATAAGCGGTGGTGAGCTTATCGAAATGGGCTTTGATGGCAAATCCGTAGGTCATTTGTTAGATAAAATTAGATTGGCACAACTCGGAGGAGAACTTACTTCGAGAGGACAGATTCCTGCGTTTTTAGAGAAAATTATAATATAAAACCTTCCATTAGTTGCCTTTATAATATTTCAAAATCTTAGATGCCGCATGGTCTATCTGATCGTTTCGTTTGGCAAATGAGAATCTTATATATCGATTTGCTCTTTGAGGATTCATGAAGAACGCTCGGTCTGGAACACCGCAAATGCCAACATGTTCTGCGAGATGTACCGCCATGTCCATATCGTTAAAACTTGGATGGATTCGCTTGAAATCTGCGAGTATGTAATATGCACCTTCAGGGAGTGAAAATATCATTCCAACTTGTTTAAGAGCTTCTGCAAGGACGTCTCTACGATGTCTATATCCACCCATTAGCTCTTTTAAGAATGGCTCAAAATCTGGGGATTCTAAAGCCTCTGCGATTGCTTCCTGGAATGGAGCAGGTGCGCATATTGAAAGGAAATCGTGCGTTCTTCGAAGATGTTTGCTCATATCCTCAGATGCGATCATAAAGCCTACACGCCAACCGGTTATAGTGAATATTTTTGAAAAAGAACCCACAACGATAGTTCGCTCACACATTCCCGGTAAAGAGGCAATGGAATTAACATCCTTTGTGAAGGACATCCATCGGTATGTTTCGTCCGAGATTACAATTAGATCGTTATCGATGGCAATTTGTGCTATTTTTCTTAAAATGTCCGAATTCAATACCGATCCAGTGGGATTATGAGGTGAATTCATTATCAATAATTTTGCAGTTGCTGCTTCTTGTTCTAAAGTTGTCCAGTCGGGTGTCCAATGAAATGGCACTAAGTTAATTGACACAGGAATACCACCCGCTAGAAGCGTTATAACTTTGTAGTTCTCATAAAACGGTTCAAAAACTAATACTCTATCGCCGTTATCGATAAGCGCAAAAGCCGCAGATGCCAACGCTTCAGTTGCACCACACGTTACTGTAATCTCATCAAATGGAGATATCGAGCGATTTAGAGGTTTTTCCCAACGTTGTGCAATGCTGTTTAGCAATCTTTTCGAACCTCGGTTTGCGGTGTATTGATTGTAACTTTGCACGATATATTTGCATGCCAGTTTTTTGAGAAATCCCGGAGTGTCGATAGATGGTGTTCCCTCAGCAAGTGAAAGCGAACCAAATTTTCGGCAAACTGCTGCGGCAAAATCTATCGATGACCCGCCATATGAAAGAACTCTTTTTGAATATTTTCTCATATCAACCTACCTTAATTATATTATAACATGATTGCTTTGCTAATAAGATAATATTGTCTCGATGCATTAGTCCATCGAAATAATCTCAAACGACTTGACCCAGAAAGGTCGTATAAGTTAATTCCATGAAATGAGTTTTATGAATAGATATATACGAAAATTTCGAAAGGCATCAAGAACTTCATCACTTGAAATGTTTAACATTGTTCTTCGAGCACTTAAGGTAAGGATGAACATACTTTTTGGTCGAGTAAACAGTGAGAGAAGTATATTTTCGCCGACTTCAGTCTCGATAATGCCCACTCAACGGTGTAATCTTCAATGCAAGTTTTGTTATATTTGGGGAAGTAGAGTTGATAGAATAGAGTTAAGTCGTGAATTAAAACAAAATGAGCTAACAATAGAGCAATGGCATAATGTGATTTCGCAACTCGAACAATGGCGACCGAAACCGTTAATACAGATTATAGGTGGCGAACCGTTACTTTGGGAGCATATAAGCGAACTTATGAACTCACTTAAATCCAAGGGCTTTATTGTGGATCTTGTAACTAATGGCGTTTTGGCAGATAAATTCATTCCAGAGCTTGTTGAATTGAAAATAGATCGGATAAGATTTTCTATTGACGGAATAGGCAAGACTCATGATAATATTCGTGGAATTGGGATATTTGAGAGATGTAAAGACTCACTATTCAAATTAATGCAGCAAAAAAGTCTGATAAATTCTGGCAGTTCAATTGAGATTATTTTAACAATTTGTCGCGAGAACCAAAGGGAAATCTATGAATCTACACGGGAGTTTTGGTCATGGGGTATCGACGGATTGCAGATAAACCATCTTTTCCTATCCTTGCCTGAACAGTTGGAAGTTCACAGAAAGTTCCTCAACGAAAATTTTGGCAACTCGGTTTGTTATTGGAATTTCCCGTCGGAAGCGGATTCTATTCCTAGTTCTGAAATAGTAATTCCACAGCTGAAACGAATTCAGCTCGAGTTTCCCCAGACGGTTTTTGTTCCAAATTTTGATCGAGATATGTTAAACTTATATTATACAGATTATCCAACATTTGTGAAAGTATATAATGGTTCGTGCACATCACTGTGGAATGGACTTACAATACGATCCGATGGCACAGTGGAATCCTGCCTGGATATACCATTGGGCAGTGTCCTCGATTGCAAAATCCTATCGATATTTAACAATAATATACAGCGGAAAGCACGTAAAATATTTCGTCGAAATCGCTCTTTTCCAATATGTACTTCATGCTGCAATTTCTATAATAAGCTTGACTAAATATTCAGATTGTTATTTGAAAGATTGTTCAAATATTCGAATTTTAAAAACGCTTTTATGTTATCAGATTGGTTTGATATGGAACAAAATTATTATGTTTGCTCAAAATGGATATCCACTCCGATAGGACAGTGATCCGAACCCATGACATCCGATTTGATAAATGCTGACTCGATAATATCTATCATATTTTCGCTTGCAAAAAAGTAATCTATTCGCCAGCCAATGTTTCGATCACGGGCTCTTGTGCGAAGATCCCACCAAGTATAATTTTCAGGTTTCTGATTGAACATTCGGAATGTATCGGAAAAGCCATGTTCGATAAGACTATCGATCCATTCTCGCTCCTCTGGCAGAAAGCCGGATGTTTTCGAATTCTCTTTCGGATGGGATAAATCTATCTCTTTGTGTGCGGTATTAAAATCACCACATATAAGTATTTTCTCGCCAGTTTCTCGCAACAGATTCACGTATTTAAGGAAAGCATCATAAAAATCCATCTTATATTCCAGACGCTCTTTCGAGGCTCTGCCGTTTGGGAAATACACATTTAAGAGGATGAAATTAGTATATTTGCACCAAACAACTCTGCCCTCAGTGTCGAACCTATCGATTCCTATGCCGATTCCTACCTCGATTGGCTTATTCTTGCTGTATATCACGACGCCACTGTAGCCTTTCTTATCTGATTCAGCAAAATATGCACTGTAATCCTTCATATCCGTGAGTTCCTCTGGAAGTTGCTCTTTCCACGCTTTCGTTTCCTGAAGGCATAGTATGTCAGGATTATCACTCATAAACCATTCGAGAAATCCTTTTCGGTATGCTGCACGGATACCGTTTACGTTCCAGGACAGTATTCTCAATCGTTTCACAAATCCTCCTAATGAAAATCGATATTTTCAATGTCCACTGACAAATAGATTATAATATATTAAAAGGTCTCAGTTTATACTTTTCTGTGGAACTTTTTGCCAAGGCATCTCATAAACCTTGCAATGTAACCGCTTATATTTTTAATTATGTCCTCGAGGAAGATAATATTCAAGGGGAATCTTAAATTTACGGACCAGATGATTGAGACATCACGTGAGATAATGAACGATATTAGCAGGGATTTCATGCTGAACAGAGTTCGATTTCTATCATCCTTTGTTGACGCTGAAATGAGATGTTATGAAATTCAGAACTTCCTTTACATTACGCTGGATCAATAATATCTTCCTAAAGCCGAATTTGGTAATGCATATCCTCAAAGAGAACAAGTTACACATATGATTCACAGTTTGATGCGAAATTTGATAAGAAATCTTAGCAGTGCAAGCTATAAGCTCGATTGAAACATGATTTATAAAAAAATACGAATATACCTTATACTTTAAAGCTTTGGAAGATAGAACAATTATATTGTATTAATTTATGTTAAATATAGGCTACAATTTGATTATTGATTCTCTAATTACAAGTTATAATATTATAAGGCTTTCCTAAGGGGGAATCTGTGAGGAAGATTTTACCGATATTATTCGTATTACTTGCATTATCGATTATTCTCGCCGAGGAGCAGACATTAATAAAACCTGACACAAAACAGGATGGGTTCGGTGCTTCTGTATTTAAATTTACTTCTATAGCAGATGAGTTCTCGTTTGTTTTAGGGGCTCGCGGAGGATGGGTTATAGAACAAATCGCTATTACCGGCATTGGAGCTTATGTTATGCTTAACCCAATTAATGCGAAAACAAACAGGCAGTATTTATTTTCAAACGGAGGTTGTTGCAGGTCTATGAATCTTTTCGATTCCGAACCAATAGATACGAGCTCGACAGATAGACAAGATGACAAATTAGGATTTGCTTATGTTGGATTTGAATTGGGATTGACGTATCCTTCAAACGATATGGTTCATTTTGTTACCACCGTTCATATTGGTTCTGCAATTAGTTTGCTCTATAATTTCGAGGACTTCGAGATAGAGGATGAGGATTGGGATAATTTCTTTCTCTTAGAGATCGAGGTTGGTTTGGAAGCTAATATTACTAATTATTTTAGAATAGCTCTTACCGGTGGATATAGATTTGTCAGCAATGTTGGGCTCGAGTATTATAGTAATTCTGATTTTTCCGGTTATTCTCTTAACCTCGCATGTAAATTCGGTAAAAACATGTGATTTTCTGGTAGTTTGTTTTAAGTAAGATAATCCATATATACAAACGAAAAAAGTATTCTAATGAAATATGTCATAGAGAAATTGATTCGCGATAGCTTATTTATGAAAGCGTTTTCAATATCATTTATAATATCGATGCTCGTTGTGTCTTATAAGCAAATCGATGCACAGGCATTCGAGGTTAAATGCGACCCGGGAAAATCATACTATAGAAATTCGCGGTTCCTATTTATATCGGTTAAGAAAACCCCCGAGTTTGCAATATGGCTCGAGGATACTTTTCATAATTATGTAGCTACAATTTTTGTAACTCGTGGTGCAGCGAAAAAATTCGACAGAGAAATTCATCCTCTTCCTGTTTGGGTTCATGCTCTTAAGAACGCTCTACCCGATAATATCAAACATTCAAATACTCCTTTTCTAAGCGATTCAATAATTGGTGAGGCTCCCACGCATTTTAGATATTGGTTCGAAATCCAGTTTAGAGCAGATACAATAACCCAGCACCGAAGATACCTTATTCGAATCGAAGTAAATCAATACGCCGATTTCAACGAGACGTATTCCGCAGACCTTCCATCCGACGATCCGTTTTACAGCCATAAATGGGGGCAACCGTCTGTTGTATGGGAGAGTTTAATGATTATTCCGGGTGATTTCCCGCAGTATTATGAGGCATACATATTAGGTCATGGCGACCCACAATGCAAAACCGGACAGGTTTTCCGAGATACCACCGGATTAACTACTGCAGTGCAAATTTTTTCTCAAATATCAATCGATAGGATTGAATAAACTAAGCTTTACTAGATTAAAGCGTTTTATTAGTATTTATCTTAATTTACTATCTGAGAATGTTAGTAAAAAAGCTAACAATCACCTTGGGTGCCTTAATATTCAAATGGAAAACTATTAATAAAATCCCAATTTATTAAACTATAATTATTTATAGATAATTTCATCTATATATACTATATCGTTGTTGTGTTCGGGCTTTTTAGTTCTTACCAAAGAATTCGTCGTTAATTACTAAGATATGTATTTATACATCGAAACATTATGCTGTAGATCTAAAATTTTAAGGTTTGCAAGAGAAAAAAGGATATTTAATCAGAATAAATATCATTTGTCAAATATTAACTGCTTTTTAAATTTGATTGTAATTAAAAAAATCTAAATAAAGAAATGTGACTTCCCGAAGCAGAATTCGGTTGTGAAACGGCTTTTGCGGTTCATTTTTGCTTGCTGTTTCGTGGAAAACACGATTTTTTTGGTAAAAAAGCCCAAAAATGCATATTTTTCACGTATTTCTTGCTTTTTTATCTTGACAAACTACTGTGGCTACAATATTGTGCCTGTGAAAAAACAATGAAGCCTTAAAAATCAAGCTTCTGACATGGGGGGCAAAAAAAAATAAGCAAACTAATCTTTCCATAAAGTGAAAATATATTTGCTATAAATAATGTTAGAATGCAATTAAGATAGAAAAATAAAAATTTTAGATAATTAAATTTTGTTGGTAAAAAATAAAATATTGGGAAAGTTGAAATTAGGAAAGTGAGAATTCTACAAGACTTAGAAAAATTAAAAGATTAGCAGCTGCTTTTAAACAGTGAAACTACTCTAACAAAAGGAGGGTGAATATGACAAAAGATGAATTAGTAGCAAAAGTCGCAGGGGCAACAAGTATGCCCAAGACGCAGGTCAACAAGATGTTAAAAGCTACATTAGGCGAAATTTCCAAAGCTCTTGCAACTGGTGAAAAAATCAGTTTCGTAGGATTTGGGACGTTTGATGCTGTTGAGCGAAAAGCCAGAGTTGGTCGCAATCCCAAAACCGGCGAAGAACTGAAAATACCTGCAACTATTGTACCGAAATTTAAAGCTGGTAAGAACCTTAGAGAAATGGTTCGAAGTAGAAAAAGATAAGATTTGCAAATAACTGTGACTGCAGCGTGGGATTTATTCTCACGCTGTTTTTTTTCATATAAGAGGATAAAAAAAATTATTTCAAAATAACATTGGCACATCTATGTTGTAGATTAACTTATTTACCAATAACATTTCCTTTTGGATATATAAAAAAATAGTATAATTTGAAATAATTGGCACGGGGGGTCGCAGGTAACCGCGCCCTTAGCTCAGCTGGATAGAGCGCATGACTACGAATCATGAGGTCGCAGGTTCAAATCCTGTAGGGCGCTGTTATCTCATCGCAAGAGATCGAGGGGAACAGATGTAACTTTTTAGTTTATCTGTTTGTTTAATATCGTTCTATTTTTTTTTCGAAGTATAAAACCTCTTGCATTAATTTTCTTAACAACCATATATTATTACAAAGTAAAATGAGAAGAATTTGTATAATTGCGACTTTAGTCGCGGGATTGCTTTTTTCTGGGTTGATGCTTAGTGGTGTCAAAGCTCAGAATGTTCTCGTGGATGATCTGCCGTTTTGCGGTCACCATGATACTACTACGTTTAATGCGCTTTGGGACACTCTCACCTCACATTCAGCTACTGTAAAATTTACCTCGAGAGAGGGTCGATTCCCAGTATTAGACAGTTTTGATCTGGTTATAATTATGCATCATAATGGATGCTCTACCGCTGGATTCAGTTACTTTCAGAAGACACAATTAATCGATTTCGTTTGCTATGGTGGGAATCTTCTCGTTATGCCCATTTCCACCGATGATGTTGGTCCTCATAACAATCTTCTTACAGATCCAAGGTGGGTTACTGGGATATCCTTTGGCGGCATGGGTAGTAGTGTACGTACAACAAATATAGCTTCCTTCTCGCCGTTTACTGATGGATTAACTTACATGTATCTCGATTACACTGCTATAATGAATGTTTCATCACCAGGGTTGCCATTCATATGGAGCAATGACGGTAAACAGATTCTTGCCTCTGTTTCCTATCCGAGACGAACTGACGGCGAAGACTGTGATTGCAGTTACGGTGGCAGAATTTTAGCTCTTGCAGATTGTCACACTTTTGAGGTTCCAGTGATTGGATATGCTGAACCTATGGCATTTAAATTTATAACTAATGCGTTAACGGCTCTGGCGAGGGTAACAGAGGACTCATTAGAAAACTGCAATAGACCGGAGGGAGTTCCGCTTTTAGATTCCGTCGATTGTGCTTCTCCCGGAAGCCTCACTACAATATATGGTCAGGGATTTGATACAACTGTATCCGTTTTATTTGGAGACTCCCTTATATCTCATTTTCTAAAAGATTCCACTGAAATAACAATCACCGTTCCAGATTGGGCTATTCAAGGCATGCAATCTATTACAGTTGTCATGCAGGGAAGGAAATATAGAGTACCGATTCAGGTTTATTGCGAGTGGCTGGATATAGAGATAGATGCTTTTTGCGGTGATATCGATGACACTGTCTATTTTACAGGTGAGAATATTGACACATCGGCGCTCCTTGAATTTGGCGGGAGCGTTTTGGACTCGGAACTTTTCGAAATAGAAAGCGACACATCCGGATGGTTCATTGTGCCAGATACCGCTGGTCTATCAGTTATTAGCATTTTCGGTGAATCCAATCGATATAGTTTCTGTGTCGAAAATGAACCGACACAGAGATCATGCCTGCGTTTTATGGTTCCATGCCCATGTCCTCCTGTAACCGATGTGGATATTAATATAGAGATAATAAAGTTTTTTGAACGATTGGATGGCACCGATACAGTTTATATTGTCTACAATTTCGATTCGGATGATACTCATAATATTTTAATAGAATGCTCACCTGATGGAGGTTTAACATGGGATTACCCATGCACATCTTTGTACGGTGATATTGGCGATGATATCGCACCGGGAGATAGTCTTATAATTAAATGGGAGGCAGGAACTGATGCACCTAACATCGAACATTCTAACTGGGCGTTTAGAGTTACCGCTGTAGAACTCTCCACCGAGTCTGATACAACTGGAAATTATATCGTTCGAGATAGCGATGATGCTGGCATCGCTTTCGATTGGGTGGATATTGCCGATGGGAACGGTTTAGACACTTTATGGTCGGAATTCGAATACGACGATGTGTATAAATTAGTTGCTCTCGGATTTGATTTTGTTTTTTACACAGACACTTTTTGTTCGGTCTTTGTAACGACTAATGGTCTTGTGGGATTCGATGACAAAGATATCTGGTGGTTCATCAACGATATAATATTACCTGATACTACAGCACCTAACAATTTCATCGCTCCCTTTTGGGACGACCTTTACGTTAGGACCACAAGCTGTGTCTATACCGTTTATGGTGGTGAAGATCCGTATAGATGGATGGCAGTTATTTGGCGCAATATGGGGCATTACCTTACTATGCCAGGGAAGGAGACATTTTGGACGCTTCAGTTAATTATGAATGAGGATGGTTCTATGGTATTCCAATATCTCGATCTCGAAGGAGCGCCATCTAGTTTGCCTGGCTTCGATTATGGAGGTAGTGCTACTGTTGGAATTGAGAACAGTGATGGCACCGAGGGTATAAAGTACTCAGCAAATAGAGCAGTTCTTTCCGACTCCTTTAGGATTGAAATTTTGCCAGAAATCGACTGCCAATATGGTGCAATATATTCCATGGACGAATCGGAACCGGGTCCTATAGATACAAAATTGCCCTTAGCGTCTGTTACATGCCCTTCTGGAGGTGATGTGGGCGAATTGGCAACAATTACGTGGACTGTCGAGGATTCGTTTATTCCACCGGAAACATGGGGTCCTCTTTTTCCTATTAATCTTCAATATTCTGTTGATGGTGGTCTTTCATGGACGAATATAGGTCTCTTCGAGAATGATGGATCTTATAATTGGACATATCCAACTATTTTAACTAGTAATTTATCGATACAACTTTGTGCTACAGATAGTTTTGGCCATGTGAACTGTGCAGTTTGCGGTTCTGTTTTCGTTAAAGGTGATACAATTCCACCAACAGGTTATGTTTATGCTGACACTTGCTCCCCAGACTCTGTATTTTTTGTTTTAAAGGACGATTCCAGAATAGATTGGAGCACTGTTTGCATACTCGATCCTCTTGGCGTGTTATGTTACCCGGATTCAATGGATGTTCGAGATGATACGCTTCTTATATTCAAAACTAGACTTGTAGATTCAATGTTATATAGCCCAGCACGGTATATTATTAGACTTCTGACCTTAAGAGATGATAATGGTAATATTATTGACGAGGAATTACTCGAGGATTCATTGGCTATTTTCTTCCGGCATCCGTGTTGTTGGCCTTTGGATGCTTGGCGGGTTTGTCCAATTAACAGCACAGATACGGTTATTACTTCTTGCGATACGATTAATTTAATTTTTGCCTTCACTGATACCGCTGCACATCAGGATATAGATACAACAAGAATTTACATTAGCCAGACAGGAGTCGATACGACAATAACACTACCTCTCAGTTCTCTTTCATTCAGTTTTTCAGGCGACACTATTTGGATCGAAGTATCTACTTCATTTCCAGATGGGGATGCTGTATTCTTTTCGGTTGATAGTATTTTCACTGTTAACGGTTGCAAAGCCTGGAAGAAATAGCCCCAAAAAATAACATTGTGATTTAATCTAACCTTTGGAAAAAGCGTTCTAAAAAATGCTTTACTTTTAAATGTGTTAAACTATTTTCAAAATTGAATTGCATTCTTCGTTCTCTTTAAGTTTATTAATTGTTAAATTTTTTTTATTATAACATAAGTTTCGGTAGGAAATTATATATGAAGTTAAAAGTACTGGATTCAGAAGGCTTTATTAAAACAGTTTCAAGCAGAAATTTCGTCGGTGGTTTCGTTATCCCCGCATCGATCTTCATTTTAAGTTTGATATTTTCACAGTATTTTTGGGGGTTAGGGGCATTAGTTTCCTTACATGGGTCTATGCGAATTTTTATTTTTGCGCTTTTGCTTGCAGGCATTGTTCTTTCAATTGTCCTAATCAATAAAGACTATCCAATTTCTAAAGCGTTATTGTGGGGTTTGCTTTATGTATTTGTTATTGGTGGTTTATTTGTGCGACCCAAGTTCCCGATTTGGGGTGAAGCTTTCGAGAAAGTTCCCTGGTTATCATTGCAACACGTTGGAGGTTCCGCAAATGACCCATTCTATCTTATATGGGCTGTTATTATTCGAAATGTCTCTATTATTGGTCGTAGAATGTGGATCAATTCTTTGACTTCTCTGACTATTGTCTCAGCTCTTTTAAGTGGTTTATACATTTTTATCACATCGTTTACTGTAAAGCGAGTTTTTCCTAAGGACAAGGGACTGCTTCCTCTTTTAGCAATATTGCTTTCAGGCTCGACAGCATTATTTTTTCTCGGGACGAACCAAGGATTAATCGGTGCTTTTGTTACTATGTTCTTCCTTTGGATTGCATTAAAGACATTCGATGAACCAAGAATACCATTATCCATACCTATTATAGTTTTTGCTCTGTCGACAATATTTTATCCGCCAGCTGTGGTTGCTCTGCCGGTTATTGTTTTTCTATGCTCGAAACGAATAGAGAACTTGACAGGAAGAGTTGTTATTATCCTTTTTTCTATTTTACCTTATATCCTGCTGTTTACCCCGGATTTCAGCGAGTTGTTTGCAATGTGGTCTGTTACAAGGATTTTCGGTCTATACGGTTGGCTTAACTTCATTGGCAGTTTAACAATTATTTCTCCGCTTTTGTTAGCTACACCATTTGCAGTATATGACTTATTTAAAAATTGGGAAGATCTCCCCGATAAAATCAAAATGTTATATTTATCCGGATTAGGTTTTCTCTTTGGTGCTGTTTTCCTGAATTTACCACTGGATCGCCTTGATTGGACTACAATCGCTGGCATTGCTCCTTTGGGGTTAGTACCATTGGCGTTTTGGTTCTCTGAGAAATTAAACTATAAAGTTCTGGCTATTATGACTACTGCTGGATTTGTCGTGATGATTGGTATTGTTTTGGCTTCAGCATCAAATGAACCTGCGTTTGAATGGGCTGAGAAATCTGTTGTTAAGTCCAATCTTGATAACGGAAAAAAACTTTGGCTACGAGGTCGAATGGCAGAAATTGCCGGTGAGGATTCTCTTGCGTTGGACTTCTATGAGCGCAGTGTTCTGGAGAAAACTGTTGATTTATCTGTGTACGACGCAGGAAGACTTTGGACTTACAAGGATTTAGCGAAGACAAGTAATTATTTTAGGGAAGGAGTGATTATCGATGAACCGATTCCTGAGGCCGAGTATGGTTTAGGTTTTCTGTCGATATATACGGGTAATCTGGATTTTGCCGTTTCTGTTAGTAGAGAAGCCGCTCGGAGATTATTCGACGTGTACAATAATTATTCAAGACTTCCCCATGTATTTCCTGCGATTGAACTTGAGAAAATGTTTATAAATTACATTAGAAAAGATTCACTGCCGCATTTGAATTATCCCAGTTATGCGCTATTTCTCTATCTTAACTATAATTTTGATACAAAAGATATTGTTAAATTCCTTAAATTAGGACGAAAACGACCATTTTATAAAAGGCTCACAAGCGCATATATTAAAGCAAGAAAGTCTAAAAAGAGCAAAGGGTTGCTTTTTATCAATCCACCGACGGAACTAGATGGTGACGAAAGTGGAAAAAGCGAGCAAGAGATACAAAGGGAAACTATTCTAAACTCGATACGCTTGGTTAATATGGCTCTTTTTAAACTTGGCATTGTAGATCCAACATTCATTCGTCAGAAATCTGGTTTGGTCTGGAAAATATACAGGGGTGATGCTATTGAGTATATCGAACTTGTTGAGTTTAAAACGGGAGTTTTTCTCTTGGTTCATGCACCGATTGCTGTTTTACCAGAGAACCTAAAGGATAGAGCTATACTTAATGAGCTCCTCATGAGAAAAAACGAGCTTTCTGAAACAGGTTCGTCTAAGTTTTTCATAAGAGGTAATTCTGTCTCACTCGGTTCCATAAGATCGATTAGTAATCTTGAGAGCGCTGAGGTTTATCATCTTATTGATAACGTGGGGTCTACTGCGGATTATTATAATGATTACTTAAAAGAATTGGGTTTTAGAACATATGTATACAAACCCAAGGCAAAAAAGGCTGGAAGTAAAAAAGCAGTAAAGCCTGGCCAAGTTCAAAGCACAAAGCAAGAACAACAAAAAAAGGAAAGCTAAGAAATATAATTTTAAAATAAATATTCAATTTTGAATTTGTGATACAGAAATTTGATTATTGCCGGAGTTAATACAATATGAAGAAAATTTATACAAAGATTTTAGAACAAACACGACCAGAGTTCCGAGAGTTTATAGCGATATTTCTGGGAAGTATTATTCTTTTAATAATAAATAGCTTGTTTTTGAAAGCCAGAGCATCCATTTCCGGCGACGCTTTGAATTATTTCCGGTTAGTGCTTGGCGATTACGAACCCATAAATCACCTTGCTCATCTTTATCGAATATTGAGCCCTTTGATTGTAAAAGTATTGTGTTTTATCACTGGTTTCGAAGTGTCAGTTGCATTTCATTTATTGACAATTTTAAGTCTTCTAACCACAGCGATTGTTTTCTATTACTTTCTTCGAGATATAGGCTTTTCAAGAACTTACAGGGCATTAGGGTTATTCTTTCTTTTGGAGAGTAATATCTTTGTTTATCTCTTATGGAATCCATGGATAATTGATCCACTTTCATTGCTTTTGATTTTAGCATCAATTTGGGCTATAATTAGGAATAAGATATGGCTTTATATCGTTTTTCTAATTCTTGGTGCTTTGAATAAAGGTCCTTATGCACTTTTTACAATTCCAGTGTTTTACCTGTGGAATTTGAAACAAGGAAGAATTCTCGATTTTAAGCTTATACTCAAGTCCATTATCTTATCTTTAATACCGCTTGCTACGATCACATTAATCGCATATTCAGGTGTTATACCTAAACCAAAAAAATTTCCCAAGGAAGCGCATTATTGGTCGTATCGCTTTAAACTAATTAGTTTGTCTGATTACTACGATAAGGAGCTTAAGGAAAAAAAGGCTGAAAATATCAAAGAAGAAAGAACATGGAGCTTCAGGAGAACATCCGGCATACCACGAATGATTTTCGGTGGTTGGCATGTATTATGGATGCTGGCAATTTTGGGTTGCATTGTTAAATGGCGAAAACATCCCTATGTTAGGATGTGGATACTAACACTTGTTCTTATGATGTTACCTTTATACATAACTCCGGGGCGTCTTCCAGCGATTGTTTTTCCGTTTGTTATACCTTTTGCTCTATGGGAATTAGAATTTTTAGCTAGTGGTCTTTCCAAATTCTCTAAATACTTTGCCGGCGGTCTGTTTTCTTTCCTCTATAGATTATACGTTTTCTTTGATATTAGAGATACTCCACACATTAGGAGATTAGAGAAAATTGGATTTAAGGATATAGGATTTAACTACTATCCCATAGCAATAACTATATTCTTTGCAATAGCGCCGATATTATTACATATTTATGTTGTATCATTGCACAAAGAACAAAAAAAGAAAGATGAAATTGTAATTGATATAGCATCAAAAGCTGAAATACAATGAAATTAATTATTCAAATTCCCTGCTATAACGAGGAAGAAACTCTTGAACAAACCCTCAAAGAGGTACCAACTCACATTGAAGGGATAGATGAAATTGAAGTTCTAATTATTAGCGATGGTAGCACCGACAGAACAATTGAGATCGCAAAAGAAAACGGAATATATAATATTATAAATTTTAAGAAGAATCATGGTCTTGCTGCTGCTTTTTCTGCGGGGATAGATCGCTCGATTGAACTTGGAGCGGAT
>JAUWMV010000029.1 GCA_030613005.1 bacterium | reverse complement strand
TGATGTTAAAGATGGTTTTTGGATTGATGTGGATGACGAGGGGGCATTTAAAAAAGCTGAGGGTAAACTTTTAGGTGCTTTGGGAAAATCCTCCGATGGACCTATATCAAGATGTTTAAACAGACCAGTATCAACCAGGATTTCAAAGTATCTTGTAAAGACCAGTATTACACCAAATCATATTTCGTTTTTTTCTTTTGTCCTTTGTTGCATAGGTGCATTTTTCTTCTTTTTAGGAGAATACTCTTATTTATTACTCGGAGCAATATTAGCTCAAGTATCATCTAGTGTTGATGGTTGTGACGGTGAAATCGCTAGATTGAAATTCCGAGAGACGGAGGTTGGCGCATGGTTTGATGCTGTTTTAGATCGTTATGCAGATGCTTTCCTTCTTTTCGGTCTGACTTATTACGTCTATTTTCCTAGTGGAAATCTCCTATATCTCTTCGTCGGGTTTCTGGCTATTATCGGCACCTTCATGAATAGTTATACTGCTGACAAATATGATGGCTTGATGAAGAAAATAATCGGGTCAAAAGGACACTATTTCAGAATGGGTCGTGATGTCAGAATATTTATTATATTTCTCTTTGCACTACTAAATCTACGCTTTTTATTTCTGGGGGAAATAGTAAACCTACCGTTCTTAACAATCCTTTTGATCGCTATTTTGATGAATACAGAGAACATCAGAAGGGTGGTGCTTCTATATAAAAATAGATAGTATTGACTGCGTAAAGAAGAAGATTGATGGGATTATCGAAAAATCGCTTGTTCCCGAAGACCCAATCCATGCAAAAAACACATTAGAGTGGCTGCTTAAATTAAAGCCTGATGCTGATGAAGCCCTAAAAATAGCAGCTTTAGGTCATGACATTGAAAGAGCTATTGAAGAACGGAAAGTAAAACGCAAAGATTATAGATCTTTCGATGAGTTTAAAAAAGCTCATGCTTTAAATAGTGCTAAGATATTAAAAGAAATAATGAAGGGGTGCAGTGTAAGAAAAGAATTGATTGATGATGTCTTTTTTCTTGTAAGCCTTCATGAAATAGGAGGCGATAGAAGAGTCGATGTTTTAAGTGATGCCGACAGCATCTCGTTTTTCCATGTAAACCTCCCCTATTACTTTGTTCGAAATGGTGTAAAAGAAACGGAAAAGAGGTGTTTATGGGGCTACAAGAAGTTACCCAAGAACCTGCAAGAGCTTGTGGTTAAGTTTAACTATAAAGATAAAAAACTTGGACCTCTTGTAAGGACTTGGATTAAAGATAGATAACTATGGTAACTGCAAAACTCCACATAACAGTCGTATTACTGGTTACGTGTCCTCGGCACTCCGCCCAAATTTGCTCCCATCGGTCGCAAAGTTCAGATATACGCGAAACATTTTACGAAATGCATCTTTGATGAGTTTACATGGCATGTCAATTTCTAATCTACTTATGAATTTTACTTAAATCCACTCCATCACTCCTAACTCCTTGCCACCCAATAATAACTGCGGAGTTTTGTGGGGAGAAAGGCACGCTGCTCGGAATCAACCCTAACGAAACCTGCACCATAAAGGTGGTTTCTTACAGAATTTGAGGTTGACAATACTTCCGGTGAACTATATTATTAGATTGGTATCTTTTAGATAGCTATTTCCAGATCAGACATTACTGAGCGAACGGTATAAAGAGGCTTTGAGCATGGCCACGTTAAGGTGAAGATAACCAAAAGGGTATCAGCTCATAGCATATACCATATTTTTCAACACATTTATCGAAATCAGACGTGGATTTCAGCTTTATTCAAGAGCTTTTAGGGCACAAGAGTTAGAAAACCACCGAGATTTACACTTATATGAACAACAAAAGCCTTCAAGATATAGTTAGTCCATTGCATATAATCAATGAGAAAGAGTAACCGTCAAAGCAGGGATACGATGCGGTATTCGTATAAACCACCAAATTAGGAGTTTATGCGAAGAAAATTCGGATATAAATAGGTTAGGAGAAAAAGATAGGGGATAGTTTTTATGAGTAGCAATAATCTAAGAGAATTAAAAATAGGAGATTTGACAGCAAAAATTTCTATAATTCAAGGAGGAATGGGAGTTGGAATTTCTCTATCCAGGTTGGCATCCGCAGTAGCTAACGAAGGCTGTGTCGGGGTTATTTCTACTGCAGCTATTGGAATGCTTGAGCCTGATTTTTTCACGAATTACCTGGAAGCAAATATCAGAGCGTTAAAAAGGGAGATTAGGAAAGCCAAAGAATTAACTAATGGAATTCTTGGTGTAAATATAATGGTGGCATTATCAAATTTCGCTGATATGGTGAGAATTGCTATTGAGGAGGAAATAGACATTATTTTTTCTGGGGCTGGACTTCCCCTTAATCTTCCACAATTTTTAAATGGCACCAAAAAGACAAAGTTGGTTCCTATTGTTTCCTCTGGAAGGGCAGCCAGTATTATTTCTGAAAGATGGTTAAAAAAATATAATTACATTCCTGATGCTATAGTGGTAGAGGGACCGATGGCAGGGGGGCATCTCGGGTTTAAACCGGAACAAATTAGCGATCCCGAATATTCGTTAGAAAAACTGATACCAGAAGTGATTAAGGAGATGAGCCTATTTGGAGAAAGGCATAAGAAGTCTATCCCGATAATCGCTGCAGGAGGTATATATACAGGAGAAGATATTTATAAATTCTTAAAGTTAGGTGCTTCTGGAGTGCAGATGGCAACACGCTTTGTTACTACTTATGAATGCGATGCATCTATAGAATTTAAGAAAGCTTATATAGATTCAAGTAAAGAAGATATTGTGATTATCAAGAGTCCGGTTGGTATGCCGGGAAGAGTGATTAGAAACAAGTTCATCGACGATATCAATAAAGGGAAAAAGAAGCCGTTTAAATGTCCCTATCACTGTATTATAACCTGTGATTGTAAAAATAGTCCCTATTGTATTGCTCTTGCTTTATTAAATGCCCAAAAGGGTAATTTAAAACATGGATTTGCATTTGCTGGAGAGAATGTTTATAGAACAAAAGAAATTATTTCTGTTAAAGAATTGATAGCATCTTTATCAGAAGAGTATGAGAATGCAAGTAGGCGATCTACTTTGCACAACAGCGGATAAACAAAATTGCTCCCTTAGATCACCACATCTCATATCCGCAAACTGTTATATGAAATTGTCCACCTGTTAAAAACAATGCATTTCCGTAACTCCTTGCCACCCAATAAGAACTACGGAGTTTTATGGTGGAATATAGGTTTGCACATATGGGAGAGTCCATATCGAAATGACGCATTTCCCCTAGCCCTTTCCTTAATTTAAATATGTATACAATATTATTGATTTTTATTTTAAAATATTGCATTACATAAATAATAGATTATTATTTATTATTCTAAGGTTTTATTAAGGAGGTTTTCAATGAAGAATTTGTTTTATGCTTTTTTAATTTTACTTACCACTGTATCCATTGCGTATTCCAACAGAGTATTGGTCGATGATGCACCTATGTGCGGTTGTCACGATAAGACAACTTATCAACCATTATGGGACACCCTTGAAGTACATGGCGCTTCTGTTGATTTTACAAGTATTCATGGTCGTTTCCCAGAACTCAGCGAATACGATATGGTTATCCTAATGCATCATGGGCGTGGTATTGTTCCAACAGTAGGATATAATTTTGTACAACGAACCCAGCTTATTGATTTTGTATGTAATGGAGGGAATTTACTCATAATGCCAATGGGAATCTGCGCAGATAGAAATTACTATACTGATCTTTTGAGCGATAGTAGATGGATTACAGGACTTACACTTATGCATAGACCCCAAACAATTAACCGCACAACTCAAATCGCAGCTTATCCTCCAATTACAGATGGTTTGGAATATTTAGAATTAATGCAATTAACAACAATACTTGCAGAGTTCCCTGCATATCCTTTTGTATGGAATATGTCACTAACTGAAATTGAGGCTGCTGTTAGTTACCCATACAGAACAGATGGTGATGATTGCGATTGTCATTATGGTGGAAGGATTATTGCTATTTGTGACAATCATACATTCGAATACTTTGTTGTACATTATGTCGAAACGATGAATTATAGATTCATAAAGAATATAACTCTTTCGATGGCGAGGGTAATGGAAGATTCTCTTGAGGATTGCATAAAACCAGAAGGTATTTTGTATATTGATAGCATTCCATGTGGGGAACCTGGTGAAATTGCGTATATTTATGGGGAAGAACTCGAACCGTCCTTAAGTCTATATTTTGACGATGTTGTACAAGCTTTCGAATGGCATGATTCAACTAATATATCCTTCACAATTCCAATCGACGCAGAGCAAGGTATGCATAAAATCCGAATAGAAGCATCGGGTAGAGTACTTAATGCATTTATCAAAGTATATTGTGATTGGTTGAGGATACGGGGCTTTTTTGGTTTCTGTGGGGATATCGGTGATACAATACAAATTAGAGGAGAGAATATATTTAACCTTGCAGATATGACTTTTGGGGGAACTCTATTTTATAATTACTATTTCGATAGTGATACTAGTGGTTGGTTTGTTGTTCCGGATACTGCAGGATTAGCAACTTTCTCAAATTATATTGGAAATTCTAAGATGTTTTTGGTTTGTATAATAAATGAATCGACACAGAAATTTTGCAAACCATTCCTTGTTCCATGTCCATGTCCACCTGACTCTAAAATTGTTATAAGCTTTAATAATGTTTATTTTTGGGAGAGAACTGATGGAACAGATTCAGTAAATATTGTTTATGAAATGGATGCAGATTCCGCTCAAAATATTGTTCTGTCGTGTTCATCGGACAAAGGTACAACATGGATGGTTCCTTGCACTACAGTATATGGTGATGTTGGAATGAATATAGAACCTAAAGATTCTAATATTATTGTTTGGGCAGCAAAAAATGATATTCCATCAATAGAACATAGCAATTGGATGTTTAGGGTACAGAGTGCTGACAGTGGTGGAATTCAGAGAAATGATTTACCACAGGATACAATAAATCCTCCGGCAGTTACAACATTTACCGATGATACGATATGGGCATGGGCAAGAATATCCTCATTTCTGCCTTGGCCTTCTTTCCCTATTGGATTTGGGTATTCTGTCGCGTCTGCTGGAGATTTTAACGGTAGTGGATTGTCAGATGTAATTATCGGATCAGGTTCATTTTCTGTCGACGGTGCTTTCATTTTCTATGGTGGGGTTGATCTTAAGGGAAGACTTAATAAAGATGATGCAGACATTCATATAGAAGGTTTTGTTGCTTTAATTAGATTTTCTGTTCATTCTGCTGGAGATGTAAACAATGATAGTTATGATGATGTGATTATAGGAGGAACCAGTTATATGCCCAGTATAACCAGTAAAGCTTATGTTATTTTAGGGGGAAGCTCTATATCAGATACTCTCGATGCACCCACAGATGGTGTCGTTATCGATGTAATAGGTTTCTCATCGGCAGGTTGTATCGTTGGCGGAGATGGAAACGTTAATAATGATGATTACGACGATGTTATTATTGGATCACCCGGTATTAATAAGGCGTTTATTTGCTTGGGGAATTCTGGATTTTCAGGAACAATTTCAACTGCAGATATCACACTCTCCGGTATTAGCGGTAGTTTTGGTGGCTGTGTTGCAAATAATGGCGATGTTAATAACGATGGATTTGACGATATCTTAGTTAGCGCAGTAGGTAACAACAAAGCATATATTTTCTTAGGTGGTCCTTTATTACCTTCAACTCTTACGACATTGGATGCTGATATCGTGTTCGATGGTGATCCTTTTTGCACAGCCTTTGGTACTTTTGTCTCATTTCTGGGAGATATTAACTCGGACGGTTTCGACGATATTGGAATCACGGATTCTCGAGGAGCATTAGATGCTGGTGTAGCTTACATATTTATGGGTCAGTCTACCATGCCAGATACATTAAAAGCAACAGATGCTGATATTACAATCACTGGTTCTGGAACTATCAGATTTGGAAATTGTATTTCGTATGCTTACGATGTTAATGACGATGGATTTGACGATGTTATTATTAGTGAATACTATAATTCTCGCGGATACCTACTTTTTGGTGGAAGCTCTTTGACTTCAACTTATCTTTCAACCGAACTTCCAGTGGTGTTTCACGGTGAAGTTTTTGGGGATTTTGGGTTCAGGGAATCAAGAGGTGCTGGAGATATCAATGGTGATGGTTCAAGTGAGATTATTATTGGGGCTTTGACCGATAGCTTGCGTGGAAAGGTATACATTTTCTCTATAGGTTTGGAATGTCCTTTTGGTTCTATATATGATATGATTGAAAGCGATCCGGGACCAATAGATACAAAATTACCTGAAATTAATGCAATGTGTCCACCGAATGGTGAAATAGGACAAATTGTTCCAATTCGTTGGACAGTTTCTGATTCGTTTATTAAGCCTTTAACTTTCGGACCTCCTAATCCTATAAGAATATATTTCTCAACGGATGGAATTGATTTCTATATGGTAATTGCAACCCCAAACGACGGCGAATATGAATGGGTGTATCCAAATGTGAATACAGAATTTGGATATCTTATGGTTTGTGCTACGGATAGTTTCGGGCATACATCATGTGATACTTGTGGTCCATTTTCGATCGAAGGAGATACTACAAAACCTTTTGCATATATTTACTCGGACACTTGTTGGCCAGATACTGTATTTTTCGTGATTAAGAATAGCAATGAAGAGGAATTAATAGATTGTGAAAGATTATTAGTTACTGCACCCGATGGCTATTATAATTGGGGTGATTCGGCATTGATACAGATCGACGATACATTATTCGCTTTTGATATGTCATTCGTTGATACAACTGGATTGAATCGAGAAATTACATATGAATTGAGTGTTCTTGGAATCTGTGACGAATATGGAAATTGTTATTGTGGTGAAATTGAAGTTCACTTCTGGTTTTGTGAAGAACCTTGCTCGTTATATGTAACTTTATCAGGTGATACATCGATATGTATAGGTGATACATGTGAACTTACAGTAACAATCGAAGGATATGAGCTTTCTGACCTTACGTTTATGTGGAATCCAACCGACTATATTGCAGGTACTAATGAAAATATTGTCTATATGGTCCCAGAAACCTCGATAACATTTACATTAATTGTGACATATAACCCTAATTGTATCGATACTACTTCAATATTTGTTGAAGTAATAGATTGCTGTTCTCTCGATGTCGATATTACTGGAGACAATCGAATATGTTGGGGAGAGAATACTTGGCTTAACATACAATCCAATGGTTACGAATTGTCGGAGTTAACGTCTATTTGGGAACCGGAATTTGGGATCATTTCTATTAATGAGTTCGGCGTAGTTGTACAACCCGATACCTCGACAGTGTATCAGGCAATTGTTTCATATGATAGTACATGTGTCGACACATCCTCGTTTCTTGTTAATGTAGTATATTGTAATTGTCATAGACCCAATCCTTTTACACCCAATTGGGATGGATTCAACGATCTTTGCGAGTTTACTTATCCCGGTATGATGGAGGATCGTGCGAATATCTATATTTATAATCTTCACAATATAGAGGTGAAGAAGTTAACAGTTTCTGTGGGGAGCAAAGCTAAGTATGATGCGCAATGGGACGGCACTGATAAGCATGGTAATTTACTTCCTGAAGGTTTATATATCTATTTAATTATAGTAGATGAGAATATTGTTTGTGAGGGTACAGTAACAATAGCAAGATAGATATTGTCTGAATTTAGCAATAAATAGAAAGATTTATGAATTGGTGGAGGCATTGCGGTTGACAATATTGCCGATGAGCTGTATTATTGAGATTGGTAGACTCGGGGAAGGTTACATACCGATATGTATATGCAATGGAAAAGAAAATAAATGAAAACTAAAAAAGGAGGAGAAAATGAGCAACGAGAAGCAGGTAAGAACATTCAAGGCTACGAGATTGTTTCCAAAAGCAACGATTAAGGATGCCTTTGAATTAATTAAAAAAATAAAGGAACATGGAAAAGACGGCAAGATTGAGAATACTACCCTTGCCAAATTACTCAGCACAAAGCCAGGTTCAGTAAAATATAGAACACAGATCTCTGCAGCGGTTTCCTATAAGCTAGTTGAAGGGTCCGGAAGTTCTCAAGATGTTTCTTTATTAGGTTTGGCGAAAACCATTGTTTTACCAACCGAGGCTTTTCAGGAAAAACAGGGATTAATAAAAGCCTTTTTTAATATTGAACTATTCAATAGTTTACATTCAGACTATATAGGAAAGGAAATTCCTAAAGACGAAATATTTTTAAACATCCTTCAAACAAGGTTTAAGATTCCACAAAATGCCACTCATAAATGTAGAGAGATATTTCTTGAAAACTGCGAATACCTCGAGTTGTCCGAAAAAATTAAGGATGGCATATTCATCAAACAATATACGACAGAAGATGATATTCCAACATTAGAAGAGGAAAAAGAAAAACCCGAAGAAAAACCCGAAGAAAAACCTAATATTCCACAGAAAAAGGAGATTTCTAAAGATATTTCATTCAATATTAATATTCAAATTCATATTGCTGCGGATGCTGGAGAAAAGCAAATAGAAACAATTTTCGCAAGTATGTCAAAGCATTTAGGAATTAAAGATACAGACAAATGAATATTAATGACGCAAAAAATATAGCCCAAATAGGCAATAATATTCAAAAAGATATAAATGCTTCAAATTTGCGTTGCCTTGAAGAACCTTCTCCATCTTCTTCGCAAATAATACCAGAATCAATATTCAAAAATTGCGGAAAGAACTATATCAAAAGAATAGTCAGAGAAATAAATTCATCTTACGAAAAAGGTATTCATTGCGGTTGTGCAGTTATGATAAGACGACTCATCGAAACTTGTATGATTGAAGCCTTTGAAGCAAAAGGAAAAGAAGAAACAATTAAAAATGCTGATGGAAACTACAAGGGTTGTTCTGATATTAGAAATGAATTAAAAAACAATCCTTTTAACAACCTATCTCGTAATGCCAGAAAAGCTTTAAATGATAATAATATAATCCAATATGGTCATAATGCAGCTCATGATAGATATTGGATAACACGAAAACAAGACATTGATAGAATAAAAGAAAATATAAGAATTCTTATAGAATATTTGGTTCATCAATTTAATGGGGATTCAAAATGAACACCCTCTACTACGGCGACAACCTGAAGATTCTTCGGAAGTATATTACCGATGAATCGGTGGATTTAATTTATCTCGACCCGCCGTTTAATTCAAAACGGGCGTATGCTGTCTTTTTCAAGGACAAGCAAGGTGGTGAATCTAAGGCACAGATTCAAGCATTTGAGGATACATGGAGTTGGAATGAAGATGTTGATGAAGAATTCGGTGTGATGATGATTCATCCCGATTACCCGACGGAATTGAAAGATATGTTGAAAGCTTTCAAGGGTTTCATGGGTAAAAATGAATTAATGGCATATCTCACGATGATGGCGGCTCGGCTTGTGGAAATGCGCAGAGTTCTTAAGAACACTGGAAGCATTTACCTTCATTGCGACCCAACTGCAAGCCATTATTTGAAGATTATGATGGATCAGATTTTTGGAGTGAATAACTTTAGAAATGAAATTATTTGGCATTATAAAACTGGTGGTTTAAGTAAAAATTGGTTTGGTAAAAAACACGATATATTGTTATTTTATGTAAAAGATAGCAGTAAATCTTTTTTTAATCCTTTAAAAGAAAAAGCATACATACCAACACTAAAGGGAAGAACTTTTGCAATAGAAAAACTCCAAGCCAAAACAGACAATGAAGGTTGTAAAACTTGTGGGCAAAAAGGTGGCTTTTATCATATGGCAGCAATGCCGGATGTTTGGAACATAAAGACATTATTTAGAAATGATAAAGAGCGTCTTGGTTATCCAACTCAGAAACCCCTTGAACTTCTTGAGAGAATCATTCAAGCCTCATCAAATGAAGGTGATATTATTATGGATCCATTTTGTGGTTGCGGAACTGCAATCGCCGCCGCAGAAAAACTTGGTAGGCAATGGATTGGAATTGACATTACTCATCTTGCTGTCGCTTTAATGAAAAAACGCTTGAGTGATAATTTCCATCTAATTCCTTACGAAAACTATGATGTATTTGGCGAACCCGAATCTGTCGCTGCCGCAAGTGAACTTGCCGAACATTCAAAATCGCAGTTTGAGTTCTGGGCTGTTTCTCTTGTTGTCGGTCAGCCATTCAAAAGCAAAGGTGGCGGCGATTCAGGTATCGATGGGCTTCTATATTTCAAAGACTATGAAGGGGATTATCACAGAATTATAATCGAGGTAAAAGGCGGTGGATACACACCCACAATGGTAAAAGGTCTTAAAGCCACTATGGACAGAGAAAATGAACCGATGGGAATTCTTATTGCACTCAAGCCACCCACAAAAGGAATGCTTTCTTATGCTGCGTCGCTTGGAACATGGCAAATGCCAGGAAGTTTGAGAAAATATCCCGTGCTCCAGTTTTTAACAATAGAAGATTACTTCAAAGGCATCCGACCAGATCTACCTGATACTTCGATGACCTTGAAAAAAGCCAATCGTGAAATCCGCGAATCAGAAAAACCAACTAAACTCGATTTATAGCTCTCCTTCCGCAAACCACACCTTTTCCCCCCAAACGTAACATGCACCACAGGAACGGAAACCAATGAAATGGAAAAATTTATTTCTCACTGCCGCTGGGATAATTATATATACTTTCATTAAAATTTTGCTTTCTTTTTCCGGATGTCAAATTCTAATATTAGAGTAAACTATTCAGAATTTTAGCATGAACGACCAAAACCCAAGAGAACATAACGAACGTCCCGTAGCAATGATAACAGGGGCTTCAAGCGGAATTGGCGCCGAGTTTGCTCGTCGATTGGCTGAGAAAGGATATGATTTAATCCTCGTTGCGAGAAGAGAAGCGCTTTTAAGGGAACTATGCAATGAATTAGAGAACCTTTACAACATTAGCGCTGAATATATTGTTGCAGAGCTGACAGATCCTAATGACGTGAATGAAATCGAGGAGAAACTTAATGAATCTGAAAACTTACAGATTTTAATTAACAACGCAGGATTCGGTATTAGAGGAGCGTTTCATGAGGTCGGTTTGGATATACAAACAAGTATGCTGAAAGTTCACTGTTTGGTTCCCCCTCGGTTGACACATATTGCACTTAATAAAATGTTGAAACGCAATAAAGGCTCGATAATAAATGTATCCTCAACTGCTGCATTCTTAGTAAGTCCTGGAAATGTAATTTATTGTGCAACAAAGAGATTCATAAACTCATTTACGGAATCACTTTACCTATTTCTATTTGATACAGATATAAAAGTTCAGGCATTATGTCCTGGGTTTACGCTTACAGATTTCCACACAAAATTGGGTATAGACCCAAGAACTATGAATGTTAATTGGATGTCGAGCAAGGATGTTGTCAAGAATTCGTTAAAATGCCTTGAAAAAGGAAAAGTGATATGTATTCCGGGATTCAAAAACAAATTGATGTGTTTTGTCATGAAAATTATCCCTCGAAGAGTTCTCTATCGGATTATTATCAAGCATAATAAGAGAAGAAATAAAAGTGATTAATATTCTCGACCTAAAAAAATATCACCCTCGATTTAAGATATGTCGTTCATTTTAACTTGATTATAGAACATATAATAATAATATTTTACAGTTATCGTAATAGAGAAGATTAATGCTAAGAGTTTATTTAATATTTTTGATTAAACGCTCAAATATACAATTGCGAACCATTAGTTTATAATTTCACCGACTTTTTCGTACCGAATAATCTTTATGGTTTTTCTACGCAGAATACTGTATATTATATTCCAATAGAGATAACCGTAGGCAAAGGATATTGGATATTTGTAACGGACAGTTGCGTATTAAGGTTTAGGGATTTAAAATTCATTGTTTATTATTAAACATTCTATTAATACAATAAAGGAGAGGAAATGCTTGACTTATTGTTTATGGCACAACAGGGAAGTGGACAGGAAAAAGGAAATCCATTATTGGGCTTTTTACCGTTTATTGCTTTGATTGTTGTTTTTTACTTTTTTCTCATTAGGCCTCAGATGAGAAAACAAAAGGATACACAAAATATGCTTCAATCATTGCGGAAAGGTGACAGAGTGACAACAACTGGTGGAATTATTGGAACTGTTGTTGGTCTCGATGATGAGAAAGTCGTTATTAAAGTCTCTGATGGAACGAAACTTGAGATTCTAAAAGGATTTATTTCGCAGAAAATATAATAAAAAATGTTCGATTTAGATTTCAAATATTATCCCAATCCACTACTTAGAAGAAAAGCTGAACCAGTTGAATTAGTTGATGGAAAACCACCAACAGAAATTCTAAGTCTTATAGAACAAATGAAACATTTCTGTGTGAAGGAAGATGGGATAGGTTTAGCAGCACATCAACTTGGTGTAGTTTTACCTGTTATTATAACTGCTTTTAAGAATGGTAAAGATAAATACGATATGGTTGGTGTTGTTAATCCAAAAGTCTTGAAGACAAGTGGTGATTTAATTATGTATGAAGAAGGTTGTCTTTCATTTCCTGAGCTATATATTCCTATTCTTCGTGCTTCAGAGCTGTTAGTTGAAGGTTGGTTTGACGATTCAGAAAAATTTGAGCAAAGAGTAATAAAAGGCTTTGAGTCGAGAATATTTTTTCATGAAACGGATCATACAGATGGTATACTTATTATCGATCGTACGGATGAGAAGACTAGGTTTAGGATAAAAAAGGATCTTAAGAGAATTGCACAAAAATTTGGCAAACTAAGTTTATAATAACTTAAAATGGAGGCTATAATGCGTGTAATGGTTTTGATAATGTTTCTGATCGTTATTGTTTATGGCGTAATATTTTATAGCCTGAATTACGGTATTTATGTAGATACGATATTTACAGGTTGGGGAAAATATGAAAATGTATCCGTTTTTTGGATAGCTTTTTTTGCATTTATTCTGGGAGTGCTTTGGGCATTAATTGTTTATATTATCCAAGAATCCAGACTGCGAATACGTATTTCAAAATTGAAATCTAAATTAAAAAAGCTTAACATTGAACTTGATAATCTGAGGACAATGCCGCTTTCAGATATTGGCTTGGAGGATAAAAATGATTAGTGAAAATATCTGGATTGTGATAAGTATTTTCATTGTTATAGCGTTATTAGCCGCATACACAATAAACCGAATACAATCAAAAAAAAGAAAAGGGAATGAAACATTTCTTAAGGGGCTTTTAGCATTAATAGAAGGCGATCTTGACAATGCATTAAGATATTTACATACTGCGGCATTGAATGATACGCAGAATATTACAGCTTTCATTCTTGTTGGTGATATTTTAAGACAAAAAGGTCAAACTAAAAAAGCTATCGGCGTTCATTTTCCATTGTTAAGTAGGTCGGATCTCAGTAAAATAGGGAGAATAAGAATTCTCAAATCACTTGCCCTTGATTTCTATAAAGAGAATGCATATTCGAGGGCTAGAGAATACATAGAAAAGGCTATTGTAGGAAAGCCTGATAATTGGTCGTATCGTATGTTGCTTAATATTCTTGAAAAAGAGAAAGATTGGAAAACAGCTATATCCATTCTTTCTAAGACAAAAACTGACAATAGCGAAAAACTTTTGGCTATTTATAATGTGGAATTGGGTAAATCTTATGCTGAAAAGGAGAATTATAATAAAGCTTTGGGGTACTTTAAAGTAGCACTAAAGCATAAAGATGACTTTATCCCAGCAATGCTAAGTATGGGTGATTCTTATTTGGCTATTGGGAAGCATTCAGAGGCGATAGAATGGTGGATTAATTTAATAGAAAAATATCCAGAAAAAGGATATCTGGTTTCAAACCGAATAGAGACGGCATATTATAATCTGGGAGAATTTGATAAGGTTCGAGATATTTATGAGAAACTTTTAAAAAGGTATCGTCATGCGGAATATTTAAGAATTTCTCTTTCTTCAATATATGAAAAAATGGGAGAATTAGAAAAAGCACTTGAAATTTTAAACGAAGCACCGGAAAAAACTGACAAAATATACCTTGCTGCAGCTAAATTAGAAATCCTTCTAAATGATACAGATGCTGCAACAACCGATCTGGATTTATTCATTCAAAATTATTATAAAAACATATACAAATGCTCCGAATGTGGATATGAAACTAAGGAACCTTTATCTCTTTGTCCAAACTGTGGAGAAATTAATACTTTTGACCTGTGATAAGAATATTTATAATAAATTTAATTTGTTTGGCAATTGTAATTATACAAGCCCAGGAAACATACTCTTTGTATTGGAAGAATAAAAAGTATTCTTCAGATTTGACATCTATTATGGGAAATACTGAAAGAGGTGATGAAACTCTGGGTAAATTGATTGGATTAGAATCGGGTTTTTCTCATTTTGAAATAGGTAGGTTTAATTTATCTAAAGGTGATTACTCAAGGGCTCTTGTTGAATTCCACAAGTCTAAAAACGATGATTTGTGCAAAATATTTCTTGCAATAACATTTTCAAGTATGAATGAAAAAGACTCTGTTTCATACTGGATTGGAAAAGTTCGTGAGACAGATCTTTCACATTATAAGACCTTTATGAATAGAAAGAGGTCAAATGAGGATCTAAAATACCTTTTAAGTAAATACCCATATTTTTCTAATTTTATCTTAACTTCTGCATCAAAGAAATCAGAACCGAGCACTGAAACAAAACTACCCAAAAAATCATATAAACCAATTGATAGGAGATATTATACTATACAATTTGGTGCTTTTATAGATAGTTTAAGAGCTGTTACACTTGCAAAAAAACTTGAAATAAGTAATATAACTCCTTATATTAAAAAGTATTACAAAGATGGTAATATACTTTTTAAGGTTCGGTGGGGTCATTTTAATAGTAGAGAGGAAGCTAAAAAAAATTCCATAAGAATTTCGGATGATTTCGTATTCATAATTATTGAGGAGGAATAATTCTGAAATATATATATTTCACTGTCACCTATGCTTTTTTGAGTCTCCTTTTATTAACTGGTTGCAGCAATAATGAGAAAGAATATTCTAGGCAATGGATTTATTTTGACACTGTTGTGAGTATAAAATTTTATGGTTTTGATAGACCTCCAGATTCTCTTTACGATATAACAAAAAATATTTATTCCTATTGGGATTCCTTGTTAGATGTTTACGATACTAATTCGGGAATTTATAGACTAAATCATACATTATCGGATACTGTATATATTTGCTCAGATCTTTCAAGGATATTAACTAAATCTCTGCTTTGGAATGATAGGACAGGTGGCAAACTTACACCGCTAATTGGTCCTCTGGTTTCGTTATGGGGAATTGGCTTAAAAGGTGATTATATTCCGTCGAAAGAGCTCATAGATAAAGCCATATCAAATATCAATAACTCATATATAGAATTTATTTCCGATACTGGTATTGTTAAGCAAGATAATCCTGAGGTAAACCTTTCTGCCTACGCTAAAGGTTGGGTTGTTGATATAATTTATGATGAAATTTTACCTTGCGCAAAAGGGAACATGGAAATTGCTGGATTTTTAATCGATGCAGGACGAAATATTAAAGGATGGCGCCGGGATAATAAAACATTTAAAATAGGCATTGCAAATCCAAGAGGTAAAGGTATTGTCAAAGTATTTGAATTACCATCAGGACAAAGTTGTGCATCTGCTGGGGATTATGAAAGGTTTATAATTGTAAATGGTAAAAGATATCATCAAATATTCGATCCAAAAACTGGTTATCCCTCGGACAAGGCGATTGGAGTTACAGTTGTATGCAAGAATGCGTTCGATGCTGATGTTATTTCCACAGCAGCTATATTATTAGGGGATAGCATAATTAATGTTGCAAAATCTGAAAAAGCTGATTTAATATTATTTTACGAAATTGGTCAAACTGTAATTAACAAACAATTTGGTTCAAATATAGTATTTCGATAAGGAGGAGATCATGAGGAAATTATCATGGTTGCTTATTTTGGCAATTTTTATTATTGCTTTCGGGCAGGAGGAATACGAAACTGAAAAGGAAATCGACGTTCAATTCGGAGTAACTGCGGTTGGTGGCAAACTCGGATTGCTATTTCTTGAGTCTAAATATGGAATAACACCCGGTTTTGGTATTTGGTTAGATTTTCTTAGATTTGGAGAATCGGTAACTTTGGATGCAGGATTTGAATTTTGGAATGGTGGAAAACCTGATTATGGTTATACTAAGCACAAATCCAATATGGCCTTATATTTCACCGCAAAAGTAGGCATCGACTATGACGAATTTACGCCTTTCTTGGGAGGTGGTTTAGGATACAATATGTATAGGGAAAAACATCCAGAAGAGTGGGAGAAACCAGATAGTAAAAAGAATAAACTTGAGTTACACATAGATATGGGAACGCGTTACAATCTCGATGAGAAAATTGACCTTGAAGGAAGATTTAAGATAAATATTTCTGATGTTTCCTCGTACGGTTTATATGTAACGTTTTTGCTAAAGTTACCAAAGAAGTAAATCGAAAGGTTTCGGATTATTTATGGTGCAGAGCTTATCGAGGTCCAAAAGGAATTGGTTATTGCGAGTGTTGTTGCTGCTACTGTTCCTGTATTTGTTTTTGGTAAGTATAACACTGCTAGGTGGCTCATTAAAGTTTCTTGGGAAGGATTTTGCCGAGAAACTAATCCAAACAACAGCCAATCCATTCATCGGTCTTTTTATTGGAATACTCACGACAAGCATAATTCAAAGCTCATCTGCGACAACGTCGATCGTTGTAGGAATGGTTGCCTCCGGAACTCTAACAGTTCCGGGAGCTATTCCAATTGTTATGGGAGCAAATATTGGCACAACAATTACAAATGCAATTGTATCCCTTGCTCATGTAAATAGACCCATTGAATTTAGAAGAGCTTACGCTGGTGCAACAATCCATGATGTATTCAATTTGCTTTGCGTAATGGTTTTTCTGCCACTCGAACTTCTAACCCATTACATGGAAAAAACAGCGTTTTTTTTAGCGAAGATATTTAGCAATATCGGTGGATTCACAGTAACAAGCCCTTTAAAATTGGCAGTTAAACCAGTTGCAGAATTTCTCCAGAATTATCTTTTAGAACTTTTCAATCATGATTTTACAGCAGGTATTGTAGGTATAGTCATTGCATTAATATTATTATTCTTTTCTCTTACAAGAATTGTTAAACTTATGAAAAGAATAGTAATCGGCAAATTCGAGGTTTTAATCCATAGTTATCTTTTTGCCAATCCAATGAGAAGTTTGACAATAGGGATAATATTTACAGCTATTATTCAGTCAAGTTCAGTAGCAACTTCTCTTATTGTACCATTAGTAGGTGCAGGTTTTTTAACTGTTGAGCAAGTTTTGCCCTATACGCTTGGAGCGAACATTGGAACAACAGTTACTGCGATTCTTGCTGCGCTTGTTACTCAAAATCCATATGCCATAACTACAGCTTTTATTCATTTATTATTTAATATATCTGGTGCGATTTTATGGTATCCTTTTAAACCATTACGATCTTTACCATTAGGAATAGCCAAATGGCTCGGTCAAATGGTTTTTAAAAGGCGCTGGTTCGGTTTTGTTTTTATTGCAATAATTTTCTTCATTATACCAATTATTCTAATATATTTGTCATAGAGGAGTTAAATAAAATGTTTAAAAAGTTAATGAAACTTTGGCGCAAAGATGACCTTTTTAAACAGGCCATGCAGGACTTTCAAGCAATGTTTTCCCTTTGCAAAAAACTTTATGGTTACGCAGTTTCACCGTTTTTAAAGGGAGGGGAGGACCTTGGACAAACTATATATGATTTAGACAAGGAGATAAACAAATTCGAGATTGGCATTAGAAAGAAAGTTCTTGAGCACCTTGCTATATCGCAAGGAAGAGATGTCACTGCAGCACTGGTTTTAACAACTCTTGTTATCGATGTCGAGAGGATTGGAGATTATGCTAAAAATTTTCATGAGCTTAAATATCTTTATGGTGATGAAATCGCGAGACATGAAAGCTATTCCGAATTTGTTGAGCTTAACGAAAACATTATGAAGATGTTTGAGGATACATATAAAAGCTTCTATGAAGGTGATGTTGAATTAGCAAAAGAAGTAATCCAAATGCATGGCAAAAATTCACAGGAATGCGAAAGTATTATCTCAACTATGCTAAAGAAAAACGAAACTTCCAGTAAATATGAGTCTCATGAGCAAGTTATTGCGGTTTTGGCTGCAAGGTATTTCAAAAGGACCTCCGCTCATCTGAAGAACATTGCCACCTCTGTTATAAACCCATACGATAGAATTGGCTATGTAGCAGGTATCGAGAATATTTAGTTTAGTTGTTATGTTTATATCAAAGAAATGGTTAGAGAACTTCTCGAGCCAATCTGAAATAGATATTAATTTTCACTCATTTGACTTCGATCTTGAAAAACTCTGCCGCCACTCTTTAACTGATTTTGGAATAGGATCAAAACCACCTTTGCTAAACGGATTACATCTTAATAAACGCCATAAACTCATACAAAATCCCCACAATAATCCGTGTTTACGAAAAGCTTCCTCAGCGTAATGAGAACATGTTGGCTCATACCTGCAGGATGCTGGGAAAAGAGGGGATATAAGGAGTCTATATCCTTTTAATATAATAATGGGTATAATTTTTAATAATCCCATAAATTTTATGCGTTTATAACTCACAATGGATTTACAGTTCTGCAATTGCAGATATCTCCACAAGAGCGTTCTTTGGTAATCTGCTAACCTCAATGGTGACTCTAGCTGGCTTATGCTCACTGAAAAAATCGCTATATGCATTATTGAAATCGTTAAACATGTTTAAATCCGTTAAATAAACATTGCATTTTAAGATTTTATTCTTTGAAGAACCTGCGTTGCTTAGGATTGCATCGATATTTGATAGAGACCTTTTAGTCTGAATAACGATATCACCGCCAATAAACTGATTAGTAAGTGGATCAATTGCGATTTGACCAGATACAAATATCATATTACCTGAGATTATACCTTGTGAATACGGTCCGATTGCTTTGGGTGCTTTTTCTGTGGAAATTATTCTCATCAGAATGCCTCCAACATCATTGCTTCCTTTAATGCGTTAATAACGGTCAGCATTGAAATACTCATAAGATCGAGAAAAAACATAAGTCTTGCTGACCACGGTATACCATATTCACCTTTTTTGCTAAGCCAATTTACAAATACGAGTAGAATTCCAATCTGTGTTCCTACAATACTCACAATAGTAACAAAAATTCCAGCAGACATCAATGAAATAATTTCAAGAGATTCTCCAAGATACTTAAAAGTTCCTAATGCAAGCAGTAATCCCATTGTAACTAAGAGTTTACCGGCAATAAGCTCCATAGCCTGAGTATACTTTTTCATTTTGGTAATAAATTTAATAAATGATCCTATCCCAAAAGGAACTATCAAAAATGGTATTGCGAAACCAGCGGAATAGAGAACAAGAAGTTTAATACCTTCAAAAATTGTTTTCTGTTGGGCTGCAATTGTTAAAATAGAATAGAGAATTGGTCCTACGCAAGGAGCCCATCCGAATGCGAAAATAATTCCAACAATAAATGCACCAAATAAACCAATGGGGCTTTTCGATAATCTGAATCTTTTTTCATATTTAAGAAATGGTATATTAATTATCCCAGCTGTAATTAAACCAAAAAAAATCACAATTCCGCCACCGATCTTTGCGAAAAGGTCGGTTTTAAGTGATATGAAGCTTCCTAAAGAAGATGCAGTAGCTCCCAATACTATAAATACAGTTGAAAAACCTAGAACAAAAAATACGGCTGGAATGAAAACAGCTAATTTATTTACTTTCTCTTGCTGAGCATCAAGTAATGAGACTCCAGAAATAAACGCTATATAAGAAGGTATTAACGGTAAAACACATGGAGAAAGAAACGATAGTAAACCTGCAATAAATGCTCCAACTAATGTTATTTCTTTTTCCATAACTATGGTAACTTATTGGTTTTTAGAGATATGTCAAGTATCATTAAATTAACGATTATTAAACAAATTTTGCATTTGTTTCGATAATAATTTCAGGTTGGTTTAACTAACCCATAATAACATATTCTACAGGGATTGGAATAATAACACCAAGGAAATATATAAGACTAATACCAACAATATCAACAACAAAAAGACCAATTATCAAGAGAAGACGAGTTTTCCATGAGAATTCATAAATCCTCTTTGCAAATCTATTATTCACGAAACGCACCAAAAGAATGATCTGTGCAATAATTACTAGAATAAATATTATTACCGTTAAAATAGAAATAATCGAGAATTCACCCATTGTGCTAGTAAATTCCTTCAATACACCGAAAGAGAGAAGTATGCCCATCGTGAGAAGTAGTTTTCCGGAAATTATTTCTACAACAATGAGATATTTCCCCATTTTCGACATAATATTAATGAATGGGTTAAGAATAAATGGAACAACGAGGAACGGTATCGCAAGTCCAGCGGAATATACGATCAAAAGGTTTACTCCTTGTCTAATTGTATCTTGTTGAGATGCAAATGCAAGTATCGCGGCTAAAATTGGTCCAACACATGGTGACCAACCAAACGCGAAAACTATACCCACTAAAAAAGCACCGAGAAAACCCACAGGACTCTTGGAGAGTCGGAATTTCTGCTCATATTTTAGAAAGGGAAGATTTATTACACCTGCAGTTATAAGGCTTAAGATTATTATTATTCCACCACCGATCTTGGCGAATAGATCGCTTTTTAAAAAAAGGAAATTTCCAATTGAAGATGCGACTGCCCCAAGTCCTATAAAGACTGTAGAAAAGCCGAGTACGAAGAAGATTGCGGGAAGTATCAAAGATAGAATCTTGATTTTTCCTTGCTGAGCATCTAAAAGTGAAACACCAGAAATAAAGGCGATATATGAGGGAATAAGTGGTAGAATGCAGGGCGAAAGAAATGAAAGAAAACCTGCGAGAAAAGCTCCAAAAAATGTGACATTCTGGGTGATCATGGCTTGAAAAGTAAGTTCTTTTTTTTTGATGTCAAGGATTTAGGAGTTGGTCTGGTCAGTAATATTGAAAGCTCAAGATGATATAATATTTCCCCAAATTTTCGGAGAATATCGGTTTAATATTTCATTATAAGTCAAAAATAACTTTTCCAAACCATTTGCCATTTCGTTCTTCAGCTTCCAACATATGATATGTTACAGCCTTGATCTCGATGTGATATTCATGACATTTTGGATTGTAGTTCTCACCGAAGACTTTGTAGATCATTTCCTTTTGAGTCAATTTCAGAATCTCGATTTTCTTAATTAGGAATCTATCGTATTGAGCTATTTGCAGCAATTCTGCAAGAAAGTTGTGAAAAAGCATATCGAAAAGAGGGGAATTTATCTCGATAGTTCTCTCTTCTCGATTATTAACTTTTTTCGGGGAGTAAAGCATATTTAACATCTCATGCCCCGCTTCGAGGAACATTTGCTCGGAAGAATCAGATATTACCTCAAAACCATCATCGGCAGTATGATCTATGTGAGTAATCATATCTTTACTGAACTTAAATATTCTACATATGGTTTGCCATACGATTCACGCATCATTTTTTCTTCAACTTTGCTTCTGTAAACGTGTGTAGGTAAGACAACAACAAATGACGCGATTAATCCTGGTATAGAAGTTAGACCTAATGAGATTCCTATATAAAAAAGAACTGTGCCCCAATATTGAGGATGTCTAGTAATTGTGTAAATTCCATTATTCACTAGTTTTTTCTTGTACCTAGGGGATCTTTTAGCTCCCAGATGAAATAAGAGCAATGCTATCTCACCTAATGGGTCTATATCGATAGATTCGTGGCCTAATTTTCTTCTTCCTATATACCAAATTATCCACCCAGCTAATAAGATTACAAGTCCAAGTCTCTTCAGCCAAATGTTGTTGATAGGTGAGTTATATGTGTAACCTATGGAGATCATTAAAACCAAGAATATCACAATATAGCTTGCAAATGTTATCCAATAACTTACAACATATTGCCTTGTTAAATGAAATTCTTCTTTTGTCTCAGTTTCCTGCAGTGGTGCTTTTTTCTTGTCTGAAGTACTTCTTTGTTTTATACTCTTTTTACTTTTCATTTTTGTATCCTTCTCCAATAGTTTAGAAAATTCCTACCCATTATACCAGAGATTGAATCATTGTCAAAACCTCTATTTGACAAAGACTCGGCAATGATCCAAAATCCTGAAGCATCAGAAATATCTTTGGGTAAAGCCTTAATACCATCGAAATCCGATCCAAGAGCAGGGAGTTCAATGCTTCCAAAATTAATAATATGCTCGATATGGTCAACTAATACATATGAATCCACTTCAGAGTAGCTTTTTGTTGAAAGAAATCCAGGGAAAAAGTTTACTCCCATTACTCCTTTGGCTTCGCTAAGAGAAGATATCATTTTGGAATCGATATTCCGAGAGGATTTTTTAAGCTCTCTCACAGCAGAATGGGACAAAATTGGTGAAACACCCATATCGATAACATCATAAAAAGTTTTATCCGAGCTATGTGAAAGATCGATAATTCCCTTTCGGTTGGTAATCTCTTTTATTAATGCTCTACCATCGATTTTCAATCCGTCGTCGGTTTCGTTCATACTCGATGTGGCAAATCTATTACTATTATTCCAAGTAAGTGTATAAATCCTTATCCCAAGTTTCCAAAGTTCATCAAAAAGATTAGGCTTCTCTTCGATAGGATGTAAGCCTTCAATCTCTAAAATTATAGATCTTTTCCCGTCCTTAGCATTTTTAACAAGCATTTCAGGTGTTGTAACCAACGAAAATTCATCCGATAATTGAAGAGCGTTATCGAGTTTGCTTATGAATTTTATAACTGTTTTCCATCGATTATCACCAGAGTACCATTTGGGGTGAACAAATAACGATAAAACCTCAGCCCACAATCCGCCTTCTTTAATTCTGGGCAAATCCCAGTGTCCTTTACTTCTCTTTTCAAGAAGTTTTGCCCCATTTTTAATGCTACTGAGAATATCACAATGTAAATCGACAGAGGGAACAGCTCTGAGGAATTCTAACCATTTGTCTTTTTTGCTCATATTATATTTCGTTTAATAAAAAAGTTACTTATTTGATTTATAAATAAAACTATTTCCTAAATACAATTCTATAAATCTTTCTGACCAATACTTCTTAAATATTTTAATGGCGTAAGTTCCGGTACAATGCGACGGTGCAATTCTTTCAACTTTCATATCGATTAGTTTTTTCACAATTCTTTTAATCTTTCTAAATTCAAAAGCACTTAGATGAAAACCACCAGCCACAAGATAAATATCTCGATCGTTTCCTGTAACATTTCTTGTAACTTCGACTATTTTATCAATACCGGGATGAGAACAACCAACAAGTAAGATTAATCCATCCATTGTATTAAATATCAGACCTTGCTCGGGTATATGTGAACCTTGGTAATTCCCAATAATTTCACCAGTAGAATAAACGTTTTCATAAATTTCTCGATAATTCGATACAGGTATAATATTATTTAGATTGGTTGTATTACTAATTTGTTTCTCAGCCGAAGAGGGAACATAAACAGGTATATTTCTAAGGTCCAATTTGGAAAACAGTTCGAGTCCGTTAGTATGATCCCAATGGGGATGTGAAATGAAGATTTCGTCGATAATATCCGGTGAGAAACCAATTTCTTTTATATTGTCATAAAGTATTTTTTGATTATCTCCAGTATCGAATAATATAGTGAAACCAGGAATCTGAATAAAAAAGGACAATCCCCAACTATTTATGAGAACCTGTTTTTTCCCGATATTATTAACTAGAACCGTTATTTGTAGCTTTTCAATCATGTCATAAGTAAACAAGTTATATATTTAATACTGAGAACGTTGATGTTATTTATTCGTTTACAAATAGTAAGCTCTAATTTAAATTATTCAGGTCTATTCTATTAAAGAAGGCAGCAAATGTCAAAGTCATTTTTTTTGTCGGATGTTCATTTAGCAGGTGAGAAACCAGAAAAAGAAATAATCAAAGAGAAAAGGTTGCTGGAATTTCTTGAAATGGTTAGACTTGAGGGTTCAAAGCTTTTCATTCTTGGGGATTTCTTTGATTTTTGGTTCGATTACAAAACAGTAATTTTTTCAAAATATTTCAAAATTCTTAACAAATTGAAGGAACTTATCGAACATGGAGTTGAGATACACTTTTTCGGTGGAAATCACGATTGGTGGGTTAGCCAGAATGGTTTTTTGGCAAAAGAAATTGGAATGATTATACATCCGGAACCTGAATTCATAAACATCGATTCAAATAAATTTTTCATAGCTCATGGGGATGGTTTAGCAAAATCAGATTGGGGGTATAGGAATATTTTAAGACCAATTCTTAGGAGTAGTTTTTTTAAGACTCTTTTTAGGATATTTCCTGCAGAATGGGCATTTTCTATTGCAACAATGATATCTTCTGGTAGTAAATTGTATACTGAGAATAGAGATTTAGATTTCGAAAACGAGTATAAAGAATATGCTAAGAAAATGATAGATAAGGGAGCAGATTATGTTGTAATTGGACATCTTCATATAATAATGGATGAGTATCTCAATGCAGGACGATATGTTAATATAGGTGACTTCTATAAAATATTTACATATGGTGTGTATCATAATAATATATTTAGTATTAAGAGATTTGTAACTGGAGATAGCCAAAATGGTAAATAAGAATGATTTTGAAAAGGTTCGAAAGGAAATTCGAAGATTAATCACCGAAATAGAAAGACATAACTACTTATATTATGTAAAAAATGAACCTGAAATATCAGATGCCGAATTCGATATTTTGTACGATAGACTGAATGAACTCGAGAGTGAGTATCCTCTTCTTGTGGATCCGAATTCTCCGACGCAAAGGATTGGAGCGGAACCAGTTACAGAGTTTGAAACAATACATTTCGCAAAACCTTTTCTATCATTAGATAAAGTTCAATCGTATGAGGATTTCCTGGGGTTTTTCAATAAAATGAAAAGGATTTTGGGAGATGGCATTTCAATAAATTATACTGCAACTCCAAAATTAGATGGTCTTTCTATTGGAATAAGATATGAAAACGGTCGTTTCGTATGGGCAGCAACTAGAGGTGATGGCTATACAGGCGAAAATGTTAGTCTTAATGTAAAGACCATAAAATCGATCCCTATGTTTTTAAACTTAAACGAGAATCAAAAAATTCCAGTTCTCGAAATAAGGGGTGAAGTTATTTATCATAGAGATGATTTTGTTAAATTAAACACCAAGCTTGAAAGTATGGGTGAGAAAACGTTTGTGAATCCAAGAAACGCTGCTTCTGGTTCATTGAGACAACTCGACCCGAAAATCACTGCCAGTAGACCCTTAAAAGTTTATTTCTACGATATAACGTATGCTGAAGATTTAGAATTTACATCCCATTGGGAGATATTGAAATTCATTGATAAAGTCGGACTTCCATTAGTGCCGAATGCAGAATTCCTAGAAAATACTATCGATGTAAAGAATTACTTCGAAAATATTAGAACCAAACGAGCACAACTGCCATTTGAAATCGATGGAGTTGTTATTAAAGTCAATAGCACTGAATTACAAACCAGATTAGGGAATGTTTCACGTCATCCACGATGGGCTATAGCATGGAAATTTCAATCTGAAGAAGTAATGACAGTGTTGAAAGATGTATTTTGGAATGTCAGCCGAACGGGAGCAGTAACACCTGTCGCAATTTTAGAACCTGTATTTATCTCCGGAGCAACAATAAGCCGAGCTACTCTTCACAACGAGGATGAAATTGAGCGTCTTGGGATAAAAATTGGGGATAGAGTTATTATTACAAGAGCAGGAGATGTAATACCAGAAGTTATTAAACCTGTTGTTAACCTTAGAGACGGTTCTGAAATGAAAATTATTCCACCGGAAAGATGTCCTGTTTGCAATTCAAAATTATCAAAATCACCTGACGATGTCTTTCGAAGATGTACGAATAAGAAATGTCCTGCAATTGTTGCAGATTCGATAAAACACTTTGTGTCGAAACGAGCATTTAATATCGAGGGTTTGGGAGAAAAGCAGGTAGAAGTTCTATTAAATGAAAATGTTATTGAAAATGTATCTGATATTTTCACACTTAAATCGGATAAGCTTTCGAGCCTTAATCGCTGGGGCGATAAACTGGCTCATAAAATTATCCACAATGTTGAGAAATCTAAGCATATTTATTTTTCAAAATTTATCTATGCTTTGGGAATATTTGGTGTTGGAGATCATCTTTCCGATATCTTGGCAGATAATTTCAATAGCATTAAATCGCTTATGAATGCTTCATTCGATGAATTAGTGAATATAAAAGAAATCGGTCCAGCGACAGCGCAATCTATAATTAACTTTTTTAATAATGAATCCAACATGGAAATTATTGAGAGACTAATTGAACTTGGCGTTACAATCGAGTATTCTGCAACAAGAATCATTAAAGAATCGAAGTTGAAAAATCAGACTTTCATTTTCACAGGTGGATTAAGTTTTCTCAGTAGAGAGGAAGCATTCAATATCGTAAAATCGCTTGGTGGAAGAGTTAGTACTTCTGTTTCAAAGAATACTAATTTTATTGTTATTGGTGAAAACCCCGGCAGTAAATATGAGAAGGCTAAGAAATTAGAAATTACTATTCTTACCGAAGAAGAATTCTTGAAGTTAATAGGAAAATATAATCCGTAAGCATTTTTCTTACTGAATGCTTAAGTAAGAAATAAAATTTTTACAATTATATAAAACTAATCTACAACAAGCCGAAATCCTAAGTCGAGTCTTTGTGTCTCTGGATTTGCAGAAAATCTTTTGCAAGTCCGAAGATTATATCCAGGAAGAGCAATAGAAGAACTATAAATGTAACTTCCACCTCTAAAACATTTGTCATTTCCCGTATCAGGACCTTGCGGATTATTTATCGGTGTTCCGGGTTCATTATAATAGCCCATACTGAACCAGTCATTGCACCATTCGGAGACATTTCCACACATATCCATCAAGCCCCATGGAGATTCGCCGCTAGGGAAAGAACCCACAGGAGCTGAAAATGCGAAACCGTCATTGTAATCATCTGTTCCGCCATCGTTTTTGGATCTATAATTACAATGGACTGTGTCATTCATATAGAAGTCATCGTCCCAGGGGAACTTGTATCCATCCGGAACGCCATCGGTATTACGATCCAAACCCACAACACCTCTTGCAGCACATTCCCACTGAGCTTCTGTGGGTAATTTGCGACCCACAAAACGCGCATATGCAGAGGCCTCATGCCATGATACTCCATGAACCGGATAATCAGGAAATGCATCCCCAAGATTATAGTCTGGATTATTCCATTTCTTAGGCTGGGTAATATTATATTCGTACTTCCATGTCCAACCTTCCTCATCCCACCATTCCGGGTCATTGTAACCGCTAGCGTCCATAAATTCTTTATATTGTGCGCAAGTAACTTCATATTTGTAAATATAGTATTCTGAGAGGAATATCTCCATTATTGGATATTCCTCTGCGCCACCTTCACCCCAAGTGTCACCACGATCGAAAGATCCTATTGGAATTCTGATAAGTTCCGCATGATCGTCGTGAGTTGATGCAACCTCCTCAGTCGTTACCGTTAATACATTACTTAGAGGTTTCTTGCCCACATACGGTAAGCTTATCACAAGAAAAGAATAGGTTGTTAATGGATTTAACGAAGATACAAAGATTGCGGTGTCATTAACACCTAATAAAGAGTCGATTTTTGTATTTGTAGTATCAACGTCTGTTCCTTCATTCATAAAAACTATATACCGATATACATCTGCACTGCTCAATTTATCCCAAACGATGAAAACTGCTTTAGAACTATTTGCATCCAACCGCAAGCTGAAATCACCTTCGCGTTCAGGCACATATACTTTGATAGAATCGCAAGTAATTAAACTATCATCGCTGACGCATGCCTTGATTATCTTTTCACCGCTTTCCATTGTTCCAATCCAAGATGTCGAATATGGCTCAGAGTCGAGTGTAGCAAGAATTTCACCGTCAGCATAAATCATGACCACAATATCATCGGTATCCGGATCTGATGCGGAGATGGAAATCAATATTGGAAAATTTATTAGTGTATCTCCCTCTGAAGGAGTTTCTATTGTAATTTCTGGTGGTTGGTTTTCAGGTTGGTGATTGTTGTTTGTTCCGTTGTCGGAGCATCCCCAAAATAGAAATAAGATTAGCAATGGTGAAAATAATAATTGTATTTTTTTCATTTTTTCCTCCTTTATAAACGGAATATTATACTTTAAAGAATGTTTTTGCAAAAGAAATAAAACTTGAAAATAGAGTATTTATCTATTTAGTTTCAATAGGGAAGTTAAATGCCAGAATTTACACTACAACAAAGACAAGAGTTAAGGCAAATACTAACGCCTAAGCTAATTCATACTCTCAAGTTGCTTATGCTGCCAAAGCTTGAGCTTGTGGCTCAACTGCAAAATGAACTCATGGAGAATCCTATGTTAGAAACTTCAGATGATAGTTTCATCGATAGTGTTAGGGTTGATGAGGAACTAAACAGTTGGAAAAAGCTATCAGATGGTTTAGCAATGTATTCTACCAACTTAGATTACAAGGATAACGTTAATGTATTTGATCCGTTATTAATAGCACATTATCAACAAACACCTTTTGAAAGTTTAATACAGCAATTATCCTATGAAATTTCTGATCCGACCACCAAAAAAATCGGTGAATTTATCATTGGAAATTTGGATGAGAACGGATTTCTTCCACTTTCCTTAGAGCAAATTCAAGACGAAATGAAAAAAAATAATATAAACTATTCATTAGATGAGATTGAAAAAGCTTTGAAGGTTGTACAATCTCTTTCTCCTTCAGGAATAGGCGCGAGAGATCTTCGAGAATGTTTCCTAATACAACTGGAAGATATGGATTTAGAAAATACAATTGCATATAAGATTATCCAAGATTATTTCGATCAACTTAAGACTCAAAGTACGCATAATTTGGCAGAATTATTAGAAGTAAGTGAGGAGAAAATCATAGAAGCTAAAGAAATTCTCTCACATCTTTCTTTCATGCCATCTGAGGGTAGAGGTCTTCTCGCAATGCAAATTGAACCGGATATTTCAGTTTACAAGGATAAAGACAATGAATGGTGTATTATTTACAACGACAGAGGAATACCCGATCTTTCGATAAACAAACACTACCAAAGACTGCTGAAACAAGCGAGCAACCTTCCTGATAGAACCAAATCCTTTTTGTTAAAAAAGCTTGAATCTGCACGCTGGTGGATCGATGCACTTAGACAACGAAAGGAGACTCTTAAGAAAACTATGGTTGCATTACTAAATACTCAAATGGATTTTTTTGAAAACGGTCCGCTTAATTTCAAACCATTAACAATGGAAAAGATTGCTATAGAAGTAGGAGTTCATCCAGCAACAATATCTAGAGCTGTACGAGGTAAGTATGTCTTAACTCCATTCGGAACGTTACCGTTACGAAAATTCTTCACAACAGGTTTGAATTCCGATAACGGTGATCAAGTAACGCCTGATTATGTTAAGGAAAAAATTCGTCAAGTGATAAAAAATGAGGGTAAGAACTCTCCACTTTCGGATGACCAAATAAGTTCT
>JAUWMV010000014.1 GCA_030613005.1 bacterium | reverse complement strand
AAGGAGAAAGGGGAGAATGAAGTGATTCGTTTTCAGTTCCCTCTACTCGGGGAGAGGATGGTTCCGATATAATCTGAATCGGGTGAAGGGAAAAATTTCGCTTATAAATCTGTATTTCTATTTAAGGTAGATAACAGTTGTGGTTGTATAAATTCCGTCCCGAGTGGCTCGAACAGTATAAAGCCCACTGCCGATATTCTTCGATGGATGCCAGATATCAAGATTTGTTCGCATTGTGTGCACAATCCGACCATTTAAATCAATTATGTCCACTCTCGAAGCTTCCGGAGCGTTTATCTCACATGAGGAATTGAAAGGATTGGGTTTTATTGCGATGTCCAAATATTTTGGCAATGTTTTTTCGTGTTCTGTTATAGATAGGTACGGAAACTCATCAGCGCCTATATCCCATTCTGTTCTCTGCGGTCTCAACTCACCTTCGAAGTCTATGTGCGGAGCCCAAACAGTATCACCTACCGGAGTAACGACAAATTCCGCTCCCTTGTTAACACATGGCGAACGCCATCTTATATGAAATAATGTATCGGATTCAACGAAAATAGGGTCACCATTAATAATTTCCGGTCCCCAGTGGAATTCCGCTGCGCCAATAAATGTACACTTTGTCGTATCTATCAATGTATGAGCCACAAACATCTGCGCCGGTGCGCTTAGCACGTCCAAATAGATTTCCCATTCACTTCGCGGTGAATTCTCCCATATAATGTTGTTAAACAGGATTGGATACGAGTTGTCGTAGCAATAAATAGCACCGCCGATATTTGCTGCACTATTGCCCACAATTGTATTATTTATAAGTATAGCCTTAGATTCTACTGTAAAACAAAACCCTCCACCGGAACCCAGTCTTGCACGGTTTTCCGTTATTATATTGTTATCGAAAACATGTTCCCCATATTTACACAAAATACCTCCACCCTCGAGAGAACTTGTGTTTCCCTTTATTAAATTCCTCGTTATATGTGCCCATGCACCAGAAATGTGTATCCCACCGCCTTTTTGACTGGCATCGTTATTTGCGATTAAATTCTCCTCGATTATAGCACCAGACGGGCAAAAAATGCCAGCTCCTCTCTGAGCCTCGTTATCTGTAATGGTATTCATAACTATTACTGTATTAGAATCGATATGGAAGCAATAAATTCCACCACCAATAGTCGTGCTGATATTATCTGCAATTTTATTTCCTCTTATCTCGCCCCACGAGTTTATGAAATATATTCCACCTCCTCTGTCTGCAGTGTTGTCGGAAATTGTGTTGAGAAGAATCATAGGATTCGAATTGTTATCAGCAGAAATACCACCACCACCTGATGCACTATTGCCAGATATATTACAATAAGTTATCACAGGATCTCCACCGTTAATGGAAATCCCACCGCCATTAAGTGCTGAAGCTGTGTTATTTATTATATTGCAAGATGCTATTAGAGGGCTGTTATTAATTATACGCAAACCACCTTTTTGTGAATATTCTATCCTGCAAAAGGTGAGCGTACAGCCAACAGAATGGTTTAACACAATTCCGTTGCTCCTACGACTTATATCTGAAGCAGTAAAGTATATAGAATCGGTACGTTCGCCCCGAGCGATTAATTTTGCACCATTATCGATTACAAATACGCATCCAGAACTTATTTGCACTTCCACTCCGGGCAGTATAACCAGCGAATTTCCTGCGGGAACGATCACAGTATCCGACAGCAACCTATACGGCGACCCCGATGCATCCCAAACTCCCCATGTCTCGCCTACAATATCGGTCTGAGCAATCGCTGCGGTTATGCATAGAAACAAAACGAACGTTGTTGATAGTTTCATTACTCTCCTCCATGCTTTATTATTTCAAATACAAAACCTTCTTCACAAAAGTTTTATTATCGATATATATTCGTATTAAATAAATACCGTTTTTCGTGGTTTCACGCGGTTTCCAAGTAAACGAATATGAAAAAGCGAACTGTTTTTTCTGTTTGTGATTTTTCCGATCGAGCACGAAAGCATCCACCATTTTCCCTTGTAAATCGAATATCTTTAGAACATCTGGTCGAGTTGTTAATCCATCGTAATCGGTAATTTCAATCGAACAGGCAGAATTAAATGGATTAGGATATACATTAAGCTCGATTTGCTTTGGAAGTAAATCTGTATCAGCAATTTCCGAGAATCCAACAGAATCTGTTTTCACAATGTATAAATCGTTGTTACCACTGCCAATAGACTTAGTCCTCCCTGCGAATATATATCCCTTATCGTCGGTTATTGCAAGTGCGATTGCTCTATCAAACCTAATACCGCCATAATTCTTGCTCCAGATCAGTTCGCCTTCGCGGTCGATGCAGATTAGATATGCATCCTGTCCTCTTGTTACTGGGAACTCTGTTATTCCTGCAATAACAAAGTTACCCTCTGTTGTGACTACAACAGAATTACCCTCCTGACGGTTTTCGTCTCCTATCGTTCTTGTCCAAATTGTATCACCGTCAGGATCGGTTCGCAGAATGCAAATGTCGCTTGAACCTTCTCCGAATGATTGAGTTAAACCAGTTACAATAAAACCACCGTCATCGAGCTGCATTACAGAATTTGCCTCATCCCGTAACTCCCCACCGTAAACTCTCGACCAAAGAGTATCGCCAGTGCTATCAATTCGAACAAGATACACATCGCTTTGCCCCATACCGAAAGAATACGTGAAACCAGCGATAACAAAACCTCCATCGTCACACTTTTCTACATCTCTGCCCTCATCCCAGCCGCTGCCACCGATAGTCTTAGTCCAAATAGAATCGAATAGTGAATCTATTTTTAGAACGTAGATGTCCCAATCATCTGGGGATGGAGAATCGGTTCTGCCAACAATAAGATACCCACCATCTGCACATCTGACAATGGAAAGACCCAATTCATCCTTATCGGTTCCGTATGTTCGGTATGTTCTAAATTCACCTTCTGAATTGAATTTTACTAAGAATACATCGTTCTTTCTCGATGGGTCTCGCTGCGTAAATCCGACCAATAAAAAGTTGCCTTCGTTGTCCTCTATTATTGCCCTCGAGCCGTCATTGTATGTACTACCGTAATACTTCGACCAGAGCAAATTTCCAAAAGTGTCAGTCTTGAGTATGTATACATCGCTGTCTGTTCTGGGATATGGGAACGAATGCGTATTTCCGCATGCTACAAAACCGTCAGATACCGCTATAACATCATAGCCTACATCGGAACTTCTGCCACCAAACGCTTTCTCCCATTGTGGTAAAACAATTGAAATTAGAGAAATCAAAACCATTGCTGTAAATAATTTCCAACTAATCTCAACCTCCAAATTCAACGATTTTTATTTTTAATATAAAGCAGTTCATGTTAGTTCACCACAATACATAGATATTACTAAAAATAGTGAGCTTATTATAGGTTATAAACCTCGTTCCAATCAACTTCTTGTATAACATTTGTAAACCATCTCAATTTCACATCTAATCGATTAATCGTTGTTACTCATTATAGACACATATTATAGTCCCTGACGTTTCCTCTGCTGGTTATCTATGTCATCGATTGTAGTGGGTGTAAATTCGTCCTCAGGGATAAATCGTCGCTGAATTTTTAAGGTATCATGCTCTGAGAGAGAAAGAGGACAGTATCTAGTTGGAACTTTGTTCTTGCGAAGGAAAACTTCTCTAACCTTTATACACCGCTGAGTGGCTAATTCGTGAGATATCCTGCATACATCGAGAAAAACTACCTCGTCATATGGAATATCGAAGCTATCTTTGGCTGTGGGATAAAACGGATGCGCTGCAATCATTAATTTAGTCCATGTAGGAAGAGCACCGTATGAACCAGTGACACCAATCGATCCATCCCGAACGACTTTTGTCATATCATTATATCCAACTCTAACACCTGCTGTCATATCTTTAGTGAAACCAATAAACCATGCATCGGAGTAATCGTTGGTGGTGCCGGTTTTTCCACCAGAGGGATGAAGAAAACCGAATCGTCTAACACCGGTTCCAGTACCGTATGCGATGACACTTTTAAGCATCGAGAGCATAACATATGCTGTTCCCTTAGACAAAACCTCAGTTTTCTCGACTGGATCCTTATAAATCATTGTGCCGTCTCTGTCAATAACCCGTTCAATCGCATACGGTCTAATCCTAACACCTTTATTTGGAAAAACGGAAAATGCAGTGACCATATCCCAGAGCTTAGTTCCGCTGGAACCTATAGCAAGTGATAGAACAGGATCCATTGGCGTAGTGATTCCCATCCTATGAGCATATTTAGACACAGTTTTTGCTCCATATTTTTCTGCGAGCCTGACTGTAGCAAGATTCCTGGATTGTGCAAGGGCTTCTCTTAGCGTTATTTCTCCCATATACTTGTGATCGTAATTCCCGGGACGCCATTCCTCACCTTCTTCCATTGGCCAAACACCGGGAACATCATCGATCCGATCCATTGGTTGACTTCCATTATCTAAAGCTGTAGTATAGACAAACGGCTTGAAGGACGATCCAGGTTGTCGGATAGCTTGCGTAACTCGATTGTACTGGTTTTGCAGGAAGTCCTTTCCGCCAACCATAACAAGTATCTTTCCTGAGCCGTTCTCAACCGCGAAAACCGCACCATTAACCTGTTTCCACTGCCGAGTTGAATCCCCTGTGGTGCTGTCGAAAACCCATTCTGTATAAGTTGAATCATCATCGTAGTGTGTAATCTCGACGCCACGTTGCATAGAACGAAGCCTTCCTACAAGTGTATCTTCGGTGACCACTTGAAGTTCATAATCCAATGTTGTATATACTGTAACTCCTGCCGAATATAAAAAGTCCTCCCCAAATTTCTTAGAAAGAACTGCTCTAACATAATCGACGAAATAAGGCGCTTTCCAGGAAATACCACGTACTCTGGATGGGAATTCATACAGTATAAACTTAAGTGAATCAATATTATCAATAGGGCATTCATCATCCATTATCTTGCTTTTGTTCATAATGGAAAGAATTAAGTTACGTCTTCGTAAAGCTCTCTCCAGATTAGCGGAATAGAACGATGGTGCTCTCAACACACCCACGAGCATAGCAGCCTCCTCTGGACCAAGATCGCATGCATCCTTACCGAAATATGTTTGCGATGCTGCCTGAACACCGTATGCCCCCTTGCCCATGAAGTTCTGATTTACATACAATTCCAGAATTTCCTCTTTGGAGTATTTATGCTCGACCCTAATAGCTGTCAGTGCTTCACGAATTTTTCGCGTAAGTATCTGCTGCCGAGTTAGGAAAAGTTCCCTTGCCAACTGCTGAGTTATTGTGCTTCCACCCTGAGTTATTTTCCCGGCTTGAATATTTGCTAATAATGCAGCAAAGATTCGTTCAACGTCCAATCCCCAATGGGATAAAAAACCTTTATCCTCGGTGTCCATCAACGCCTTAATGAAATATGGAGAAACCTCCTCCAAAGGAACCCAAATCCGTTTCTGCCCCGCGAATTCAGCGAGCATAACACCGTCAGAGGAATATATTCTGCTTACAACCGGTGGACGATAGTCCTCGAGAACGGATGGATCGGGAAGAGTCGGTGCATAGAGAATATATACAATCGTAAGGATTAATGCGGGAAAAACCACGCCCACAAAGAAACCCCACCATACTGTTAACAAGGCGTTTCTAATTTTAAATGGACTACTTACTTTCCTTTTTATTTCATAATAATATCTTCTCATAGTCACACAATAAAACTATTTGCTAAAACCAAATTTAGCAATCATTTTTAAGAATAAGTATTCTTATGGAGGTATATGAGGGCAACCTACAAAATATTAAAGGAATTAATCGATTTCCCGTTTGCTCCAGACGAACTGGCAGAAAGATTCACGATGACCGGCAGTGAAGTTGAGAAATTAATCGACCCGTCGATGTGGATCGATGGTGTTATAGCTGCGAAAATTATAGAAGTCGACCGGGATACGCCAAAGCATGGGCTGAGCAAATGCACTGTCACAGATGGCAAAGCAATTTTTTCGACATTAAGCGGCGCTCCAGATATCGAGGTTGGTCTTATAGCACCTTTTGCCAAGCCGGGAGCTAAAATTTTTGGTGATATTGAGATTGGCATCGAGGAAATAAACGGCGACAAAAGCGAGGGTATGCTGTGCTCCGGTGTGGAGGTTGGTTTGGGTACGCCAAAGGATTCGCTGTTGCATTTGCCTGATAGTACAGTTCTAGGTGCCGATATTAGTGAAATTTTAGGATATAATAACGAAATCATTTTCGAATTTGAAATAACCCCGAATCGTCCAGATTGCTATGGTTTATGGGGTTTAGCTCGGGAGATTGCAGCAATAACAGGCAAACCGTGGGAACCGATAATTCTTCATCCTGAGAACTGCATTAACGACACAGGTGGAGTAACCGTTGTGCTCGATACACCCAACTGCCCTCGATACGTTGGCAGGCTTATCGAAGGTATAAGAGTTAAGCGTTCGCCTTTGTGGCTAATGTCTCGGCTTTCACTGTTAGGGATGCGTCCTATTAACAATATCGTCGATTTAACTAATTATGTTATGCTCCTCACAGGGCAGCCTATCCATGCATTCGATGCCGATAAATTGGGTAAAACAATTATTGTTCGGCAAGCTCGGGAAAATGAATCTATAATCACTCTCGATGAGGAGGAACGAAAATTATCTTCCGAAATAATGATGATTGCTACACCAGAGCAGTCTGTGGCTATTGCGGGTGTGATGGGTGGCATTAATACCGAGGTGGACAATGATACGAGGAATATTCTGGTCGAGGTTGCAAATTTTTCTCCGTCAAGCGTTAGACGAGCGAAGAAAATTACCGAGCTAAATACTGAATCCTCGATGAGATTCGAACGAGGAGTCGATCCTCAGGTTCCGCCAATTGTTGCGGATATTGTCGCATATTATACTGAACAGCTCGCTGATGCACAAACGATCCATACCTCAGTGGATGAATATCCTCATCCAGTCGAACCAGATCTCTTAACTTTAACATCGGACAAAGTTAAACGACTGCTCGGGATAAATATCCCAACCGATGACACACGACGAATACTTGTGTGCCTTGGCTTCGATATTGTTTCACAGAATGCAGATGGAGCAACTTATGAAGTACCCACATTCAGACCAGATGTTACTTGCGAGGCTGATCTTGTTGAAGAAGTCGGACGAATTTATGGTCTCGACCTTATCGAACCGCTATTGAGAGCACAAGGACCTATACCGCCCAATATTCCTGACGAAATTACATTCGATCATTTCCTTCAGAGCTACATTGCCGGGTTAGGCTTTCGGTATGCATTCTGCGATCCGTTGGGTAATCGGTCGTTGCTGGAAATTTTCGCTGAAAAACCACTCGTAGAGCTTAGCAATCCAATTTCTAAGGACCTTGCGGTTATGCGACCCAATCCATTGCCCACGTTAATTGCAGCCGTTGCTCGAAATCTCAACAGAGGATTCCGATCCGTTAGAATGTTCGAAATCGACTTCGGATATTATGTCGAAAACGAGTATACCGAAAAGAAGTTTGTAACTCTTGTGTGTGGCGGCATGCGAAACCCTATAGGATGGAATTCTATAGATGAATCAATAGACCTTTACGACATAAAAGGCGTTGTAGAAACAATTGGAAAAGAGCTCGAGGTTAATTTTGAGATGGATATGACAGAACTTCCATACGCAAAACCGAGAACAGCTTTATCTGTTAAAATAGCGAACGAAAAAATTGGCTATATAGGAACACTAAATAATGAGCTTTGGTCGCAATACGACTTAAAAAAGGATGTGCACTTTGCGGTTTTGAATTTTGAAACATTATTGCCATATTATCTAAAAAGACGCAAATATAAAAAATTCTCTCGTTTCCCGGCAATTCGAAGGGATGTAGCACTTATCATCGACGAACACATTATCGCAAACGATATTATAAAAGAAGCGAAATTAATCGCACCCGATGCGGAAGAAATAGGAATTTTCGATATGTATCGAGGAGATCAAATCCCTCAGAATAAAAAATCATTAGGAATTTATTTCACATTCAGAGCTTTGGACAGAACATTAACCGATGAGGAGGTCAATCAAAAATTCGAAGGCATTTTAAGAAGTCTCTGCAACCGATTTAATGCATCTATAAGAAAATAATAATCACCGACAATCGGACTGGACGATCTGCAAATTTTCAACTTTTTGGGCACGAATATTATTTTTTCGAAATTTAAACTGGATTATGCAGGTGAATTGGTTAAACTAATAACAAGTTAATAACCAACGGATTTATATCTAAAAATATGGGAGTATTGATCGAGTTTGCATTTTACTGAAGGAACTATTTAAAATGCGGGTGCTTCAAATTTCACCAACTCTTGTAGGCGAGGGAATGCTTACCGGACAACCATGTATTCTAATTCGCCTTGCAGGTTGCAATCTCCACTGCACCTGGTGTGACACTCCAGAAGCTCATCGAGGTGGTTCTGAAGTTCCCTTTGCCGACATTGTTGATAGAGGTATTCTGGCAAAATCGGAATGGATATTGCTTACCGGTGGTGAACCGCTACTTCAAAAAAGCTCGAATAAGTTAGTTAAAAAATGGCTCGAGGCTGGGAAAAAAGTTCTCATAGAAACCAACGGTTCTGTTCCTATCGAAAAATTTCTCCTCGAAGGTGTCAGAATATCCATGGACGTAAAAACACCCTCGAGCGGCGAGGTAAACAGCCATCACAAAGAAAATCTTGATCTACTGCGACCGATAGATGCAATAACATTTATTATCGCCGACAAAAAGGATTACAATTGGGCTAAGAGATTCATCAAAAAACGTAATATGGATGCAGTAATATACTTTCAGCCATGCTGGGGCAGAACCTCTGCTCGAAGGCTCGCAGAATGGATCATTTCCGATGGCTTAAATGCTCGTCTCAGTTTCCAACTTCACAAAGTATTAAAAATTCCATAAGGAGAAGATATGAAAGACACATTGTTCTGGAAAAAATACAATACAGCAGCACAAACCAACAATTCTTGGCTCGTTATTGGCTTAGACCCAGTTCCGGAAAAGCTACCGGCAAATCTTAGCGGTTCCGCAGATGGAGTGCTTAACTTTTGTCAAGAAATAATTGCTGCAACAAAGGACCTGGTCTGTGCCTATAAACCTAATCTCGCGTTTTTCCTCGATTTGGGTAGCGACGGTGTAAATATACTCGAGAAAGTCGTACGTTATATTCCGGTGGAAATACCAGTGCTTTTGGATGCAAAATTCGGCGATGTTCCACACACAGCGGAACGGTATGCCGATTTTACCTCAAAGATTGTCGGTGCTGATGCTGTCACGCTGAATCCGTATATCGGGAGCGATTCTTTTTTCCCGTTTGTGGAGGCTGGATTGGGAATTTTTGCAATATGTATGACAAGCAATAAAGGCTTCAGCGACATTCAAACATTAGACTGCGAAAACTGCGACGACCTTTACAAATGTATTGCAGAGAAAGTATCGTTATGGGGAGATAAATGGGGAGTTCGGATAGGACTTGTAGTTGGAGCAACGCATCCGAGCAATTATCTGAATGCGCGAAGGAGAGCGCCGAGAGCGCCATTCCTCGTTCCGGGCATCGGTGCACAAGGCGGTTATCTCGAAACATGTGTTAAATACGGACGAACAAAAGATGCATTTCCACCGCTTATATCTTCATCGCGGTCTATTTTGTATGCATCCTCTGGATCTGATTTCGCGGATGCTTCGAGAAAAGCTGCTATCGAGTTAAGAGACAATATTAGAAAAACTATAACTGAAGTATCATAATAAATATAACATATTAGCAAGTATAAGAGATACAATGAATACCAAAGAACTGTTGAATATTTTGGAGAAAACCGGAGCCATTTTGGATGGTCATTTCTTGCTATCCTCCGGTTTGCACAGCAATAGATTCATCCAATGCGCAAAATTGCTTCAGTATCCGGATTATGCAAAAAAAGTGGGTGTAGCTCTCGCCGAGAAGTTATCGGGACTTGAGCAACCAGATGTGATTGCGTCTCCAGCATTGGGTGGAATAATTATCGGGCATGAGGTAGCAAGAGCTTTAAAAAAACCGCATATTTTCGTTGAAAAAGTCAACGGAAAACCAAAACTTAGACGTGGATTTAGTATCGAACCGGGATCGAAATTCGTTGTCGTCGAGGACGTGGCTACTACCGGTAAATCTATCATGGAGGTCGTTTCGCTTCTGAGAGATTTGGGCGGAATTCCAGTGGCTATATTAACTATTATAGATAGATCAGATAACAGAGAGCTTCCGTTTGGGGATATTCCCTTTATTTCTTTGTTGAAGCTAACGATAACAACTTACGAGCCAAACAATTGTCCACTTTGCAAGAGTGGAAGCCCAGTTACTAAGCCTGGGAGCAGAAATATTAAAGCTTAATTTCATGAGAATTACCAATTTATTTTTGAATTCTCATATTATTGGTTTTCAGTGGATGAATGGGTATTTAATTTTTCCTTTTTGAGAATTTTGGAGAATATCAGTGCGCCAACAAATGCACCAGTGGCATCCGCAAACCAATCTAAAATCGAACATTCTCTTCCCGGCACGAAATACTGATGAAACTCGTCTGTAGCCCCGTATATCGCCACAAGAACAGCTGCAAGAACCCAATAACCTCTTCGAACTTTTGAGTTTTCACGCAACGCACCGGTCAACGACACAGCTATCACAGCGAAAACGCAGAAATGGATTACTTTGTCCATGCACGGGAAGAACATTGGTTGTTTCGTTGTGGAAAAGGAAGATGCTACGAAAATCTCCGCTACTAATATTACAGTTGCTATTGTGTAGAACCGAAATTTCATGTGCTTAAAATAGTCTATTATTAAATGAAAGCAAGAATGTCCATTCAATAATGCTTTTGCTTGTGCCAAAATTGTTAAACCAGTAAATTTAATATATGATTATCGCAGACGAGAAATTCATGAGCGAAGCATTAATGCTCGGACGGAAAGGCTTAGGTCGAACATCGCCTAATCCACCTGTAGGCGCTGTTATTGTTATCGACGGTGAAATTGCAGGTCGTGGCTGGCACAAAAAGGCAGGTGCAGATCATGCAGAAATCGAAGCAATTAACGATGCAAAAAAAAACGGCATTAACTCCTTTCATAAGGCTACAATATATGTAACACTCGAGCCGTGCTGCCATTGGGGCAAGCGTCCACCATGCGCACAAAGAATCGCCGAGGAGAGTTTCATACGTGTCGTAATAGGTGCGATAGATCCTAATCCGTGCGTTGAAGGTCGCGGGATAGATATTCTGCGAAACAAAGGAATCGAAATTACAACAGGGATATTAGAAACACAAGCATGCAGATTAATCGAGCACTTCGCAACATATATAACTAAGAACCGAGCATACCTTGCCATCAAATGGGCTCAAAGCATAGACGGCAAAATTGCTGCTGCTGACGGTTCGTCACGATGGCTATCCAGCGAAGAGTCGCTTAGATTCGCTCATATGTTACGAGACACTCACGATGCAGTTATCATTGGAGCTGGAACGTTGAGAAAGGACAATCCACAGCTTACTGTGCGTAATATCGAGGGTAGGAATCCTGTGCGTGTTATCATCGGCGGAATGCGAAAACTGCGATGCGACTACAATATTTTCAACGATAATAAGGCTCGGACAATATTAGTTACGTCGCACATTTCTCCGTGGATCGATTGTGAACCTGAAGGAGATATCGAGATATGGCACTTCGAAAACAACGGCAGACCCACAATTGGCTGGGTTCTTCGCAAACTTGCAGAAAATGATTTGATATCCGCAATTATGGAGGGTGGTTCGACATTGCTTGGGCAGGCTGTGACGGAGAACGTAGCTGACAGATTGTATGTGATTATCACTCCGAAAATAATTGGCAGGAGCGGTATCACTGCTATTTCTGCCGAACTTGCATCGACAATTTCGCAAGCTAAAAAGTTAATTAATGTGGAAACGAAACGGATGGGCGATGATATTTTAATTACTGGCATTTTTGAGGATAAAATCAAGCGAGGAAAGTTAAGAATTGTTCATCGATAAAATAAAAATATACGTAAAAGGCGGCGATGGTGGTAACGGTTGCATCGCTTTCCGAAGAGAAAGTTACAAACCGTTGGGTGGACCGGCTGGCGGCAACGGTGGCAAAGGCGGCGACGTGATTCTTAGAGTTAATCCAAAATTGCACACTCTCTTAGATTTATATTATAAAAGACATCTTAAAGCAGAAAGAGGTCGCAACGGTGAGGGCAAAAATCGCGATGGTAGAAACGGCAAGAATCTTATCGTAGAGGTTCCTCCGGGAACATTAGTTGTTGACAAGGAGAGCGGAGAAGTAATTATAGATTTTATCGAGGGAAACTATATTGTGGCTCGTGGCGGAAGAGGAGGACGTGGCAACGCTTTCTTCACAACGCCGCAAAATCAAGCACCGGAAATATGCGAGGAAGGCAAACCTGGCGAGGAATACTGGATTATTCTCGAGCTAAGATTGATCGCTGACGTTGGATTAGTTGGGCTTCCTAATGCTGGTAAATCGACTCTTCTTTCGCGATTAACTCGAGCTAACCCGAAAATTGCATCTTATCCATTCACAACGAAATATCCCGGCTTGGGCATTGCTGAACTGTCCGAATACAGAAGGATTGTGCTGGCAGATATTCCCGGGATAATCGAGGGAGCTCATTTAGGGAAAGGCATGGGTCTCGAGTTTTTAAGGCATATTTCACGAACTAAAATTCTAATTTTCCTTTTAGACATACTCGATAATCCAATCGCCGCATACGCTACTCTTCTTGAGGAACTCAGAGAATATAACCCGGAACTTCTAAGAAGACCCGGTATAATTGCGTTAAACAAAATAGATGCAGCCTCAGATGAACTTCTTAAAAAGGACTGGATCAATATTTACACTGGAAAGAAGATATTCCTTATAAGTGCCGCTACCGGAAGCGGTTTGAAGGAACTTCTGAATTATCTTTATAAACTTTTGAGTAATGAAGAGATTGCAAATGCTCGCATCGACGTTTCGTAATATGACAAATAGGAGGTTAGCTTGAATATTAGCAAGGAAAGATTAAGCTCGATTCTCAGATTGTTGTTAACTAAAGGATTGGGTTCGGTAAAGATTAGATCGTTATTAGCACAGTTCGGTTCACCGGAAGCTATTATCTCTGCAGATTACGAAATTCTGGCTCAGGCATTAGGCGATAGAATTGCTTCAAATATTCTTAGCTCTGATGCAGTCGGCAAAATAGACCAAATAATTGAAAGTATTGAAAAAGCGAAAATGAAGGTTTTCATATGGGGAGATGAAGGTTATCCAAAGAATCTTCTGGATATCCCGCACGCACCACAGATTTTGTTTGTTCACGGAGAGATTCTTCCTCAGGACGAGCGAGCCATAGCTATTGTCGGCACGAGAAGACCGAGTGTTACCGGGAAAATATTCACCGAAAATCTGGCTTCTGAACTGGCGCAATACGGGTTAACAATTGTTAGCGGTTTGGCTATTGGAATCGATAGCGTAGCTCATATCGCTGCTTTGAAAGCTAACGGAAGAACTATTGCTGTTCTTGGAAGTGGTCTAGATACGATTTATCCGAAAGAAAATAGGGGACTTGTAGAAAAAATTATCGCAAACGGCGCTGTGATATCCGAATTATTGCCCGGAACACCGCCTGAAGCATTTAATTTCCCCGGTCGAAACAGGATTATCAGCGGATTATCTATGGGTGCTGTAATTGTCGAGGCTGGCGAGAGAAGCGGAGCGTTGATTACAGCAGAGCATGCGAAAGTTCAAGGCAAACCAGTCTTTGCAGTTCCTGGCTCACCCTCCACCTCCCAAAGCAAAGGAACCAATGCTTTGCTTAAAAAAGGAGCTCATTTAATTACAAATGCTTCTGATGTGTTAGAAGAACTTGGCATCGATGTAGTTAAGCAAGAAACTGTTAGTAAAGGTTACGAAACCATTCAGAATCTTAGCGAGGATTTGCGGAAAGTTTTTGAGCAGTTGAAATATGAACCGATACATATCGATGCTTTAGCTCTGAACGCCGGTTTTAATACGCCCTCGTTGCTGAATATTCTGTTGCAGCTTGAACTTAAGGGTTTGATAAAACAGCTGCCGGGAATGCAATTTGTCCGAATTATTTAACATTAATCGGATGATAGAATATCGGATTTGAGAATATTATTTTTGAGATTTGAATCGAAATTAATCATCCCCTTATTCTAACTTTCTCGCTGTTAAGCATTTCAAACCTCCAAAGGTTACATAAAATAATCCAATATTAAATAAAATCTAAAAAATAGAATTGAAAAATATTATCTTAAGCCGAGAATCTTTTCCGCCATGCGAGTACCCTCGACCATGTTTCTAAGTTTCTCGAAGGAAATCCTCCAATTACGTGTTCTAAGCCCACAATCCGGCGCAACGAAAATCTTTTCTGGATCGCCCACTTTATTTACCGCATAGAGAATTCGATCGCGAACAAGTTCTGCAGGCTCGACAAAATCCGTATGCACATCGATAGTACCCAATCCAACGATAAAATCGTAATTTTTAAGTGTATCCAATAGCTTGTAACCTTTTCGCTTGTTCGAAGATGTTCCAAGCTCACGAGTGTCGCGGTTGGCATACTCAAGATGTATCTCGTTCACAATGCCCTCGAGCTTTCGAATTCCCGGGAACAACAAAGTGTAATCTGAGAAGCAGATGTGAAGAGTCAAAAACATTTCATTCGAGATGTCACCCACAGAATCTATCACCGATTGAATGAATAGATCGATCTCGTTACGTTTTGTTGTGGCAGCTGGCTCATCGATTTGAATATACTTCGCTCCCGCTTTAATCAAGGCACGGATGTTAGGATAAATTAGCTCCCTGCTCACATCGGTTAAGAACTCCGCTCTAACATTACGACGCTTTCTGAGGAAATCGGTATCGGTTATGTTTAGCTGTTTCATATAGTGCTCATCAAAGGACCAATCCACAATAGTATAAGCGCCTGTAATGGGAACTTTAAGCGGCTTCGATGCATACGACTTTATTTCGAGAAATTCCTCAACATGGAATAACTCTCTAACCGATGGCTTCTCAACACAGCGTGCCTTTCTATAGTATTTATTATCAAAACTTCGCACATGTCCTAAAAAATTGAAACCATCAGAACGACGGATCGGGAACTCATACATCTCGATTCGATTTTGCTCGCCATCATAAACCAAATCCAGTCCCGATTTCTCGAGCAGTCTCGTACCGAAAATTCCTGAGAATTTCCTAATAGTAGCTTTATCCTGATCTGAGAAATTTTCCCTTTTAATTAATATCGATATAAGCTGTTTCGAATCACCGTTAAGCTCGAGGATTGCGGACCATTCCGCAGCTTGTTCAATGTCTCGATCGGATAGTGTCCTCCCAGTGAGCGCTTTAACACGCCAATTGGGCTTTGCGAGACTTCCTACCTCATGGGTTGTCAGTGGCTTTACTTTCATTTATTAACTCCTAAGATTTTTCAAAATTTTAATTTTCTTAACTGCAAAATCGTATGGCAGAAACTGAAAATCTGCATTCCCGGAAACTATTATAAATGCAGGATTGACAAGCTCCTGTAATTTTTCTATGAGGTCATTAAGATAGTTTATATCCTCGAGAAGTGTGTTTTCTGTATCGATAATTTCAGCAATAAAACCCATGTCCTTGGGCCAGGATTTTCCCGATAAATCCATAATAGATGTGCGATACATATCTACCCCGAGACCATGAACGGGAAGGGAGTGATAGAACCGGAGTCTCTGTGTAATATTTCCGAAATATGTATGAATAAATATCTTCGACTTGAGATTCATTCTCAATCGGCTGAAAAAATCTCCCAATAATTCTGGGTTTTTTATCAGTTCGTCGTCCAGGAATGGTTCAGCGAAAACTAATGCTCCAGGACTTATACTGTCCACAAATTCCGCTGCACGATACAAGATTTCTATAATAGCCGACATCTCTAAGCCACTTGAAAACCGCATAAACAGTGATGGCGACGGAAATACATAAAACCTTTTGTTTAATTTTTTATCATAAAAGAAGTATTTATTATACCAGTTTTCCAGATTATTTTCAAGGAAATTTGGCGAACCTGTAAAATGAATTGTTCTATAAAACGAATTAGTTTGGAAAAATCGAACCAAAGAAACAGCATGACAGTTTTCCACAATATCCGCGAAAGGTCGATTAAGGTCCTGCCAGTTCAAAAGGCCGTCGGTGTAATATTGAGCGGTGCTTTGAAGTTCGAATAATATCTTTCGCTCATTCTCCTGAGCATCGAAAACCTGCTCCTCCGATGCTCTATTTCTGTCCAGATCCCTCGTTAGTTTTATTAGCCTTTCGGTTCTAGGATAAATACCATTAATCATATATTCTGTCATGTAATTTTCTCCCTTTTAATATGCTCGATTATCTTGAACGAAATATCGAGATTCGAATACATAACGTGCTCAAAATTTATGCCGAGCCTCGGTTTATGTTGTATATCATAAATTTCTGCAGCCAAGCGCTCAAGAATGTTTTGGGAACGAGTCGGAATTTCCGAGTCTCTATCAATAAGATAGGAATATATAGCCGACGGGAACTCGACCCCAAGCCAACGCATGAACATAAGGTCCTTGACTTTTGCCGCAGGTGCCAGCGAAACAAATATGTCGGGCAATGCTCTCGACGATAATAATTTCTCTAACTCGAAAATCACTTGCTTAATATTAGCAGTCTCGAAAACGATCTGCGAAACGAAGAAATCTATACCTGCATCGAGTTTCCGGTAAATTCTATTTGCCTCACCAGGTCGAGTGAAAATTGTTATTCCCCCCAATTTAATATTTGGATATCGCTTTTTTAAATTCTCTGCAGCATTGAGAACCGACGGACCAGGATAGTCGATCTTGTGGGACTCTCCTCCAACTAAAATCAGACTCTCGTGACCCTCCTCGATTCTCCGCTCGACCCATGAAATAAGCTCCTTTTCCGGCATACGGACAGTTATTTTATTCAATAACGTTTTAATCGAGATATCCTTCTCCCTTATTATATGAGCAAAATTTTCCACTGGTTGTTTGCGTGTGTATGGGATACTTCTCGGTCCACCTCTTTCCTCGTCGACAACCTCCGGAATGTTGAGCGTGTTAATTCCTGCCTTTTGAAGAAAGGAAATAATTCGTTCAGCCCATCGATCCACTTGCTCGCTGCTCCATTTAATGGGAGGTGGTATGACTTCAAATATTAAACGTTTCATTTCATCCGATTCTCTGTTAAAATTACATAAATAATCATTATAGCCCTAACACTTCTAATCGACAACAAATAATCACACAGAAATAATAATTATAATCCTAAACACACATGTTGAATAAATGCAGAATAATAGCTTTCTGAACATGCAATCTGTTCTCCGCCTGGTCAAAGACTACCGAATGCGGTCCGTCCATAACCTCATCGGTGATTTCTCTGCTTCGTTCCGCAGGCAGACAATGCAACACAATAACGTCATTCTTAGCATGAGATAATAACTTATTGTTAAGCTGGAACGGTCTTAGCATAATTTCCCGCTCGGTTATTTTATCCTTTTCACCCATCGATGCCCATACATCGGCGTATGCGCAATCGACATCTCTAACAGCCTCAACCGGATCGAATGTTACAGTTATCTTTGATAATCCAGCGTTAATGGCATCTTCTAATATTTCCTGATTTGGTTGTCTATCGTTAGTAGTTCCTATACGCAGGTCTAATGGAATTCGAGTAGCAAGTTTCAGCCATGAATTTGTAACATTATTTCCGCCATCTCCCAAAAACGCAACAGAAACGTCCTCGATCTTTCCCTTGTGCTCAAAAATAGTCATTGCATCGCCCATAATCTGACATGGATGAAGCAAATCAGTTAACGCATTAATTACCGGAATTTCGGCATGTTTTGCGAGTTGTACAACCTCATTATTATCGAATGTTCTAATAACAATAAGATCGAAATAACGTGAGAGAACCTTTGCCACGTCGAATACACTCTCTCGTTTACCCATTCCGATTTCCTTCTCGGAGAAAAATAACGTTTTCCCGCCAAGCTGATGAATTCCAACCTCGAAACTTGCTCTCGTTCGCAGTGAGGGCTTCCTAAACAACAATGCAGCATGTTTATACTCGAGAGGACTCGGTCGTTGACCCATTCGCCACATCTGCTTGAGAAGCATCGCATTTTTTATTATATCCGTTATATCTTTTGTCGTAAGATCGGTAATCGTGAGGAAATCTCGTTTCATTGCTCCTCCTTTTAAATGTTGCCTTAAATTATTGCGCAGTTACGGTAAGACAAGTAAAAATTTCAAGTAAATGTTAGTATATGGAGAGGTTTAGGAAACTTGGAATTTATGAGATCTGAGATTAATGATAAGTGATTTTTAATCAGCTAAGCTATCTGTCTTATTAATCGTATTGAAATTTAGAATAGGATAGATTTTCCTTTCTTCAAAGATAAAATTTCTAAGGAATCCATAAATCCCTGACCATCGGGGTTGAAAGTATTCATGATAATTTCGCAATGACGTAAATAAGGTTCTTTCCGGGCACCGGGAGCAAAAACTGCTCCGTCAAGAATGTAGCGACGGTTGTGTTTAATATCGTCCACGATATACCCGAACATAGGTCCACCGATATTCTTCTGTCTATTTTTCCACATACCTCGATAATTTATTGCAGGCAAACCAGCAATCGTTTTCCTCTCGTATACAAGCTTATTCCTCACCACTTGATCACCCTCATAGTATATTGCGCAAAGAGAATCTCGAGTGTTAGCCAGCCATATCAACGATGGTGATCCAAAATGAAGCAAATTCAATGGCTCCCAATAGACAAAAACCCAGCGTTCAGGATCGATTGCACGAAGCCATAGAAAGCGATTTTTGGATAATCCTTTCTCCCAATCGAACATTCGCGGAATCCTAATTGCGAAACCGTATGTTCGGATTATTTTCTCTGTAAAATCAAGCTTTTCGGACTTCCCCATAAACTCATCAAACAACCAATTTCCCACATGTTCGTTGCAGAAATTATTCACAAGAGTGAAAATGCCCTCACCATTAATTAAAAGGTAGGCACGGAGTTCATGCACACTTCGGGCTGTTACAATTATGAATATTTGCTTTTTAGCCCACACATCCTTCCTAATGAAGATGTTTAGTTCTCCCTCTTCGACACCTTCTAATGCTTCTGAGCTAAGATTATTTCTGATATAGTGTCCCCAATCGCCATTCGATTTTATCGATGCTGTGATGAGAACTATGTGGTATCTGGTTGCATTTTCGAAATCATTTTGTTCGCTAAAAATAACCCGAAAAAGCAATTCCTTCTGTGGCGTTTGAATTTCCCGAGCCAAAGCTATTTCTATAGGTTCTTTCAGTATGTCGATTTCAGACCTATCCACAAACGTGTATACAACATTAAAACTGCCTATAGCGTTTCTTTTGGGTTTTGCACAACCGCTAAGTAATATGGCTGTGATTGCAAGGGAAAATAAGAATCTGACATATCTGCTTATCATGAATTATTCCCGATTTTTTACGATTTTTTCCACCCTTTTCAAATCCTCTTTTGTATCTACACTAATTAAATCTATAGCTTCGGGTAATTCATGGCAAAATATTTTTATTCCGTTCTCGATTGCTCTCAATTGCTCTAATCGTTCAGCCTTTTCAAGCTGCGTGGGCTTTAGTTGCGATAATTTCATCAGTTCTTCCCATCGGTATGCGTAAATTCCAATATGCTTTTTTGGTGGATAATGCTCGGTTTCATACGGTATGGGTAGACGAGAAAAATAAATTGCAAAACCGTTCGAATCCGTTACAACCTTAACAACATTCGGATCATTGAATTCATCTATGGAAAGAATGGGAGCAATTATTGTTGCAACAGTAATATTGGGATTTGTTTCAAACTGTTCAATTAATGAATCGATGATTGTACCGGTAATAAGGGGTTCATCGCCTTGAATATTCACAACTAAATCGTAGAACCTGAGCTTTTCCGCAACCTCAGCGACCCGGTCCGTTCCGGACTTGCAATTCATAGAAGTGATCATCGTATCGATGCCGAAGTGTTCTACTCGCTCAGCAACTCTCTCATCGTCGGTAGCGACTAAAAGGTGATCGAGAAGTCGTGAGGATTTAGCACCTTCATATGTCCAAAAAATAAGTGGTTTTCCATCGATTTCGGCGAGAACTTTTCCGGGAAACCTCACAGATGTGTACCTTGCAGGAATTACTCCTAAGGATTTCAGCATATTAACCTCACCTTTTTTTAATCATATTATTTCAGGTCTAATAAATATAACTATCACATACGGACGAACCTCTACTTTTCTATATTTAAATAACCTTCCTATAAGAGGTAAATCTTTTAGGAGTGGTATACCATTTTCTGTTTCCATTTTTTCCTCGCCACTCAACCCACCAATAACCACTAAATCACCAGATTCCACGGCAACGTTGGTTTGGGCACTTCGTGTGATTATCTCAACCTGTGCACCGGGCATAAATGCACTCCTCTCAACACTCACATTCATAATTATGCTGTCCCCGGAGGCTAATCTTGGGGTAACTGTTAACATAGTTGCTGCTGTCTGAAAATCCGTAATAGTATTGCCAGCGTCGTCTAACCTTGTAATTACACGTTGGACGGACGAATTGATTGTTGCTGTTTGATTTTCCATTGTTACCACATGCGGTTCATCTAAAATTCTGGTTTTGTCCTGAGCAACATAAGCAGAGAGATTTACATCGAAATTAAATTCTCCAGCTTTCACAATTCCCCATGTAAATGTACCAATTTTATTTGCAACTTGGTTTGTGCTTATTTCTGCATCTAAATTTCCAGCTGTTTTATCGGTTTTTGATGCAAACCAGCTTACTCCGAACTCATGCAAATACTTCTTATCAACCTGCAATATCTGGCAGGAAATTTTTACCTGTCTTGCCATGATATCCAAGGAGTCGATCATTGCTGTGATTATCGGAAATTGTTCCGGTAAATCTGTTATTATCAACGTATTAGATATTGCGTCTACTACTGTATTACCTCTTGGTGATAACGAGGATTGTATCGATGAGTTAATGTCGGAAGCGGTAACATTTTTTACTCTTATTATCTTTGTTTCTGTTGGAAGCTGCCCTCGTTCTTTGTCTATATTGCTTAGCTCATCGAACTTTCTGGTCCAATATTTATCATTGGTCAGGATATATACATATCCTGCTTTCTGAATCGCTCTCAGGTTATATAGGTCTATAAGAAGTTCAAAAAACTCCTTCCAGGTTATATCCTCCAATTTCAGAGAGATAGATATAGTCATTCCCGGATCCACGATGATGTTGACACCTGCAGTATCTGCCAAAAATGTCATAACGTTTTTAATTGGGGCATTTTGGAACACAACTTTGTCAAAATGAATCGATTCAACGTCGGGAATCGTTACTTTATCGATTGTTGCTGCTTCCAAGACGCCAATAAACAACATTACCGAAATTCCAATTATTACTATTGAGCCAATTTTCATTTTATGCTCCTTTTTTCTATATTAAAATTAGTCTTCTTGCGATATTGGTATTATAATTTTCCTGGGTTGTCCAAATTCTACAATTGTGAATACTGTACTTGTGTCGTTAACATCTGTAACAATTCCGTCGACTATAGAGTCCCCAGGAGTCATCACATAACTGTATCCCAATTGATCCTGAAACACAGCAAAGAAAAAATCTCCCGATTTAACTATTCCTACTAATGTCAGATTCTCAAGCAACGGGATTGGGTCTTCGCCTATCGAAGTTATGTAATCTGAGGTAGGTGTTGCAAAAGGATCTCTTGGAGGTAGCTTGAAAAACACAAGATTTCTAATATATGTGGCAAGCGCCAATGTCTCGTTATGCATTGTAACAGCCTGGTAAACTAAAGTTTCAGGTTTCAGGAATTCTGCCAATTCCGCTAAAATTTCACCCTGAGCTGCCAACAACGATTCCTCAGCTGTCGGAGCAACCGCAGGGAACTCTACTTCCACTGGAGGATATCCCTCTTCCGGTTTTTCAGGAGGAAGCGGTTTCAATCTTCCAGATGTCCATTCTGCGAATTCTGGATAAATGGGTGTAGAAATCGATATCTTGACACCATTAGGAATCTCGTGTACATGGATTCGATTATTAACCTCGACAAGATCGAAAACAACTCTTGTAATAAGTTTGGGCACAGTTTTGAACTGTGCGGCTCTCACAGAAGCGATAATACCGGGTGGCATATCTCCATATTCTGTTCGAGGAAGATTTATTACTCCATTAGTAAAATCCACACCTAATCTTGGGGGCATATCTATAAAGAATGTATTGTAAGTGGGTTTTCCACTGGTTAGTATTGTTATGAAAGTAGAGTCTCTTCTCCCCCGAATTCTTACTTCATCCACGTTGTATTTTTTCACTTTCTGAGCCAAGAGAAAACCAGGTATAAGAAAAAGCAAAAAAATTGTTATTTTAATTTTTTCTCTCATAATTTAAACCTAACAGTTCAATAACCTGTGCATTAACCTGACGGTTTTCCCGGCGGACCTTTCGGTATCGAAGGTGGTCCACCTTTAGTAACTTTAGGTGATGGTCCTTTCCCACCAGTAGAAGTTTTCCTTAAATCCTGAATGCTGGCTATTCGTGTACTTGGTTCCATATGATGTGTTTTAACAGTCATGCTAAGCGATCGAGTATCTCCGGATTTCACTGAAATATTTACGTCGTCCACTAATGCCGTGAAAGGCAGATTTGCAATTAATGCAATGAATTTCCCAATTCCTTCGTATGTCGACTCAATATTTAAAGTGTATTTATCTTGAATATAATAGGTCATCGGTATAGATTCCTTCGGTTCGAGTCTAATTATTTCAACATCTGCCTGTTTAGCGGCGAAATACGATTTGGTAATGAAATCTGCTATATCTCGCTTCTCAGGAACCAATTCCTCTATTAATTTGTACTTAGCAAAAAGTTGTTGAAGGTCCCATTTCAACTCCTCGACCCTTGCAAGACTGCTTTTTACCTTTTCATAATCGGCTCTCAGAGAGGTAAGCTGTGAAGTTTTCTCATCAATGATTTTCCTTTTTACTGTGTAAACCTGCGCAAACCAGATATATAGTACTATAATTCCGAGCAATGTAAAAATTGCTATTTTTACAAAAATAACGTTTTTAAAATCCAATTTACCAGAGTCTGCCATGTTTTAACCTCTTTTAACAAACTAAACAAATCCAAAATTTTTTAATTCGACAGAGAATTTCATATTACTGAAACATAATCTTTGTTTCCTCTCGACTAACGAGTCCCATTTTTTCTCTCGTCGATTCGACAAATCCTCTTTTGATTTCCTTCTTTTCTTTGACAACTGCTGAATCGACTTCGAAATTGCCAAGGTCCTCTGTTAGAAATTCGCTCGAGATAATCATATTAACGGTGAATGTGTATGTGTTTCCTTTAGTTTTAGTTATTGCACCAATACTTACATCTTGAAAAAGCTCGGAATTAATCAAGTTCGTCAGAAAAATGGCAATAGATCTGAGATTATAGCTGTTACCTTTGCTTTCAAGACCACTATCCCCGGTTTTTGTAATATTATTTACCCATAAGAAGTCTGGAATAAGTTGAGCATAATTTGAAAGAATTTTCACCCAAAATGCTCTTTTATTTTCAAGTTCCTGAACCGCTTCCATACGTGTTTTGAGCTCAACCTTAATTTTTTCTATCTCGTCGATTAGAGCAATTTTATCCTTATATTTTGCTAATTCAACTTGCATAAATCCAATTTCTCCTTCGATTTCGTTAATCTTAGCCTGCTGCGAAAGACTAACCAAATACAGAAGTAAAATTTCTGCTACAATAGCGATAATTCCGTAAATTAAAGCCCTATCAAATATTTGGACCTTTTTACGTTTCCTGAGTTCTGGAGGCAGAAGGTTAATCCTAAGCATATCTCTCCCTACCTCTAAGAGCCAATCCCAAGGCTACGCTATACACAGCCTTTTCAATATCTACATCCTTATCCTTCGAACTTAATATAGACGGATCAAAGCTAATTTTTTCCAACGGATTCAAAACAAAGCACGGGACACCAAGTCTACTACTCAGAGAATCCACAAGATGAGTAATTCCAACGCCGCCGCCGGAAAGATATAACTTATCAATTTGAACACCACCAGTCATGTTCTCGAAGTAAGAGAACGCCATTCCCAAACCCGCACTTAATTCTTCAGCAGCATTATACATAGCTCGTCTAAGAACTGGATTATCCGTCATTTTTTCCTTTGTCGACATGAATCTTTTAAGATCATCCGCAGTGAGTTTAAGTTCACTTTGTAATCTGCTCCAAACATTCTTGGATGCGTGAGCTATATCTCTCACACTGTATACCTTACCGTCCAGAATAAACACCACATTAGTCGTTGAATGACCTATATCCGCTAAAGCCAAACCAACGTCCGGGCTAATTTCGTAATTATGCTCGAAAATATCAAAAACCGAAAAGGCTTCTAAGCCTACGATTGTAGGTACAACACCGGCATCGACAGCCAGACTCACGTAATCATCGACGAGCTCTCTTCTTGCAGCGACTAGTAGTACAATCACCTTTTTCCCGTCTGAATCCAACTCAACAAAGTCAACTTGCACACTATCTATACCGGAAGGTATTCTCTGTCCCGATTCTATAATTATTTTATCTTTAAGAAGATTATATCGTTTACCTTTCCCGACAGGCTCGCTTAGCTCTATTCTATCGACCAAAACCTTATGTCCAGAAACTGCAATAACTACCTCGCTAAGTTTAGGATCAAGCTCCTCGACTAAGGACTGAATTGAATAAACCAAACCTTCATGATCTCTGATTTCTTTCTCAACAATTTGACCTGGGTTTAACGGTCGTTTCCCTGCGGCAACAAGATGCAATCCGCCTTTTTCATCGGCTTCAAGTATAACAAGCTTCAGGAAAAAACTACCAATATCAAGACCTGCGAGCTTGTTTCCCTTTTTCTTTAAACCAAGCATGCCAGCCACATCGAACCTCCAACTCCTTTGTTCCTATGAAAATAGATATAACGCTTAAACCAATTTGTCAAATGAAAACTTTAATTTTAGAGAATATAATGCTTTTTTTTTTGCAAAAAAAAATTTTCCCCGATTTTTTACCACAATTTTTTTTGAAATAAGGAAGGTAATTTTGCGAGAATTAATAGCCGGGAAATAGAGAATACAACAGGAAACCTGATAAACCAAAAAACATTATAGCAGTGAGGAGTTTTATTAACGCTGTTTTGCGTTTTAGGAATAGATTCAACTGCTCAGAAGATGTTCCCAGATACGATATTAGGAAAATAACAATAAGCGGAACGACAAACATGAGATTATATAGTAAAAGGTACAAATATGCTTTCAATCTTAAGCCTGGAACTCCCATAACATATAGGATTGTGGGAAGGTAAACCTGACCGGTGCATGCCAGTTCCAGAAGGCTGACTAAGAAGCCAGTAACTACCGATGCTATAATAATATTCCTTTTTTTTCTCGGTTCATTCTTAGCGATTATAACTCTGTGAATTCTCTTTCTTAATTTACTTGGCAGCTGTAAGGTCATTTCACTCAGTTTCCCCTTTCTCGCCTTTAAAAAGTCTATAAACGAGAAAACTCCCAGTATGATCGCGATCAAAGCTGTTGCAAGATAAACCCATCTCGCAATTACTTTGAAAAACGGTATCGACGAAAGGAAACTTAAAAATCCTATGCCAACAAGATAGTATGTCAAAAAGACAGTTGCGGTAAAAATTATTCCGACAAGAAGTATTTCAGTTTTCTTTCGCTGAACCAATGTCAAAAAAGTGATTAAGAATATCAGTGCACCAAAAGCACACGGATTAATTCCATCCAACAAACCAGCTGCAATAATCGGTGCCACGTGAAACTTTGAGAATCTTCTCGCAATTCTTCTATCTGCGGCAACCAGTTCTGAATCTGCTACCGCATCCCAAAGTTTTACATTGCCGTTCTTCAAATTATTGATAACAGAATCCAGCCTGTTAAATGTCGGAGGATAATATCCGGGTATCATCGCTATTCCATTAATAAACACCGAGGGTGTAACAAGGCGGTGCTTTTCTGGGACGTTCATTCTCTCGCATAGTACCTCGCAAAGGACCTTGCTTTCCGAGTTCTCAATCTCAAATATCCTGAATTTAAAGGCTACATCTCTCTTTGGTGAGGGATAATTTCTCGCCAGATATCTCAAATCGAAGTAAATCCTATCGCAGTGGTTACAACCTTTTTCGCTGAAAAATACGGCAAATATTGTCTCAGGTGGTGCAACTTTAGGGGTAATAAGCACTTTGTGAACGGACACTGTGTCTTCGGGTACTTCTGAGGTCTCCGGTGGTTCAACTGGTTTTTTTATAGGTTCCTTTTCTAATTCGTTTCGAATAACTTTATCGAGTTCTTCTCTAATTCGAGTTTGCCCGACAATAATTGTTTTGTTCACGAAAATAATAGGAGGTGTATTGCCTTCGTTGCCAACTTCCTTCTCTCTTTCCATCAGATATTCAAGATTTTGGTCGGAACCATCTATATCGAATGAATCCAGGACAACTTTCCCCTTGTATTTTTCTACAAGACCGGGGAGTAAATTTTCCATAATTTCGTGGCATTCCTCACAGGTTGGTGAGTAATATATTTCCACTGTAAGCCCAAAAACATTAAAGCTAAGTAAGGAGAAGAAACCTATAAATAGAAATTTTCTAAGATGACAACTCATATTAAAAGAAATATAATTCCCTGAATCCTTCTAATATTTGCATTAATTATTAAAAATTAAATATAGAATTTATTTAATATATCGATTTCCGCAAATAGTATTATTAGAATTCGCTAAGTTTCGATTTCCATAAACTTAAATTTACAATCGTATATTCAAAATGTACAACTTACCGATAAAACTTCGAAACTATGAGTTCATACGCAAGAAATATGCACAAACATGTCCTGCTTTGGTGAATAAAAAAGTGATTAATGAGATTTTAATATTTGTGCCCTCCTTCGACGGCTTTTCAATTTTTGGTTTTCAATATGAGGTAAGAATAAGGATTTGTTTAACTTCCACCACCACAGACAGGGATTGTGATTCTGGTCAATTCAGAATTTTTTTGGTCAAATGCTGCAACAGTAAAGGATGCTTTGATGAATTTTACACCGGTAATTTCGTCTCTCAAGGTAACATCAATTTTTGTTTTTTGCCTTGGTGGCACAGTTTCATTGGTTATCTGGGGTTTATTGAGAACGTCATCAAAATAATCGATTAGTCTAAGTTTAATTTCACTAGTTGATGAGTTTATAATTGTAACTTGTCCTGCCCTAGAAATATTTTTACCGAAACCTAATTTGATTACCCATGGGTCTGGCGTAATAACTCTTGGTTTCGTGGTGTCCATATGAGCAATAATGGTAATCTTTTCGGAAGGCGCTCTAGGATCATCCGATGAAATAATAGCAGCTTTAGCAATTCTATGAAAATATCGAGAATTATTGAAAAACAGTGAAACAGTCGTTTCGGACCCGGGTTGAATTATTTTATTCTTTATTGGAGCATTAGTACATGCGCATGTGGTGCGGATTTTCTTTATATGAAGAGGTTTTCCGCCTTTGTTTTGCACTTTGAATTTATGAACCATAAATGTACCCTCGAGTACATAACCGAAATTGAATACAGGTTTTCCTATATAAATCTTGGGGGAGTTGTCCTGCGCAACCAACAGGACACAAAAAATCAAAGTAGATAAAAAGTAAACGTACTTTTTCATCTTCCCTCCTGCATATATGCAAATAAAGTATAGACATAAACTAATAAACAGTCAAGTCATAATAGCTTGTGTAACAAAATAATACTTGTAATGTCTTTGAAAATTCTTAGAACTATTTGGATTATTTTAACTTACAAAAGGTTAGATTTTTTTCTTAATATCCACTCCAATCCGAGTGCGATAATTACTATAAATAAAAGGACAGGCCAACTCCATAGTTCATGTTCGGATGACTCTGTGCGGATTTTATTTTCAATTTTTATTATATCGAGCAGTTTGTAAATTGAATCCGAGGGAATGTATTTTCCCGCTGTTTGCTGTGAGATAATTTTCAAAAGAGCATTATCTTGGTTTGTTCTCGCGAATTCAAGCTTGAATCTTTCAACCACCAAAGAACTCTTCGCCTTTCCTAATGACTTGCTCTCTACTGAAGCAGTTCCATTAATATCGTAAATTCCTGGTGCGAGAGACGGAATACTGGCTTCATAAACGCCTTCCCCAACTTCCGAAAGCTCGAAATCAAAGCCTTCATCGTCGACAGAATCTTTTAGTGTTACGTTAATATTAACAATAGCCCCAGAAACCGGTTTATTACTTTCATCTCTTAATGCTGCAGAAATATACACAGGTTCGCCGCTTGAATAAACTTTCTTTCCGGGTATTATAGCAAATCGATCGATTTTTTCCTTTGCAAGCAAATACTGAATCAAATTCCTCGAGAGATTCCTGAATATTCGATCATCTCTACCGTAAGCGAAGGGCAAAAAACCCCATTTCCAAGTCGGAGATCCTGTTATTATAGCATTTCTCCCCAGTCCTATCTCCGAGACTGCTAAAATGGGCAAATCAATTCCATCAGCGGTTTTTCCGACCATCAGAATTTTTGAGTTCTCCTTGGGTGCGGAAAAAAACATGCCCTCGAGAGGTGGAAGACTCGACACTTCTCGTGCAAATCCTTCTATGGATGTTATGGGGTGAGTCAAAGCATCCGGTCCGGAACTAACTGGAATATCCATAAAAACAAATCCTCGGGATAAATTAAGATTAACAGGCAAAATGCCTATGAATTCTCTAATTCCAGGACCACCTATAAACGAATTCTCACTGCCAATGAGAAGTATAGAACCACCAGAATGGACGTATTCTGCAAGCCTCTTTGTTATATCGCCGGTTAGAATTTCGGCTGAATTAATTAAAACGATTAGAGCATAATGTTGCAGATCTTCTTTTTGCGATGGCATTCTTCTGAGATTATACTGACCCACGCCTTGTTTTACAAACAATGAGGTCTTTATGTTTGGATCACGCTCAATAGCTCGTTTCCAAAATGTTACTTCCCATGAGAGATAATCGCAAGCTATCAGGACCTCCTTTCGAGAAGGCAAAACTTTAATTGCTACGGATTTCTCATTGTTATTTTTTAGCACCTCGTTTTGAAGAATAGGAATTCTTATTGTGTAATATTTCGTTCCGGGTTCCTTTGGTTCGACTTTGTATTTGCATGTTACAACTTGTCCTTCATTAGGAAGTTCTATCTGTTGGGTACCTATTATTTTTCCACTTTCTATAAGTTGTGCATTAACCTGCGTTCCTCTAAGTCTCCAACCCCTAATATTAGCAAACACAGTAAGCTCTTCTCCGACATACGCAACTGGATTGGCGACAATTTCGGAAACCATGGCATCAGGCATAGGATTTGGATCCCCGATCCCGATTGTGTGAATCGGGAATGGAAAGCTCATTGCCACAATTTCAGGATCGACTCCTATGTTGTTTTGTCCGTCCGAGAGAATAAGCACAGCACCTATTTCTAACTTCTCTGCAGTATCGAGAAGTTCGGATAGAGCATTTCCCATAGATGTAATCTGACCAGAAAAATCGGGTTCTTTCCATTTATACAGAGAATCGCTGAATAAAAATTTATGAACAGGATATTTATCTGAAATATTTTTCAAAACCTTCGATGAGATAATTTCCGAGACTTTTACCGATCTATCTCCCGTATTATCCACAATGCTCATACTTTGCGAGTTGTCTACTAGTAACACAACCGAGGGTGTGATCTCCCTGTTTCTGATCGCTCTGATAACCGGATCAGCTAATGAAAAAATTATTACTGCAATAGCAATGAATCTCAAAATTCCCATAGCAATTCTTATCGCACGAGGTGTGTCCGGATTAGTGGATCTATACACAAGAAAAGCACTTACAGCGCCAATTATAAGTGCAATTATAAGTGCTAATTTGTTAGGATCTCTGAAAACTATTTGCCAAAGCTGATTTTCCATTGTTGTTTCAAAATTTTGGTGGGCTTACCAATTTTAAACTTTAACTTTTGTGGAGGATTTTTCCTTGTATTCAGCTCTATCTGATTGCTTTATTGTCGATTCGTAATTTCCATTGCCGTTTTTTTCCATAATTGCAATAAGCCAAAATGTATTAGTAAATTCTGCTTTCTTGGGTATGAACGGAATAAACTTACTCACACTGTGTTCAACTAAAACTAAGGGCGTAAAAAGGAAAACCAGTGAGTCTTGAAAAAATGTTCTTTTATGATAATATCTATTCTCCAGGTCTATTTTTTTATTATAGTCGATTCCCTCACGAAAAGCCAGCTGCGAAATACCAAACAATCCCGGTTTGAATCTGAGAATTCTAAGTTGTTCGAGATTATAAGTTTGCACGATTTTAGGGAGTTCCGGACGCGGTCCGATTAAGCTCATATCTCCTTTAATAATATTCCAAAGCTGTGGTACCTCGTCGACACATGTGGCACGCACGAGATGGGAAATCCGTGAGAACCGTGGGTCATTAATTTGAGTGTGTGATGGAAAATGACCGTTAGCTCCCTTTTTCATACTGCGAAGCTTATAAAGAGTGAATGAATTCCCGTTTCTTCCGACACGTTTCTGCTTGAAAATCACAGGTCCAGGGGAATCCAATTGAACGATTAATACCGCTATTGCAAAGAATGGCAGCAGAATAGTTAAAAGAGCCAAGGATAAAATTATTTCACATGCTCTCCATAAAATTTTCACCGGATTAACCCTCATATTAATCAATGTAATTTTAAGAAATTCGTTTAGCAAGTGGAAACATTTTTTTTAAAATTTAAAAAATATTTCAAGAAACTAGCCAGTTAACTATTTTTTGTGGTACATACTTTTACTCAAAAAACTGCTGCGATTATATACGACTCAAAATACCCTAATATATGAATTAAGATGTAACTATTGCTCCTTTTCCTGCTGAGATTCCGCGATAAGTTTGTCTGCATTTTCCTTAGGCATAGTCTCATAATGAGAGAATTCCTGACTGAACCAGCCTCTACCCTGTGTCATAGAGCGAATTGTGCTGCTATATTTGTAAAGTTCCGACTGAGGAACCTTAACACTTATTTTTTGAAGATTTGTACCTGAAGGTTCCATTCCTTGAATTCTCCCGCGTCGAGATGAAATATCACCCATAATGTCACCAGTGAATTCCCCCGGAACGATAATCTCTAAGTTCATAATAGGTTCAAGCATAATAGGTTCTGCCTTGACGAACGCACGTCTGAATACCTCGCGCCCACATTTCTGAAAAGCCACATCCTTGCTGTCAACAGGATGTTCCTTGCCGTCAACAACAATAGCTTTAACATCCACAACAGGATAACCTGCAATAATACCCTCAGCTATAGATTGCTTAATACCCTTTTCTATCGAACTTTGGAATGAAGATGAAATAGCACCACCGAAAACTTTCCATTCGTATTCGAAACCTTCACCTCTTCCAATAGGTTCGACCATCATTTCGACTTCTGCGAACTCTCCTGCACCACCAGACTGCTTTTTATGTCTATATCTGTCGGATGCAGCTTTAGTGATTGTTTCCCTGTATGGAATTCTGGGCTTTTTGAGAGTAACCTCAACCTTAAAGCGGTTCTTGAGTCGAGTTACGACATTATCAAGGTGCACCTCACCCTGACCATAAATTAATGTCTGGTGTAATTCTGAATCAACTTTATAGAAAAATGTGGGGTCTTCGTCATGAATTCTCGATAAGCCCTGAGCAATCTTGTCCTCTTCTCCTTTATTTTTTGCTATAACAGATTCAGAAACAAGTGGTTTGGGGAAATTTAAAGCAGGGAAAACGATCCGTGCCTTCTTATCGCAAAGAGTATCACCAATTTTGGTATTACGAAGTTTAACAGTTGCCACAATATCACCAGCTTGGGTCTCGGGGATTTCCTCTCGACTTCTGCCATTGGAGAGAAAGAGTTGACCCATTCGTTCGCCGGTCTGGCGAATAGTATTCTGAATATCATCCCCCGGCTTAACTTTTCCCGAATAGACTCGGAAATATGTTAGATCACCGACATGTTGCTCGGAAATAAGTTTGAATACCAGCGCAGAGAAAGGTTCATTCGGGTTAGGACTTCTTTCGATAGTAAGTTCTTCATCGATAGAACGAGAACCCATTTCCGGTCCGACAAATGAAGGTGCTGGAATATACGACTTCACACCATCAATGAGAATATCAATTCCAATGTTCTGCGCTGCAGAGCCTACAAAAACCGGAATTATTGAACCGGATGTTATACCGTTAAGAAGCCCGCGCCTGACCTCTTCAGGTGAAAGTTCACCTTGCTCGAAATATTTTTCCATGAGCGATTCGTCCGATTCTGCAGCTCGCTCGACAAGGGTGACATTTATTTCATTAACTTTATCCTTCAGTTCTTCCGGAATATTAATCTTTTTGCCTTTCCCATCGTCTTTTTTGCTATATTCGTATGCAGTCTTGTCCAGAATATCTACAACACCCGAAAATTCATCTGCTGCGCCAATAGGCAGAGAAAACGGAATAATTGCATCACCAAAAGCTTCCTTGAGATCATCGAGGACTTTATCGAAATCGGCATTTTCTCGATCCATTTTATTCAAGAAAATCAATTTGGTTTTTTCACCTAAATAATCCCATGACTGCTGTGTTCCCACTTCGACACCATCCGAGGCTGAAACCACAATAATTCCACCCTCAACAACCCGCATAGCACTATACACCTCGCCAATAAAATCACTGAATCCTGGGGTGTCTATTATATTTATTTTAATGTCGTTGTCTATTATGTGCATCAAGGACAAGGTTGTTGAGCTTTTTCTTTCAATTTCAATGGGTCTGAAATCACTGACCGTGTTACCTTCCTCAACCGACCCCATTCTATTTATCATGCCATTGGTGAATAGCATTGCCTCGACAAGTGTCGTTTTGCCTGCCCCACTGTGAGAGAGAAGCGCAATACTTCTAATAGATCCTGGGTCGAAAACATTTGCAGACACTTTGTCCTCCTTATTCACTGATTTATTTAAGGCGAAATGCCAAGATATCTATCGAAAAATAAATGTCAAGAACTTGCAAATAATAAGTTAAAAAATAAATTTCAAAGCATCTTTTCAAGAAGACTGGGATGGGGAGACCCCATCCCTACATAAAAAACCGTGTAAGGGCGAGGTTTCCTCGCCCCAGAAAAAAAACAATTTAAGGGCAAGGTCTCCCCGCCCTAGAAAAGGTATCCCCATCCCAAAAAAACTGATAATACACAATGAAATCTCAATTCTTGTTTAGAATGTACAACATAAAAACTTGAGTCAAAAGGTAAAAGGACTATATTAGAGCGTAAAATTTCGAATTAAGTGCAGGGAAGTTTCAACTAACCTGTGTTTTATATGAGGGGGAAAATATGCTTCTGGGAGAGATTCTTATCGGAAGAGGATACTGCACAATTAGTGATATAAGAGAGGCTCTGAGGATTCAGAAATCGGGAGATACACGTCGAATAGGACAGATTTTGATTTCGATGGGAAAAATCACATTAGAGGATTTGGAAGGGGCTTTGGACATTCAATTTAAAAGAGCTATAAAATATTAGGCTGATTCTCGTTTCAGAAATGCAAAGTGAATACCGAAAAAATAAGATCGATTCCCAAGTTGCAATATCATGATAAAATTTTTTAGAGGTAAATTTTTATCCGATGCCCTGTTGATGTTATTACACTTTATGAAATGTATCTAATTTTCGAATGAAAGTTTAGTCGAGTTGTGACAGATGAATATGTTGAAAAATAGTTGATTATTGCAAATAAAACTTAAAAAGTTGCAGAAAAGGAGTTAATTTCTTTTTTGAAGAGATTTTAATTTATGATTTCTAGAGAAAAAGATATTTTTAAGGAGGTAGGGAATGCTTCTTGGTGAAATACTAATAAAAGAAGGTTATTGCACAATTGAGGATATTCGTGAGGCTCTGAAAAGGCAAGAAAATGGCGATAACCGACGTGTAGGTGAAATACTCTTAGATATAGGAGCTATAACATTAGAACAACTTGAAAACGCATTAAGGTTGCAATGGAGTTCCTCGGGAAGGTCATAACAATTTTATTTACTGTGAATCGATGTATCGAACTGTATTAATATGCTTAATGCAAATTCCATTTGTTAAGTTTGTTTGTCAACATATTCTTTCTTTTCAATATAGATCCAATTTTTACATTTCATTAAAGATATGCCATTCAATCATTTGGAGTTTTGATTAGAATTTTTTTCCATCACACGATTCTGTTTTAACTCCCTCACCCGATTCCGATTGCATCGGAATCACCCTCTCCCTAAGGAGAGGGAACAAAATACGCACCGCTTCATGCTCCTCTTTCTCCTCGGGGAGAAAGGGGCTGGGGGATAGAGGGGATCATCAAGAAAGGGGTCGGGTGATAGAGGGGGGTACATATAAAAGAGTCCTGGAACTTACTTGATTTAAAATCATATTAAAGTCGATTGAAAATTTATCCTTGATGAACTTAATTTCGATTTATTTTGTTTTTATATTGTGAGTATCAGAGTTTTAAAGATTTGACAGACTCAACATGTGTTGGAATATATTTAATCACCCCCTCACCCGATTCCGATTGCATCGGAATCACCCTCTCCCTAAGGAGAGGGAACAGAATTCGCATCGCTTCATGCCCCCCTTTCTCCTTGGGGAGAAAGGGGCTGGGGGATGGAGGGGATAACTTTTAAACATCAACAAAGCAATTTATGTTTTGCATTTTTATGATGCAGATGTTTATCTTGCTTTGCATTCGAATTGGTATCCACATTACCGGAGGTGAATCATGGATAAATTCTATGTAACGACACCGCTGTATTACGTGAACGATAAGCCGCATATTGGCCACACATACACCACTGTTCTTGCCGATGTACTTGCACGTTATTACAGATTTATGGGTGTTAAAACATTTTTCCTAACTGGAACCGATGAACACGGGCAGAAAGTGGCTCAGTCTGCTGAGAAAAAAGGTATCGATTGCAAGGATTACTGCGATGAATACGCTCAGTATTTCAATGACATGTGGATGCGAATGCACATAAAATACGATCACTTTATCCGCACAACCGACGAACATCACGAGAAAGCCGTTGTCCAGGCTTTGCAGAAATTATGGGATATCGGTGACATATATCTCGGTAGCTATAAGGGCTGGTATTGTGTATATGAGGAACGGTTTTGGACCGAGAAAGACCTCATTAACGGCAAGTTATGCCCCGATTGTAATCGACCTACAAACTACATCGAGGAAAAGAGCTATTTCTTTAAAATGTCTAAATATCAGGACTGGCTGATCGAACACATAGAAAAGCACCCCGAGTTTATCAAGCCCGATTTCAGACGAAATGAAGTTCTCGGTTTCCTAAGAAAACCACTGGGGGACCTTTGCATATCGAGGCCAAAGGCGAGACTGAGATGGGGAGTAGAATTACCGTTTGATAGGGATTTCGTTACATATGTCTGGGTCGATGCACTCCTGAATTACTGCACAGCTGTGGGACTATGGGATAATATGAGTAAATTCAATGAATGGTGGCCTGCAGATTATCATCTCATTGGCAAGGATATTTTGACTACTCATGCCGTCTATTGGCCGTGTATTCTTAAAGCGTTAGGTATTACATTACCTCGAACGATATTTGCTCACGGCTGGTGGCTTATTGGTAATGCAAAAATGGGCAAATCCTTAGGCAACGCGATAGATCCTGCAGCGTTAGCAGATTCAATCGGTGCCGAGAGATTGCGATATTATTTAATTCGCGATATGGTTCTCGGTCAGGATGCGACATACACATTAGATGGCTTAATTTCAAGGCTCAATAACGATCTGTCCAACGATTTGGGCAATATGCTGTCGCGAGTTACAAATATGGTCGGCAAATATTTCGATGGCGTTTTGCCAGCACCAAACCTTACAACTGACAATGAGATAATAAAATTATTGACAAAAGCCGAGGGTTTGTCAGCAAAAATTAAAAATCTCGTACTCGATCTTAAGACGCATCAGGTACTGGAGGAAATTAATTCCGTAATAAGAGCTGCAAATAAATTTATCGAGAACACAAAACCCTGGAAATTGGCTGCAAAAGGTGAAAACATCCGATTGGCGAATGTTCTATATCATGCAACTCAGCTTATTGCAAGAGTTGGATTATTGCTTTTTCCAGTTATTCCAGAAAAGAGCATACAGCTCCTCGACTCGCTTGGGTTTGAAGGCGAGGTAAATCTAGATACTGCATCTGAGGATGAGATTATTAAGCCTGGCTCGAAGATTACTGTAACTAAACCGTTGTTCCCAAGATTCGACATTAAAAAAATTGAAAAGGAACTGGGTGTGGAGACTGTCGAAAAAATCAGCACAAATAACGAGAAAACTGAAAGATTAATCGAAATAAATGACTTCTCCAAGATTAAGTTAGCTGTGGGAAAAATTGTGGAATGCAATATAGCACCTAAATCGAAGAATTTGCTATTGCTTAAGGTTGATACCGGCGAGAAGATACGGCAATTAGTTGCTGGGATTGCCAAGTGGTATAAACCTGAGGAGCTTGTCGGAAAATCTATAATTGTGATTACTAATCTTAAACCGGTAAAAATCCGAGGTTACGTTAGCGAAGGGATGTTGTTAGCTGCAGATGATGGCAGAACTGTATCGATTCTTATGCCCGACAAAGCATTACAACCTGGATGCAAAGTAAGATGAGAATTTGGGAGTGGCATTTCAATCGATATTCTACTATAGAAAATGCATTCGATGCATGTGCTGTCATGAGATCTGTCCTGCCAAAGCAATTTATTTTCGGAAAAGTTTATTAGCAAAATTTTCCTGATAAAATTATCGTGTTACATCTGTTGTATTTACGATTGTGTTGACCTTATTTCTTAATTGCATTAATTAAGCTAAATGAAAATTCTCGATCGCTACATAATCCGACAGCTCATAGCACCGTTTATCGGCTCGCTCACTGTTGTTATGTTTGTGTTGATTATGGATTTTCTGCTGGATATACTCAACCTTATAATTTCCAAGGGCGTTCCGTCATGGGCTGTTGGTGAACTTTTCGTTTATAATCTTGCCTGGATGATTACGCTTGCGGTTCCGATGGCTTCGTTAGTTGCGTCGCTTATGGTTTACGGCAGAATGGCAGGAGATCAGGAAATTGTGGCTATGAGTTCCGTTGGTCTTCCATTGCATAGATTAATGGCTCCCGGAATCTTTTTAATGGCATTGCTGTCAATAATAATGATATCCTTCAATGATAGTATAACACCGATTGCCAACTACAAAGCTAAACAAATGATGGTTAAGATTCACCGCAAGAAGCCTATGGCTGCTATACAAGCAAGAGTCTTCATCGAGGACTTTCCCAATATGGTTCTCTACACTGATAAAGTTGACGATAGAGCAGGCAAATTGTATGGAATAAAGATATTCGAGAAACAGCGAACAGGAAAACCAAGAACTATAATCGCACCCGAGGGTGAAGTTAAATACGACCCTAAATCGGATGCAATTAAATTCACGCTTTTCAACGGTGAGATTCACGAGATAGACCCTGAGTCGCCTGACAGATACACGAAAATCAAATTCAGCAAACAGGTTATTAACATATCCGATTTAGGAACAAAACTTGGCGAGCAGCGACTGGCAAGACGAGGCGACAGGGAAATGACAGGAAAAATGCTCAAAAAAAACATTCAACTTAATATTCATAGGATAGATAGTGTAAAAAAAGAGATGAGCAGAATTGCGGGTTATTCGATCGATTCTATATTTAATGTCCGTTCGTATAAAGGCAGACCGAGCGCGAGACCTGTCAGAAGAGCATTACTCAAGGAAAGACGAACTTATGGCGTTCTTCAGAAATATCTTTTCACAATACGCGAGTGCACAAAAAGAATTAACAAGCTTAGAGTAGAACTTAATAAAAATTATTCACTTGCTTTCGCCTGTATTTTTTTCCTTTTAGTTAGTGCCCCTGTGGGAGCATGGACACGTAAAGGAGGATTAGGCGTAGCTGTGGGATTGTCATTTGGGTTTTTCCTTGTTTACTGGGCGTTTCTTATTGGTGGCGAGGAACTCGCAGATAGAGGTCTTGTCCATCCCACAATAGGTATCTGGAGCGGAAATGCACTGATGTTTATAATTGCAGTGCTTATTTTGATTAAACTGACATATAGCATTAGACTTGCGCCGGTGGACTGGGTTGCTGGCATTTTTAAAAAACGAAAACAATAATAACTGTCGATTAAAACTATTCTTTTTTAAAAAGTATTTTATCATATATTGTTATTACTCACTGAATTTTTTTTTACATCTAAGGAGGGTCTTATGAAAAAGCTTATAACTGTTCTAACAATCGTCTTTTTGATCTCAATTTCATCGGCAACTACATCTCAGCCGCCACAAAAGCTCAGAGGAGTTGTTAGTTCCGATTTAACGAGCTCGAAGCTCAGAGTATCTCGGGAAATTACTGAGTCTATGCTAGAATTCTTTGCGCCAGAAACTCTTGCTATAGAAAAATATTCTACGGTTCTATCTCCGGGTGAAGCGGTCTATTTTAAACTTAATTTGGGAACGAACTCAATAGTTCTTATCGATGAAAGAGATTCTCTGCCATATGATTGCTATATGGCGTTGGATTCTGTTCCGAAATGGATACGTCATGATTTATACCAATCGTTCAAGCATTTAGATCCAGCTTTTGCAATGGATTTCGCAATGATGATATGTGGAACCCCGGCGGATTTAAGAGATGAGGTGGCTTTTTGTGTGGCGCATATGTCACCGCAATCGCTGACGGATAGCAGGTTCGCTTCATCTCTTTTGATATTTAATGCAGAGTGGATATACAGGCTTGCCGATTCGCTTAAGTATGTGGAGTTAGTGGAGCATGGCGATGTTACTACAGGAGATTGGTATACGACAACAGCGTATTGGGTTGTATCTGCCGATCTTTCCGATACTTCTCTGTTGGAAATCCCAAGAGATGTATATTACTGGTTTGTTGTTCATCCGAAATTATCCGATGAAGCACCAAAAAGCTTAGATTTACCGAGTGACACGAGACAGAGGACTTATGGTTATTTTTGGCGTGAATATCTCTGGAGCGACCCGTCACCAACATACAGTTACACTGCAGGCGGATATCCTCTTCTTGCCGATTGCATGAAAATTCCCACTATTTTGTGGATAAGACGGAGTGCATCATTCCCCGGTGGAAGACCTATGGATTCTACATTTAGTGCACTAAATATGTTGGGTTGGTGGGAATCCGAGGTTGTGCCAAACCGTGCAATCGCCGTTCGTCCAGTTCAGCCTAATCAAATAGCATTCACGCACTCTGGAAACTGCGGTGAGGGTCAGGATATAGTTTGTGCTGCAGGAAGAACTTCACTGATACCTATGAGTTGTGTAGGTACTCCACTTCAGGACCATGTCTGGAATGAGTTCTGGGATGATGGTTTTCCGGGTGTATTGTGGAGTGAAGATGTTTGGCATGCATATCAGCTGGATAACTGGGGTGGACAGACATCGATGGCTCCAAGCTGGGCTGGTTATGATAGAGACAGAGGTGGTAGCAAAAGTATTAACAACGCAGTAACATGGAGAGGTGACGGTTATCTATTTGATCGTTCTATGGCATACACACACGTTTGCACGTTAGTTGTCGAGGTGCTCGATGGCAACGCGTATCCGATTGCAGGAGCAAAAGTTATGTTTGCATCCAATGCCCATGGAGATCCTACCGGTCTATACAGAGCGGATATTAGAGCAACGGACAGAAACGGACAGGTTATTTTGACTATGGGGGAAGGTTGCCCATATTATTTCCGTGTCGACTGCCCTATTGGAAGTGAGCCCACTGAACCAACGCATGTAACGCACTTTCCCACTTTAGGTTCGCATTTGTCGGTTACTGGCGTTAAATATCCGGTTTCGATTGGACTTCATGATAGAATGTATTCTCTTAATGTAACCGAAACAGCCAACCCCACAGGCACTAAAAACCTTCTGGTCATATACAAGGCTAAAAAAGAGTATATTATGGGAACTGCTGCATTGGATGGTCAGGGAAGCACATATTCATTCAGTTCCGATACCGGCACAATAACATGTTTCCTATGCGATAGTGCAAATTTCGAATTTTATAAAATTGGCGATCCATTTACTGCTTTTAAGTATCGATCACGTGTTTCCAACGGCTGGTTCCTTCTCGATGTGCCTTCTTCGGGTGTATGGTATGTGATTATCTCCGATGAGGAGATTGTCGACAACGATAATTTAGCGGAAATTGAAATATTGATTGGTCGCGACCTCGAGGTTGTATCGGAATTCCCCAAACCGGATCGCAATGCATTGACAATATACCCCAATCCTTTCAATACATCGTGCAAAATTTCCTTTAATGGACAAATTTCAGGAACCGTGGAAATAACCAATATTTCTGGTAGAATCGTTTACCAAAAAGCCTTTAGTAACACTAACGAAATTATCTGGGATTCGCACGATGCTCCGACAGGAATATATTTAGTTCGAGTAAAATCGGGGAACAGTATAATCAACAAAAAAGCAGTATTACTTAAATAATTCGCTTTAAGATGTATTGCTGTTATTTGCTTGTATGTCATACCTCCTCACCCGAAACAAGCTTTATTGTAGACAGCCTTCCATTAATGAGAGGGAACAGAAAACACATCGCATCATACTCTCCTTTCTCCTTGGGGAGAAAAGAATCAGCATTTCCACATACGATGTAATCCTAATCCTCGTTAAGTTTTTCCAGCACTCGTTCAGCCAGTTTCCTTGGAAGTCTCACTTTCTCGACTAACTCATCCACAGATAGTTTCGCAATCCGGTCCGTTCCACCAAACTGTTTAAGCATTTGCTCTGCTCTTTTTTGTCCAATTCCCTGTATTTCACAAAGCTCTAATTTCATTGCCTGCTTACGATGACTCTTTCGAGAATATATAATTGCAAACCGATGAGATTCATCTCGAATTCTCTTTATCAACCTTAATGCAGCAGAGTCCCTTGGTAGATTTATGGAATCTTTTCTTCCCGGCAGAAATAGCTCATCCAGCCGCTTGGCAATCGATATTGTAAATATCTTTTCCTCAAGACCCAGGCTAGACAGAGACGATAATGCAGCAGATAGTTGTCCCTTTCCACCGTCAATTAATATCAAATCTGGCAGCTTTTTATCCTCATTTAGCAGTCGTCTATAACGTCGATAAACAACTTCCCGCATAGATGCAAAATCATCTTGATAATCAATCGATTTTATTCTATAGTGCCTATATTCGCTTTTGTTAGATTTCCCACCAATGAATTGAACCATAGATGCTACAATTGTCTGACTTCCGAAATTAGAAATATCGAAACCCTCGATTCTATTGGGCGTCTTAGGTAACTGAAGCAATCTTTCGAGCTCGAGCACACCATACGGTACATGAACTTGTTCTTTTTGTATCATCATCTCTCCGTGTATTAGTTCTGCGTTGCGTTGTAGAAGCTGCATAATATCATATTTCTCACCACGCTTTGGTATTTTAAGCGTTACTCTTGCACCGCGAATAACTATCAAAGTCCTTTCTATTTCTTTTGGTTCTGAAATTTCAACAGGAATATAAATCCTCGGTGGTGTATCTGGGTCCTCGCAGTAAAACGATACGATAAAATCACTGAGAGCTTCCTCGATTGAAATCTTTTTTGGAATTGTAAGAGAAACAGTCTGCCTTGCAATCATTGCTCCCTGACGAACTCGGAAAATCATCGCAACACCCACACCACCTCCGAATGCAATCGTTACGAAATCACTATCTCCAGTATCCCTATCCATCTTCTGTGGTGTTAGCAATTTTGTTAATTGAGAAATAGTATCTCGTAATTTCGCAGCTTCCTCGAATTTCATCTCCTCCGATGCTTGATTCATTTGTTTTTTCAGCTTATTAAGTAATTCCATACGCTTCCCCTTGAGAAACATTATCACCTCTTTGACATGCTCTTGGTACTGCTCCTTAAGATCTGGGTTTTCACAGGGTGCAATACACCTTCCAATATCCTTAAGCATACACGCTCGAATTTTCCGTTTCATCGGTAAATTATATTTGCAAACTCTTATTCTGAAAAGCCTTCTAATTAGCCGTCCAAGTTTCATTGCGCCTATTCTATCTGCATAGGGCCCAAAATAAACAGACCCATCTTTCTGCTTTTGTCTAACAACTGTTATCCTTGGGAATGCCTCTCGGCTGATTTTTAGATACGGCCACCGCTTATCGTCTTTCAACGCCACGTTGTATCTCGGTTTATATTGCTTAATTAGATTTGCTTCGAGAACCAAAGCTTCGAGTTCATTATCTGTAACGATCCACTCTACATCTTGAGCGATAATAATCATAGCTGTAATACGAGGCAGATTGTTCCTGCCGTTGACATAACTTGAAAGTCTCTTTTTTATATCTATCGACTTACCAATGTAAAGCGGGAAATTTTTCGGTCCTCGGAAAATATATACACCTGGTTTGTGAGGAGCTCGTTTGTACTTGTCTATTATAAGGTCATTCATAATCGTAAATAATGTATTTAATGCTTATGCACAAAGTTAATCGTTTAGTTTTTGTGAGGGAATGGAAAATATGGATAAGTATTAATAATAGGAAAATATAAATATATAAATTATTATTATTATTATCCTGTTGAAATTATTTATAACTGCGTAAGGGAATGGTTATAAAAGGAATACTATCGACAAATTTATCGACAGTTATGTGGATAACCTAGTGATTTATCAACATTAAAAACCTCATCAACACAAACCACTAACTTATTCTCAACTTGTAAACAATTTATCAACAGTATATAAACACTACTCTTTAAGTTCAGGAATTACTACTAATTTATTTTATCTCCTAAACTCCTTCAAAAACTTCTGAACTTCTGGAACTCCACCCTGAAAAATTAAGTAACCATTATACGGTTCCCGCTCCGTTATATCACTATTTATAGGAGTTAACATCATTTCTATTACTTTCTCTCTGTCATTCATATGACCCAGTACCCACCCTAATTTAACAAAAGCCACCTCTGGTAACATATTTTCCAGCGGAACAACTCCCACTGCCATAAGGTCACGACCCGTATCGTAAACATACATTTGCACATATCCCCAAAGTGTCTGAACAGTCATAAAAACATTAACACCAAAATCCACAGCTCGTTTTATCGCAGGATACAACGGTTTGTTTACATGCCCTAATCCTGTACCGGCTATTACAATTCCTCTATATCCATTATCTACAAGTGAATCTATTATATCAGGCTTCATTGTAGGATAGTAATATACAATCGATACACGATCATCAAAAACGGCATCTAATTTGACTTTACGGCTCGGATCTCTCCTATTATAATCCTGACGAAGATGCGTAATTCCTTCAAGCCAATTCACCATACCTAGAGGAATATCTCCCAGTGTCCTGAAAGTTGATCTATACGATGAGTGCATTTTCCTAACCCTCGTTCCACGGTGCAGAAGATCATATAGATCTGATGTAGGTCCGAACATTGAAACCATAACCTCAGCAATGTCGCCGTGACCAGCGGCATACGTTGCATTAAGCAAATTTAGCGCGGCATCTGAGGACGGTCTGTCTGAACTCCTCTGCGAGCCCACAATAACAACAGGAACAGGCAAATTCTGAAGCATAAATGAAAGAATTCCTGCAGTGTGATGCATTGTATCGGTACCGTGACCAATGACAATTCCGTCCACGCCTTCATCGATGTATTTAGCAGCTTTCTTAGCTAAAGTTATATACTGTTCAGAACCCATATTCTCAGAGAAAACCGCGAACAATTTTTCGGTGGCAATATTTGCTATATCCGCCAATTCAGGCACAGAACCGTATAGTTCACCAGGTGAGAATGCGGGGATTACGGCACCAGTGCGGTAGTCGAGCCGTGAGGCTATCGTGCCGCCAGTTCCCAGAAGCCTGACATTTGGTTTACTGGGATCTATTGGAAATTCTTTTTCGGGAATTTTGTAGTGTGCTTTTTTGAACCCGATTTCTTTTATTTCTATAATATCGCTTACTGTTATTCCTATGTTGTATCCATTGTTCAGTTTCAAAACGATGTGTTTGTCATCGGTATTTTCTGCTCTGGGCAGTATAATTCCTCGGAAGACTGTTACATCTGTTCTAATCTCAGCGTCGGACCACACTCTAATTCCATGTTCCTGCAAAACAGATAGCGCTTCACCTTTATAACCTTTGTGAAGGTCTTGCGTTACGATTTCGGGACCTTTTTTCCCCATTATTTTTGTCCTTCGAATTGAGAATTTTAAAAATTTCGGCAAAAAAAATAGTTCAGAGCTAACATAATGTCAAATTGATATTTTTTTTAAAAAATATTTTTTCACTTGATTAAATAATTTTATCATATATAATTTAAATACATAAGAAAAAGTATAAGCTACAAATCCAATTAGGTTAATTGGAAAAGGTTATAGTTTCTCGCACAGTGTCTTGGAAAGGAGGTCATAGAGAAATACTGCATTGTGGTTTAAAATCCGGATTCTCATGTAGGTATAACACACACGGTAATTATTCTAAGGTTATCTGTCATCAGAGCGAGTGGGTCATATAAGCTGAAAAGGATATTCCCGCGATATTTTGTCAGTTTAATTAAGAATAGTTCTAATAAATTTGCAGAAAAGAGAAAGGAGGTTTTGTTCAGAACGATGGCTAATGTTTTTCCAAATCAACTATTATCAAATCTCAATCTAAGGGGGGTTGCATTAACAAATAATACAAGTTTGGTTCATCTCCTACGCATGATTTCCAAAATTTCCCGTTTGGATATTTTCTAGTACAATTTTTTAGGGAAAGAATCAAAAATAAGTAAAAAAACAAAAAAGGAGGATTCGATGAAGAAGTTACAATTTATGTTTTTACCGGTTCTGTTACTTGCTGTTTTTTCTATTCCTATAATAACCTCTACTGCCTATGGTTTTACAGTAGACAAGATAGTTTATAATTTACGTGGAAACGATTATAAGTTTCACAGAACAGACGTCTTGGATGACGAATTCTTGGTCGAGATAGGTTGTAGACTTGACAGTGGACAGGTAGATATTGTATTCTGTATTGACAGCACCGGTTCAATGGGCGGCACGATCGATGCAGTCCGACGTTCCGTTGACGATTTCGCAAACATGATTCACACCCTGAATTATCAGTATCGTTTCGGAGGAATTCCCTTCGGGGACGGTCAAAATATTTGGGATTTCGATCCTGCTACTCCGGGCTGGCAGATGACCGATGTGTATCGTTTATTCCGAAATAGAATTAATGCGGTGGGAGCATCGGGTGGCAATGATGGTCCCGAGACTATATGGGACGCTATATACTATGCAATGGAACATTACGACTGGCGTGTGGAAGCGTTAAAGATTATCATCGCATTTTGCGACAATAAATCGTGTGCGTTAGATAGGTTGTGTTCCGGAAGTGGCTACTGTGACGATTCAACTACAGTTTACGTCGATACGGTAGAACATCCTTATCCAGAATGGCGTAATACATATATGCGTGCAGTTCAAGAGGGTTTCGTTATTTATATTGCTGCAAATTTTCCACCAGCAGGTGATATGTTCTGGGATGCAGAATATAAGCGTATTGCGAGAGCAACTGGTGGCGCCACTTTCACTCTTACTGTTCCTTGGTCGACGATATTCGGTGTTATGATACCAACAATAGACTCAGCACAGTGCATAAATTTGCATGTAACTAACGATGCCTTATTCGACCTCGATAGTGCTTGGGCTGAGATCGATTTAGGCGACTCTATGTCATTGCTCACAGGAACGAATCCACAGTATTATTATCCTTGGGCAGCTGGTGAGGTTCATTGTTTTGGATGGCGTATTGGCGCTGTTAGAGGTTTTGATGCGAAGGAGACATGTTTCAACATATATTTGACAGGTAAAGGTCCTGGAGGCACATTGACTGATACTATCCGAGGGTGCATCTATCGACCCGATTGCGAGTGTCCCGGACCTATTGTTGAACCTATTTGTCCCCCAGATACTATGATTGGATTTACTGTCTATACAGCTAATCCTTTTCAAACAATCGCTTTCTATATGGAAGACGACGATACAACTGTCGATCCTACCTCCGTTACATATAATGTTGACGGATTCAATTACACTTATCCAGATCATCTTGTGTGGGATGGGGCATCTGGACTTATGACATTTATTCCGGATGTCGAATGGACACATATGTTTCCTGTAACGTATGGGTTAGTTTCTGCTACAGACATGGTCGGATGTTTCACGCAGTCTATTGTAGAGGGGAAATTCGAATCCGACTTTGGGGCACCTGAACTTTTCAATATGCAAATGGTTCCGGATCCTATTCTTCACAATGAGTTCACCGATAGTTTTATAAATATTGTTTGGACAATAATAGATTATCCCTCGGGCGTAGAGCCGCGTTCGCTGCTTATCACTGTCAACGGGGATACACTTGATCTTACTCATCCTAATGTTAGAATTATTTCAGTAGCTCCACCAATAAGATTAATGTTGAGCGGAACCAGAGGGGAAATAGAGGGCTATTTCAGCGATACAATGCTCGTATGTGTCCATGCTTCAGATAAAGTACCGACTTTTCAGGATGGTTGCGATCTTTTTGGACCTAACGATACGATTTTGTGTGACGAATACTATTTCAACTATCCTATGAATGCAAAATTTGATTCTCCACCAGATGGCGGAATTAGCGCATGTGATCCTCTCGAAGCGCACATAAAAATTATAGATCCGGAAAGAGACATGCCAGACGAGCTAACTTTCGAAATGAGAGTTATTATTAATGATGTGGATACACATTTCTTCACTGGTGATGATGGTGTGTTTACTACAATGGGGTCTAATTTAGTATTATTTGAGGGTCCCCCTGGTCTTGTTGATTCCTGGGATGAAGTTAAGATGCTGCTTTTAAGCGGTAAGGACGTCCAGGGAAGAAAGATCTATTCGCTTCCTGTGGAAGTCGTGTTCACAATTGATTACGAGAAGCCGGTTTTGCTGTGGAATTATCCGGCATTGGACAGTATGCTGCTGGATTTCCCTTATGAGATTCATTTCGGTATAATTGACAGTATTGCAGGATTGGATATCGGAATGATGAATATAATAATTAACAGCGCATATATGTTCCCATGGACTGGTGTTAACGACACTGATGTTTATAATGCAACAGTATTTCTGGATCCTGCGATATGTTTCGGCACGGGTGAGACCTGTAGCGTGGCAGTCGCCATTAACGCTATGGACATGCCGGATGCATGCCCACCAAATATTCTGGATACATCTTGGCATTTCTTCTGGCTTCACGGACGACCGTGGGTAAGGGTTCTTGCACCTGTCAACGGTTCGTTTTTCGCCTGCAGGGACTCGGGAATTCTTGTGGAACTTCATGGGGGTGCAGCGCCAGTAGATTCGAGCTCTATATGGTTTATGATAATTAATGAAGCCAACGATACGGATAGATACAATATTTTCCACGAACGATTACAATTAATAATTGATATGGGTCCTGAGTCGTTGCTATATTTTGATGCACCACCTGGGTATTTCGTAGAAGGCGAGACGTATGAGGTGTGTATTGCTAGCCTTGTAGATTATGGAGGGGACTCGGCGAGAGGACTGCCTATTTGCTGGAGCTTCACACCGGACTTCACGCCACCGGAGGTTACTGGTTTCTTGCCTGTTCCGGATTCACTTATGCCAACTCCAACGCCGGAGATATCGTTCCAAGTTAACGATGCCTTAGCTGGGATCGACGATGCGGGACTTTTCGTTAGAATTGTAGATGTGGCGGGTGTATATACTTATGATGACACTTTCTACACCAGCAGTCCTCTTGTAACATGGGACGGAACCAATTATAAACTGGATTTCCACGGGAGCAGCTATGTATTCGAAACCGGTGACACAATTCAGGTGTGTGTGTATGTTCCGGATAATTCCATCCACTGCGGACCTAATGCTACCGAGTTCTGCCAGAACTTTATTATGCGTCTCACTGGACCTACGGCAGAGGTTATTGAACCTTTTGATGGTTACATTACCACCTGCGAGGATCAGTGCATAAAGATTATTATAAATGACGATGATGGAAATGTGGATTTCAGCACAGCAGAGATTAGCATCGATGGATTCCCTTATCCTGCTTCTGCAGGTGCGCCAGTTTCTATAGTAGGTGATACATTGATATTCTGTCCAGATACGATAATTGGAATGTGGGTGGACAGACAACTTGTAACTGTATCGCTCACAGAATCCGACGATGAGTGGGGCAATGTACTCGCTACGCCGATAACCTGGTCTTTTTGGGTTGACCTTCAGCCACCAGAGTATACAAATCTTTTACCAGCGTGTGAAGATACTTCGTTCACCCGCTCACCAAGAATCACATTCCGAGCCACAGATAATCTGGCAGGAATAGATCTGGATGAGAGTTATATAGAGTTAGATGGCGCAAAATATGCTTTCAGCACACCGGAATTCGATATCGATGGTGATAGTGTAACATTCCATTGTCTTAGAGCTGGTTTAGTCTGGTCTGAGGGTGAGATTCTGCATCTGTGCCTTGTGCTAAAGGACAAAGTGGATTATTGCAGTCCTAATGTAGACAGCTCATGCTGCCAGATTTTAGTGATTCCTCGTGGTCCTGCACCATCGGCATTCATGCCTGAGGATGCGGCATATTCCAGTTGCGATCCGGAAGCTATTGATTTCAGTCTTTACGATGAGGATGGAATCGATATTTCCACTCTGGTGATAAGACTTACTCGCGGGGCATCGACAATAAGATATGATGCATCTTCGCCGGAGATAACTATAGACGGCAGTATAGCTCCCGAGACATACGGCATCTCATTCAGTCCGCTTATTCCGTTTGGTGATGGTGAGTCGGTTACGATGTGTATAGATACATGCTTTGACATTTGGACTAATGAGCTTGCACCCCCAAGACCTCGATGCTGGTTCTTCTATATAGATCTTATGCCACCGCAGATTGTCTCAAGAGATCCTGATGTCGATGAGGTAGTGCTCACACGGACACCTATCATCACTGTTAACATGGTAGATAACGGTTCTGGAATCGATTTGAGCACCGTTGAGATTGAAGTAAACGACATAATATACACGCCAACGGTTTCTGGTGACGATTTCATCTGGGATCCCGACGATTATGGTGTGAAATTCACTGGATGTGATACAATACCAGTTTGTATCCGAGCTTCAGATTTAGCGGAATACTGTGGAGTAAACTCTATTGAGAGATGCTGGGAGTTTAGCATAGAATGCGGAGGTCCTACAGCCAGCGTTATGAGAGTTCTTCCAGATTCGTTCAGCTCGTGTTATCCCGAATCGATCGTACTTCATATCGTGGATCACAATGATTTGGATACAGCAAGTTTAGATCTCAGATTGAATGGAATTCCTGTTCTTTGGGCTTTGGGTGATTTGAGTTATGATAGACCTACCGATCAGATAATCTATGTGCCTTCTGCAGGATTTATGCATCAGGATACCATAATTGTGAAACTCGATGCAATCGATGATATGTTGGGCAACCCACTTGAAACATTGTTGGACTATACATTCTATATAGACAGGGCTCCACCGTTCATTGGGTCACCCAATCCTGTAGGAACAATTGCAGAAATTGCACCTATAATAACAATTCTCGTCGAAGACGATATGGCTGGTCTTAATTTGGATTCCATCGATTTGGTAGTCGACGGCATTCCATATCGACTAACTCATCCTGCGCTAAATTATAATCCAGTATCTCGCACATTGACTTTTAACCCAACGTTAGTGCCAGATTTCTGGATTGGTGGCGACACAGTAACAGTTTGTCTTAATTCTTACGACAATGCGCACTATGCTTGTGATCCTAACGGCACCATATATTGCTGGGATTTTGATATAGAGACCGGTGCACCTATAGTAACATTCGATCATCCCGGTAACGACAAGTTCTTGTCATGCAATCCGGATTCAATATTTATTACACTTACTGACTCTAATGGCGTTGTCACCGACTCGATAGAAGTTGTAGTCAAAGTAAACTTAACAGCACCAGAGAGAATACCATTCGATGCACCATTACCGTCAACGATTTCAGGACTTTTCGAGACTCCGACTTCTGCATCGTTCTATTATAAACCGTTAGCACCTTGGGCTAATGGCGATGTGGTAACTATTTCAGTTATTACTGGACACGACTCGCTATTCAATGCATTGGATTCAATAGGACAGCGGTTCACAATCGACTACGAACCACCGATTATTGTTAGCTATACGCCGGTGCATTTGGACACTATCTTGCCCACTTCACCTGTAATCGATGTTGAGGTAGATGATTTACTAGCTGGCGTTAATCCCGGTACTATGAGATTCGTGCTCGGTGCACATAGCTTTACTTGGCCCAATGCAGCATTGTCCTGGGATGGCCCTGCTGGTATTGCTTCTCTCGATCTTGGTGTTGCTGGAATAACGTTCCCCGGCGATACCACGATTCAGGTTACATTCTGGATTGGCGACGATGTGGATACAATTAACTGCGGACCAAATATGATCGACACCACGTGGGAATACATAATAATGCCTCTTGGACCTATGGCGGAACTAATTTATCCTGAGGACGGCATATTCGACGGCTGTTACAGCGACTCGGTGATATTCTGGCTCGTAGACCGTCAGAGCAACGCAATCGACCTAAGTTCGGTTTATATTCGCTATGAGTCTAATATACACGGAACACAAGTTATAGGAATAGGAGCCGGTTCAGGTCTGTATTTCAGTACAGTGAACGACACATTCCTAATATTCCATCCGACCAGTCCCGAGTTTGCCGACGCCGAGCATGTTACAGTCTGCCTTACAGATGCATCAGATGCGCTTGGTAATGCGTTATTCTACGAGGTGTGCGTAAGCTTCACAATCGATGTTTCGCCGTTTACAGCAACGAATTTCACACCATATGATCGCCAAGTAATCCGGGAACTTCAACCAATTATTAGCGTTCACGTTATAGATAGCGTTACTGGAATAAATCCGAGCACTCTCGAGCTGAAAGTAAACAATACAGTGTATCCATTCTCTAGTGGACTATTCGATTACACCTCGGATATTGTCACATTCGACCCGGCAGCATTGGGAACAACATGGACAGGTGGAGATTCAGTGTTCGTCACAATTTCTGGTGAGGACCAGCCTACCGAAGGTTATTGCGATCCGCACGAT
>JAUWMV010000033.1 GCA_030613005.1 bacterium | reverse complement strand
CAAGCCACAGATAATTCCTTAGGCGAGGTCACCGGGGCGAAAACCGGCGGGGGCCCCGCGCCCGAGGCGGCCAGGTCTGTTACCCCAACCTTTGACGGAGGGTATGTTGTAACTGGTTGGACATATTGTTTTCCCCCCATTGGCGGTAGCCATAATTTATTTCTTGGCAAATTTAGCTCCTCCGGGGATTTAACCTGGGCAAAAGCTGTGTGGGGAGTAGATACTGATAGGGGCTATTCTGTTGCCCCGACCTTTGACGGAGGATATATTGTAACTGGATATACATCGAGTTTTGGCGCCGGTAGCTTTGATTTATTTCTAGGCAAATTTACCTCTTCTGGTGAGATTGGGGATTGTAGTTTTGTTGCTGATCGCACCCTGGTAGTAGGGAGTCTTTCTTTAAGTAGTGTTTCAGTAAGTCCTACTGTCACTGCACCAAGCTTGACGGCGGTTAGTTGCAGCCCAAAAGTAACCAGTCCATCTCCGACCGTAACTGTAATATGCACCGATATCACAGAGGTATTATCAAAACCGATTTCTTTCGAACTTACCGTTTCCCCGAACCCGTTCAATTCGTCGTGCGCGATAACTACATCTATAGGCGCAAAAGTTGAGATATTCGATTTGCAGGGGAGATTGGTTTGGAATAAACCCTTCGACTCCGACAAAATCGGAGCCACCTCCCTTATTAAGGGAGGCAAAACAGAAGCAGTCCCACTTAATAAGGGGGATGTCGCAAAGCGACAGGGGGTTTCTGCATCGGCTCAGGGAGTTATAATCTGGCAACCCGACGAAACAATTTCTAGCGGCGTCTATCTTGTGCGAGCAACGACAAACGAAGGGCAACAAATAACGAAACGAATTGTGTATTTGAGATAACAAAGATGCAACAACGGACTTCAGTCCGCTGCCAACCGTGAAGGATAAAATGATAAACTCAATTGAACAGGCGACTTCAGTCGTCTGCCGGAAGAAGAGCAACATACTCAAGTATGCCGTCCCAATCATAGTTGTAACTCTGCTCTTTGTAGAGTTATGCCCAGCGTAACTTATTTGCAACTCATAACAGGAAATTAAGATACAGTAATAATTTCATAAATAATAAATAACATCATGTTACATCGAATTAATTCTTAGCCTGTCAAGCCGAAGATTGCCGGTTCAAATCCCATTACCCGCTTTATTTAAATGTATTACATGTTAAACTGTTGTTGTATTGCTTAGATTAGAATTAATAAGATTTAGATAATTCGTTTGAAAATTCGATAGGTCTTTAATTTACATTATCTTAAAAAGTTATTTTAAAATGGTTAGAAATTATTATTGTATCAACTGTAAATGAAATTTTTTGATCTCAAATCTGCTGGATCGACATTAAGTCATGAAATCATGGGTGGAGTCGTGACATTTATGACGATGTCGTATATAATTTTCGTGCAACCTTCAATACTTGCAAATGCCGGAATGGATTTCGGAGCTATTACTTTTGCTACTTGTATTTCGTCGGCGATAGCAACTCTAATTATGGGATTATACGCTAAACTACCTATTGCGCAAGCTCCGGGGATGGGTGAAAATATTTTTTTCACATATACTGTTGTTATCGGTATGGGTTTGGCATGGTCTGATGCATTGGGAGCAGTATTTGTTGCAGGTGTGATTTTCCTAATATTGAGTATTCTAAAAGTTCGAGAAATAATATTAAATTCTATTCCTATCTCTATGAGATATGCTACCGCAGTTGGTATAGGATTGTTTATTTCTTTCATAGGAATGATAAATTCTGGCATAATAATTAAAAGCGTTGGCGGTGTTCTTCAAATTGGCGATGTACATTCTTATCACTTCCTCCTTGCATTGTTTGGTCTTTTTGTGGTGATGATATTAATGATAAAGAAAGTTCCAGGAGCTATTTTTATTGGAATTATTATTTCTACGATTGTAGCACTATCAACAGGAGCTATACAATATTGTGGGATTATATCTACACCTCCATCTCCAGCCCCAACATTCTTAAAACTTTCATTATCAAATGTTTTTAATCATCATTTTCTTACAGCAGTTTTTATATTCTTATTCCTCGATGTTTTTGATACAGTGGGGACATTATTTGCGGTTGCAGCTACAGGGAACCTTCTAACAAAGGACGGAAAAATCAAAAGTGGCAGTAAAGCCATGTTATCCGATGCGATAGGAACGGTTGTTGGTGCATTGTTTGGCACTTCGACAGTCACTAGTTACATCGAATCCACGACGGGAATTGTTGCTGGTGCGAGAACCGGATTGTCTTCTGTTGTTGTTGCATTGCTGTTTTTACTATCGTTGTTTTTCTATCCGATTATTCGGCTTGTGGGTTCTGGAATGATTGTTGGTAATTCGGTTTTCAATCCCATAACTGGACCTGTGCTTATTCTTGTTGGCGTTATGATTGCTTCCTCGATAGAGAAAATACATTGGGAAAAGACTTGGATTGCGATTCCAGCATTCTTAACAATAATTGGGATTCCTTTGACCTATTCGATCTCCGATGGCATGGCTATGGGATTTATCTCCTATCCAATCTGCGCTGTTGCTGCAGGAGAGACAAAAGAAGTTTCTACTTTTATGTGGGTCATTGCAGCTTTGTTCATTATTAGATACGTATTCTTTAATGTTTGAGAAGCATTTATAATTTATCAAGAACAAAGGAAATATTATATTATTTATCTGAAATGGAGGAAACGATGGACCAATGGGTACATATACCGAGTTACAGTACATGTTTTGTATGTGGTGATGATAATCCGATAGGGTTAGCAATGAAATTTAAGGGGAAGGATAAGTCCGTTGAATCGAAATTTACACCAAAACCGGAATATTGTGGTTATAAAAATATAGTTCACGGTGGAATTATTAGTGCTGTTTTAGATGAAGGAATGGGATGGACAGGATGGCTAACATTTAAGAAGTATTATCTTACGTTGGAAATTAAAATAAGATTAAAAGTTCCTGTAAGACCAGGAGTTAACTATACTCTTCAGGCTACAATGCTCAAACAAAAGGGTAGAATTTTTTTTACTGAGGGATTTTTAAAAGATCCGAATGGTGTTGTGGTTGCTGAAGGTAAGGGGAAATATTTCATTGTTGATGAGATGCCAGAATAGCTATCTTTTCTTCTAACTGGTCTGCTTCTGATAATTTGGTATTTCGTTTGTAATTATTCAAAGTGCTTGAAATAGGGATTGAAAATTTAACCATTTGCGAGAGATTTATATCATTTGGAGACACATAAGAGAAATATTAAATTCACCCAATGAAATATTCATTAGTTATAAGCGGTCCAACCGGTGTGGGAAAAACGGAAATATCTCAGATTGTAGCAGAAAAGCTTGACGGAGAGATTATCTCCGCCGATTCTCGACAGGTGTATCGTGGTTTGGATATAGGCACCGCAAAACCAATTTCGCCAAAGATTGCACATCATCTCATAGATATTATCGAACCTACTGAACAATATGATGCGGCAAGTTTCGTTAGAGATTCACTTGAAATAATGGAAAAACTGCATAATGAAGGGAAAGTTCCAATAATTGTGGGAGGAACTGGTCTTTATATTAGAGCTTTAACTGAGGGAATTTTCACTGGAAACTTTCGAGATGTAAAGATTAGAAAAAGTCTAAGGGCTCGATGGAATGCTGGTGACGATCTATACATAGAATTAAAAAAGATAGATCCCATAGCTGCTAAAAGAATCGATCCAAGGAACTATGTAAGAATTGAAAGGGCTATTGAAGTATTCATGATTTCGGGAAAACCTATATCATACTGGTGGGAAAATAAAACAAATAAATCCTCCGATTGGTTTTTTTTAAAGATTGTTTTGACACTTGACCGTTCTGTGCTTTATTCGAATATTGAGAATAGAACTATGCAAATGATTCAGCGGGGTTGGATTGAAGAGGTGAAAAGGCTTATTAATTCAGGAATACCAAAGAATTCACCTGGATTGTCATCTATTGGTTACAGACAGATTATCTCGTATCTTAATGGCGAAATTTCACAGGATGAGATGATTAAGGAAATTATCAAGGAAACAAAACAATATGCAAGGAAACAGCTTATATGGTTCAGAAAAGAACCAAATGTTCATTGGGTCGATATTAACAACAAACGTGAAAGCCAAATCGCAAATGAGATTATTGGAATCTGGCAGAAATGATTTTCAAGGAAGCAGATGTAAATGTTTTTGGAAATGATTAAAATAGCCTTTAGATCTATTATAGCTCACAAGCTTAGAAGCTTTCTTGTTGCATTTGGAGTAACAATAGGAGTTATTGCCGTTGTTGGAATGACTGCATTAGCACTGTCTCTTCAAGCTGAGATGAAAAAACAGCTTTCCCAAATGGGTCCCGATAGCTTTGTGGTTATGAGAGTATCCCCGCTTAATTTTCTTAAAGGAAGGGATATGAAGAAAATGCGAGACCTTTGGCGGCGTCCAAGAATCCTGTTATCATATCACAAACCTCTTCTTGAGCAATCTGAATTTTGCGAGAAAATTGCGCCGATGTCTTCCTACTATGGGAAAGTTTCATTCGGGAAAAAGAGATTTACTGATGCCTCGATCGTTGCCACAACGCCGGAATATAACGGATTGACAACCCAGAAAGTGGAATTTGGAAGATTTCTCAGTAAGCATGAAATTGAACATAGAAAATACATTTGCGTAATTGGACCAACTATTGCCAAAGAACTTTTTGGTGATGCCGACCCAATTGGAAGAAGGATAAAAGTTCGTGGTATACCTTTTGTTGTTACTGGAATCACAAAATCTCTTGGAAAGAGTATCGGACGGGACAACGATAACATAATTTTCGTGCCAATTACAACCGCTCTTCATCACTGGAAAGGACGATGGAACATTCAATACTTTGTCAAAGCTAAACACGGAAAAGTCAAAGAAGCACAGGAAGAAGTTTCGCTTATTCTTAGACAATTAAGATCTCTTAAAACATATGAGGATAATAATTTTGACATATTTTCATCGGAACTGTTAATGACAATTATGAATTCAATTTTAGCTGCGGTTTATGCAGTGGGTCTTTTTATTACAATGATAAGTTTGGTTGTTGCTGGGATAGGTATAATGAACGTGATGTTTGTTTCAGTTACCGAAAGGACAAAAGAAATTGGAATTCGAAAGGCAACTGGGGCATCCCCAAGAATAATCCTATTACAATTCACATTAGAGGCGGCATTTCTCGCACTGATAGGCGGTCTTTTGGGACTTTTATTTTTAGGTGGTGTTTTCCAAGTACTCTCAGCGATTCCTAAAATCACAGCTTCTGTTAATGGAGGGGATGCGGGATCAGGTGTTTTACCATTCAAATTGATTCTCCATCCTTCCATTGTATTTTTAGGAGTTCTTTTTTCCACATCTGCAGGTGTAATATTTGGTTATTTTCCAGCCAGAAAAGCAGCTAAATTGAATCCAGTTGACGCGCTTAGATGGGAATGAGCACATGTTGTTTGAGGATTCTAAAGAGGAACTTAGGATAAATAAATTTCTACGTATATACGCAAATATCTCTCGACGTCAAGCAGACAAACTGATTCAACAGGGTAAAGTAAGGATAAATAACAGAATTGCCGCACACGGTGAATTGGTTACCCCAGAGGACAAGATATATCTTTTCAATAATCTTATAACTCCTAGAAAAATAATTTATCGATACATTCTATTAAACAAACCGGTAGGTTTTATATGTTCCAAAGTTGGCGACAAAACTGTTTTTGAACTTCTTGAACGTGAAAGAGTAGGTTTAAACTACATAGGTCGGCTTGATGTGAATACATCGGGTGCACTGCTTTTTACTAATGATGGTGTTATAGCAAATTGTTTGATGAAGAGTAATATTTCAAGGATTTACGAAGTTTTATTGGATACACCCTTATCTCATGATGCAGCGGAACTCTTAAAACAGGGACCATCGTTGGACGGTGAGATTGTAAAATTGGGAAAAGTAAAAATTTTCAAAAGAGACATTGAGATTGAGTTGTTTGAAGGAAGACAACGAGAAGTAAGACGGATTTTTGAATCTTTGGGGTCAAGAGTTATCAAACTTAACAGAATAAGCTTTGCTGGAATCTCGATTAACACTCTTCCAGTTAGCAAATATAGAAAATTGTCATCGAGTGAAATTAGAGAGCTAATTAAAATAAAAAAGATTGAAGTGAAAAGCATCCGATAAACTTGCTTGAAATAAACCTAATTAGAGATGTTCTGATTATAGTGGGCTTTCAGGTTCTCATAAATTTCGAATGGAACTTTATATATCCCCAAAAGCGGCTCGCTTCGAACAAAACCATGACAATCGGATCCACCTGTAATAGCTAAGTTCTTCGACTGAGCGTAATGCAAAAGTTTTTCGATTACTTTTGGATGATGTCCGGGATAATATATTTCAATTCCGTCTATCCCCCATTGAACCAAAGAATCCAATAGATCGAAGCAACCTTTTGTAACACCACAATGTGCAATAACCGCTAATCCTCCAGCACTGTGGATAATATCTATAGCTTCCTTTGGTTCTGGCGACCAACGGGGCACATAAGCTGGTTTACCATACCCCAAATATCGGGTAAAAGCAACCTGTAGCGAGGGAACATAACCCAACTTTACCATTGCTTTGGCAATATGAGGTCTGCCATATGAATTTGCCTTTTTGCTGAGTTCAAAAACAAACTCCGGATTTACTGGTTTGCTTAACTCGGATAATCTTTCGCAAACATCGATGACTCTTTTCCTCCGAGATGCTGTCATCTTTTTTGAAAGATTATGAATAGTTTGAGAGTATATGTCAATATAATAGGCGAGAATATGCATGCTTCCATTGCAGCATTTTGTGGAAACTTCCATACCGGGGATTAAAATTAAATCTGAAGAATCAGCTAATTTGGAAGCATATTCGATACAGCTAACAGTATCATGATCTGTTATTGAAATTACTGATAGATTATATCGAACGGCACGTTCAACTATTTCCTCTGGAGAGAAGCTGCCATCGCAACAATTTGAATGAATATGAAGGTCTACATATTTTTTCATTAAATCATTCTTCCGAAATCCTGTTCTTAACTATAATCATAATTTCTGGGGCTAAACCTTCAATATCCTCCATAATATTCCCCACCATATCTGATATCCTACTGATGAAGCTCTGATCCTTGATACTGGCAAGGTTAATATCTACATTAAGCTTTGCTGATAAAATGGCTGATTTAGACATTAATGCTGCAACACCACTATCTGAAACAGCATTTTTGTTGCCTATTTCTGCACTTCTTTTAGCATAATGAAGCACCTTAGAGCAATCCTGCATAACTCTCAACGGAACAAATGTGGCTTTTTGAAGTGCATGCTGTAAAGCTTCATTATGTAACATTCTCTCTTCTTCGTTATTTTTCGGCATTCTGTAAGCACCCATAACATCGCTAAAGGCGTCTGCATCTTGTTCTATATGAGATGTTAGTAATTTTCGAAGTTCCTCAGATTGAGAGAGAATATATTTTAACTCATCTTCGAAATCGGCATACTTTTTCTTACCCACAGTTAAATTGCAAACCATTGACACCAAAGAAGCAGCTATTGCTCCACAAAGAGCAGCTGCACTACCTCCACCCGGCGTGGGAGAATTTGAGGCAAAGTCATCTAAAAAATCTTTTATATTTCTTTCTATGAGCATATTTACTCCCCTTGATTTCAATTCGCTAATATGCACCATAATAGCTATAACGCAAGGATTTTTCATTAGAATCTAAAAATTCTCTACGAATAGCTACTTCAACAAATCAAACTTGTGTAATTTATGCTTTTGTGTTAAATTTCCGAGTCATGCCATCGGAATCGGGTAAAAAATTATTAAGTAAATTTCTTTTCGGAATCGGCGATCATATTGCTTTCATTAGACCGCTGCTTTTGATCCCGATCTGGACTCCAGCACTTTTGGGATTTTGGGCTGGTGGAGGTAGTTTCAGTGCTTCTGAATTGTGGTTGCTGATTTTGTATACAACGTTTCTTGGGATTGGTATTTATGGTATAAATCAAATATTCGATCGAGAATCTGACGAAATCAATAATAAAAATCTTCCTCTGGCTTTGGGTTATATTTCAAAATTCGTTGCATGGTTTATTACTGTTGCTGGATTCGTAGGGGTTTTATTTATTGGGTTGTTTATGCCAATTTATATTGCATTAGTAACAGTTTTAGCTGTTTTAGTTGGTATTAGCTATTCCGCTCCGCCGTTTAGATTCAAAGACCGACCAATTGTATCGCTATTATTAAATTGCGTAGGTCATGGCATCTTGATATATATAATAGGATATCTTTTCGGCATCGCTTCGAGCGAAGTTTATGTTTTCAAATGGTTTTTTCTTTTAAGATCTACTCCCTATGGGATAGCATTCGTTTCTGTTTATCTTGCAACAACCGTTTTGGATGTTAGCGGTGATAGAAAGGTAGGGAAAAGAACTTTCTCGGTGGTTTATGGGCAACGGAAGGCTTTAACTATTGCTGTTTTAGGTGTTTTTCTATCAGGAATGTTAGGATTAATTTTTCATGAACCTGCAATATTTCTTACAGCTGTGATAACATTTCCGATTTACGCAGGTGCACTTGCCGATAAGGAGATCGATCCTGCAAAAGTTGTTCGAGGTAATAAAGCTGCCGTATTAGCGCTTGCAGTTCTTACATTGTTTTACATACCCACTTTTTTTATTCCTGTATTTATAGCGATTGTTTTTGCTTGCGTATATAACAGAAAACGATTAGGTGTGGCGTATCCGTAATAAATTCAGATCCCAAAAAAGCCCGTCAAAAACAATTGACGAGCTTAAATGAAGATTGCAACATCAATTTAACATTATTCTACCAATGTGACGAAGATATTATCCATAATATATGCCGCAATAGTGCTTCTACTATCGATTCCCTCTGCATTAATATTTTCAAAGTTTATTGCCTGTACCTGAATGGAATAAACATTAGTTGGTATTGTGTCAAGAATGGATGAAGTAAAAGAATATTCACCATCATTCGATGTTAATTCATCACAAAATTTGCATTCATTTGTTAATGTGTCATACATTAAAATTGCAATATTACCGCTCCCATCACCAGAATTCCAGTTTAATGTGAAACCTGATTTTGAAACTATTGCCCCCTCTGAAGGAGATGAAATAATGGGCTCATATGTTGGGAAATCTATCGATGCTGCGAAATTAGGAACAAATTCATTTCCAACGATTTGATAAGTATATGTTTCCCCAAATAATAGAAATGGTTCTGGTGTTTCTGAAGTATCCGTATACCAATAGTATTTCATCGTGGGTATAAAATCACCCATATATTTTAGTCCATACGTATTGCAGCAAACACTCTCAACCTTCAGTGGGTTGATCGCATTGCATGGGTCGTAAACACTGTCGAATCTGGCTTGTATCATATCTGTTCTTGAAAGAGTATCTATTCGAGTTAAAATTCTATAAAGCATTAAGTGCGCATATGCTCCTTCTGTAATCGAGGTTGTATCGACTCCTGCAACATAAAGCGAAAGGTGATTGATAGTAGCTGTTACTTTGTTTTCAGCATTATTTACAGTGGTTGAAAGTTCTTCCCAACCTGTTCCAACATCGGCATAAATTTTTATATCAGACTCGTTACCTGTTCCAATTTCGCTCTCATTATAGTGAATGGAAATTGTGCAAGGTTGGCTGAAATTTGTGCCTGTAGGACCGATCTCGAATGCATCGCTAACTATTGCATTGTTCCCGCCGATAGGATTTGGTGAAGCATTCATCTCCATTGTGAAGTCGATTGTGTCAGTAAGAGCACCCACAGGGATTACCAGAGAGACTTCATTAGAGATTTCTATTTTTCCACCTTCAGGACCTATTGCATTTTCCGCTGATGGATTTTCATCGTTATCGGTAGAACAACCCACAATAATTAATCCAACCGCAAGCATTAATGTTAGTAATAAGCTCCAAAATTTCATTATCCCCTCCTTTTGGTTTTTTTGTTTCGACCAACATAGGGTTAATAAAGAATCAGTCAAGTTTTTAATCATCAAAAAGTATGACCCAAGAATAGCAGCAATTGTTTTCCTATCGTAAATAAAATTTGGTACTATGCATACTATAAGCCGTTATATAACTAACTTCGGTGGTTGTTGGTGTATCAACTGCAGTAACGAAATCAGAAAGATGGTTAACCATCGCAGATGCAATATTGGAATCTATGTCCACCGTTGTTGTTAATGGGATCCAACCTGCGCCTAAGTCGGTGTAAACTTTTATATCAGCTTCGTTTCCTCCTCTAAGATAGTCTTCATTGTAGTTCAATCTTATTGTTGCTGGTAAAGCGAAATTGGTTCCAGCAGGACCTATTGTAATAGGAGCAGAAACGAAGACTGCGTTTCCGCCAATTGGAGCTGGAGAAGTTGTCCAAGCTAAGGTGAATTCCACATTTTCGCTTAAAGCTCCTCTTGGAATATAAAATATTAATACGGTATCTACCCAAAAATAACCACCGTGAGGTCCAATAATTATATCGGTATCTGTTATATTATCATTGTTATCGTCTTTGCTGGAGCACCCGGTAAGAATCAGACTTACTGCAAGCAAAAATATTGACATAATATAGAACAATTTCATGTTCTCACCTCTCTTTGATTTTTAAATTTTCCATGGATTATTAAGTAATTAATTTAGTAAATAAAGAGTGTTAAGCAATTTTTTTTTGATATTGATGAATCGACAATCTCTTTATTTCGGTTTTCGCGCAAGCACTTCATGTCTTCGTCGCAGAAGCGGACAAATGGACTTGAAAATACTCTCGAATATATTGAGAATCGGCGTATGGGAAGCACTATATCCGACCTTTTCTATTTCGAATCCAACTTCATGAAGTGTTTTCTTTAAATATGGCATTGTCTTATAGTCCACATGTGCTGGATCTCGTTTGAATATAATATTCCGTCGTTTAAAGATTTCGATAATGTGTCCTGGGTTTGGAGTCCAGATTATGAATCTTCCACCAGGAGTCAGAATTCGAAGGGCTTCCTTTATTATGTCCATATAAATATCTGGATATAAATGCTCAAACAGATCGGCGCAAATTATTGTGTCGATGCTATTCTCGGGCAAGTTGGTGTTTCGTGCATCAGCGGCAACAAACTCGATATCCTTTATATTTCGCTCTTCGGCAATTCTTTTGCAGAATTCTATGCTCTTCTCTGCGATATCTAATCCGATAACTTTTTTAACTTTCCCGGATAGAGCAAACGGAAATGTTCCCCAGCCTGTTCCGATGTCCAGAACAACTTCATCGGGTCTTGGATTATAGATTGAAAACACTGTAGATATTCTATACTTTTGAAAGCGACTATTAAGGTTGGTAAAAACATCGACATTCCTTGAGAAGTAATCGGTTTCTTCATAAAAATCTTTTTCGAAATATTTGCGATCTTTTTTCATAGAGCTAAGAAAATATAAATTATAACATTGTCAAATAAATCATAAGCTGCATATAATCTAGTTATGATCCTATAAAGGATTAGGGAAAACAATAATTGATCACACGATTTTAAATTTACACAACATAAAAATTTTTGAGTTATTTAAGTAATTTTTTCGCTGTTTTTAATCCTTTTATTATAAGTGAGAATAGCGAAGGATCGAACATACAACCCGAAAGACATACGAATTCACATTTTAACATTTTTTTTCGAGCAGCGATCATTTTCTCGGAATTCCATAATTCTGATACGGATTGGTGCTTCAGATTTCCTATATATCCGTAAATGCAAAATCCTACATCTCCATTAGACCTAATCCAGAGATTTCTGAAACCCAATGTGCAGGTTTGCGGTTTATCAAAAAGATTGAAAGTGAAATAACGTTTTGTAGCTTTCAAATGTTCTTCATCATTGAGAAGTGTTCCCGGATATTTCTTTTCTATCGAGATTATTTCATCTATAACCTCCTCAAAAAGTCTAAATCTTTCAGGTGGTATCCACTGACGAAATTTTTGGTGTGCGACATTTGCATCCTTGTGTTTTGTCAGAAATTCATATGCACAAGGATCGAATGGTTGCAGGAATACTACGTATCCTTTTTTTGCCATAAACTCTACAAGTTCAGGAAGACCCTCGAGATTCTCATCCGAGATAACAGTATTGATTTTTAAATTTATGTTTTTTGGTTTTACTTTTTCGAAAATTCTTATGGTTTTAATAACGCCATTTTCCCAGCATCCTTTTCTTCCCCGAACTTTGTCGTGAATCTCACCTATGCCATCTGCAGAAAGCGATATGTGTCCTATCCCAATCGAGTCAAATCTTCTTAAAATATCTTCGGTCATTAGCAAACCATTGGTGCCAAAGTGAATGTACATGTGTCTTTTGCCAGCTGCCTCCAGTATAGCAAAAAGCCTTTCCGGATCGATTATTGGTTCTCCACCTGATACGCCCAAGTTTGGTACACCCATGTCTGCAAGTTCTTTGACGATTTCTATCATTCTTTCAGTGGAAATCCATGACTGTCTTTCAATTTTCATTGGCATAGCAGGTTCGTTGCACATGGGACAGTTAAGATTGCATGCTGCATGTTGAATCCAATAAACAACCTGTGGCGGTCTTCGGGCTATACCGTCTTTCATTCCTTTTTTAAGCATAATTCTACATGTAATTTTTTCTATACCAATTCTTGATAGGCTTCTTAGCTTGGCAATATTCATTTATTCCCTCTTGAAATTTTGTGTTCCTGAAAATAATAGTTAATAGTCTAATGTCTAAATTATATTCTTCTCTAAAATAATCAATTCAGCAATTCATGATAATTGAATGATATTAAAAGAATTCAAACGATCTATGCTTAATCTTAAACTTAAACTTGAAATCCTCTAATTAATTAGTTATTAATGTATGTGGAGTATTGAAGAAAATTCTACAAATTACACTTATTTCAAAACGGGGATAATTTTGGGCTTATTACATGTAATTTCAATAATAATGAAATTAGCAATCGTTTTAACCGGTTTTAAAATTGCTACCAAAAAGAATAAAAAATACGGTTGGGGCATAATGTTGACATTTGCAATATATGTTCTTGAAGATGTAAATTTTCTCCATCTAAAGTTATCTCAAGACCTACTTTACATTATATTTTTTGTAGCTACGTTCTCAATTCTATGGGCTGTTTGGCAGATATACAAAGATGTAAAAACTGAAAAATAAATAACTTTTTGCACCTTCCTATAGAAGAGTTCTTTTTAAAATAATTCATCCTATTCACAAGTGATTTAATTAATAGTCAATTCATCTCAGATTAGGCGTAGTGAGTATTGATGGAATTCTGCGGTGTCTTTTTATAACTCCATTATCACATTTTAGCCAATTGTCTATTTCTGGAAATCTATATTTAAATGGAAATTTCCAAGTTTTTTAATTAATTTCTAAACTATAAGGAGGATTTTATATGCGAGTATGTTCGATTGAACAAATGCGTCGACTCGATAGTCTTACAATAAATAAATACGGTATACCGGGTGAGCTATTAATGGAAAGAGCTGGGAGATGGGTTTCAATTGTTGCTGAAAAAAAGCTTGAGAATAAGAAAAGTGGTAAGGTTCTGATTCTTGTCGGAAGAGGTAATAATGGCGGTGACGGCTGGGTTGCTGCTCGATATCTTATGAAAATGGGATTTAGAGTTGAGGTTATATCATCTATCGAACCAAAAAAACTCACGGGAGATGCGGCATTAAACTTCGAGAGAGCCGACCAGAAAAACGTTCAGTGGAAAATCTATAATGGCAATATTCCCAAGAGCGATTTAATTATTGATGCACTTTTGGGTACAGGAATTAAAGGGGCTCCCAGAGAAGCAATTGCTGAAATAATCGATCTTATTAATTGTCGGAAAACGCAAGGCGTACAGGTAGTTGCGGTAGATATACCATCAGGTGTTAACGGTGATAACGGTAACGCTCCCGGTTCTGCAGTTAAAGCCGATTCGACCGTTACTTTCGGCTTCCCAAAACTTGGACAGTTTATTCATCCGGGAAGAGAGTTTACTGGTGAAATTTACATCGGCGATATAGGATTGTCAAAAAAGGCAATTGAAGAAACAAATGAAAATTACGTTTTTTCAACTTTAACCGAATTGCACAAGCTTCTTCCGCATCGACCCCCAGATGGTCATAAGGGTACATTCGGAGAAAATTTGTTAATCGGTGGTTCTGCTGGAATGACGGGTGCAGTGATACTTGCATCGATTTCAACGCTTCGGTCTGGGTTGGGATTGTGTTATGCTGCCGTTCCAAGATCGTTGGTGGATGTTGTGGATTGCTCTTCTATCGAAACTGTTGTAGTGCCAATGCCAGAGGTTAGGAAGCATAGATGCCATACGCTCAGAGCATTGGGTGAGCTTCACAAACTTATAAAAAACACCGATTCAGTCTCCATTGGTCCTGGCTTAGGAAGGCATTATGAAACCAAAGAGATGGTTAGACGATTATTAATTCGATTGCAAAAGCCTGTTGTTATCGATGCTGATGCGTTAAATGCTCTTGCAGGAACGCTCGATGATACTATTCCAAAAATTACTGCTCCCTCTGTTATGACACCTCATATAGGCGAACTTTCAAGGCTTTTGGGAATTGAAATGGCGGAAATTTTGAAATTAAGGATCGAGAAGGCTTCAGAATGGGCAAAATTGCTTTATACAACCTTGCTTATCAAAGGTAATCCAACAATTATTGCTGACGGTGAGAATCCAGTTTGGTTCAACACGAGCGGCAATCACGGAATGGCGACTGCAGGCAGCGGAGACGTTTTGACTGGGCTTATTGGTGGTTTTCTTGCACAGGGATTGACGCCTTTAAATGCAGCAAAACTTGGAGCATACATTCATGGTCTGGCTGGTGATATTGCAGCTAAACGGTTTGGATGTAGATCGATTATCGCAGGAGATATAGTTAATGCGATTCCTGAAGCGATTATTACTTTAAGTAATGCTCCTTTTATTAGCGAGCGGAACTCCGAGAAAATAGGATTTAAATACTTAGAGACCTATCGAGGGTCCAATATTTTTAGCTTATCTCTTTTGGAAAACGAATGAGTTCTGATTACATATTAATTCTACTATGAAAAATTATTTGGATTTGCACTCTTGACAAATATTATATAATTATACTATGGCTGGAAAATCCAAAAAGATCACATTAATGGAACAATTCTATTCCATTAAAAAGCAGTATCCGGATACACTTCTGCTTTTCCGAGTGGGAGATTTTTTTGAGCTTTTTGAGGAGGATGCAAGAATAGCCTCGAAAGAACTTGGAATTACGCTAACCTCGAGGAATCATGGGTTAGAGACTAAAACACCATTGGCAGGTGTACCGCATCATTCGCTTGAAAAATATCTTTCGCAACTGTTAAAAAAAGGTTTCAAGGTTGCGATTTGCGAACAAATCGAGGACACTAAATTGGCTAAGGGGCTTGTCAAACGGGATGTTATTGAGGTTATGACTCCCGGTACGATCACAGTAGCTTCGGGTGCTGAAGATGGGAAGAACCAATATCTCCTTGGTTTGTTCTCTGTAAAGGGAAGCTATTTTATCTGTGCGGTAGATGTTCTTTCTGGGGAATTTTTTACTGTAATTGCCGATGAAAAACGATTTCTAGATGAACTCGCTGTACTTGAACCGAGCGAATTTTTAGTGCCGGACGATATAAGCGAATCGATTTTCAAATTGTTAAAGGGTCGGTTTCCAAATATTAGGATATCGCTTTTCGAACCTTGGAATTTCGAATTCGAGCATGCAAAACGAGTATTGAAAGATCATTTCGGAACATCGACACTCGAGGGTTTTGGTGACTTAACTCGTGGAGAAATATGCATTGCTGGAGGTGTGCTGGCATATCTAAACAGTTTAAAGAAAGGCAAATTAAGTCATATAAAAGCCCTAAAGCAAGAGCACAGTGGACATTTAATGCATCTTGATGAGAGCACAATTAGAAATCTTGAATTAATAGCATCGATGTCTGATGGGAAAAAATATGGCACGCTTTTATGGTTTCTTGATGAGACAAAAACACCAATGGGTGCACGCTTACTCCGAAGAATGATACTTTCACCGCTTACAGATGAAAAGCTAATTATGGGTCGACTTTCAGCTGTTGATTCACTTATTCAATCTGGCAAGTTGTTGGGTATACTACAAGAATATTTAGCAAAACTTTGTGATCTCGAGAGAATTGCTGGCAGAATTGGTAATATGAAAGCCAACCCAAGAGATCTAGCTGCAGTAGAAAAAAGTCTTAGGACAATTGAAAGAATAAGAGAACTCGAAATTTTTACTTCAGAATTATTACAAAAATTACTAAAAAACCTGAAGCCGCTGCCGGAAATAAGAAAGCGAATTAAGGAGACTATTGTTGATAATCCACCTCCAATCATTACTAATGGTGGGATTATTCGTCCCGGGGTCATTGAAGAACTGGATGAACTAAGAGAACTGAGAGTTAATTCAAGATCTGTCCTCATGGAGATGGAGGTTAATTTAAGGAATCGAACAGACCTTGATAAATTGAAAATCAAGTTTAACAAGGTTTTCGGATATTTCATCGAGATACCTCGAATGCAGGCTAAAAAAGCACCACCCGATTTCATTAGGAAGCAAACACTTGTGAACGCTGAGCGTTTTATTACACCGGAACTGAAGGAACTTGAGAGCAAAATTCTCGCTGCAGAAGAGCGAATAAATTATATCGAGAGAGAATTTTATCTTAGTGTTCTTACTGAAATTTCAATTTACGCAAGCAAAATAAGCGATGTTGCAAGAGCTGCTGCGTGGTTGGATGTCCTGTCAAATTTCGCTAATATAGCACAGCGGAAAAAGCTCACGAAACCTGAAATTGTCAATCATGGCACATTAGAGATAAAAAGTGGTTGGCATCCAGTTCTATGGGAAATTTTGGGTAAATCTTTGTTTGTGCCAAATGATCTTAATTTTGATAATGAAACACAAATAATAGTATTAACTGGTCCCAATATGGCTGGTAAATCGACTTATTTACGTCAGAATGGGCTTATTATGTTAATGGCTCAGATTGGTTCGTTCGTTCCTGCCGATTATGCCAAAATAACCCCTGTAGACAGGATTTTCACTCGTGTTGGGGCAGTAGATTACATAGCGAAAGGTCAATCTACTTTTCTAGTTGAAATGCTTGAAACTGCTAATATTCTGCACAATGCCACCGACAACTCTTTGGTTCTTCTTGACGAAATAGGTCGTGGCACCAGCACTTATGACGGTCTTTCGATTGCATGGGCGGTTGTAGAGTACATACATACCTTGGTCGGGCACAAACCCAAAACTATTTTTGCAACACATTATCATGAGCTAACCGAGGTAGCAAATTACCTTTCAAGAGTTAAGAATTTCCAAATATCGGTTAGAGAAAAAAACGAAAAGATAGTTTTCCTTCACAAAATAGTTTCTGGTGGCTGCGATGATTCATACGGAATTCATGTTGCTCAGTTGGCAGGCATTCCTGAGGAAGTAATCCAGCGTTCGAAGGAAATCCTCGACTTTCTGGAAGCTGGAGATACCCCGGGTCGATCTGTAAAAAAAATCGATGGTAAAAAGCCGAGGATAGAAAAGCACTCAGGTTATCAAATCTCGCTTTTCGATCCGGAATTTCATCCGCTTGTGGTTGCTTTAAAGGAACTAGATGTTAATAATTTAACCCCTCTTCAAGCGTTGGAATTGATCTCCAAATGGAGGGAGAATTGGGAATAGTTTTAACTACCGATAAAATATTTTCCATTTTTTCACTTGATATGATTAAAATTCTCAGTTTTTTAGAGTTTTATATACATAATTGATGCTTACCACTCTTGACAAATCCAGTATTAACGCTATTTTCTCATAGGAGGTTGTTGATGGAAGGATTATTAAATTTATTATTATGGGTGCCAGGACTTCTTCTGGCTCTCACATTTCATGAATTCTCGCACGGTATGGTCGCGTATAAACTGGGCGATCCAACTCCTGAGAGAGCAGGGAGATTAACGCTTAATCCTCTGGCTCACTTGGACGTTATGGGTACAATAGCTTTATTTCTGTTCCATTTCGGATGGGCAAAACCTGTCCCAATAAATCCGCATTTCCTTCGCAACCCAAAACGAGACATGATATTTATTGCTATAGCAGGTCCTGCAGCTAATTTTATTCTCGCAATTATTGCAGGAATTATTGTTAAAATATTATCAACAATTGGGCAGTCCGGAACTATCCTGTGGTATATGATGGTTTATACAATGGATATTAATGTTATACTTATGGCTTTTAATCTAATTCCAATTCCTCCATTGGATGGCTCAAAAATTCTATTCGGCTTGACAAACATAAATCCTCGAACGATATATAACCTTGAAAGAATGGGTCCAATGATCCTTCTGGGAATTATCATTCTTGGCTCTATGAGCGGATTTAATATTCTCTTTATTTTTATCAGTCCTGCAATAATGATTTTTCACCAAATTTTCATTTAATCAGTAAAATGGTAAGAATTTCAAGGAAAAGAAAATTCATTTTCAAAAGTGGGAAAGACGAGGAACAGAATAAATTTATAAAGATAGGTCGTATCGATCGTTCAAGATATCCTAAGCAATGGTTCTGGATATTGTTCGCATTGGTTGGTGCTATATTACTGTTTCTTGTATCAAAATTATTTTTCAAGTTGGTTAGATGATTTTCAGGCAAATAACAGGAAGGTATTTAAATGTGGAGGTTGTGGTTAATATTATTCCTAATTTCTGCTATACAAGCTCAAGATAAATATTGGATTTTTTTCAGGGATAAATGTTCCGATGAAACTGCTGAAAACATTGAACAAATTGCTAGGAATACTCTATCTGATAGAGCAATTGCGAGACGAGACAAACTGGGAATTAAACTTGATAAGACAGATCTTCCAGTGTGCGCGGTGTACATCGACTCGCTGAAATCTCTGGGCTTTGAGGTGCTAAGAAAATCTAAATGGCTTAATGCCGTATCAATAAAATGCGAAGAAACAGACTTAATAAAAATTTGTTCGCTGAACTTTGTAAAAGAAGCTAAAAGAGTTAAAACATATACTTACATTGGTCCTGAAAAAAAAGAGATTCGCATCGATCGACGTCTTGTCGACACTAACTGGGGAGTCTCGAGGGAGCAAGCAACTTTTGTCGGTGCTGATAAAATGCATGAATTTGGATTTTCTGGTGGTGACGGTGAGGATAGGATATTCATTGGAATGTTGGATTCCGGATTTGATTTGAGTCAGAGGTGTTTCAACTCGTTAACAATAAGTGGAAGGCTTCTAAATAAATACGATTTTGTCCATAAGGACACAAGTGTGGGTTTCGTTGAGGGTGATTTCGATAAAATAGGCTGGCGACATGGGACAATGACGCTTTCTATTATAGCCGCAGACTTACCGGGTGAAATGATGGGAATTGCTCCTGATGCTCTTTTTGCATTGGCGAAAACAGAAATCACAGATTCGACTGTTGGCAGCGGTACATATTATATTGAACGAAAAAGAGAAGAGGATAATTGGATTGCGGGAATTGAATGGCTCGATAGTCTTGGCGTCGATATAGCGTCGAGTTCCCTCGGATATGTAGATTTCGATGATGATACAGCGGGAAGTTACACTTTTGATGATTTAGATGGAAATACAGCATTGGTAACTATTGCCGCGGATTTTGCTGCTGCCAAGGGTATTGCAGTTTTTAATTCTGCAGGTAACGAAAGATTAGAGGGTAATCCATTTGGGTTTAATCATATAATTACTCCTGCCGATGGCGATTCTGTTTGTGCTGCAGGTGGTGTTACTTTTAATAAGGTTTATGCAACATTTTCTTCACCCGGACCTACTGCAGATGGTAGAATTAAGCCGGATCTAACTACATTGGCGCAAGGTGTTGCAGTTTGGGATATTCAAACGGTTTTTGCAGACGGGACAAGTTTCTCTGCTCCGGCACTTGCAGCTCTTGCAGCGTTAGTACTTCAAGCTATTGAGTCTTCTGGGGGAGTTGTTTCTGGATGGGACCTTGTTGAAATTTTAAAGAATTCAGCAGATCAAAGGTATGTTCCTGATAACGATTACGGATGGGGTATTCCTAATGGTCCTGTTGCGGCTGGACTTTTGGATGGTTTTTTTGGATATGTCCTCGATTCAGCATCTAATGCTGCTTTACCTAATACGCAAGTTGTGTTTAACTCGGAAACGCTTGTTACTGATGGTCGCGGTAGATTCTTTGCGTATATGGACAGTTCAGGTGATTATAAGCTCTCAGTTTCAAGGGATGGTTTCCATCCATTTCATATCACGATAAACCATATTGAAGGAAGTAATATCAGATATTCTGTTAAGCTTATTCCATATTCCACTATGGATGAAATAATATATTATCCTAATCCATTCTTAGAAAAGCTGATAATAAGTTGGTTTACTGGTGAATCAGGTGAGAGAAAAAAAGGTGAGGCAAAAATATTCTCTGCTTCAGGTAGTTTTATTAACAAATTGGAGACAGAAGAAGGAAGTATCGAATGGAATGGAGAGAATAAATCGGGGGAAAAAGTTGCTAGTGGAATTTATTTGATTAAAGTTAAGGCTTTCGGAGGCGAGGAAAAAGAATTGACAGATATTGGAAAAATATTGTATATACAATAACATTGGAGGATCTCGTGAAACATTTGCATATTAGACGGGCATTGTTATATACTTTTGAAGATAGCGATTGGCTAAAGAAAGCATTAATACTATTAGGTTTAACGTTTATTCCTATTTTTGGATGGGTTTGTATTTTGGGTTATCAACTGAATATAGTTAAAAACTGGATCAATAAGGAATATAAACTCCCATCATTTGGAAACTTGGGTGAACTTTTCTCTACTGGAATACTATTATTTGTTGCACTATTCATTTACAATGCTCCTCATATTGCGAATGTTATTCCTTTTATCGGGCAGATTGTTTCATTCGCATGGACAATTGTTATGATTTTCATTACGCCATATCTATACATTGTTATTGCTACAGAGAATTCTCTCGGTGGTTCTCTTTTCAACTTCAATAAGTTAATAAAGTTCATTTCGGAAAATGTATACAGAATATTGATTCTTCTTCTTATTAATGTTGGAATAGCAATTGTGGGAGCGATGCTTTCTTCACCTTTTGTCATAGTAAATTTAATATTGTCAAAAATATCCGAGAATATATTTTTACCCGTTTTAATAATTCAGCTAATAAACTTTATCATTATCTGGGTTATAACAATGTATTCAATGGTAGTTAATAGTTCATTAATAGGAAATATTTACGAGGCTTGGCAACATCAGAACTCATCGAATCTTTAGAATACATAGGATTGTGAATAATGGGTAAAAAAGCGTCTTGGATAATAACATTATTGGCAGGATTGGCATCGTTTTCTATTGTTCTTGCACCATATCTCGCATATAAGGGCAATCCATTTGCGATTCTGGTCTATGAACTGTTTCATCCATTATGCCATCAGATAGAAAGTAGATCATTTCATTTACTGGGTTATAAAATGGGAGTTTGCACGCGATGTCTCGGGATTTACATTGGAACATTTGCATTTGGTGTTTTTGAATCGATCACTGCCACAAGACTCATAAGGATAAACGAAAAGATTTTGCTGACTATGATTGCACCTTTAACAATCGATGGAACAGCCCAGCTAATTGGATTTTATGTAAGCAATAATATTATAAGATTTATTACAGGAATTTTTGCAGGAGCTGCGTTCGTTTTTTTCGTATTCCCCAGAATTTGGAATATTTCAGATTTTTTCTCGATTGAAAATCATAGAAAGGAGAAGTAAATGGAAGTATTTATGATAACGTTAACTGTAATAATTGTCATTGCTGTAATAATTCTAATTGCAGCTGTATTGCTTTACAATCGTCTGGTTAAATTGCGCAATTTATCTGAGCAAGCCTGGAGTGATATCGATGTACAATTACAAAGACGATACAATCTGATTCCGAATTTGGTTGAGACAGTTAAGGGTTATGCAATACATGAGAGAGAAACATTTGAGAGCGTGATAAAAGCTCGGCAGCAGGCGGTCAATATTAAAGATAATGTCCCCAAAAAGGCAAGAGCTGAAAATTTTCTAACACAGGCATTACGACAGCTTTTTGCAGTAGCAGAAGCATATCCTGAACTTAAGGCAAATCAAAATTTCCTTGAGCTTCAAGACCAATTGGAGGAGGTTGAAAATCACATTCAGCTTGCGCGAAGGTATTACAACGCTGTAGCCCGAGACCTTAACAATGCTGTACAGATGTTCCCTTCGAATATTGTGGCTAATATTTTTGCTTTCCATATTAAGGACTATTTCGAGCTTGAAGATGTTGGTGCAAGAATTGCACCTGAAGTTCGTTTCTAAATACAATTAAATATAGAATTATTATACAACTTGCGTATACAGCATCAAAATGTATAGAAATATTTAGCGAGCTTCATTATATTAAGGTTATTCTTTATTTGCTCGAAATAGGAGAAAAAAATACACCAGAATAGAAGTGTAAATTTGAGAAATTAATAGATTATTTTATTCCAATTCTATTAATTGCAAGGACCCAAAAGGCAACAATAAAAATCACACCACAAGCCGAAAATCGCACATTAATACTAAGACTTAGATACTGCGTTGTAAACAAGCCTTATAAGCTCAACGAAGAGAGCGAGGAAGCTATTTAATCATAAGGATCGATGGTTCCTCTTTTTTCCTGCGTAAAAACCATCTTAATGCATCTGATTTATCCTCTTCGCCGGTCAGTGCCAGCAAAAATGATCGATAGCAAAGGAATTGCTCTAATTGCACTTCCTTATCGGATAAGTTATTCAATGCCAACCCCTTTCGTGCTCCATGACCAAAATTCAGTATCGAATTTTATTAATCGCAAATGTTATTATTAGCTTTTCTGCGACCCCAACTCAAAACATATAAACCCCAAGCACAACTTTGTATCTTTAATTAAGTTATATAGATTAAAAAAAGCTATGCAAGATTTTTTTTCAAATTCTTTAAAATTTTTCGAATATTTTTATAACTATCTAGCTGACATATATTTGCACGTAATTTAGAACTATCTGGAACACACTTTAAAAGTTTCATTATTTGTTTCCTACAGTATATAATTCCCTTTTTTTCTCCCTGTAACTCAATCTCTTCCATTAAGAAAGAAAGAAATGTATCAATTCTTTCACTTAGATTTATTTCTCTATATTTTTTATTACTGAGGAAATCATTAATCTGCCTAAAAAGTTCAAAATTTGCTATTGCACCTCTTGCGATTGCTATACCAGCTAAATTTGGATTGAATTTTTCCACAGCATCTTGAACAGTGAAAATATCGCCATTGCCTACAATCGGCATGTCCACATTCTTTGCAATGTTGGTAATAAAACTCCAATCTGCTTTATGACTAAATAACTGCTTTGCTGTTCGACCATGAATTGTGACAAATTTCACTCCAAGACTTCTAAACTTCTCCAGAAGCGTAATAATAGCTTCATAATCGGCATATTCGAAGCCAGTTCGAAGTTTTACGCTTACCGGTAATCCGGACATCAACGCTGCATCGACAATTGCAATACTTCTTTGAGGAGTTGATAACAATTTAGAGCCTGCTCCTTTTTTTATTACTTTGCGAACAGGACAACCCATATTCACATCGAGTGAATCGAAACCCATCGATGCAACGATTTTCGATGCTTCTTTCATAGCTTGAGGATCTGCAGTGAATAATTGGATACTAAGAGGTTTTTCGGATTCTTCGAATTCGAGATACTTTATTGTTTTATTCGAAGCATAAATAATTCCCTCAGCGGAAATCATTTCAGTGAATGTTAAATCAGCACCAAATTTACGAGCGAATTTCCTAAAGACCGTATCCGAATACCCCGACATTGGTGCTGCAAATAACCATGGTCTATCTTTTGGTAGCTCTAAGCTCATTGTCTATCTATAATAATAGGAAGAATATAATTGGAAAACAGCTAAACCACATAATTTTAAAAAGCTTTAAAAAAACCCCGATTCTATGTAAATCAGGGAAATTTAGTCAAATTCAGTCATCACAGTAATTTCGAAATCACATCTTTTCCCATTGTTTAAATCGAAATTTTCTTACGGTTCAATTACACCACGAATAAGGTATTCCATTGATAAGAGTTCAGGATCTGTGGCTTGTATACCCTCTGCATAAACAAGCGAATCGGTGTTGGTGTAAAGAGGACCTTTGAAAACGACAAACGCACCATTTTTAAATTCGGTTATTCTATTCTCAACCATTGTACTGAGATCCAATGTAACCGACGCTGCAAACGGAGAAAGCTTAACGGCGTCATGTTCATAATCCCACCAAGTTTCTTCAACCTGCCATTTTTTGTCATAAACCATTTTGCAGAAATGTTTGTAGAAGACTATCCAATTCCACATTGGAGCTGTAATATGAGAACCGAGAGCATACCTTGACATATCTGAGTTGTAACCGAATGAAGGTAACCCGTTTTCACCCGCTACTATGTTAACTTCGGGAGAAACCTGACCATGAGCTAAAACATCTACGCCCAAATTAATCAATTCTGTCGCTTTTTGCCTTTCTACAACAGGATCGTTCCACTTGTTAACCCACTTAACGAAAATTTTCGCGTCCGGTTTTCTTTCCAGAACTCCTATTGCAAAAGCATTGATACCGCGATAAACTTCAGGAATTTTATTTGGAGCAACATAACCTATCGAATCATTATTGCTATATTCTGCGGCAAGTAATCCCGCTAAATAGTCCGGTTGATGTATTCTTGCGAAGTAAGTTCCCATATTGTCGGCTGTTTTATAACCGGCACAATGCATAAAGTAAACATTGGGATTTGCATTTGCCACTGCCAATGTTGGGTTCATAAAGTCAAAACTTGTAGTGAAAATAATCTTGCATCCCTGGTCCACTAACTGATTCAACTTTGCAGCAATTTCGGTTGAATCATCCGATTCGAGACACTCGATATATGGAGCTGAAGCAATGTAATCCTCGTTTAATAGTTCCAATCTTGCTACATTATGTTCGTAAGTCCAACCTACATCACCTATAGTATTCAAATACAGAAATCCAACTTTAATTTCTTCCTTTTCGTCATTGTCTTTGGAGCATGAAATTAATAATAAACTCAGAAGAACAACGACAATTATAAATCTAACAAATAACATCCTTCGCATCGTTTCTCCCCCTTTATTGGTAAATTAGTTAACTTCGACAAATTCACCATCCTGAATTAACCATAATTTACAATTAACATCGGTAACATCACCGTTTCCGTCGAAGTCGATTTTCCCGGAGGCACCCTCATAGTTAATATCATCCCCAGTTTCCAGACTGTTTATTGCTTTCGAGTATTCATCCTTGCCAATTCCAATAGTTATACCCCATGGACAGGTAACTTCCGGAAGACTTTCAATAATTGAATTTACCGCGAGTGTTCCAGCTCTCTCTATTGCTAATGCAAGGACCATAACAGCGTCATAACAGTTTGCCGAGAATGTCATTGGATCGATACCGTATTCGTTTTTAAAAATAGTCTTAAAATCGGTATCTTCAGCAGGTGCAATTTCAACTACATAAACGCCTTCCACGCTGTCCATTGATGTTAGAATCGACTGTTGGAAGTTTGCTTCCGAGATTATCCAGTTCCCACCCAAATCTAAACCGTGCCACTGGTCTAAAATAATTCTTGCACAGTTTATATACGTCGGTAGAATTACAACATCGATTGAATCGACAAAAAGCTCTTGTAATTGAGCAATATATGTTGACAAACCAGCTTCAAAAGAGATGGATTTTAACAGTTCTCCTCCTCTGCTTTCGTATGTGGAAATGAAACCATCGCGAACACCTTTTCCGTAATTGTCATCTTGATAAAAAATGCTTGCACGCATAAATAATAAATCTATGGCTTTGGATGCCATATAGTTCCCTTGGAATATATCCGAGGGTGCTGTGCGCCATAGTCGATTATTTTCCTCCAGAGTAGTTATGCGAGGCGATGTCGATGTGGGAGACATAATAATCACATCTTTTGCTTTAAGCGATTCAGCTAATGCAATTGTTACATCGCTTGCGCCTGCACCGATTATAATATGAACGTTGTTATTTTCAATTAGATCTAATGCTGCTGATACAGCTATTTCGGGGTCTGTTTGAGAGTCGATGTTAATTATCTTTAACGTTTTGCCTAATATTCCACCACCTTCATTTATGTGATCTACAGCTAATTTTACGCCGTCGAGCCATGAAGGCCCAAGGTTCGAAAGTGCTCCTGTCTGAGGCAATATTACACCAAAGTAAATTTTGGTGTCGTCATTATTTGAGGAAGATTTTTTCTCACACCCACCGATAAAAAATGAAAGCATTACGATGAATGCAGTGATAAATGAAATCTGAATTATTCTTTTTAATTGTAGCATAATATTTAACTCCTTGTTATTAGGATGTCTCGGATAAGTAATTTAATATTGGATTTCATTAAAACAACTGGAAAACTGTCGTCAATAATTTCCCTTTGCTTTTCCAAATATTATATCTTTTGTCTGAAAAATTATGCAATTATTAATAAACTAAACAATGACAATTTCTTAACATTCTTAATCTTTCAATTCTTTCTCTCTTTTCAAGCTAATTAACTTGCAAAGAATTTCGCAGAGATTATTATTTGTTATAGAGAAAGTTAATATACGATTTAAAGAGTTATTAATAGCAAATATTTTTTTAATTTTAAACACCATTATCTGGAGGTGTGAAATGGCCAGACTATCAGTAAACGTAGATCATGTTGCAACTTTGCGGCAACTACGTGGGACAAAATTTCCTGATCCTGTCTTTGCGGCATATCTGGCGGAACTTGGCGGTGCCGATGGAATAACAATTCACCTTCGACAGGATAGAAGGCATATTCAGGACCGCGATTTGGCTATTCTAAGACAAACTGTTTCGACTCATTTGACCCTTGAAATGGCTTCTTCCGATTCAATGGCTCAGGTTGCGCTGAAATATCGACCAGATATGATAACGATTGTCCCAGAAAGGGCTACCGAGAAAACCACCGAACGAGGATTTAAACTTGAAACAGAGGGTTCGACAATCGAGTCTCTTGCAGATAGATTTCAAAAGGCTGGGATAGCTGTTTGCATTTTTATCGATCCATCCGAGGACAACGTTAGGTTAGCTGCGGATTTAGGTGCAGATTTCGTGGAACTTAATACAAACTATTATGCTGAGAGTGAATCATTTGAACAGGAAATTGAGGAATTGGATCGTCTCGATAGAATGGCAAACTTATCCGCAAAGCTTAAACTTGGCGTTGCCGTTGGACATGCGCTAGATTATAAAAATATTGCTAATATTGCTGCTATCGAGGCTATCGAGGAATATTCGATAGGTCATTCTATTATATGCAGAGCGGTTTATGTTGGCTTACAAAAAGCCGTTGAGGAAATGAAAGAGTTAATTTCAAAGCACCAAAAGAAATGACGACCTTTCTTACAATAGCAATACTTGAAACGCTTGCAATCTTTGGAAGTCCGATTGTAGCCATCGAGCCAACTGAAACGGGATATTTCTTTGTTGCTACAAATCAGGAAATTTTCCAATTCCATGATGATTCTCTTATTGCTGAAATATCGT
>JAUWMV010000003.1 GCA_030613005.1 bacterium | reverse complement strand
GGTGTGAACGATTACGTTCAGTTCTTCTATCCCGATTTCGAGCTTAAAGCTGGCGATATTTACATCTACAGTGTTAGCAATAAAAAAGTCAGAGAACTGCATATTCCAGCAAAACAAGGCGTATCAAATTTAGCACGATGGAACGGAACTGACAAGAACGGCAACTTACTTCCGCAAGGTGTTTACTTATATGTCATAAAAGTGGAAGGCGAAGTGATGTGTGAGGGCACAGTTACTATTGCAAGGTAAAAATTTATCGCTTAGATTATTGTTTCCGAATGAAATTGAAGCTGCAATTAATGGAAATCTAAAAGTGTTAAGGATGGGGGTCGATTATAGACCCCCTTTTTATTTTGGAACTCCACTATTATGTGTTTTTTTCTTGCTATTTCTGTATTTTCTTATATTATTTTAAATAGATTTATACGTTACTTAGGAAGTGTTAATGAAGAAACATCAATTAATTTTGTTAATATCGATTCTCTCCTTTTCATTTGCTTATGCCTCCGATGTCGTGCTCGAGCAATTCGACTGGATGGGAGGTGAAGGGATTTTTGGTCCCGTCTTCTCTTGGGGAACTCAATATGCTGAAAAAGAAAGTGTAACCACAAGTTCCTTTGGAAGCGTATCTCTTATTGCTACCCAGTGGAATTATGGTAATTGGATAAAGCATGTTGTAGATACAGGTATATCTCTTTCCTGGTATAAATATTATATTGGATTTAGGGCACAAGACATTGACATGGATGGTGATCTGGATCTTATTGCATACACAGATAGACCGATATGGTATGAAAAAATCGGTTATTTCTCATACATCCCTCATAATATCGATGTCGTTCCCGACACACCATTAGTAACGTTAATTTCTTGCGCAGACCTCGATGGAGACAATGATATCGATGTTGTGTTATGCAAGGCAGAAAGCCATTCTGAGGGTGAACTTATATGGTATGAACAGGATGCTGGCTCATGGTTAAAGCACACCCTTAGAAGCACTTCCACTATTTCTTTTGCAATTGGTGATGTTGATGAAGATGGGGATCAAGATATTGTAGTGTTTAGTTGGGGCGAAACCTCCGAAATTATCCTGTTCAGAAACGACGGTTTAGGAAATTTCTTTACCGAAACAATAAGCCGATCAGCAAGTTACACATGGAGAACTCATCTTGCCGATATGGATGGAGATGGTGACCTGGACATAATAAAATGCTGTAAGAATTTAGAAGTCTATCTTAATGACGGTGATGGCAATTTTTCCCGAGTTTTTAGTGGCTATAGTTCCGACTACATTTACGTTGATGGTACTTATCCTGAAGATATAGATCATGATGGCGATTTAGACCTTGTCGTTGGGATAACTTTTTCCAGAGGACCTTTTCCAAATATAGGTTTCGGAGCATTTATTAATGATGGAACTGGTTCACATTTTGATATACTATCACTTTGGGAGGAATCTTTTCTGAGCAATGAAGATGGTGCAATGGCATCGGACATAGATCTCGATGGTCACTCTGATATTGTAGGTTCTTTCAAAAATGTCAGTTATTTACGGCAATCTCCGACTAAGCCATTGGAATTTTCTTTAGTTGTTTTAGACAATTCTCCCGGCAGTCATACAAATTTTCAATTCAGCCATTGGATACATATTGAAGATATCGACACAAACTGCACGCCAGACCTCGATATTATGACCACATTCGAAAACGAACATATAATCTATGAAAACGCGATGCTCCTATCTTTTGCAAGTAAAGGTGAGTTAATTTCCTCAATTATTACAATTGATAATAGTCATTGGTGGAAAAATATCGGTTGGGAAGCCTGCATTCCCTTTAATAATTCAATAGAGTTCTATTGGCGAACAGGTAATAATCTTACAACATTAGATAGTCAACCATGGCAAGGTACATTCTTCGGGATAGCGGGGATTTCCTCCGACACAAGGGAGATTTCAGGATTCGGGGAATACTTTCAATATAGAGTTGTATTTAATGGTGGTGATGATGTAGCAACACTTTATCGTTTTTGGGCTGTTTACGACCCTCTTATGGATATGTCTCCGATTATTCGACTTATTGGAGGAATTGGTGATTGCGTGGATTCCGCATTCACTTTGCGATTTTTGCTTGAAGATCCCGGATTTGGAATCGATTACTCTTCAGTTATGATAAGAGTAAACGGTGAAAATTATTCGAATTATCACCTTCGAGCTGATACAGTTATAATGACATATGATGATTCTTTAGAAGCCAGGGATTCTCTCAGGATATGTGTTTCCGCATCTGATCTCAACCCATATGGTCCTCCAAATTCCTCATATTTATGCTATACTGTGCATGCATGTTTACTGAAATGCTCAGAAAGACCTAATCCGTTTACCCCAAATAGTGATGGGATAAACGACTTCGTTCGGTTTACATTCCCAGAAATAGGTATTAAAAATGCTGATATCTTTATTTACAATTTGGTTGGTCCTATTACAAAAATTTATGTAGGTAAAGGAAGCTCTGCTAGCATACAGGCTCGATGGTATGGAACAGATGACAAAGGAGTAGCAATGCCACCGGGAATTTATTTGTACATAATTGAAATTGACGAGCAAATTGTATGCAGTGGTTCATTAACATTGGCAAGGTAATTCAAATAATTCCTGAATTCACAATTTTTCTTATCGAGAATTAACGGTGAAATAACCTTTGATTTTCGTTTTACTATCGGTTTTAAAGTCAAAAGATTATTAACATAGACAGAAGTCGCAGAATGATGCAAATAAATTATACTGTTACCTCGAGTAACTTAAAAGGATAATTTTCTTCACCTTTTTTTATTAATGAAAAAAATCGATTGCAATTGGTGGAGGCGGCGGGAATTGAACCCGCGTCCGATAAGCTTTAGCCGGTGGCTCTACAGGATTAGTCTGACCTTTATATCTCGCTGTGTCAAACGCCATCAGACATGCTTTTGAACCAGCCAGTCCCAGCGTCTTATCCCGTCCTATGAGACTCTTGAACGAGAGCAGCTTCTGTGTCCGACCCTTCGATGCATCACCGCAGAAGCATCCAGCTTTGCGAAGGGTGCTGCTCAATTAGGCAGCAATTGCGTAATCATTCGCACTTATTTTTTATGCCACAGTTTTACGGCATATCGCAGGCCGTCCTGCACCAGTCAACCTCAATTCTTACCGTCGAAGCCCATCGCCCCCATAAATTAGATAAATAAATTGTCAAAAAACTAGAACATTCATAAATTTTAAAGTTCGAAAACCATTTGCAGTTTTGCGACATTTAATCTTCTAATATGATTTATATAGGCAAACTGTTCGTTGTCAAGCGTAAAAGTAAATTTATCTCCAAAACTATGAATATTTGTCCTCGAATTCAAATGTTATTTTTTTTCTCCCTCAATATAATCTAATCCTACAGGTATGTTACATTTACTTGTGAAATTTATGCGAGTATCGATTATGATTTAGTAGTAAATAATGTATATTATTTATTAGGAGACAAAATGATTAAAAGATGCTTATTTTTTATAATTCTTGCGATTTGCGGATGCTGCTTTTCTCAAAACCATCCAAATAGTGTTGTAATAGACCGAGTGCAAACCGATTGGGATGGTATCTATCCGATTAAAGTCGCGATTCTTAGCGATAACTATAATATAAATCGAATCTTTACTGGCATCGTCGAACAAATCGCTTCTATTTCTGAAAGCCTTGATTTGGCAATTTCCATTGGTGATCAAGCCGCTGGCGGTGATTCTGCCGGATATGCAAGTTATCTTGCCATAATTGACTCGCTACCTGTTTCATGGATAACACTTATGGGCAATCACGAAATAAACGATGAACTTGGTTGGGACAGATTCATCGATATTTTCGGTCCACCTGATTTTTATTTTGATATAGGGAAATACCGTTTTATATGTTTAACAAATTGCTATCCTGCACCCGGACCAGTCTCCGCAGGAGAAAATGTTTACTACAAGTTTACATCCTCCCAGTTGGATTGGCTCGAGAATCTTCTCGATGAATGGGATGGCTATAAAATTGTAGCGGCTCACACTCCACCATACTTGGAACTGTATATAACTTTGGGAGTTTTAGGAGGTTATGGATATTCTCCAAACAAAAGAGAAAGCAACACCGAACGATTCACCGATTTGCTTCGAGACTACAATGTTTCTCTATGTCTGCTCGGTCATATTCACTTATTTGCGAGATTTAAACCCAATAATGAACAATACGGCGACGTAACTTATATAATAACTGCAGGAGCAGGAGCAAGATTAGTACCATGGCTTTGTCCAACTCCTTATGTTGGATCGTTTCATCACTTTATTCTGTTCGAGCTTTTCGAGAACGGCAATATTCAGGGAAATGTCATTCGACCAGATACAATAGATGACAGTGTCATAACTGTAGAAAACGATTCGATTTACAGTTTCTTCATAGAACATAACTCGATAAAACAGACAAAAAGAGAAACCAACTCTCAAAACCCAATGATTATTTATCCCAATCCGTTTAACGAATCCACACAAATTAAAGTATCCGAACCATCAGAAATTCTGATCTACGACTTAGAGGGACACTTAATTCATACAGCTCACGCTTCTGATGGAAACTACACGTTTTGTGCAGGGAATATCTCAGCAGGAATCTATTTTTTAAGAATTAGAAACGAAGTTAAACCATTACTTTATATTCCTTAATTAAGAAGTTAGAGGTTGAAATTGACAATTTGTATTATAACATCATATCACGATCCCAAAGACATCCGACTATACTGGAAACAGGCTTTATCTCTCGAAAAAGAAGGACATAAAATTGTATTTGCATTAATGCATATAATGAAAATCAAACAGTCGGAAGGAAATATCTCTTGGATTAGTATTAAAAAGCCCAAAAATCGATACTTAAGATTTATAAACACTGTAAGACTTCTCTTTCTGAGCCTTTTTCTAAAGGTAGGTGCATATCAGCTTTCTGTGTCAGAAGTTTTATGGATCAGTTTATTCATTAGAATTTTCAAACCAAGAGTTAAAATTATCTATGATTGTCATGAACCTTTGGAATTGTTTATACCAAATAAACCTTGGGTTCCCCGATTTTTCAAACCAGTAGTTTATCGATTAGTAGAAATTTACGAATGCTTCTTTACTTTATTCTGCAATGTTATCATTGTATGTGCCGAAAGCCGAATTAAACATTTCAAAAGGTGGCACAGAAAAGCAGTTCTGGTTAGAAATTTCCCTTACCAAAGAACTTCACCAATAAAACCATGGTTAGAAAGAAATAAAATCATACTAAATTTAAGCGGACTTTCAGCAGAACGAGGGCTTCCGGAACTGGCTGCAATCTCGAGGAAAATAGCTGAATCCAAAACAGGATATCACCTTCATCTTCACGGTATAATTGTAGAGGATATTCCCGTGGTTGTTAGAGATAGTATAAAAATGCTTGAGCAATACGGAGCCACAATCACAAATGATTGGCGAACATTTGATCATTTAATTCCCCTTTTACAAGATTCAAGATTTGGAATTTTTTTCAGAAGAACATTAGATTATGCTGAATTTACAACTATTAACAAGCTCTTTGAATATGTTATCTATGGAGCCATCCCTATTGTACATAATTGCAAAGGAATGTCGATGTTTATCGAAAATGGAACGACAGGTTTTTTAGTTGATCTTGGTTCAGAAGCGGAACAAATCCAAAAAATACTAGAAATTTCACCAGATGAATTGGCAGAAATATCTGCAAGAGCAGCAGAAGAATTCAACAATAAATACATTTGGGAAAAAGAACTTCCTAAATATCTTTCATTATTCAATAAATAGAATAATTAATAAAACCAATTTTTCTTTCAATGGATATTGTACAAAATAAACTAAAATATGTGAGTTTATTGTTTTTAATTTTCGTTCTAATAATTCTTCCAATGCTTAAACACTGGGCAATACCCCTTGGTATTATTGCTGTTATTCTTATAACGCTTGCACTGATTAAAAATCCATATCTGGGTTTAGTAATGCCGTTTTGCGGGGTTTTCTTTGTGCGATCTGTGCATATGGCTGTCGGCATAAAAATGAACATGTTATCATGGGCTCTGCTTATGCTTTTCCTCGCCTTCTCGGTGATTATGTTCTTGATTAAAAAACCTGAAATAATAAATTTTAAATTCAACTCCGGTTTATGGCTGACATTAATATTCTTTGCATTCTATTTAATCTATTATTTTAAGACCGCATCTCCCTCACCATATTCTATAAAGTGGTATTTTCATGGGATATTATTGTGTATCATACCAATGATTTCATTGACAATGTGCATTAGAACAGAGGAACAAACCAATAAACTAATAAAAGCTTATCTAATTATTGTAGCCGTTATATTAATTATTTCTGCTATAAAATTTAAAAGTATGTCAATGGGATTTATGGAACGATTTAATATAGTTGAAGGTCCACCCATTTCATACGGAAGAAGTCTTGCAATGGGTGCAATATTTTCGGTATGGCTTTTTAATCGGTATAAGCAATCCTTAAGCAAAATTATAGCATTGGTTATTTTCTTCGGATGCCTGTTTTTTCTATTAAAAACAGGAACCAGGGGTTCGTTAATAGGTTTGGCAATAGGGCTTTTAGTATATTTAATTTTTTGGAAAGTTCCAATTTGGAAAAAAGTCGGGATTTCTGCAATATTTTTAATGACTGCAGCTTATTTCGTCAGAACAGGTATAGCTTTTTTAATGATCCAACGCATTGAGTTCGCTATTAAATCTCTTGAGCTATCTGTTATGGTTAGAATACATCTTTATAGAATGGCATGGGAACAGATAAAAAAGGAGCCAATATTTGGATTAGGCTCAGGGAATTATTATATGCTTCTTAGAGAATTATTTGTTAAAAATGGAAATATTTTTCCTCACAATCTAACTCTTGAAATTTGGGTAGAACTCGGAATAATTGGATTATTAATCTATCTGACTATTGTTCTGATAACATCCATTAAGGCATGGATTCTGATAAAAAGATATCGTCAAAACAAATCTCACAATTCCGAAATGGGATTAGCTCTTGCATCGTTTTTCGTATTTTCTATCTCGGTTTCCCAGATTAGCGGTAATTTTTCAGGGAATTTTGTTCTTTGGATCTCGATTGCTCTTGTCCATATTTATTATGAACTAACCCGAGAACGAAATGAAATGAATTTGAAAAGTGTTAATATAGATTAACTTGACCCAAGAAAAACAATGTCTAAACCCATTATACACAAACCAGTTCCTTTTTATTGCGGTGTAATTACAGCAAATGAAAGTGTTCTACCCCAACTCAACAAGATTCTCATTAAAGCGATAGATGAGATTGCTTTCCACTCCCCGATTATCGACTTCGATTATTTTACTAATTATTACAAATCCGAAATGGGACAACAACTTAAACGATTATGGATCGCTTTTAAGGAAGTAAGAGATGTAGACGAACTTGTAAGGCTAAAATGGGCTTGTACTGGGATTGAAAATCATTTTTCACAAAAGTATAGTAGGATCGTCAATATCGATCCTGGATACATAACCGAAGCTAAAGTTATCCTCGCAACGTTTAAAAATTTCTCTCACAGAATATACATAACAAAAAGTGTATTTGCTGACATTCAATTAGTTTACCAAGCTGGAAAATATCGACCCAATCCGTGGACATTTGCGGATTATAAAAGTGATACTGCACAGTCATTTTTCTTGAAATTAAGAGATGATTATCGAAAATATTTAAGAGATTTTAACAAGCCGTGATCCAACAAATTTTTATTTTTTGATTCGACATTTTACCAAAATCTCACGCTAAGTGTAATCTTCACTCCACCATAATCTGGGATTATTAATATTTCCGGTGAGTTAAGTTTTTTGTCAAAATTATATAAATGAGCACATACATATGCATCAACAACATCCAGAATTTTTACACCCCCCAATATCCAGAAAAACGCATTTCTTTCAGCTGTAATTCGATTAAAATCAGCACGGGCTTTTTCATATTCAGGTGTGCCGGGAGTCAGGCTACTTCGTTTATTCCACAAGTTCTCAGCCTTTTTATAATTATCGAAAGCGTAATAGACAAGAACTCCCTCTGTTGCAAGAAAAAATAACGTGTGTAAATATTTCCTACTGTAAAACTGACCTGTTCCAGGAAAAAGTAACGATAATCCAGCAGCTAAGGATGGATTTGGTTCAAAGGATTTAAATTCACTTTTATTCTCAGTTGTTAGACTATGTGAAGAACTATCTGCTTTTTCAAATGCAATTTCAGGTTTTGATATTTCACCACATATAGGCAATGTCGAGAGGCATAACATGAAAGCAATCAATGGCTTAATGTGATAATTAAATTTCATTATAGAATATTTTGCGTTGAATTTTGCATAAATGCTGCATGGATCACAGATTTTTAAACTCAATGAATCAATTGCATGGAATAATAATTTCCTCAAATTCTTTCGGTAAATCTTGAGTTAAAACTTTAATTCCATCATCGGTAAGCAAAACATCATCCTCAATTCTAACACCACCCCAATCAGGTATATAAATTCCCGGTTCCACTGTTACCACAGCTCCAGACGGAATAATTCGTTCGGTTCTCGAACTCAGAATCGGATAATCGTGAACCATAAGGCCTAAGCCATGACCCAACCCATGCCCGAAAAATTCTTCATAACCAGCATCTTTAATAACCTCGCGAGCTAAAGCATCGATTTCCATGCCTTTCATACCGACTTTCATGCCCTCGATGGCTGTCTTTTGTGCCTTTAACACCGTTTTATAAATCGTTTCGAATTTTGAGGATGGCTCACCTAAAAAAAAAGTCCGTGTAATATCAGAAGCGTAATAATTATAATATGCACCGAAGTCTATCGTAACCATCTCACCTTTTTTGATAACTTTATCCGATGCTCTGCCATGAGGAAGAGCTGCCCTGTGTCCCGAAGCTACGATAATTGGGAAAGATTTTTCCTGCCCTCCATTTTTCATTATTCTATATTCAAGTTCAACTGCAAAATCTTTTTCTACTATACCGGGTTTAAGCATTGGCAAGGTCTCTTTGATAGATTTTATTGCAATTTCCGCAGCCTTTTCGATATTGTGAAGTTCTTCGGTATCAACAACTTCTCGAAGTTTCTCGAGGGGTTTTAAAACGGGAATCCAGTTCACTTTATTGAACCTGTTGGATACTCTTTTATAAATCGCATAGTTGGTATGGTTAGAATCGAATCCTACATATTTTACATTTTGGAAAACATTAAGCTCATCTAGCAAATCATAATAATTCTTTTCCAATGTTGTAATGTGTATCTCGGCTTTCTCACCAACTTCAAGTTTCGCTTGAGATTCATATCTAAAATCAGTCATGAATATCCTGCGTTCGGGTGAAACACACATACTGCAAGCAGAACCTGTAAACCCCGTTAGATAATGAATATCCATATTAAACATAAATAGAAAACCATCCAAACGCATATTTCTCATAATATCTACAAATTTATCCAATCTGCTCATCGTATCCTCCAATTTATTTAATCGAATTCCCAACCCTCAAGAGGAGCTACCCTATAGGGTCTGTAAAGCTCAACAAGGATAATCTTCTCAACTAAGGCAACGCATTTCCTCAAATCATGGTTTATAACCAGATAATCAAATTTCAAAGCCTTTTGAACCTCTTTAAGAGAGTTCTGCAATCGTGTTTCAATGCTCTCCAATGAATCGGAGCCTCGATTCCTGAGACGCCTTTCAAGTTCTTCCTTTGATGGTGGTAAAATGAAAACTCTAACTGTGCTATTTGGATAAGCATTTTTTATTGATTCCGCTCCTTGAACATCTGTATTCAACAGTATAACTTTATCCTCGCTCAAACCTTTTTCGATTAGAGATTTCAGAGTGCCGTATCTATAATTGTAAACCCATGCCCATTCCACAAAATCTCCATAGTCAATTCTCCTGTCAAATTCAGAATCGGATAAAAAGAAATAATCGACACCATTCTTCTCCTTTTTTCTGGGAGGTCTTGTAGTAGCAGAAACAGAAAGAACAAACTCGGGATGAATTTTCAAGAGTTTGTTGACAACTGTGGTTTTACCACCTCCAGATGGTGATGACAAAACCAGTAGAAATCCTTTTGTAAATTTTGACATCAGTGCTCCATAATTCTCATATTTGTTTCCATTGGCAATCTTAAGAAAAAAGTCACGCCACCTGCTTTATTATTTCTAAACCAGATTTCACCTCCATGTGCTTCAATTATCTGAGATGAAATTGAAAGTCCAAGTCCGGTTCCTGAATGCCGTGTGGTAAAGAACGGCTTGAATACTTTGTTGCCTAATTCGCCTGGTATTCCTGGACCATTATCCGCGAATTCAATCCAGCAATAGCTTTCATCTCTATAAGTTCTAACATCGATTATACCTCCTTCCATAAGCACCGACATGGAGTTTCTGATTAAATTTACTAATACCTGTCGCAATTGTAAGGGATCAAACGGAAAAGGAGGAATCGAAGTATCAAATTCCTTTTTAACTCTAATTTGGTTTTTTTCAAGTTCTGGTTCAAACAGTACAAATACATTTTCCAGCAATGTATTTATGTCCTCTAACTGCTTATCTGGTGCGCTGAATTTTGTAAATCCCATAATGTCCTCGATTATGTTTTCCAGTCTTTCAGCTTCTTCAACGCAAATCAAGAGTTTCTCTCGCATCTTATCATTTACCGAGTAATCTCTTAGAATATTTCTTGCAAATCCTCCCAATGCCACAAGTGGGTTTTTAATTTCATGGGCTATTTGTGCAGCCATCTCGCCAATCGCACTTAGCTTTTCACTTTTAATTAATTTTTGTTGGTTAAATCGAAGTTCAGCGTATGCATCCTCTAATTTTGTATAGCTGTAACTCAGCTCTTTTGTCAGTATGGACCGTTCTATTGCAAGGCTAGCATGATTTGCAATCGAACGTAATATTTCTAAATCTTCGAATGTTATAGGTTTTTTGGTTATCATGTTATCCACAATAATTATACCCACCGGTTTGGTCATAGCTAAAAGCGGAACAATAGCGAAAAATGGTGAATTGGTCTTTTCCCAGATTTCATGTGTTTGCTCCCATTTTTTAGTATCTTCGGGACTTATAATTACAGCTTCACCTTCCTTAAGATATTTTACCAATATGTGGTCGCTATCCAATGGAATCTCAAATTCTTTAACGATTTTCATAACTTCAGTATCTTCAGTTTGAACAGCCTGCTGATAAGCTCGAAGTGTTCCAGATAGTGTTCTATCTTCCGAACGCAATTCCGCCCAAATCTTCCCAGCCTCCTCAGGTGTTGATGGACCAATTGCATACCCACCAACAAGAGCATTTTTCGTTTTATCCTCAATTAAAAGAAAAGCTCTATTGAAACCTAAACCTTCACGAGTTGTAACTGCAGTTAGAATTATGTGAAGCACAGTTTCTAATTCTGTCTCGAGTTGAAGCACAGTGGAAATCTCTGTGATCATTCTAAAAGTTCTATTTTGGTTTCTGTATTGTTTATTTGCTTTCTCTAACTCACTTCGAATCTCTTTAAGTTCCTTAATTAACATTACGCGTTCTGTAACATTCATAACCAACTGGAGTATTTGAATAACCTCACCTTGAATTGATAGAACGGGTGTTGCTATTACCTCATAAAAGTGCTCGGTTTCGTCTGAACTTACTATTTTTTCCATGAATTTGCAAATCTCGCCAAATTTGAAAGCCTTTTCCAACTTGCAGTTCTCGCAGACCGTATCAGAACCTTTCCACACCTCAAAGCAATATCCATTTAAATAGTCTAATCTGTCGCCGAACCAGTCACGAATAGTGTCATTAGCCCAAATGATCCTTTTATCAGGATTAAGAACCATAACACCAATTGCAACAGCACTAAAAAGGGATTGCAACCATTCCACCTGCCCGCCAAGCTCTGAAATATCGTGAATATATGAAATTGTGTGCCCAAACTCACCAAATAATGCAAATCCTACTTCTATAACGCGATCGTTTGGAAGTTTTTTTAGAATTCTGTTCTTAGATGTAGAATTTACTCCGTCAATAACAGTATTCTCTTGTTTCAAAACTGTCAGAAATTCCTCAATATCTGTTTTTTCAGTTCCCTTCGAGGTAATAACTGGTTGGAGAATGTTCTTCGCATATTCGTTAATAGCAGTAATCTTATTGTTCTTATTAAGGATTATTATGCCAATCCTCATATTTTTAATAAGGTTAGATAGATCAAAAATTTTTTGATCCATGAGCTGTAATTGTTCCTCTTCTTTTTCAATAACAGAAACGTCAGATTCCCTTGACTGTGGGTAATGTTCCGCATTCCATCGATTAGCAAAATCTACTGCAGCACAAAGCTCTTCGGAATTTAAGCTATCGACTGGAATTACTTTAACATTCAAAATTCCAAATTTCTCATAGAAGGACTTTAAGTCATCTCCCTTAATTATTACAACTGCACTCGAAATCTCCACAAATTTCTGCAAATCCTCTAATGCAACATTAGGACCTATCACAGGAATTGAATCTTCATTATCAGTAACTTTATAGCCGCATTCTACAAGCATGCGCTCGATTTTGTGCTTTAGATTTTCGTCCGGCTCGTAAACGTTAATTAATATTTCATTGTTATCTGATTTCATAACTATAAATAAGTTAATCACATACCGTTAATTTAAAATCAATGACCTACTCGATCACTACCGCGGTGTTCCCCGGGACACACCTCATCTGATGACTCGATTTCACCTTTAATAATTTTATCCAAAACAGTTCGGACATTTCCGGATACTCCCGAAATGATCTTTATATCTAGATGACTGAAAATTTCAGTAGCTTTCTGTCCGATTCCACCTATGACTAATGTGTCAGCATTAAGCGTTTTGACAAAGTTTGGAATACCACCCGGCTTACGTGCACCAGCATAAGGATTTTGATGCACCACAACATCGATAGATTCATTTTGATCGTTTAATTCTACGACCACAAAACAAGGCGCTCTACCAAAGTGCTGTGAAATTGATGAATCAAGCCCAGCATCGTTGTCTACTGCAAATGCAAGCTTCTTCATTTACACCTCCATTTATTTTGTAACATTTCTTTGTGATTAAATCATCTATAAATATATATTGTATTCGAATTCATATACAACAATTTTGTCTTAACCTTTAATCAAATTTCAATAAATAGAAAGTAAATTTAGCAAACAAACCATCATAATTTCTCTTCTTCTTGACAGTTAAGTACTATCCTATTATAGTATTGAGATTAAAATTCCTAAGGGAGGTTATTTTGATTAATGCAGGCAGTTTTAGGAAAGGTTCGAAAATATTATATAAAGGTGATCCATATGCTATTATAGATTTCCAACATTCGCTCCGTGCTCGAGGTAGAGGAAAAATTTGGACTAAAATGAAAAACCTTAAAACAGGTAATGTTCTGGAAGAAACATTCGGTTCGGATGAAGCTTTCAAAGAACCAGATTTGGAAACAAGAGATATGCAATACCTATATGACAACGAGGATAATTACGCCTTTATGGATTCTGAAACATTCGAACAATACTTTTATCCGAAGTCGACAATCGGTGAGTCTAAGTGGTTTCTAAAAGAAGGTGAAATATATAGTATCCAACTATTTGAAGGTTCACCACTTTCAATAGAGTTGCCCGCATCTTTTATTTTGAAAGTCGTTGAAACGGAACCAGGTATCAAAGGCGACACAGTTTCAAGTACCACAAAAAAAGCTGTTTTAGAATCTGGACTCGTAATAAAAGTTCCGCTCTTTATTAAAATAGACGACAACCTTAAAGTGGATACAAGAACCCTTGAATACATAAGTAGAACATAATATGCTCAAAAAGATTTCGAATTACTTGGCATATTCTTCGGTATTGATTTTTGTTTGCGTTATTATCATTGCAGCTATTTTCGGCGATTATACTATAATACACAAGGACGAATATAACAGATTGAATGAAGCTATTCAATTCCTTAGATATGAGGTTAGCCGTGGTGAATTAATAATGGCTGGTATTAGAAACCGGAACAAGAAACTCGAACTTAGAACAATGATGAAGAAGCAAACCGGCAGATATATGGTTTTAGATCGACACAATTCAAAGTTCTGGGTTAGAGAAAATGATAAAATATTATATGAAGGTGATTGTGGTGTAGGAATGGGACAAAGGCAGATTAGAGGTGCCGATTATAACTTTGAAACACCCTCGGGATGGTTTTCTATTGAAGACAAACTTGAAGACCCATGGTGGTATAGACCTAATTGGTTTTGGTTCGAAAAGGGAATGCATGTACCTAATAATTTCATCAGATATCCAAAAGGAATTTCCTTTGATAAAGCAGTAGCATACTACAACTCGCTTTCAAAAAAAGATAAACTTAAAGTTAGAGCGATTCCCGGATATCTTGGAAAATATGTTATTAAAATTACTGAAGGAATATATATTCATTACAGCAAGCACAGTACCGGTCAGATTAGCCATGGATGTATTCGAGTTTCTAATGAAGATGCCAAGGCTATATGGCATTTGTTGCAAATTGGTGATCCTGTGTATATCTTTTGATTAAAACATGCGACTTGAAGGGAGCTTGATATGCCATTAGGTCGAGTCTTAAAAATGTTCAGTATTCTAACCAACGATATAGGTATCGATCTGGGAACTGTTAATACTTTAATCTGGCTCAAGGGTGAGGGTATTGTCTTGGCTGAGCCAAGTATTGTAGCACTGGAAAACGAAACAGACAAAATAATTGCAATTGGCCGTGAGGCTAAAGAAATGCTCGGACGAACACCCGATTATATTCGCACCGTCAAACCACTTAAAGACGGCGTCATTGCCGATTTTGACGTTACCGAACAAATGCTCAGAGAATTTATCAAGAAAGTCATTAAAGCTCGATTCCTAGTAAAACCTCGAGTTGTTATTTCAGTTCCCTCGGGAATAACCGAGGTAGAGCGAAGAGCTGTCGCTGATTCTGCTGAAAATGCCGGTGCAAGAGAGGTTTTTATCATTAATGAACCCATGGCTGCCGCTATTGGAATTGGAATCCCTATCCAGGAACCCAGGGGTAATATGATTATCGATATAGGTGGTGGAACATCCGAGATTGCGGTTATATCGTTATCTGGAATTGTGAATAACACATCTATAAGGATTGCCGGGGATGAGATGAACGAGGCTATAGTGGCTTATTTCAAACGGAAATACAATTTACTTATTGGTGAACAAACCGCTGAAAAAATTAAGATTGAAATAGGAAGTGCTTTCCCACTCGACAAAGAACTTAGTATGGATGTTAAAGGTCGTGATTTAGTTGACGGATTGCCGAAGATTATTAGAGCAACTTCCTCAGAAGTTCGAGAAGCTATGGAAGAACCAATTTCGGCTATTTTGCAGGCAATTCGTGCAGGATTAGAAATGACACCACCAGAACTGGCAGCAGATATTGTGGATAGAGGTATTGTTATGACCGGTGGTGGATCGCTTTTGCGAAATTTTGATAAACGTGTTAAATCAGAAACTGGATTAGCTACATTTGTGATCGATGATCCCCTTACATGCGTTGTGCGTGGAACCGGAAGAATTCTTTCCGATTTTCCTTATTATTTGAAAATTTTGCAAAGGGAAAGTAAAAAAAGCTAAGGAACTTTAATTTATAAATTTTCGATTGTTTTTATAATAAACAATTAAACAACAATTATGTCTTCATCGGAAGTTTTTGAAATAGAGAATCTATTGGAAATAAATTTAACGGAGGAGTTATGACCTATCTACTAAAAGGTGGGCGTATTATCGATCCTTCTCAAGGCATTGACAGAATCGCTGATATACTGATTATAGATGAACTTATTGATTCTATGGAACCGAAGAGTATTCCAAAGGATGCTGAAATTATCGATATCTCTGAGAAGATTGTCATACCGGGATTAGTCGATATGCATGTTCACAGTCGTGAGCCGGGAGAGGAATATAAAGAGACTATAGAAACAGCCTCAAAAGCAGCAGTCGCTGGAGGTTTTACCACAATCGTTACTATGGCAAATACAAAGCCACCTATAGATACTGCAGATAGAATATCTTTTATTTATAAGCGTGGTTCCGAAGCTTTATCTAATGTCTATCCGGTTGGCGCAGTAACAAGAGGTCTTGAAGGCAGAGAACTCGCTGAGTTTGCAGATATGGTTGAAGCTGGTGCAGTGGCATTTTCCGACGATGGCAGACCGATTGAAAACTCCGAGCTAATGCGGAATGCATTAGCATACTCATCCCAGTTAGAGATACCTATTCTCGTTCATGAAGAGGATAAATTACTTTCAGAACAGGGACAGATACATGAAGGTGAAGTCTCATCGATTTCGGGAATGAAAGGTATACCAACTCAAGCGGAAACTTCAATGATTGCGCGAGACCTGGGTCTTCTAAAAATTTCCGGTGGAAAACTTCATATTCAGCATGTCTCTGCAGCGGAATCTATCGATTTAATTCGAGATGCAAAGACAAATGGTTTACCCGTTACATGCGAAGTTACACCTCATCATCTTTTGCTAAATGAAATGATAATTTTAAAATCCAACTTTCATTCTAAATACAAAATGATGCCACCACTTCGTGGAGAGGAAGACAGAGAAGCATTAGTTGAAGGTCTTATCGACGGTGGTGTGGACGCTATCGCCACCGATCACGCTCCTCATGCAGTCTTTGAAAAGGATAATCCATTCGATATTTCACTTCCTGGTGTTATAGGTCTCGAGACAGCTTTCGCACTTATTTGGACAAAATTCGTTAGAGAAGAAATTCTAACACCTCTTCGGGCAATCGAGCTTATGTCAACTTCTCCTGCAACGATACTTGACCTTCCCGCTGGTTCCCTGGATTCAGGTTCAATTGCAGATTTAACTGTTATCGATCCTAATCATTTGTGGACAGTAGATTCTTCAAAATTCTTCTCGAAATCTAGGAATACACCGTTTGACGGCTGGGAACTCAATTGCAAAGTAGTTATGACTATTGTTAAGGGTAAGATTGTTTTTAATGAGCTTACAAGTTAGCTAACGATAATATCCTTTATACATAACCCTTTCTGAGATAAAATACACGCTATTTTTTTGTGTTAATAACAATCCAATGTACTCTTGAATCTTCTGTGTGCCCAGAAATATTGCTCTGGGTGTTTTTCTACAGTTTCTTCAAGCGCTTTCACTAATTGCTGTATTATTTCATGGACATCAGCATCGAAATCTTCAGTTTGCTTTATGTAGATAGGCGGCAAAATATATATATCTTGATGATAGCCATCCTCCTGTCGAATCATAAACCCAATAATTATTGGCAGTTTCGTTTTTAAAGCAAATACCACTGGACCCTTGTGAGTAGATGCTGGATTTCCGAAAAAGTTAACAATTTCACCATGTCTTCCTGCATCCTGATCGGCTAAAAAAGCCACCATTCGTCCATTGAGAAGGGATTTAGTAATCTGCTTAACTGCACTTCTGAAATAAATCAAACCTATCCCGACATCTTTTCGCATTTTTTCAATAATCGAGTTAATAAATTTATTTCTTTGGCGAGCGACAATTACATCCAGTGGAATGCCCCTTTTAACAAGATAACTGCCTAAAAGTTCCCAATTCCCCAGATGACCTGTAAAAAGTACAGCTCCTTTTTTCTCATGCGCAAAGTTTTCTAAATATTCAAAACCATTGACATTAACTATATAGTCTTTCTTAAGTATTCTCGGTAATATAATGAATTCAGCACTTGTCCGGACGAAGTAATCGTATGATTTCTTAAGGATTGCATCGCGTTCTCTGTCTGTAAATTTATCGCCAAAACATAAGGAAAAGTTACGTCTTGCGACCTTTCTTCTTATGCCTATATGCCAAGCAAACTTTCCTAAAAAACCACCTAAGGAAATTGAAAATCTACAGGGAAATATCCACAAAAGAAAGATCAGAATCTTTGCTCCAATGAATTCTATCACATGTTTAACATTCTTTCTGTCTGCTTTTCTCGATTTAGTCATTGAAAATTTACTTTTCGGTTTTAATCTGAGATCGCTTAAAGGTAGGGAAATTATTATTTGACAACAGCAATTTTTTTGACAATAGAACTATCAGAATTATAAATTCTTACAAGGTATATCCCATTTGAAAAATCTGCTATGTCGATCCAACTTAATTTATTGATACTCTTACCAAAAACAAGCTTGCCGGATATGTCAAATATCTCAATAAATGACTCTGTTGGCATAGAATATCTAATTGTTGTGCTGCTCTGATTTAACATGAAGGTTCGGTTGTGCTCGCATTCGGATATAATACATGCTCCTGGAAAATTAGCATAGATATAACTGTTTCTCCCAGAAATAATTTCGACATTCCTAAACATCTGAGTTCGATCGGCATATTCAACCTTCACATCATAAACTCCTGCAGAAAGAAACCTACGATATCTACCTTTTCTGTTGCACAATCTATCCGGAAATATCGTATCTGTTACTCCAACTACATTAATTTTAGCTCTCAAAGGTGTTCCGCAGGTGCTGTCCTGTTACAACAAGAATATTACTTTTATCACGCAATGAATAGCATTCAAGGAAATATTGACAGCCACAACAGGTAATTAATCGAAACCGGTTGTGCCAACTGTATCTGCGTAACATAGGTTAGGATAAAGAACAACGAGGCTCTCGATTTCTGCGAGAACCTTGTCAAATGTATGAAATCGTGGATCAACATCGGGTGTTTGTGCAATCGATAAGCTTCCAATAAGAAGATTTAGAATTAGCAATGCTGACCTTACAGACATATTCATTTCCCGAGATTAATTCTTACACCAAAGGTAAGTTTAAGTACGGTTTCAGTGTTGCTTTCACTGGTTCCGTTACCATACGATGTCGACCAGATACCTATACCTAACTCACCAAAAGGTATAACAGGAGCGTTCTTAAGAGGGTAATTCAAACCTGCACCAAATATAATAGTAAAATCTGTGGAAGTTGACGTTGAAGAATACCCATCGTTTCAAATTTTGTAGAGGAAGAAATAAATTCTAAACTTGCTAATCCATAAGGTGTCATTTTACCTATTGTAAACATGTAAATTGCATCTACACTCATTCCACTGCACAGAGTGAAACGTGTAAGATTTTCACCAGTTTTGAAATGCAAAAAAGTGGCTCGTGCATGAAATGCCTTATAGATTGGAAGCATTCCTTCACCTCTAAATATAAAATATGTCTTGTCGGAGCTTTCAATACCAAGTCCACTACCAAGCATAGGTTTGAAATCCTTTGCTGAAACTACACAAATCAAGATCAACAACAGCATAAGCATTATCCTTCGCATTTTACTGCTCCCTTTTTGAAATTGTAGTTTGCAAATAAAAATACTAAGTCGTTCTAATTTTACAAGTTATATTTAGTTAAACATTAAATCATAAATAGATAGCGAAAAGAAAAAACAATGGCTAAGAAAAGAAGAAAAACAACCACTTTTATTATTATTGTAGTAATATTTATCATCGCTCTGTTAACAATGGAGAGAAGCACAGGATACATCAGCAAAAAATTTGCATCTCCAGTAAACCTAAATGCAAATCAAGCTTCGGTTTATTTCTCTCCTGACGGTGGATGTGAAATTGCGATAGTTTATGCTATTGACTCAGCCAACAAAACCGTCGATGTCGCATTATATTCCTTTACAAGCAGACCAATAGCCCAGGCATTAACAAAAGCAAAACAGAGAGGTGTTTCTGTTCGAGTTTTACTCGATGATGGACAGAACAAGAGCAGATATAGCAAAAAAATCTTCCTGATTAACAACTCAATTCCACTTCGTACAGATTTCAGTGGTGCACTGATGCATCATAAATTCGCAGTTATAGATTCTAACCTATTAATCACAGGCTCATATAATTGGACAGCCTCAGCTAACAATAAAAATTTCGAAAATCTTTTAATAATAAATTCCACTGAGCTTTCAAATACTTATCTTAAAGAATTCCAAAGACTTTGGAGACACTTTAGATCGTGAACAAATGCAGCATGAAGTTATCGTGAAACAGCTCTTTTTTAAAACAATCGAGATTCCTCTTTATTTAAGATTCCTTTTATATCATAAAAAAATAATTGCACAAAAAGCCTTACCACATCCTGTATTAAGCGTTGGTTCAATTAAAATGGGCGGATCGAACAAAACACCGATGACAATATACCTTGCAAAACTGTTGTTAGAAATGGGAGAAACTCCAGTAATATTAACACGAGGTTATCGACGGAAATCCTCTAAATTAATTGTTATAGAGAACAGTGTGCCAGATTGGCGTGAAGTTGGCGACGAACCTGCGATGTTGACTGGCAAATTACCCGATGTGAAAATTGCAGTAAATAGAAATAGATATTATGCAGGAATGAGCCTGCGTGAAAAAGCTACAATCTATATACTAGATGATGGTTTTCAGCATTTAGGACTTAAACATGATCTCGATATATTAATGCTCGACGGGGATGAATCTGATATAACTATTTTCCCATTTGGAGGACGAAGAGATACTTTATGGCGTTTTAACTATCTGGGACAGAAAAATCCAGCATTATGTATTGTTCCCAAGAATTTTAAATCTAAACGTCAATTAGAGTGCGATTGCAAAGTTCTCCATCGAAACATCAAAATTGGCGAAATCAAAAGCATCAAAGACAACTCAAAGTCGATAAATATAACCGAACTGCATCGGAAAAAGGTATTCTTAGCTGCTGGAATTGCTAAACCTATTAGATTTTACAAATTGATTGAAAAAACTGGCATCGATATTGTAGGATATAAATGGTTTTTAGATCATAGGTTTGATAATATAGAGAAGGTTAAGAAAGTATCTGATATATCCAAAAAAAATCATGCTGAAATCGTTTTAGTTACCGAGAAGGACGCGGTTAAGATTCGAAAATTTGCACCAGATAATTTTTTTGCATTGACAATTAATCTTGAAGTAATAGAAAAAGAAGCATTAGTAAAATATATACAAAACCTTTTAGAAGTTTATGGAGGTTAATTAATGTGCGGCATAGTGGGAATATGGAATGCTGGATTGGAGCACACTTTACTATTGATGCGGGATACGCTTACTCACCGCGGTCCGGATGCTGCTGGTATCTACCACGATGACGAATTCAATCTTATATTGGGGCATAGACGACTTCGAATTATCGATATAAGCGAGGATTCTGATCAACCTTTTCTATCACGTAATGGACGATATGCCTTAGTCTATAACGGAGAGGTTTATAATTTTAAAGAACTTAGACGAGAACTGGAATCTTATGGCGAGAAATTCTACACCAAGGGTGATACCGAAGTTGTCCTTTCTGCATTAATGCATTGGGGTTCTGCTGCCCTCGATAAATTTGAGGGTATGTTTGCATTAGCTCTCTGGGACAGCGAGGAGAAATCTCTTTTCCTCGCCCGAGATAGATTTGGCGTTAAACCACTTCTATACTGGCAGAGTGGGTATTCCTTTGCTTTTGCCTCTGAAATCAAGGCTTTGAGAGTAAACAAAATAATTCCGCTCGATCCAGATATTAACTCACTGGCAGATTTCCTTGAAATGGGTTACATACCCGCACCTAAGTCTGCATATAAGAATATATTCAAACTTATGCCCGGACAGATGATGTGGGTCAGAGATGGTGGCAGAGAGTTTAGCTTTAAACAATGGTGGGAACCCACACAATACTTTCTCAAAAAAACAGATGCTTCTGAGACCGAACTTTTAGAAGAATTGCATGATAGACTGACAATAGCTTTTGACAGACGAATGATTGCTGATGTTCCGGTGGGAGTTTTTCTCAGCGGTGGCGTAGATTCCTCGGCGGTTGTTGCGATACTTTCTCAGCATCACAACCAAATTAACACATTTACAATAGGTTTCCCCGAAAGGGATTTCGATGAAGCACGCTATGCACGGAGGATCTCAAACATTTTCGGAACAAATCATACCGAGCTTTACTGCGAACCAAACGATGTTAGAACAGCAATCGAGGAAATTTTCAATACCTTCGATGAACCGTTTGGTGATCCTTCATCGATACCAACAATGTTAGTCTCAAAACTTGCACGAGAGAAAGTTACGGTTTCTCTTTCCGCTGAGGGTGGAGATGAATTATTTGCTGGATACTCTAGGTATCCCTTGGCGCTCAGATGGTTAAAGCAACCAGCGTTTATACGAAAAGCTATTTCCATTTTGCCTGAAGGTTTGATTTCTAAATTGCTTGCCATAAAAGGTATCCCAGATCCATGCACTAAAGCGGCTAGAACTCAATGGCTTAATAATACTAAGTCACCTAGTTCTCTATATAGAGCGATAACTCGGTATTATTCAGATGACGAGATTGAACGAATTCTTGGAGTTAAAACTGAGAAGAGAAAATACCAGATCTCAGACTTGCCTTCGGATTTACCTGTTACCGATTTCCTTAGATTAGCGGATATTAACATGTATTTGTCTAACGATATTCTCGTTAAAACCGACAGAGCATCGATGTCCGTGAGTCTTGAGAGTCGCGAGCCTTTCCTTGACAACGAATTATTCAAATTTGCTGCAAATCTTCCAGATAAATGGTTAATAAGAAACGGGATGGGTAAGTATTTGCTAAGAAAGCTCCTTCAGAGATATATACCAGAAGAATTGTTAAATAGACCTAAAATGGGTTTTGGTGTTCCTCTAATAAAATGGTTTGCCGAGGATCTATCCGACTTTGTTAATGAAGTCCTTAATCCAGACAGTCTTCGAGAAGTGGAATTTCTAAATTGTAATGAGACCCTTAAAATTTTGCCAGAGAAATTTGATAGTAAGCTTGCAGCAAATAAAATTTGGTTAATGATGATGTTAGTCAAATGGTGAATCTATGCTTTCAACGGAATTACTCTATCACACCATCGGCAACAACAACTATGTTGAAATACAATTAAACGGGTGTGCAATATCCATTTATTCGTTATATTCGATAACTCTTGTTTCAGGCAAGAATTCACGAACTGAAACATCTTGAACTCTCAAAGCCATTCCTCCACATTTATCATCGCTAAGATGCTCGGGAACGGGCATCATATCGAATTCCACTTTACGCTTCCTTAGTATCTCTTCAGCATGATAAAGCTTCGTTATTGTTTTAAATAGAAGAAGAAACGCCACTTATCCTCCAATTATATGCATGATATAATGAATATCCAAATGATAACACATATTTTTGTATTAAATCTAGTAATATAAATTATTGTTATTTGTCTATAAAACATTAGAACTATGAAAATCTCAAGAAAAATCTTAACCTATGTCCCAAAATTCTATACATCCTATTGCACCAGCAAACTGCGGATTAGGAGGAACTTTAATTTCCGTTTGTAATTCTATTCCAAGCAGTTCAATAATTGCTTCATTGTTGGCTACACCACCTGAAGCCACAATAACATCGTTTTTGAATCCTCTAATTAATGAGAGAAATCTTTTTACTATCGACATATTAACCCCTGATGCAAGTCTCTCTCGAGGAATACCCAGAGCCATTTTCTCGAGAAGTTCTGTTTCAGCAAACACTGCACATGTAGAGCTTATATCAACCGGATTGTCTCGATAACTAGACAATTCTTCTACTTTCATTCCCAAAATCCGAGCCATATTTTCAAGATACCTTCCAGTTGATGCTGCACATCTATCGGAAGTTCTAAAATCAACGACTTCAGAGGACTCGACCCTTATAATTTTGGTATCTTGACCACCGAAATCTATAAGAGTGAAATTATTTAATCTCAACAAATGAATAACTCCTAAAGTATGAGCTTGAATCTCTGGTATTTCAATAGCGCCAGCTAAGGTCGCTCTTTCTCTGCCATAACCCGTTGCAACAATTTTGCTTTCTTCATGCAAATTAAGCTTTTTGAAATTAAGCAAGAAACCATTGTCAGTTATGCTCCCGAATTCTCGATAGAACTTTGCAGAATCATAAAGCCTAAATACAGGTTTACTTTCTTCAAAAAAAGCAATTTTTGTAAACCTGCTGCCTATGTCAAGTCCTACTATTGCCAATCTTACTCCTCAACATCTCCACAAAAGCTTGTAACCGCATTTTAGTTCGGGCATCGAGTGAAAACACTTCACCACCCTCGATTAAAATATACGGAACTCCGATTTCACGGCGAAATATTATATCCTCTATCTGCCTAAAGCAAAACTGCTCCGCATAGTGAATTACCCCGTGAATATTTCTCTTTTTTATTTCGAGTTTTATATCTTCCAATCGTCTAAATGCACCGTACGGATATGTATATCGCAAGTATTGTTCAACAATATCATCACTTTCAAAGGGCATGGAGAACTGTCTTTGAACCTCATTTAAAACGACTCTTGCACCGTATCCCTCGAGTACATCATATATATCACCATAGAGAGGTGGCACACCCATATAACAAAGTCGAACTTGATTTTCAAACGACTTCCTTTTTTTGGCATCTTCAATAAACTGCATCAACTTTTTCTCGAATTTATCTGGATTACCCTCAAAGTCACTGGTTGAAACTAAAAATGTGTTATTTTCCAAACCCTTAACTTTGTTTTCTTGCCAAGACAATCTGTCTATTTCATACGCTAATTGTCTAATTTTATCGAGTCTTCTTTTCCAATTAACAATTTCATCCCAAGAGGAAACTCTCAATTTTTCAGCCAATCTTTCCATCTCACTACGGAGAGCTTTACTATCATAATTATAAGGAAATGAAAACGGATAAACTTTAACACCGTGATCAATGAGAGTCTCAGCCATCGCATGGGTATTAGAGCAATCCCCCTGAATTACAGCAATTATTTCCTTTATGCCTTCACCCAGAACCGTGCCGTATATACCTTTAATCCATGTACACACATTTCTGGGGAAACCGTCAAGATCAGCCTGTTTAACAAAATTCTCACGATTTTTATTCGATATGAAAAGGTTATTTAAATCAACTGGTATGGCATTAGCTGCAAAAATTATTTCGACAGGAATTGTCGTTGTTATTCCGATATATCTCATAATTAATAGTAATAAGAAACTTTTGTTAAGAATAACAAGATATTTTTAGATATAACTAATCCCAAATTATACCTTGATTTTAGAACATTATTGGTATATTGTTAAAATGGAAATTAATAAGGAGGAAAAAATGAGATTTGTAACAAAGCTAATATTTTTTGTGATTATTTTGGGAATGTTGCCAATAATGGCATTTGGTCAATGGAATTTTATCTTTGACCCCTCGGAGGACTGTGGTTTTGACTTCTTTGGATTTGGAGTGGATTCTTTGGCAACCGATTTTTATGATCCAAGTTATGATTCAGTATTACCTCCAACTATGCCCTGCCCTGTCAAGTTATACTTTCCAACTAACGATACTGTATGGCCCACATTACTCTTAAAAACCTCCATTAAATACCCCAGAGATACAGTGAACTGGGATTTCCGATTGGTCTCAGACGGTGGAATAGATTCTATTCAGTTGTGCACATTGTATTGGAATTCGGCGGATTTGCCGATCGATTACGGTTCGTTATATATCGATACACTCGATGATTTCTCTACTGCCAACGATATGAGCCGAATTACTTCATTTTCATATGTGGTAAACGTAAAACCTTACGCTGTAACAACACATGTTTACTTCAAATTCATTTCCGACACAACAATAACAGACGATACACTTCCACCATATACAATAAACCATGTCCCAGCATGTGATGATACTACAGTACCAAAGGATATTGATTCAATAGCATTCGATATTGTGGATAGAGGAATTTCCGGGGTCAATTATTCCACTGTTTTAATCACGCTTAATGGACTAAATCTAACTGCTTTTTTCGCAAATTCTCCGATTCTCAACGGATTTCATTTATGCCTCGAAGATCCAAGCCCCTATCTCAGAGATTCAACAGATTATAATTTAATTATAAGAGCTTCTGACTGGGCTGGAAATGATATGAATTACAACTGCTTCTTTCACACTTCACCACCAGTCGGAACATCGCATAAAATCCTCGGTAATGTATTTGATACCACGACATTTACAGCTTTAGAGGGTGCAGTGGTTTCCCTACCGTTGGGTTTGATTACGGAGTATGACACCACTGATGCAACGGGACATTACGAATTCGACGATATACTCGATGGATTATACAATCTGACATGTGATAAAGATGATTATTTTTCCAAAACCTCCCCAGTTACAGTGGTAGGTCTCGATACAAGACTCGATTTCTTCCTAATGCCCTTAGATACATCCACCACAGACACGATTTGCGGAAATGTTTCGGATGCAACAACCGGAATGTTCCTTCCAAATGTGAATATCTATGCATCATGGGCAACCGACTCTACAGATACAATTTCAGATTCCTTAGGTACTTTTTGCTTACCCGACATTCCAAAAGGCATTAAGGTAATATTTATTGCACATGCATCCTTCGGTTTCTACAAAGATGACACAATAATAGCAATGATCGACACATTAGGAGATTTGAATTTCTCGCTTGAACAAATCACAGTATTCGATGTCAGCGGTTTGATATATCTCGATGGGAGAACCGATTATAGTGGAACAATTGTTGAACTTAAAACTGTGGGAATAGATACAACAGACTCTTCCGGTGCTTTTCTTTTCACTTCTGTGGATACTGGAACATACGATCTTATCTTTAATCATGATGGTTACATTCCCGAGACTCTTAATATTGTTGTTTCTTTTGGTCCAGTTTTTCGAAGCGACACATTATACAAAGAACCGAGCTATCCACCGCCAAGGAATCTTGTTGGCACCGATAGTTTTTGCGCAGAACTGGTTTACTTATATTGGGATTGTCCTTTGCCAGATGATATTGTGGAAATTGTTTACGATAATGGTCCGCTTCCTGGTTTTTATTATTTGGTAGATATTGAATTGTATAGCGCTGATAGAATTGGAGCTCTTTTCTCTGTATCTGATTCGAATGAAATTATAGCTGTTAAATTAGGTATGTATGGTGATGTGGATGTCAACTGTGAAATAAATTTATGGTCGGGAAGCGAACCTATATTACCTGCTCTTGGAGTGCAAGTTGCGACGGATTATCTTCATCCCGACCTTTTTTGGGTGGAATTTGATTTCAGATCTTCACCAATTTCTGTAACGGGTGATTTCTTTGTTCAGATTTACCCTGAAGCTTCAGCCACAGAATTTTATATTTTAGCAGATTCACTTGGGGATCCAACGTATGATCATTTTATATTTGGACGCGGTTTACCACCATTTCCCACATGGGTAAATCCTGTCGATTTTGATCCTGATGCCAGCGGTATTGTTTGGGTCCTTAGAGTTTACATACGAGATCCAGATGGGACATTCATGTGGATAGAACCCACTGTAATTAGAGACGAGACTAATGTATCCTCCAAGTTCTGCAATAAAACCAATCCTTTTGAAAGCACAAGATTTAGTCGAATGAGAAATGCAATTCCTCTTAGTACAAGTAAAAAAGGATTGTACAAAACATCAGAAATCACCGAATCGACTGAGTTTACCGATCTTATTAAATATAGAATCTATCGTTCGAATAGTATTTTCACAGATATTCACGATCCAGGAGTTGCATTAATCGATAGCACCGTCCCGGATAACACACAATACGTCGATATTAATGTAACATCGAATACAGATTACTATTATGCAGTAACAGCAGTCTATCCCGGCGACATCGAATCCGATCTGTCGAATATAATTCGAGCAAGAACGAGGGATTACGTTGCTTCTGGAAATATTTTAATAATCGATCACGATTGGGGTGAGAAATTAGCTGGTGGTGATATCGATGACGAAGAAACAGTTCTGGCTGAGTTAATCGATTCTATTACTACGTTACCTATTAGCGATCTGGTGATTACCGAGCAGGATGAATTGTTTTTAAATATGAGATTTGTCGACGATTTAGGATTCAAACTTTACGATGCGATATTCTGGATCACACATTTCTCTCCCGAAACATACAACGGGATTGAAAAACTAATGGATTATCTCGATGCAGGTGGGAATTTGTATATCGAGGGTAACGATGTTGGATATTTCCTCGATTTAAATTACGAGGATTTCCTCGAAACTCTTGGTGTTGCTTACCTAGATGATGGTCTACCTATGAGTTCCGGTAACGTTGCATTCGTCAAAACCACAGATTCCACTTTCTGGGAATGGTCTCCATTTGCTATGGATTATCATTATAAAACGATTGCTGATGCATGGATCAACGAATTAGATGCTCTATCCAGTGCAGAATTGTTGCTATATTCATGGGGTGATACTTTACTTACAACAGATTCGACTGGTCGAATGATTTATTTTGATAGTGGCACATACAAAACGATTACTTCCTCGATATATCTCGGGTCTCTTATCGATGGAGTTTATCCGAGTCAACGTAAAAAGATTATGGGTTGCATATTAAAGGCTTTTGGGATCGAAAATAGCTATATCAATAATAACATACCAAAGCCAGAGCAACCGATGCTAATCTCTGCGAGACCGAATCCATTTAATGCATCGACTGAGATTAACTTCACAATCCCAAAAAATAACACAGTATCCTTAGATATTATCGATATAAACGGTCATAAAATTAAAAGACTTATGAAAGGGACATTATCTGCAGGAACCTATACATACATCTGGGATGGAAATACCGAAAGTGGAAAAACAGTTTCCAGTGGCGTTTATTTCGCAAGGCTTCTCACCGAGAACAATGCATCTGCAAAAGTAAAAATTGTCTTGATACGTTAGAAATATAGTAAGCTCGTATTAATGACTAACATATAAATATAACTTAACGGGGTCTATGGACCCCGTTTTTGTATATCTAAGGAAGACTATTCTTTGATTGTGGAAAAGGAAATATTAATAATAGAAAGCTTTTAAATGAATCTAATTATAATATTTGCTGGGGCTTTTTGTCTGATTGTAATTGCATTCCTATTAATACTCCGAAATGTAATTCATTCTCGGATAAGTAAAATCTATGCAAAATATCAATTACAAGATGCAATCATTATCGTAAAAAATGCCAATTTTTTCGGACAGAAATCTTTAGGTTATATACAGATTCGAGGAAATGGAGTATTGGCTTTAACATCGGATAAATTATTTTTCGAAATGTGGCTACCTAAAAAAGGGATTGAAATACCCATTAATAGAATTACATATATAAATAATCCTATTCAGTTTCTTGGTAAGACAAAACTAAGATCCCTTTTAAAGGTAACTTTTATTAACCAAAACGGTCAAACCGATTCAGCAGCATGGCAGATTTCAGAACTCGATCGTTGGACGAATGAATTGCATAAATTATTAATGAAATAAATAAAATTGCTTAATTATTCTTTTTATATACTATTGAGTGAGTCGAATATCATAAATTTTTAGTTTCTAAATATCGCTCGAGGAATACTAAAATGCTTGTTTCTGGATTGGTCATAATTCTTCTGTTGTTAGTTTTGCTTGGATTGAGAATCGATTGGAGAAAAATCCAAACAGCAAAAATTAATCGACTAAATAGTATTCAAGATTTATTACATTTTTTCGACACACTTGTTGCAAACTCCACCGGTTCTGATGCAGACAATTTAGCCTACCGAAGCCGCAGTATATGGGAACTATCGACTTCAATGGCAGAACAATTGGCAACCTTTCATTTGTTAATGGGTACATCGAGAATAATTATATCCGAGAACCTAACCGATAAGGAAAAATTAACTGAAGAACTTACAGCAAAAAAAGAGACTGTTACAGAAAGTATTATACAATTAAAACAAACTTTAACTAAAGCTCGTTTCGCAAGGATTTTTCAAAATATTAAAGTTGAAAGTATATCTCCACAGTCTATCGATGAGGCAAAAGTGATTCTTTTAAAACGTTATAAAGATAAATTTTATAGCACTTCATAAAAAATAGTTTTATAAAAAATAAATGTATATTTATATAAAAGATCGATAGTAAATTTATCAACTTGTGATTATGGACATAGAACTTGTTAAACATATAGCTAAGTTAGCGAAACTTAATTTCGAGGGTGAAGAACTTGAAAAATTCACTCTTCAATTCAATCAGATAATTGAATTTGTCGAAAAAGTCAACCAACTTCCAACTGACAAAATAGAACCTATGACTTCTCCCTTACAGGAAAAGGTCATACTTCGTGAGGATGTAACTGGCAAAACCTTAGATAACGCCACGGAAAACGGACCTGATGTTCGAGACGGACTATTCGCAGTTCCAAAGGTTATTTAATAACCTATGCATTCGAGATGAATTTTTCACAATTCCAAGATTATTCAATAGAAATTAATAGATAACTTCAATCCGAATTATACTTGCCTAACCTTCGATCAGTTCCCAGTTGTATGGAATGTTATTCTCGTAAGGGTCGAGACGAAATTCATCTGGTTTCTCATAAATATACGGATGAGTAGGTATGTTGACAATTAATGCTTCTTTCGCTCCTATTCCTTTCCAACCGTGATACACACCCGGTGGAACATGAATCAACATAGGATTGTGCTCACCGATAAAATACTCACCTATTTCGCCATAATTTGGGGAATCCTTGCGAGCATCGAAAAGTGCAACACGAATCATCCCACTAACACATGCAAAATTATCCGATTGGACTTTGTGAAAATGCCATGCTTTTACAACACCGGGATATGTAGTCGTTACATAGACCTGCCCGAATTGCTTGAAAATTTCATCGTCGTTGCGCAAAATCTCCATAAGTCTTCCACGTTCATCGGGAATAACTCTAAGTTTTTTAATAACAACACCGTTAATCATCAGCACTCCAACTACTTAGACTTAATAATTTTCACTTCTTTAATTAATACTGGTGTAAGCGGTTTGTCTCTCTGGTCTCTTTCAACTGCAACGATCTTCTGGGCGACATCCATACCTTTTGTTACGTATCCGAAAACTGTATATCCTCCCCTATCGAGGTTTGGCAACGGTTTAACTGCAATGTAGAATTGACTACCCGAGGAAGCTCTTTGAGGGTTAACTTGATCGCTTTTTCGAGCCATTGCCACAGCACCCAAATTATGTGGAAGTTTTATCTCGGCGGGAATTGTATATCCCGGTCCACCAGTTCCGTCACCTTTGGGGTCACCGCCCTGAATCATAAATCCTGGAATAACTCGATGAAAAGTTAACCCATTGTAAAATCCTTCTCTAGTCAGTTTAAGAAAATTCATAACTGTTTTAGGAGCAGTATCGGGTCGTAATTCTATCTCAATGTTTCCCATACTGGTAACCAGAAGAACAACTGGTCTTGCATCTGCACTAAGTTCACCTGTGTCCACCTTTTTCTTTTCTCCTTCTTTGCATCCTCCGATTAGAGTTGTGATTAAAACAACCGTTAGAAGCAATGCAGGTATAAAACACCGTCTCATAATTCCTCCTTACCTTTTCTTTTTTCTATTGAGAATGATCCAAGTTTTAGATGCGTTAGCTTTTTTAAACTGATGCTGCCTGAGATCTAAATATTCCTCAGGAATTATTAGTTTATCAATTATATAGTTTTGTTCATCAACAATCATCATATTCTCATCTTTATCATACGTAAAATTTAAGTTATACCAAGCCGAGTCGATCTTCGAACTAACATTCTCAGGTACGAATGACGGCTTGAATGCGTCGGGTAATTTAATTTTCCAGACTCTATGCATTACAGCCGGTTCACCATACCACATTGGCGTCTTTCTCTCTGGTAGACTAACCCATCCAGTCGAATATAATAACTGAGGAAGTTGCAATGCCATAAGCTTACCACCCGCGGATTGTGCCAACTGTGGTGCTTCGACCTGCAATTCTGTTTTTACGATAGAATCCAGGGCTCCAATACCGATAAGCTCGTACTTTATGAGTTTGCTCCCGGGATGAATATCTCCTGCTCGAGTTTCGAAATCCTTATCGATTACGTCCTTTCGCATTTCTCTAAACGATCTCATACCACTAGATCCCGACTGTCCATAGATTCTTGTAATTGTTAATTCGCCATCACCGTTTTCGAAAAGCTCTATTTCGAATGTATCTATATTACCAAACTGTTCAATATCTGCTTTGGGCATAGCTGCGATATTAGCATAATTGGGAGAAACCCATACTGCCTTTACCTTTGAGAAATATGATGGTATTACATCGAGTGGATAGTAATTGAAATGCGGAAATCCTATTATTGTATCGTTGTCGCTAAGAATCATATAGATAGCTGGACTTGTAAATGCATCTAATACGGGAATCTTGTCTATTGCAACCTGATTATGTTCATTTGACAGATACAGTATCCCTGCGTCAAGTCCTACACGTCTTAACATATATACTCCCAACGCACATAGGTCCAAGGAATTTGCGTTCCCATCAGTGAATATTTCAGAAACCTTACGGGGGAAATAACGGCTATCTGAGATACGCACAGGTACATTTCTCACTGATAAGCTCAAATACTCATAAATTCTTTGAGCTTTCTTAAGAGGATCGCTGATTCCAGTTAATAATGAATCCACGAATTTATCTAACCGAGGTGAACCATCAAAGGATGATTTTAATGAATCTTTAAGTGCTACCGCTAATTCTTTTGGATCGATTTTATATCCGAACCAGATAGAGGGATTGAACTCCATTGGAGGAGCGACATTATATTCGTTTACATACGGTAAAATACTGTCGACTTTCCACGTTAATGTAATTCGTCCATTATGGATCTCTTTCTGTGGAAGGTCATATAAAAGGCCAGTGTTTGTAGGATCGTTTTGAAAGTATTCGAAACCATTTCCCAAAGTATTTTCTGGAACTGTAACAGATACAATTCTATTGTAAACCGGCTCATCTGATGCAAAAGTTACGCTTTCAAAAATTGGATGAACAAGATCGGTTGTCTCAAAGATTCTGTGAAATTGAAGATCGAGGACAGAACCAACAGCAAGCTGCGGTGGAGCTAATCGAACGGTTTTGAGTTGATTATATTGAGAATAATATCCATAAGGTTCGCCAAATTCAACTGCGGCATCATCAACATGAAATATTTGCCCCATAGGTGAAATCGTTCTGCAAAAATCGATATCACCTTTCTGCCATGTGCTTAAATAACCAATACTTTTTAAGGCATTAACCCGCTTGCCTCTTTCGCTAAGAATAACTCTAATAGTTCGAATAGTTTCTTTAATTTTACCATCTGATCGTAATTCGAAGTTAGATTTGTAGTATAATGTTATGTGGGATGCTTCGGGAAATTTGGTTAGAACATAATCTTTTCTATCGAGAGCGTCGAGCAGAATCTGGTCTGTAATATCATCGACAGTTTCCCATTCGTCGCCCTCTCTGGGGTGGGTCATGGTCATTCTAATTACATTCTCTCGAGGAAATTTCTTCACACCTTCTCGCGTTTCGATAATAATTACTTTCTTTTTAATCTCCTCGACATTTCCTCTGATCTCTTCGCCATCCTTCATATACAGTACATCTCTGTATGCAGTTCCAAAAAGAATAGCGAAAGCAATTAGGACAACGAGTATTATTCTTCTCATGATTCCTCCATAAATTATTGATTATTTTTTAATTCAGAAATTTTCTCCACAGCTAATTTTTTATAAACCTTATTGATTGGCGTATTAGGTTTTTTTCGAATTATTTTCAAAGTTCGTAATGCTCCTGTAATATCCCCAGTATAAATCCTTTGAATTGCAAATTCATAAGCAAACATAGCATTATCTTCGTCGAGAGTAATAGCTCTTTTAAAATGCTGCAAAGCCTTTTCAAGGTTTGCATCGCTTAATCCTTCAGGTTTGCGCTTTAGAATGGATATCTGCGAAACATTTCTATGCCATAACCCATATATAAAATTAGCATTTGCATTGTCTCTGTCCAGCGATAAAGTATAATCTAGTTCTTCTTTAATCCTTCTCAACATAGAAAATTCGCTCCAGTTGCCGGTGCATATGGACAAAAAAGCCAAATTCCATGCAAGTTCAACATGAGAAGATGGATCGTTAAGCTCAGATCTTAGCGAACGTGTAATATAATCGTTTGCAATTTTGAATGTATCTAGAATAGCTTTATTGTCCGAAATCTCAGGAGCAATTCGGTTTAACGCTGCGCCTATACGCCACAGTATTTCGGGTGATTCGGGATTCTGCGATTCTGCTGCAAGGTAATTCTTTAAAGCATCCCTATATTCACCTCTTCTTAAAAAATGATCCCCTGCTCTAATTTTTTCCTTGATCGATGCTGCGATAACAATCGAAATAATCAGTAGGAATATACACCAAAATTTCAGTTTAATAATCCAACCTCCAAAATACTCAAACCAAACCTAATTATTAGAAACACTTATGTCAAGTGAGGGATATGCATAAGTACAATTTAAATGGATTCAATTATTTTCAAAATTTTATTACAAATCGCTGTATTTTATACAATCTGAAGATTTCAATTGGAAATTCCAACTTTCTCTTTTAATTATTTTCGCAAGAACCATCGAGGTTAATTCGATTTAACAATCACATAAGAAATCCCACAAAGTACGGGAAAATTTCATTAAACAAATTTGATAGAAAAATTGTTATTTCCGCAAACCTTACAATTAATTTCTATAAATCTATTTGAATTATCCTTCACTACCATCCTCAATCGTACCAAATAACATATTAACAAGCGGTGGTCTTGTCGTTGGTATGAGCACATCCTCCAATTTCGAGTTAAGATATCTCGCAAGCTCCGCTCGAACAAGAGGGATGCATGTTCTGCCCTGACAAGGACCCATTCCAACACGAAGATAACGTTTCAATTCTTCGAATTCAGTGTAACCTTTCTCTATAGCTTCTCTTAACTCGGATCGAGTTATGTCCTCACATCGACAGATAATTACATCTTTTGGATCCGGAAACACAAATCTCCCACAGCATTATAAATTTATTAATCCTGCTTATGCTTTTCAATTTCCACTTCAAGCCACTCAACCGCTTTATCACCGAACATAAGCTCTTCTATTTCATCTGGATTCTCCATTTTAATCTTCATAATCCAGTTTTCATATGGGTCCTCATTTACAATTGCTGGATCATCGTCCACATCCTCATTAATCTCAGTAATTTCACCAGTTACTGGAGCAATAAGTTTACCGACCCATTTCCCTGTTTCCACTGTTCCAATACGCTCGTCCTTGCTAACATCGTCTCCTTCGGATGGCATATCTATATAAGAGATCTCGCCAGCGAGCTTACAGTAGAAATCGTTTAATCCCACTATAGCTATTCCATCTTCAACTTTAATCCACGTAAATTCTGAATGATAATGTAGTTCTTCTCTATGATCATATCCTTTAACGTCCATTGCTCCCCCTTTAAATTTAATTTAATATCCAAAAATGAAACGGAGTGCCCTCATTGTCAAATGGATTTTTTTCTATATGTCCAGAAATGATTTATCACGAAATTAACAATCGAACCTAAGATAATACCCGTCAAATTTGCAATAAGATAGTTTACATTGAAAAATCTGTTGAGTATAAGAAGCACTGGATAGTTAATTCCGAATGCTGTTCCCGCAATGGATAAGTTATATCTCCACAATCTCCCCAAAAAGGAACGACTATGTCTATCTCTCCAGGTCCAAATATCATTCAAAACAAAATTCGAAAGTATCGACATCTCAATAGCTATCGGGGATGCAATAGCAACATCCAAACCTATAAAAGATTTCAGTATCCACAGTAATCCCATATTAACAATCACTCCGCTTGCACCAACCACTGCAAATCGCGGAAATCGAAATAAAAAATCGTTGTCTAATCTGGACACAGTTATTTCTTCTCGAGTGTAAAATTTTGATTGTATTAAAACATTCTATGCAAATTTATAATTAAAAGTTTTATAGGCAAACTTTTTGAATTGAATGAAGTTCTATCTTAAAAATTTCGGTTGCAGACTCAACCAGTCGGAGGGTGATTCTATTGCGGAGTCGTTGCTATGCGAAGGTTTCGTTCGATCAAATTTAGAGAATGCGGAATTGGTCGTTGTAAACGGTTGCACAGTAACTGCACGTTCCGACCAAAAGCTTCGGCAGTTTGTTAGAGCAGTCCGTCGAATGAACGATAACGCAAGGATTGTCTTGCTTGGATGCACTTCTCAGGCTATCGGTAATGGACTTTTAAAGGAGATTTCAGAAGTTGAAACTGTTGATAATAGATATCGCTATTGTCTCCAAAAGTATTTTAAAGCTGAAAAGCCAATCCCTAAAAATGACTTTCCAAAAATTAACGGGTTAGGCATCATTCGAACTAGAGCATGGGTAAAAATTCAGGACGGGTGCAATCGATTTTGCTCATATTGCATCGTTCCGTTGCTCAGGGGAAAATCTCGCTCAAGGTCTCCCTCTAAAATTATCGAGCAAATCAGAAAATTACATCAAAGCGGGTTTTCCGAAATTGTTTTGACAGGAGTCGACATAGGTGACTGGCGAGAAAGCGGAGAGACTTTATCATGTCTCATAAAAACAATTCTTCAAAAAACCGATTTGCCACTACTAAGGTTATCCTCCTTAGAACCACCGGGATTGACACGTAACCTTATAGACCTCATAAGCTCAGAAAACCGAATTGCGGCTCACCTTCACATTCCAATACAATCAGGCAGCAAAAAGGTTCTCGCGGCAATGAAAAGAGGATGGTATGACCCAACAGATATCTGCGAAAGCTTGGAGAAAATAAGACTCATAAGACCAGAAATGTGTTTTGGGACAGATATTATAGTTGGTTTTCCAGAGGAGAGAGACAGCGATTTCCAGAGAACTCGACAAATCTTGATGAATGGTACTTTCGCCTACGCTCATTTATTCCGATACTCACCTCGACCGGGAACAAGCTCACTCAATTTGCCTATTTTAGATTCTAAAGTAGTCAATGAACGTTCAAAAATTTTAGCTAAAATTGACAGCTTTAATAGAAATGAATTCGCCACTAAATTCATTGGTTCAAAATTAAGATTTCTCGTAGAAAAGGTTTCAGGTGAACATATCTTTGGACATACATCCAATTATCTTCGAGTAAAAGCTAATGGAACATCTCAAAGAGGTAAATTTGAAACAGTTTATGTAACTGATGCCTATGACATGAAGGTGAGCGGTGTCATCGAGAGCTGAGGATATTTCGCAGATTGAATAATTCTTTCTCTTATCTATCAGATTTATTATTTTAGAGTTTGACTAATAATTTAATGATTTTCTACTAAAATCCGTAGGTTATGGCAAAGTATGGGATCGGACCGGGTATTTCATCACCAAAATACGGTATAACACCAATATCCAATGATGCACGAGTAGAATTGTATCTTACACCAAAATATGGTGTAACTCGATTTACATCCCCCTCTTCTTCAAGAATCACCGCTGTGGAAGCAATTCCACTCCAACTTTCTGAAATAAACTTTTCAAAACCGCCAAAAAGCATCACTGTAAGATCTTCGTCATCAGCGGATCTTCCCACCGAAATAACAAGATTAACTCTAGTCCATCCATTTTGAACAGTAATTGCAGAAAAAGGTGCTGCAATCGGTAAATTTTTATTCTTCTCTAAAGCAACACCAGATACTGCACCGATCGATGTGTAAAGCTTATCCCCAGAATAAACCATGATTTTTGTGATTAGAGATACCGAGGATGGATTATTAAAAATATTCGCTGGAAAGTATGCAAGTTCAACCGACAAACGCTCAGCTACACCATAACCTACCGACCAAATGAGATATTCTCTACTTTCGATTATAAATCTACCCGTTTCAATCGGCAATGCAGTCGGCTCAAAGACCATTCGGTGTCTGGCAATCCCAGAAAAATACAAATTACTTTCCTGCCCGGGAACAACCTGACTGAATATCAATATACATAACAGTATCTTATATAAACCCTTAAGCACATTCTCCTTAAGTAAAGATTTTCTCCAAGATACATATTTTAAATATGAAATGTCAAGAAACATTAAATTTTGAGATGTTAAATATACAGGAGTATTGCTTAATAAATCTTCGTAAAACCCAAATACGGAAGGTAAAACAGTTTACCATCCTCATACTTACTGATTGGAACAACACCTATATCGAGCGTTGTCGAAGACCAATGGAACCTTAATCCGACAAATGGGAATGTCGGTCGAACTTTATCATCGAGATAAACTGAATAAATTGTCAAAAAACCGGTAATTCTGTTCGAAAATTTGCTTTTAACTCCAATAAAAGCCACATTGACATTATTTTTTCCCGTACCCATCGGTATCGAGGCAAGATAGAAATTCACTCCAGATGTTTTTTTATCAAATGTTGCAGCAATAAAGAACCCAAAATTAACAGTTTCACCTTTACCGCAAAAATCTGAAAATAACATTGGTCCCACTGCAAGATTGGAATAACTTTTCGATTCAAGATTTATTTTGGGAACAATACCGATAGAATATCTCGGTATGTCAGCAAAATGCGCCATAGGTATCGTAAACTCGATCGATATCCTTTCTGCAACTCCATATCCTACCGACCAGAAAAAAAGCTCTCTCGAATCGAGTAGAAATTGTCCTTTAGGGATCGTAAGTGCAGTAGGCTCAAAGAGCATTCTATGTCGTACAGGATCGTCGAGCCCATCTGACGCAAAGCAAATCCTGACGCAAAACGCAATCGTAACAATTATTAGCTTATCGATATTAGAATTACACCGTATTTGGCGAAGTGTTTTATTTAGTACCTTATTCAAGTTCCTTTCCATAATAACGACAAACTTTCACTTCACTCTTGAAAATTGCGACATAATAGGGTTTATTTTTCTATATCCTTTAATTTTCCTTCCATTATTATGGGAGATAAAACAGGCTCAAATGCAGGAGGGGAATACAATTCTACTTCAATATCTCTTGCCTCGACAGAATGCAATTCTACTTCAATATCTCTTGCCTTGACATGTTTTATACATGGAGAAGTGAGTATAAGGATTAAAAGAGCAATAAGGAGAATATAGATAGTCCAGTTTACTTGAAGCTCTGGAAACCACACACAAATAAACGGATGAAGCAATAACAATGCAGAAATAAACAGCGAAAGAAAGAAAAATCCGATTATCTTAAGCCAGCGTTTTAAGGGGGAATTTAACCACCAGCGCCACAAAGGTGGTCTGATTCGATAGTTCCAGATATTGCGGAGCAATTCACGGGCGTATGTCTTTATTGGTGATTTTGATTTTAACCTGACACATTCTTCAAGTTTTTCTTTTGCTCGAAAGAAATCTTCGATTTTAAAATAAAAGCAACCGAGAAAATACAGGATATACAACCTTATCTCTTCCCCATGTTTTTGTTTTTTGGACAGTGTTTCCGCCTTTTCCAAGTTTCTTATGATTGGGATTATTTCTTCTTGGTACCTTTTTTTATCTTTTGAGACCAAAGTAAATTCTATCTCGAGATAGTTAGCATATATATTCCAAAGGAAGAGTTCTAAATTGCCTATATACAAAGAATTAGCTTTCTTAAATGATTTGCTCGCAGCTGCGTATTTTTTTTCCTCGATCTCGATTCTACCCTGAAGATACAATGCAAAAACACAATTATCATTTATCTTAAGTGCAGCTTAACATTTTTAGAAGCATCTTCCAGATTCCCAAGATCAAAAAATATTGCTCCCAAGTTGCAGTATGCAACACCTTCCTTTGGATTTATCTCGATGGCTTTATCATAAGCTTTTATCGCCTCCTCGAGTCTCCCAAGCTCACCAAGGCTAAAACCTTTGTTAAACCAGGCTTCATCGAACTGTGGATTTATCTCGATAGCTTTATTGAAAGCCTTTATTGCCTCCTCAAGTCTCCCAAGTTTGCTAAGGTTAACACCTATGTTAACCCAGGCATCGACATGTTGTGGATTTATCTCGATAGCTTTATTGTTAGCCTTTATCGCCTCCTTAAATCTCCCAAGCATACTAAGGCTAACACCTTTGTTAAACCAGGCTTCAGCTAACTGGGGATTTATTTCTATGCCTTTATTGAAAGATTTTATTGCCTTCTCTTGTCTCCTAAGCCCACCAAGGCTAACACCTTTGTTAATCCAGGCTTCAGCTAACTGTGGATTTATCTCGATGGCTTTATTACAAGCCTTTATCGCTTCCTTGAATCTTCCAAGCTCACTAAGGCTAAAACCTTTGTTAGACCAGGCTTCAGGATTCTGTGGATTTATCTCGACGGCTTTATCGTAAGCTTTTATCGCTTCCTCGTGTCTCCCAAGCTCACCAAGGCTATTACCTTTGTTAAACCAGGCATTGGCATACTGTGGATTTATCTCTATGGCTTTTTCATAAGCTTTTATCGCTTCCTCGTGTCTACCAAGATCGCTAAGGTCATTCCCTTTTTTTAACCATTCCTTTTCAGTCATGCTATTCTCCTTGTTATCTCTCACTTCGTAGTCAGATCTTCCATAAGATCAATCCTTTCTTTTTTTATAATTTATTCACTTACACCATACCGCATCTATCTTGCCTATTTGGTGGTATATATACATATACGCAGTATTGCAGATATATTTCTATTTTGTGCATATATTAATTATAATTGTTATGTGGTTTATTTCAAGAGCTAAGTCAAATTTGCAATTGCTTCTAAAAAAATTTTCTTTCATTTTTATCCGAAAAAAAATAATAAAATTGCAAAAGAATACCTGAAACAACATATTTAATAAAGCAAAAATCGAACATATATTTAAATATTATTTAAAATGGAGGTCTCAAAATGAGAATCCTTCTTGTTTTAGCAAATTTACTTTTAATATTTTCACTAAGTTTTGGAGTGTATCCGAACGGAGCACCTGGATTTGCTCCATCTAACACTCCTTCGCTGGTTTACGAGAGTCAAGAGCATTTTTACGTCTTAAAAGACCAAATCCGTGGTTCATCGAGATGGGCTTTCCCACAGGAACCGATGTATCTTAACATTAAAAACTTAAGCGATGATGCTTTTCATCTAATATCCGAGAATTTCGAAATTTTCAGAATCGATCCAGCCGATTTGAAACTTGTCTCTCATATTAAGAGATTTGGACACCACTGGCTTAATTTTCAGCAATTTCACGATGATCTACCTGTCGAGGATGGTTTAGTTTACTTCAGAGTTATGGATGACGGTCGATTGTGGGGATGCGGGAGCAAAGCGATCACAAATTTCAAGCCGAAGAATGGAAACCCATCAATTTCTAGTTCAAAAGCAATCGATGCTGCTCTATCTCAGATTCCCGATGCTCTCGAGCCAAATTCTCGTTTTAATCCCAAATTGGTTTGGGTTCCGGTTAAAGGATTAGGTGTTCTGGCATGGAAAATTGAAATATTAGGTTCATATCCGAATAGATACGTAGCTTATGTCGATGCGGTAAATTCCAAGTTAATGGCATATTGGAACTTAATAAATTATTTTGACTTATACGGTGATGTTACAATACAATTCCTTCCTGATTTTTACAATGACACACTTCAAATCGGACCGTTTAAATACGGAAGAGTTGCGTTTAATTATCTCCAAACCGCCACAACGGATGAAAGCGGACATTATTATATCGATGCCTGGACAGGAGAAATGCCATTCAAATTTATGAGCTGGCTAAAGGGACTCTATGTCGATGTCCAACTTATGGGTGGTGCGGATGCACAGATCGATACACAAGTTACACCACCTATAGAATTCAGTTGGTTATGGAATACTGACAGAGCGCAAACCGACGAACTAAATCTATACTATCATACAACTTTCATACATGATTATTTTAAGGAACTCGATCCCGATTTCGAAAATCTTGACTATCCCGTGCCAGCTCGAGCAAGAAACCCCTATATGACCGCCAACGCTTATTGGGACGGTTATGCAATAAATTTTGGTGCGGGTATTCCGGGCGAAGTTCATAATTTTGCTCTTTTTTCGGCGGTCATCTACCATGAATACACTCACGGCGTAACTATGCATATCTATAGACCTTATTACTTTCCATATATTGGAGAATCTGGAGCATTGAACGAGGCTTTTTCAGACTATTTTCCGCTGTCAATCTTAGGTTATCCATACATGGGTTGGCATGTAACAACAAGTCGGGAATATTTCAGGAGTCTCGAAAACGATTTAGTCTATCCTGATAATATCGTTAATGAACCTCATTACGATAGTCGAATAATAAGTGCTGCGTTCTGGGAAATCCGAGCTGGTGTCCTTCACACAATTGGTAAGGGCTGGTCGGATACTGTTATACATTTTACACGATATTCTGGAGCAAATACGTTCGATGATTTCGCATTAGAGACATTTTTCACTGCGGATGACGACGGCAACATCGAAAACGGTTGCCCAAATTTCTCGCTAATTGCAAACAGCTACGCAAGACACGGAATAGGACCGGGATATTACCCAAATTTAATCGCTATAACAGCAAACTTCACAGACATTTCAGATGGTGACGGTTTTTTTGAACCGGGAGAATCTATGATATGCTCAACAACTGTGATTTTTGATAATCCTGGATCCAGAATACCCTCATTCATATTCCCTGACATTGACACAGTCTTTGTAAAAATCGAAAATGATGATCCAGACTTCTGGGTCGAGGAATCTGTTATTACTATAACCTCTCTGAGCTATAAAGATTCGGTAAACATAGGTTTCACACTTCACGCTGCAGATAGTATAATCCCACATGTTTCGAAACTCATCCTCGCATTTGAGAGCCCAAATGGGCTTCGAAGGAAATTTGCAAATTTCAATTTCGAAATAGGATCACCTCAGATCCTCGTTGTTATGGGTTCAGATACGCCCGATGAATTGGATTTATGGGAAAATTATTATCGTGAAGCATTACGAAAATTACCCTCTGTCTTTGATTTTCTCGATGCGACAACCTCACCACCATCATATAGTGATTTGTCCGAATATCCTGCGGTTCTTTGGTATACTGGAAATGGTAAAAATTCCCTCACAGCAGACAACCTAACAGCTTTATCCGATTACATGGATGCAGGGGGAAACGTAATTTTAACAGGACAAGACGGATTTGATTCCACAGGATATAGCGATTGGCTTTCAACATATTTCGGTGGTGTAATCGACAAAGATAGCGCCAGAGTTCAATTTATTTCTGGTGTTGCTGGAGAAATTTTCGGCAGTGGTTTCATCTGTAATATTATCAGTGGAACTGGTGCAAGTAACCAAATCTCACCCAATACATTAATAGCTACCAGTGGTAATGCGACTTTAAAATATCTTGGTTCGGGTGATCAAGTTGCAGCGGTAAAATACGATTCAGGAACTTATAAAGCTGTGCTGTTTGGATTTGGACTTGAGGCTTTACCTACGGTTGGAAGTCCTTTAGCTTTGTCAGAAGCACTTAGAAAAATGTTTGAATGGTTTGGTATTAATATTTACTCAGAAATCTGGAATGACGTAATCACGAAACCTACATCTATCGATTTGGATGTTTACCCTAACCCGTTTAACAGTTCAGTCGGTATACAATTCAATGGATGTGGGAATTTTTGTATTTCAATTTTCGATTTAACAGGAAGAAATATCTGGTTCTCATCCGGTTTCGTCAATGGCATAACCGAAGTAGTCTGGTATCCCAAAAAAGAGAACAGCGGTATTTATTTGGTGAAGTTTGATATAGATAATCATTCTGTTACAAAAAAAGTTATATTTGTAAGATAAAAGTCGCTTAGTATAAATTAACATATTGTTTAATCTATGTTTAAAAAAGGGATTGAATTCATATGAGGAAACTCACTTATGCATCCGCTGGTGTCGATATCGATGCTGCAGATCAAGCTAAAAAGCAAATAGCTACAATGGCAAAGAGCACATTTAACGAAAAAGTTCGAACCAGCATCGGTTTGTTCGCAGGAGCATACGATTTCGATGATCGAATTCTGCTATCCAGCACCGATAGTGTGGGAACGAAAGTTATGATTGCCGATATGATGGGTGTTTTAAATACTATAGGAGAGGATATTGTCAACCATTGTGCAAACGATATCGCAGTTCACAATGCCAATCCACTTTTCTTTTTAGATTATATTGCTCATTCGGACTTCGAACCTAAGCAGATTATTTCATTAGTCGAGGGTATTGTCAAAGGCTGCAAAAACGCAAAAATAGCATTGATAGGCGGCGAGACAGCGCAACTTCCGGGGATTTATCCATCTGGCATGTTTGATTTAGCGGGGTTTATTGTAGGTGAGGTTAAAAAGGATAGTCTTATCAATGGGGAGTTAATTTCCCCAGGTGATGTAATTATTGGGCTTCCATCCAACGGTCTTCATACAAATGGTTATTCATTGGCTCGAAAGGTTCTATTCGATATCGGCAAATTTACTGTGAAGAGTTATGTGGACGAACTTGGATGCACAGTAGGAGAAGCATTGCTCGCTACTCATACGCTCTATGTTTCTGCAGTGCATAAGTTGCGCGATAAAGTATCGATACATGGGATGGCACACATAACTGGCGGAGGAGTTCCGGGGAATTTGATTAGAGTTCTCCCAGAAAACTGCTACGCAAGAATTTATTCAGATACTGTTAAAACACCGTCGATTATGAAACTTATCCGCAGAATTGGCAATATAGAATCACACGAAATGTATCGTACTTTTAACATGGGATTTGGTTATCTAATTATTGTATCTGCAAGAGAAATGGATATTACACTTGAAGCACTTACATCATTCGATGCATTCTGTGCTGGAGAAATTACTAAGGGAAAAAAGGGGAAAAAAGGTGTCGAAATTTGTCGATAATACCTTCTTGAAATTATATCAACAATCAATTTGTCACAAATATTTTAACTAATTTTATACTTAAACTGTTATTTTACATCTATCATGTGAATATGAATTAATCTTTTCCGAACAGTGATTCACAATCCACTAAGTTCCTTAATCCTTATTATTCAATCCTTCTATTCGCTGACTCTTCTTTCCCCTAAGGAAAATATGTCAAGAGATAGAAAGTAAATTACAAAAGCAAATTTGGTGCAAGGCTTGCAGTTGCGAAATCAGACAATTAAATAATAACTTCAAATATTTTACAGGGACAATTGCCCTTAATTCCTTGCATAAGAACAAATTCGTTATAAATTCTTTTTTTAACCTGAATATATTAACAAGTTATCAACAAATGAAAGACCCAAATTTAATAAGAAATTTTTGTATAATAGCTCATATAGATCACGGGAAATCGACGCTTGCAGACAGATTATTAGAGCTTACCGGCGCTGTAACACCAGATAAAATGGTCGAGCAAATTCTGGATGATATGGAGCTCGAAAGAGAACGTGGAATTACAATTAAGGCTCACGCCATTCACTTAGATTACAATGCACCGGATGGAAACACATATGAACTTAATCTTATCGATACACCCGGACATGTGGACTTTTCTTACGAGGTATCACGATCTTTAGCAGCATGCGAGGGTGCTTTGCTCGTCGTGGATGCAACACAGGGGATCGAGGCACAAACTTTATCGAACATATACCTTGCATTAGAGAACGATTTAGAAATTATACCGATAATTAACAAAATTGATATGAATACTGCTAGACCGGATGATGTTGCAGAGCAGATAATAGAAATACTTGGTGGAAGTATTGATGATATAATAAAAGTTTCTGCCAAAACAGGTGAAAATGTTGAAGCTGTTCTTAATACAATTGTAAAGCGTATATCTCCGCCTATTGGCAACTTAGAGCTACCATTACGCTCGTTGATTTTCGATTCCTTCTATGATAAATATCGTGGTGTAGTACTCTATGTACGTGTTGTTGACGGAAGCATAAAGGTTAAGGATAAAATGAAGCTTATGGCATCTGGGAAAGAACACGAGGTTGATGAACTAGGTTACTTGAAACTTAAACTCGAAAAGACTGATGAACTAGTGGCTGGTGAGGTTGGTTATGTTATCGGAAACATAAAGGGGATTCGCGATGCAAGGGTCGGTGATACAATAACTAATGCAAAGAATCCAGCCGTAGAACCTCTCCTCGGTTATCATAATGCAAAACCGATGGTTTTTTCTGGGTTATATCCCTCCAATGCCGATGATTTTGAAGATTTGCGTGCAGCACTTCAAAAACTTCAATTAAACGATGCATCTCTCTCATATGAACCGGAATCGTCCGCAGCATTGGGGTTTGGATTCAGAACTGGCTTTCTGGGAATGCTTCACATGGAGATTACGCAGGAGAGACTGTATCGTGAATTTGGATTAAACTTGGTTGCCACAGTTCCCAATGTGCGTTATAAAATAACGACTACTAAAGACGAAACACTGTGGATAGAGCGTCCCTCCGACCTTCCCGATCCTACAAATATCGAATACATTGAAGAACCTATGATTAACGCTGAGATAATTACACCTCATGAATTCATCGGTTCAATGATGGATCTTGTTAAGGTTCGTAGAGGAGTATATCTCGAATCTGACTATGTCGACCCCAAGCGAGTTATGCTAAAATTCGAAATACCTCTTGCGGAAATTATTTTCGATTTCTACGACAAGCTAAAAACTGTGTCAAGGGGTTATGCATCCTTCGACTATGAATTCAGCGATTATAAGAAGGATGATTTAGTTAAATTGGATGTGCTTGTCAATGGAGACATGGTTGATGCTCTATCGATGATAATCCACCACAGCGAGACTTATCATTGGGGGCAAAAACTAGTTTCGAAACTTAAAAAACTCATTCCACGGCAGATGTTTGAAGTCATTATTCAAGCGGCAGTTGGCAAAAGAGTTATTTCTCGAGCACGGGTGGCTCCGCTGCGCAAGGATGTCACGGCAAAATGTTATGGAGGAGATATTACTAGAAAAAGAAAACTACTCGAAAAGCAAAAGGAAGGCAAAAGGAAAATGAAAATGGTTGGTTATGTCGAGATACCACAGGAGGCTTTCTTTGCTGTTCTTAGCATAGAACGATGATTCGAGTGAAATGTGCAATATTATTATCAAAAAAAAAACATTCTATCAAATCTTTTAAATCCTCTAAAACTTTAAACACTGAGAAAGCTCTACATCGCAAATATTAATATAAAAGTAAACTATATGAATTTATATATTAAAAAATGGAAAATTTGTGCTAGTCATAAAACCTCAAAGAACTCGAAGAGTTCACAATTTAATACTTTTCCAGTGGAAATACTGTATGACACTACAGACAGTTTTTTAATTTGAAAAACATACTCTATAAAAAACTGTTCTTCGATAATTATGTGTTTTCATGAAATACTCGAATATTCTAAGAATGATGAGTTAACAAGTTGAACCAGACCTTTTCTCAGGGTTCGGGAGACCAGATTAGTTTATCAATTTTCGATTTAAACCTATTGATTTCCTTGCGGCACTCCTCGATATTCTTCTTCAATAACTTTTTATTTTTGGCTCCAGTTGAGCTTGTAAGATCAGCCTTAGTCCTCTCCAGTTTTTTGCTCCAGTTCTGAATTAATTCAAGGTAATATCCTGTTTGCAATTTTAATGCAATGAAATTTTCAGTTGTGAATTGCCCGGTTACGTCTTCAATAATCGGAATATTAGGATTTAGATTAACTTTGAAAAACATTGGAATATTAGGGCTCTCTGCATGCGATGGACCTTCTAGTCCGTCCTGCCAGAAAAGGAAGATCAACTCTTCGAAGAACATGTCCATCGAACCACATCCTGGAACTTCAAGTGGAAAAATTTTATCGTTTCTTTCTATAAAAACTATTACAATATTTCCACAGTTACCTCCGCTTGGTGTCTCAAGAATGACCATATCCTTATTTACACCATGATCGTTAATTCTTCGGACGATAATAGAGGTGTATTGCGGCGAAAAGAACACATCTTTTGAATATGTTCCAAAAGGCGTTTCAAGATAAAAATCCCAGGAAAATACGTCATCCTTTGGATCGAATTTTACCATTATCGAATCAGAGATCATATCACCGTTCATGTCGACAACGAAAACAGACTCTGTGGTTTTTCTAATCACCTGTTGTCCAGATAAAAGAGATGTTAAGAGGAAACTCACGAAAATAATAATTCTTAATTTCATAATCCCACCTATCGTTTAAGATTTCAGTTAAATTTAATTTACGATTGAGCCAAGAAAAGTAAATAATAAATAGTTACATCAGATCTAACGGATCTATATCAATTTTTATTTTAACATTTTTAAATTCGGTTTGTGGCACACTGTGCAGAAATGGAAGAAGCAGCTTAATATTCAAAGATTTAATCAACATATGCCAACGATACTTATCTCTGAGCTTCGCTAAAGGAGGTTTTGTCGGTGAAAGAAGTATTACACTGTCTATTTTTCGCAAAATCAATTCATCGTGAATAACTCTAAGTGCTTTTTCTGCAAGATTTGAATCCTTACTTTGTGTTAATATTCGAACTAGATGTGATGCCGGTGGATATTGAAGTCTTTGTCGTTCAATAATTATCGAATCATAAAAAGTTTTAAAATCATGATTAACAGCGCATTTTATTGTCGGCGATTCCGGATGCCTTGTTTGTATAATAACGAGTCCTGGTTTTTCTCCTCTTCCAGCTCTTCCAGCAACTTGCGAAAGAAGTTGAAATGTCCTCTCGGAGGACCTAACATCCGGAACTCCCAACCCAATATCCGCATCAACAACAGCGACCAATGTTACATTTGGAAAATCATGACCCTTAGCCACCATTTGAGTACCGACAATTACCGCGCCTTCCTTCGCCGCAAATCCTTCCAGCAGCTTTCTTAACGCTCCTTTTTGGCTTATTGCATCAGAATCTATCCTAAAAATTCTCTCCGAATCCACAAATTTGTAAAGTTCCAACTCAATCTTCTGTGTGCCTTTACCTCTATGCTTAAAGTTCTCTGCGTTGCAGCCTGGGCAGTTTTCCGGTGCAGGTGTTCGATAATCGCACCAGTGACATTTTAGTTCATCTCCCACACGGTGATACGTCAGAGTTAACTCACAGTGAGGACATCGAGGAACATAACCGCATTCATCGCACTCCAAACTCGTAGAAAATCCTCTTCTATTGAGCAAAAAAATTGTCTGCTCGCCTGCATTTATTCTTTTTTTTGTCTCATCAACAACAACACGACTGAGAATTCTCTCATCCTTGCGAAGCTTTCTAATGTCAACAACGTGAACTTTTGGAAGTTTTGCTCCCGGAACTCTCTCAGGCATCTCAATAAGATGATATTTCCCTGTTTTTGCATTATAGTAACTTTCGATGCTTGGGGTAGCAGAACCCAATATAACCAATGCGTTTTCTATCCTACCTCGAATTATCGCCACATCACGAGCATTATAATATGGGATTCTCGCTTGTTTGTATGATGCATCTTGTTCCTCGTCGACCACGATAAGACCAGTATCGGTTATTGGTGCGAAAATTGCCGACCTTGCTCCCAATGCTATCTTAATTCCCCCTTTCTGAAGCCTTCTCCATGCGTCGGCTCTTTCTCCCGGCGAGAGATAGCTGTGCAAAACTGCGACCTCCTCACCAAAAAAGTCTCTCATTGCTCCCCACATCTGAGGTGTAAGAGCAACTTCTGGCACAAGAACCAGGACTCCTTTACCAAGTGAACGAACCATTCTTGCAGCTTCCAGATAGACAAGTGTTTTCCCGCTTCCAGTAACACCGTGTATTAGGAAAGGTTTCTTGTCTCCGGATTCAAAAGCTTCGGAAATTTCTTTAATTGCATTTTTTTGAGAATGCGTAAATTCACTGATCTCTTTTCTTGGTGTCAACCAACCACCAGAGGAGCGAAATATTTCTTTTTTTTCTATATGAATATACCCTTTGTCAATGCAAGCTTTAACTACAGACGCACCAAAAAGCTTCCTGAGCACAGATAATTTGGTTTTTCCTCCCTGAAGAAGATATCTCATCGCAGAAGTCTGCTTAGGGGCATGTTTTTCGAGGTTTTTAATTACTTCATCCGTAATGTCCAGCGATGCAACAGCCACATCGACTGTTTTAGGTGGTGCTTGGAATTTATAAATGTATTTGCGTTCTATTAGCCCCATTCTCTCTAACTTCTTCAGGTTGTGCATCGTCCCTTTATGACCGATCTTCTCTAAAATTTTGGATAGCGGTAATGTTTTGTCAGTTAAAAGCCTAATTATTCTTCGCTGGTTATTATTTAGAATGTCCATATCCGGAACACCACATATTGAAATTACTTGCTTAGTATTAACACCAACACCTGGTGGAAGAACGTTTGCCAAGGTCTCGCCGAGAGGTGCAACATAGTATTCCGAAACAAATTTACACAGTTTTAGAAGATTTGGAGAAAAAATAGGATCATCATCTGGAACATCTACAATAGGCTTAATCAAATCCAACTTTATCGACGGTTGACGAGTTATTTCAATAACAAAACCGGAAATTAATCGGTTTCTAAACGGAACTAACACACGCCATCCGGGAGCAGTTAGCTTAAGAAACTCCTCCGGGATACCGTAAGTGAATAGTTTAAAAAGAGGAGCTTCAACCGCCACTTGAGCATATTTAGAAAAATTTCTACCCATTACTCGCCTATAACTTTAACAAAAAGGCGTTTTCTTCGTTTACCGTCAAGTTCAAGGTAGAATATCCTCTGCCATGTTCCCAGAACAAGTTGCCCGTTACTAACAGGCAAAATAATTTGAGGATGCAAAAACATTGCCCTAAGGTGAGCCTCAGCATTGTCCTCGCCCGTGCGGTTATGCTTATATCCTCGTACAGAATATGGAGCAATTTTTTCGAGAAGATCAAATAGATCTGAATGCAATCCACTCTCGTTGTCATTGACAAGAACTGCTGCGGTTGTATGCATCGAGCCTACATAACACAAACCCTCGGTAATCTTAGATTCATCCACAACATCCTGAATTTGTCGGCTTATATGGATAATTTCTCTGCGGTTATTAGTATTGAACCACAGTGTTTTGTCGAAAAATTTCATATTTCCCTCATTTTTTTATTGTATATCCATTCTTCTTTAATAAATTAGAAAGAATTTTAATGGACACAATTGTATAAGAAGAATTTAAGATAAATAATTTAAAATAATCCCAAAACAATAAGCGCAGGTTACAATTATGGACAAAAGAAATCCACGGATACTATTTGTAGACGACGAGCAAACTTGGTGTTTGGTTATGGAAGAACTAGGTGTACTAATAGGTCTTAGCATTACTACTTGCCAAAGTTCAAAAGAAGCCCTTCATAAGTTTAATGAGGAAGACTTCGATCTTATTATTACCGATATTCGCATGCCAGATGAGAGTGGATTTGAGTTTATTCGTCGTATTCGAAGAAAATCATCCGACATTCCTATTATTGTCGTTACAGCATTTCACACTGACAAGCTTTATTCTCTTTCTGAAGCTCTTAATATTCAGAAATTTTTAATTAAACCATTTAGGATTACAGAACTTGAAAAAGCTATAAAAGAGTATCTCCCGGCAGAAGTAGCCATTTAGAATAGATATAAAATTTATTTTTAACTTATATGTCTATGCGTATAATTATTTACAATATTAGGTGAGAATAAGTTTATGTACACCACCCATATGTCCTTGTTTTATTAACCACAATTATCCTATGAATATTAATTCGATTTATTACTCAATTATTTTTTAACATCACATTAACTATTTCACCCACAAACATTCTATGATAATCTTTTTGAGGATAATTATTCTCGATAGAAGAATCGACAAATCCCTCTGGGTCTATATCTGTAATATAAATTTTTCTGCACTCAATAATAAATCGAGCTTCTTTAAAATATATTGCACCATTTATGCTTTCTACAGGTGTAAAATTGCATTCTTTGACCTTGTCGATATTACGACCGCTCTTTGTGCCGCATATTTTCAGTGAATTGCGATATTTCTCCTCGAAAAACATCAAAGTGTAATAGTCGTTCTTATTCATGAATTCATATGTATATCGAATGGGTCTTATAAAACAGAATGCGACATCTCTGTGCCAAAGAACCCCAAATCCACCCCAACTTGCAGTCATAGTGTTAAAAGAGTCCATTGTGCCGGCGGTAATAAGCATCCAGTTAGTTCCAATTAATTTAAATACATTCTCATCGATAGCTTTGGGAACGATGCTTTTAAAACTCATTTCTAATTGTCGCCTTCTTTTTTTGTTTCACTTTTTCACCCATCAAAATAAGGAGATTCCTATATAATTCATCGAGAGGTAAATTATGTTTTAATGTGTGATGTATTGCTAATGATGCGGCACCTGTCTCCTCAGATACAATAATAACTAATGCATCCGAGTGCTCAGCCATCCCTATTGCCGCTCTGTGACGCATACCATAATTTTTTCTGAAATGTTCGTCTTGTGTCAATGGAAACTCACATGCTGCAGCAACAATATTGTCTCCAGAAATCACAACACCACCATCGTGAAGAGGTGTTGCAGGACTGAATATCGTTGCCAGAAGCTCAGGAGTAACCTTAGCGCCAATGCGTTTACCGGAGTTTATCACGCTCTCAAGAGATGTCTTCCGCCGAACAGCTATCAATGCTCCATAGCGATTGCTCATAATGAGTCTAACCCCTTCGACAATATTATCAATCGTTTCAGATGTCGCTTTAGGAAAGAATGGCTTGAATACAGGAAGATTTCCCAACCGTGTTAATAGTTCCCTAATTTCTGTTTGAAAAAGGATTACGAAAACCAAAGCCCACAACACACTCAGTCTTCTAACAATCCAGGCTACAGTTTTAAGATCGAGAGTGAATGCAACTACCGCTCCCAGAAATATAATTGCTATACCCATCAGCATTGGTCTAGCTCTGGAATCCCGCATTAAACGTAGCGTCCAGTAAAACAATATTGAAACTACAGCAATATCAATTACATCGCCCAATGTGATAGAAATGAAATATATTTTAAACAATTCGGGCATTTTTCTCCTCAACCTGCTTTTCTAATACGAACTTGTTAATGATTTCTGCGACAGCATCGTTGTCGCAAGAGCTATCGGAAACATGATGTGCTACTTTTCTAACCTCGTCGTGTGCATTCGACACAGCCGCAAACACTCCAGCTTCCTTAAACATAGAAAGGTCATTTAAATAATCACCAATAACCAAAGTATTTTCAGTGGAAATACCTAATATCTTTTTAAGCTTATGCAGGGCGGTTCCTTTATTAGTTCCCTTTGCTCTTATCTCCATATACCATAGCGGCTTGTACCGAATTGAAGCCCATGTATATACATTAATTTTTTCAATTTTTAGAGCCTCAATTGCACAAGCAGTGGATCGCACATCTTTCTCGGAACCACCAACCATTATCCAATCCAATGGATATTCAAGTTCATCCGGTTTTATTACAGAAATTCCGTATAACCAGGATGAGAACGGGATTTTCATCTTTTCAGTTAGATTCCAAGCCATTGTATGATCACTGTTTATAGCGATTACTGTTGCTTTAGTATCCTTAAGCAATGGTAAAATTTTCTGAACAACATTATCTGGTAGTGGATTTCGTTCAATCATCTCGCTGTCATAAATCCCTTTGAGAACTGATCCGTTAAGAGCGATGATGGGAATATCTATTCCTAATTGTTCTGCATATCGCCTACAAGCAGCAATCTGCCTACCCGTAGCGAATGTAATTTTAACGCCACGGTTTCTGGCTTCACCGATAGCCTTAAGAGATTTTTCTCCTATCTCAAGATCTGAATTGAGCAATGTGCCATCTATGTCTATAACGATTAATTTAATCAAGAAGTAGCCTTTTTAATTTATTAAATGAATGTTAGCCAAATTAATTAAACAAAGATTTTGAGCGAGTTCTCTTAATTTGGAAAATTGACAACTAAAGAAAAAATGTAATTACTCTTCCAATGCTATAAGTACCTCGTCGGGAATATCCATATTTGAGTAAACCTTTTGAACCTCATCGCTATCCTCCATTGCATTAAGCAGTCGGATTAACTTTTGGGCATCCTTAACATTAAGTTTAACTGTAGTCTGTGGAACAGCCGTAATATCTGCGGACTCTATGTCGAAATTCGCATTCTCTATAGCTTCCCTTACATCGTTAAAATCATTGACATCAGTATAAACCTCGAAATAGTCGTCTATATCTTTAATATCCAGCGCACCTGAATCGAGAGCCACTTCCATAAGCTTAATTTCATCGGTACCATCTTTTGGAATCATAATGAACCCCATCCTCGTGAACATCCAACAAACACAACCCGATTCACCCATATTCCCACCCAATTTAGAGAAAATATTCCTAACTTCCGAAACAGCTCGTTTCTTATTGTCTGTAAGGACATCGATTAAAATTGCAACACCAGCAGGTCCGTAACCCTCATATGTGACCTCTTCATAAGTAATTCCGGGAAGTTCACCTGTCCCCTTTTTTATAGCACGAACTATATTGCCTGAGGGCATATTAGCAGATTTTGCAGCAGCAATCGCAGTTCTAAGCCGAGGATTAGTTTCAGGACGCCCACCACCATGACGTGCAGCTACTGTAATCTCTTTTATTAGCTTAGTAAACAACTTTCCTCGTTTGGCATCGGTAGCGGCTTTCTTGTGCTTTATGGAGGACCACTTGCTGTGACCACTCATAAAAACCTCCAATTAAGTTTAATATCAAATTATTATATAATATCGATGAAGTACAATTATCAAAACAAGAAATATGAGTTGAATCGATGTGTGTGATTATTTTGCAATTTTTCCTTGAAAAAATATTTACACAATTGGATAACTTCCGCTAACTTTTATTCATAATAATATAGTTTTACTTTGCCCAATCCGGTGGTTGACCATCCCAGGTGTTTAATGCAGTAATCTGAGCAAGGGTTTTACGCGATTTTGAATACGGTTCAACAGAACTGTAACCAACGGGAAAAACGGCTACTACACGTGCATTTGTGGGAATATTCAGCACATTACACATTTTCTCCTGATCTAACGCAGCAATCCAACATGTCGCAAGACCTTCCGCAGCAACCGCCAGAGCGAGATGTTCGCCGGCAATACCCAAATCGACCATGTGCGCAACATTACCATTAGAACTCATTTTATCCTTTGGAAAACCCACAGCGGCAATAATAATAGGTGCTTCTCCCACAAAAGTTTGACCTCGAGCAGCATCAGTTACTCGCTTTATTTGATTTGGATCGGTTACTACAATAAATTTCCAGGGCTGAACGTGATTGGCGGATGGAGCAACTTGAACGGCTTCCATTATTCGTCGAAGCTTCTCCGGTTCTATTGGTGTGCGGTTGAAACTTCGGATGCTTCTTCGTTTTTTCATTACATCGTAAAATTCCATTAATCCTCCTTAGTTGTGTTTATACATCTAAGAATTATCTTTGTGGATATCATTTGTGCAAGGTTAATTTGTAACATCGAAAAAATTCTTCAATTAAAAAAATCATTGCTTGAAATGTCTATGACTTATTCCGAAAAATACTCGATAACCTAACTGCTATAATTATGATGCTTAAGGTTTATTTACACTTTCAGTGATTCTATAAGAATATATTAAATGATTAATATTTATTGATACTTTGATTAAATAAGTAAATTGATTAAAAACCTTTGCAATGTGACACTTTTGGGTGGGTTTGTTCTAGAATTCTTTACCCTTAAGGTGTCGAGTTGAGCATCAAGTTCATCCCATAGTTATCCTAATGACTTATAAATGCCACTTGGTTTCAAGTGTTTTACTCGTCAGCAAACCAAGCAAATTTAATATGTAGATACTTTACGTATTATGACTAATTATGCTATCCATGGATAAAGTTGATTTTTATTTGCGAAATTTCCAGCCTCTCCCATTTCCTCCTCGATTCTAAGTAGCTGGTTATATTTGGCGACCCGTTCAGAACGACAAGGAGCACCGGTCTTTATCTGACCGGAGTTAACAGCGACAGCAAGATCTGCTATAAATGTATCTGATGTCTCACCACTGCGATGAGATATAATTGTATTCCAACCCACACGGTGAGCCATCTCCACAGCCTCGAGCGTCTCGGTAACTGAACCGATCTGGTTGAGTTTGATAAGCACTGAATTGGCAATTTTGAGCCTTATACCCTCAGCAATTATTTGAGGATTAGTCACAAAAATATCATCCCCAACCAATTGAAGTGAATTACCTAATCTCGTAGTAAGTTTTTCCCAACCATCCCAATCATCTTCGGCAAGTCCGTCCTCGATGGATATTATAGGAAATTTGCTAACCAATTCCTCGTAATAGTCGATCATATCCTCGGATGTTCGCAATGAGCTTTCAAAATCGTATTTATCGTTATCGAAAAATTCACTGGCTGCAACATCTAATGCCAGAAAAATTTCCTTCCCGAATTCATATCCTGCACGTTTAATGGCTTCAACTATCAGAGTTAACGCTTCCTCGTTGTTTTCAAGCTCAGGTGCGAAACCACCCTCATCACCAACACCTCCAGCAAGATTGCGTTCCACAAGAGTTTTTTTCAAGTTATGATAGATTTCCGAACCAGCTCTCAATGCACTGTGATAGGTAGGGAACCCAGCTGGAACGATCATAAATTCTTGAATATCAAGGTTATTTGTAGCATGAGCTCCTCCGTTTATAATATTCATAAATGGAATGGGCAAAATATGTGCGCCAACGCCACCCAAATATTGATACAACGGGATACCCAACTCCATTGCAGATACTCTCGCTACAGCCATGCTCACTGCCAATATTGAATTTGCACCGAGCTTAGATTTATTCTCGGTTCCATCTAAAGAGAGCAATAATAAGTCAAGCCCCCGCTGATCTGTAGATTCAAGCTCAAGAATCGCTGGAGCAATATGCTCATTAATGTTGTTCACAGCATTATCAACACCTTTCCCGAGCCACTCGTGCTTTTTATCGCGTAGTTCCAAAGCTTCACGTTTGCCGGTAGATGCTCCTGCCGGTACTGCGGCTTTTCCCAGAAAACCGCTTTCCACCTCGATTTCTACTTCTACTGTGGGATTCCCTCTTGAATCCAATATCTGTCTTCCCCAGACACCTGTTATTATCGACATTACTCCCTCCTAATACTGCTAAAATATACATTATCTGTTATACAAATAAAAGTAGTTTGAAGTTTTATGTAAATATTCGAAAAATGTGAATTCGAATTTCCTATTTTCGGTCGACCAAAGAAACTAAATCGTAACTATAATCTTTACAATAAAGTGCAGAAATAGATAATTAAATATACAATTAAAAATATTGAAGTTTGCTCAACTTAGTCTTTACTCCATAATATTATCTTTAATCCATGCTGCAGCTTTTCGCAATCTTTTCACCACCTTATCTTTGCCTAAAATAATTAGCATTTCGAACAGACTAGGTCCCATTCTAAGTCCTGAGGATGCAAGCCGAATAGGATGAATGATCTTTCCTGCTCCTAAACCTAATTGTTTAGCATATTCTCGAACAACATTTTCAATGGATTCTTCATCCCATTTTTCCAAATTTTCAAATCGCTGTGCAACTTCCATAATTCTATCCGCAACAATTAGCTTAAAATTATTCTTAATGCCCTTTGGATCGTATTCCTCAGGTTCAATAAAGAAAAATCGACCAAGACTTTTCATGTCTGTGAATTTTCTGAGTCGCTCTTGCATTATCTTGGATACTCGATCTAGATACCCTTCAGATATTTCATCATCATCCTTAAGCCAATCCCATTCTATATAATACGGTTTGAGCTTTTTCGTTAATTCAGAGGGTGTAAGTTTTCGTATATATTCACTGTTCATCCAGTTAAGCTTCTCGAAATCGAAAACAGACGGTGATGTGTTAATTCCATTGAGATCAAAACGCTTTATAATTTCCTCTACATCGAATATCTCTGTATCATCCTTAGAAGACCAACCCAAAAGTGTCAAGAAATTGAGCATAGCCTGAGGCATTATTCCTACTTTAACAAATTCTGTTATTGCAGTTGCGCCATGCCTTTTTGATAACTTCGCTCTATCGGGACCTAAAATCATGGGCAAATGAACCATTTGGGGAATTTCCCAGTCGAATGCATTGAAAAGAATCACATGTTTCCCTGCACTGGGAATCCACTCTTCACCGCGGAAAATGTGCGATATCTCCATAAGATGATCATCGCAGACTACTGCAAAATGATACGTTGGAAAACTATCCGATTTAATTAGTACAATATCGTCAAATGTAGAATTATCAAACAATATTTCTCCTCGAAGTTCATCACGCAAAGAGGTCTTTCCCCATAAAGGAACCTTAAGTCTCACAACTGTATTGTGGTCTGTGGGATCGCTGTCAATACTGAGTTCCCTGCAATGTCTATCATACATTGGTGGTAATCCTTTTTCACGGAGCTCATTTCGAACACGATCCAGTCTTTCAGTTGAGCAATTGCAATAATACGCCTTACCTTTTTCCACAAGCTCCCTTGCGAACTTATGGTAGATATCGAGCCTTTCCGACTGAAAATACGGACCGAACAGTCCACCCACTTCAGGACCTTCATCCCAATCCAAACCAAGCCACCTAAGACCGAACATTATAGCATTCAGAGCTTCTGGGTCGAAGCGTTCTCTATCTGTGTCCTCGATTCTCAGTATAACTTTACCAGCATGATGTCTTGCAAAAAGCCAGTTAAAAAGTGCTGTTCTGATATTACCTACATGTGGTAATCCCGTCGGAGACGGTGCAAATCTTACTCTGACCATTTTTTCTCCTAAATTATTTTTCATATTTTTTCAATTATATATACTAATTATACTTAAAGTAACAGTTTAGTTATTTTCATAATCTCAGAGGTAACGATCTGAAAAAAAATCTTTAGTGTTTTTTTCAGTTTTGTGTTGACTTGGTTAAACGAATTTGTTAGTTATGAATGTAGGATATTTAAAAAGAAATGCGAGATAAAAAAAGGAGGCGATATGCGAAGAAGCCTATTTTTAATTATTATTTTAATGGTTCTCTCTCTGACTTTTTTCGGTTGTCCAAAGAAAACACCGCCACCACCACCAATGCCAATTGTTGAGCCAGAACCGGAACCAGTACCAGAACCGGAGCCAGTACCAGAACCTGTGCCAGAACCGGAACCGCTCGAGCTGAGAACTGTCTATTTTGATTTCGACCGTTATGATTTGAGAAGCGATACCCGAACTACACTTACAGATAATGCAAAACAACTAATGGATAGACCAACAACATCGATAAGACTTCAGGGGCATTGCGATGAGAGAGGTACCGAACAATACAATTTAGCATTGGGGCAGAAGAGAGCGGAATCGGTTAAACAATTCCTAATTAATTATGGAATACCTGCAAGCAGATTAGAGACAATAAGTTACGGTGAAGAAAAACCTGTTTGCACAATAAAATCCGAAGATTGTTGGGATCGAAACAGAAGAGTTGAATTTATTATTATATCCGAATAAATAATTCTTAAGCAACTGATATTAACAATCTTTCGAATAATAAACTTTATTCAAAGCACATGGATACATTTGTCAAAAAAGTATCTCAGATGCGTATTTAGATTGTTTATTTGTCATTATTTTTGACATTATATAAAGCAACATCATTAAAATGAAGAAGATTAACTTACCTATATTACTATTTATTGTTGCAATTCTGTCCGGGTGTGCAACTCGTCAAGAGATAAAAATGTTTCAGAGTCAAATGGATCATCTTGTGAGTAATAACGCCAAGCAAAGCCAGCAACTTGAACGTCTTGACTCGTTATTTGTAGAAATGATATTCATACAAAGACAAAATCAGGCAAATTACGATTCTGATTTGGCACAGTCCCAGCAGCAAATGCGGACAATCGAGAGCATATTACGCGAAAGTGGACTTAAAGTTAACAGATTAACTCAGCAGATAGAAAAAATGGAGGATAATATCTCTGACAGAATAGAATCACAAACAATGTCAGAGGATACAAGCATAGCGAATGTAAGCGTTAACGCACGGCAGATTTTCGAAACTGCACAACTCGACTTTAATCGAGGAAAATTCGATTTGGCAAGAATTAGTTTCGAGCAATTTCTTTCTCTTTTCCCCAACAGCATTCTCGCCGATGATGCCCAATATTACTTGGCTGAATGTTTATACAATCTTGGAAAATATTCTTTGGCAAGGCGTGAATATTTGAATCTAATCGAGAAAAATCCTGATAGCGAATTCGTTCCCGCTGCTCTATACAAAGCTGGAATGGCATCGATGAAAATGGACGACCTGAAAAATGCTAAAAAATACTTTGAAAAATTAGTTAAAAATCACCCTCAATCTCTTGAAGTGCCCCTCGGTAAAGAAAAGCTTAAAGAACTTAAAAGCTGGTAAATATTAGTACCAGCCAATAAGGATAGATCGCTCGATGAAAGCTGTGATAATCAGATTCTCTTCTCTGGGGGATGTTGTTCTCACATCTGCTACAGTTGAAGCCTTAAATCATGCAGGAGCAGAAATCGCATTTGTTACAAAGCCGCAATACACTCCGCTATTTACCGAGGATCCGAGAATCAAAAGGATTATTCCTCTTAGCACTATCGGTCGAGTATTAAGCGAAATCAAGGATTTTAAACCTGACTTTATAATCGATCTTCATGGAACCATGAGAAGTTTATTAGTATCTTTTTTATCATCTGGAAAAACAATTCGACCGGAAAAGCATTCCCTTAGTCGAAGGATTTTGGTAAAATACGGTATAGGTAAAAAACAACCGCGCTCAGTAGTAGAAGATCATCGCAAGGCAATATCAAAATTGGGTATATCGATGGAAAATATTTATCCGAAATTATATCCATCTCAAAAGGGTCTTTCGGAAGCAAAAAAAAGATTAGCTAATATACCCAATAATGAACTTGTAATAATTCATCCTTACGCACGATATCCCCTGAAAGCGTGGGACAGAGAAAAATTTCAAATTCTTGCAGAAAATTTTACTAAAGCCAATTTTGATGTAATTTTCATTAGTGATGGTATTAGTAAACCGCCGATATATTATATAAATAAACTAACATTAGAAGGTCTTGTCGGGATTATTTCCATGGGAGATATTTTTATCGGGAACGATTCAGGACCGTCACACATTGCTGCGGCATTAGAATTAGCGACTGTAACTATTTTTGGGCCTTCTCATCCCGCTCTTGGATTTAAACCTAATGGTAAACATGCAACTTTCGTCGCTTCGCAGGTCGGTTGCTCACCATGCACACTTCACGGCAAGAGTAAATGCAAATATAAAACAAGACTTTGCTTTGACTCTATAACACCAGATATTGTATTCGAAAAAGCTATGACGATGTATAAACAAAAAAGAACGCACGATGAAAAGAAAAGCCATATTTATAGACAGAGACGGAACGATAATGTATGACAAACATTTCCTGCGCGATCCGGAAGATGTGGAATTGCTCCCAGGTGCTGCCGAAGCTATTCAGATTCTTAACCGAGAGAATTTTGATGTTATTGTGATTTCCAATCAGTCCGGGGTAGCTAGAGGATATTTTACCGAGAACGATGTTAAAGCTGTAAATGATAGATTGATTCAATTGCTACATTCTCAGAATGCTCGGATCGATGCGATTTATTATTGTCCATACCACGATAAAGGTATTGTTCCTGAATATTCTATTAATCACCCATGTCGAAAGCCGAATCCGGGTATGATCAAACAGGCTGTCGCTGATATGGATGTCGAACCGGTTGCTATTATCGGCGATAGAGCAGCGGATATTCAACTGGCGAAAAAAGTTGGTGTGCCGGGAATTCTCGTTTTAACTGGATTGGGAGAAAAGCAGGATGAGATTATACAAAAAACTGCCGATTTTATTGCACCTACAATTCTTGAAGCTGCTCAATGGTTAATTGAAAACACAAAGAAATAGAAATGCATAAAGCAGATACATTAACAAAGGCTGAGATTGATTATTATCGTGGACTATGGTGCAGAAAACTTCAAATGAAATTTTCATGCTTCCCTGTAGAGGGTTTCCGGATCGCTCGTGATACACTGGAATTCCACAGAAAGTCGCAATATTCGGTCATCGAGATATTAATTGATCCCATCTTTGCACAAAAACCGATGGGAGAAATTATTATAAAGCTTTCTAACTCAATTTCAATCCCGATAAGATTAATTAAACGAAATCAGATGATCAGAATTTCTGAGACTGAATCTCATCAAGGTGTTATCGCAATACTAAGCTTGCCAGATCATAGTGATAGTTCAATATTAACCGATATGCTCCTGAAAAAAGGGATTATAGTCTATCTTGACGGGATACAAGACCCCGGTAATACTGGAACGCTTATAAGGTCAGGGATTGCATTCGATGCCCAGGCAATTATTATCGGAAAAGATAATGCAAAACTATACAATCCAAAAGTCCTTCGAGCTACAGCAGGTGCATTCCTCCAAATTCCAATTCTCGATCTGGGACATAGAGATCCTGTTGACATAATACATCGTTTTAAACAATACAATTTCATGATTGTTGGAACAGTAGTTTCAGATGATGCAATACCTATTTCGAATTTCAAACCACCCGAGAAAATACTTCTGGTGATTGGCAGCGAAGGTGCAGGAATACAAAGTGAAATCGCAGAATTGCTCGATGTACAATTAACAATTCCAATAAATAACAAAATCGATTCCCTTAATGCAGGAGTTGCAGGTTCTATTGCATTATATGAATTAAATAAAAAAATAATCGAAGATCTTTGAGAATTTTGTATCCAAACTTTTCCTATTTCCCCACACAAAAACGAGAAAAAACCTCTTCATATATATCGACGCAACCGACAGGCTCAAAAAGTTGTGACATTTGCATGTCTGCTTTTTCAAGCATAACCTGCGCTACATCAACGTATTCCTTCGATAGCGCATCGATGCAGTTCTCAAGTGATTCCTTCGATTTGGATACAAAGTTTTGCGTTCTAATGGATACAATTAACGCATCTAAAGGAACATTAATTACTTTGTGCGAAACGAGTTCTAAAAGCATCTGCAGACCCTCGCCTGTCAGCGCAGAAATCTTTGGTGAGTCAGAAAATTTTTTCAAAATTTCATCAGATATTTCTAAATCCGCCTTATTTATTACAATTAAAGAATTTTGATGCTTCGGTATCGAAACTGGCAATTGGACACTGGAATCGATTACCCAAAGTAAAAGGTCTGCATTCTCAATTGCAGTTTGTGCTCGCATAATACCCTCATTCTCAATTGGATGCTCCGACTTCCTTAGTCCAGCAGTGTCCAGCAATTTTACTGGTACTCCCTCCAACTCAACAATAGCTTCAATTATATCTCTTGTTGTTCCGGGATGCGGTGTAACAATTGCTCGCTCTGATCCTATTATCCTATTGAATAGAGTGGATTTTCCAACATTGGGAGGACCAGCAATTGCAACCGTTAGACCTGTTGTCAATGCCTGAGAGTTCCTCGCTCGACACATAAAATCATCTAAATAATCATAAATTTTGCTTAATTTATTCAACCATTCTTTTACATCAACATGGGTAATTTCATCCTCGGGGAATTCTAATACTACAGTTATCTCGACCAATATTCCCCGAATTTTCTCATAGAGCCCTTTCAGTTCTCTATTAACCGATGTAATCCTTTTAACTGCAGAGATCGATCTAAGAGTTCGAGCTTCTATAACCGCAGAAACAGATTCAGCATCGAGGAGATCCATCTTGCCGTTTAGCAACCCTCGCATTGTAAATTCCCCAGGATGTGCAAGGCGTGCTCCTTTTGAAATCATAAATTCCACTAAAGTCTCGACAAGCAAGGGATTGCCGTGAACAAACAGTTCTACCATATCCTCACCTGTATAGCTTTTCGGTGCTCGATAAATTATTACGACAGCTTTATCAGTAATTAGATGTGAGTTATACTCGATGTTAAATTTGGCAACTTGTGCTGTGTTTGCTTCTAAACAGCTTATGTTCAGCATCAAGGATCTTCGAGTGAATTCAATGGAATTAAGACCGCTTATACGAATACCAGCAATAGCACTGCGACCTTTGGCGGTGGTTGGTGCAACAATTATATCATGGGAAATTATTTCTGCAAAGTTTTCTGATTGCCCTAACATTATTGAAATTATTTTCCAGTAGGCTCAGTTGTGGAAAGTCCGGGAAGTCCTTGCCACTGACTCTCTACCCAAAGCATGTGAGCTATCGAAAGTATATTAAACATTGTCCAATAGATCACGAGACCGGCTGGCAATTTGTAAAAGAAAAAGAAGAAAATTAACGGCATTATGTAAACCATGGCTTTCTGTTTGGGATCAGTAACTGAAATTTTTTGCTGGATAAACATTGTTACTGACATAATTATTGGCCATATTATATATGGATCACCCTGTGATAGGTCCTTCACCCACAGAAAACTTTGGGCTCTGAAAAGAAATCCACCAGCCAAAGCTCTGTATAGTGCAAAGAACACAGGCATCTGAATAATTAACGGTAAACACGAAGACATTGGACTTACACCATGCTTTTTGTATAGTTTCATTATCTCCATTTGCGATTGCTGAGGTTTATCGCGAAGTCTCTCCTGTATTGATCGTACTTGTGGTTGAATTTCCTTCATCTTGCGCATGCTGTAAAGCTGTTTATGGGCAATCGGTAAGAATACAACTTTCATTAGAATGGAGAAGATAATAATCACAATACCCCAATTACCGATTAACTTATACAGAAATTTAAACAACCAAAGTAATCCTTTGGTTATAGGAGAAAGCCACCACCACCCAAGGTCAACGAGCTTGTCCAATTGGCGACCGTAATTCTTTAGTATGAAGTAATCCCTTGGACCGGTATAAATTATGTATGACATAGTAACACTTGGAGATGAGATCCTGTTGTACAAGCCAATCTTAGAGATGGGAATTTCTAGTTGCTTTTGCTGATGTGTATCCAAAACCCATGCAAATTTCCCTCTAACACCTTGGGAACCAAATTCAGTCTCTGGCATTATTGTTGTATTGAAATATTTTGTTCCTGTTCCTATCCAATCTGCAACACCATCCAATGAGAAATTGGGTTGCTTTTTCTTAGGCTTTTCACGAGTAATATCCTTACCTATTCGGTATCTAACGGAGATTTCCCTTATATCCCATGAGGCATTCTTTTCAAACGGCCTTAATCCTCCAGTCCACCAAAATAATATTTCATCGAGCAGCTTTGATGAATCAGGATTAGAAACGAAAACTGAGTGTCTGATGTGATACTTTCCATACTCGAATTCATAACGTCTCTGAATCATAATCCCGTTGTCAAGAACGCCAACCATAGTAATTGCATTCCTTGGATTATCCTCGTCAATCTCGAGAAACTCCTTGTCGACGACAAAATGAATTCCTTTAGTAGAAAAGTGCTGTTCATCAACTACAACTTCTATATAAGAGTTCGAGCTGTCCAATAGACCTGGAGCCATCTCGATTAAATCTCCTTTGTAGTCGAACAAATCATTAAGTTTAATGGATTTTATGTCAGCACCTATTGTTGTTAGCTTTGCGGTAAGTTTATCTGTTTTAACTGTAATAATTTTCTCGGGAGCCGCGGGAATAGAATCCTTCTCTGCTTGAGATGTTTCCACATGAACTATCGAGTCAATTTTGGAGACATGCAAAGCTCGATCTGTTAGAGTATCTGACAAAGTATCCAAAATTTTCGCAGAGCTATCCACTGATGTGATAAGTGAGTCTGTTTCTGTGATTTCGGGAACGGAAGTTTCCTTTTTCAGTACCCATTTTTGGTAAATAGGCGTTAGAATTAAGATTATAGCTACTAAAACAATTCCAATTATCATTCGCTTGTCCATTTATGCTCCTTTTTGTGCAATAATTGGACTGTATCTTAGATAATCAATCAAATTGTGCAAGGAAAATCTCATTTTTAAAAATCAAAAAAAAAATTACTTGCTGGAAGTATTCTACAGTTTTTTTTTAATTACATGGATAATCTAATTAGCATTTTATATGGTATTTTTGTATTTGCCTTTGGTGCAGTCGTGGGAAGCTTCACCAACGTTCTTATATACCGATTACCCAAAAGGAAATCCATAATCTTTCCGGGTTCGCATTGTCCAAATTGTTCATCCAAAATCAAACCTTACGATAATATCCCCATTATAAGTTACATTATACTTGGAGGTAAATGTCGCAACTGCAAAGCTAAAATTTCCATTCGATATCCAATAGTCGAACTATTAATGGGACTTTGCTATCTAACGTTCTTTATTGCATTCTATCCAAACGACTTACTGCGATTTATACAATTTATTATTCTCGCACCAATTTTCCTGTCCTTGTCATGGATCGACATAGAATATTGGGAGATACCGGATGAGCTTTCGATTTCAATAATAATTGTGGGGCTTGCATCAGCACTCTTAATCGGCAGTTGGAAAGGACTTCTAAACTCGGTCATTGCTGGTGTAATCGGAGCAATAATATTTTGGATTCTATCAAAAATGGGCAAAAAAATCTTCCAGAAGGAAGCCTTAGGCGAAGGAGATATAATACTTATTGCAGGATTAGGAACTGTGGTCGGTGTGTGGGGAGTATTTATAGTTATGATAATTGGTGCTTTAATAGGTATGTTAGTCGGTTTTATCGTTCTATTCATTAGAAAGAGCATTTTAAAACAGAAAAGTCCTTCGTCTGCGGTGCCGTTTGGACCGTTTTTAATTATCGGTGCAATTGTCGCAATACTGTGGGGGAAAAGGCTAATAGAATTATATCTAAGCACATTTTAAGTGTAATTTTCTTATAGATATAATCCACACCCCAAAACATCGTTTTAATCGAGATTTGTAAAATTAAACGAGCAATAGTAATATTTCTGTATGTATATTAAGTATTAATAAATTAACTGTTCTTTCCCGCTTGTTCCACAATAGGTCGCACAGGATTTATTGCATCGAATGGGCACACCTGTTGACATATTGTGCAGTGATTACCTGCACACAACATCTCGTCGATTATTGCCTTACCGGTTTCGGGATCTTTCGATATAGCTGGACACCCAACCTTGATACAAATTTCACATGCTGTGCATTTTTCTTGATCAACTTGGAATGGCACGATATCGAGTTCTCGCCAATCCAGAAGAATACATCGACCCTCATTAATTATTACTGCAGCCTCATCCGTATCGGTAGCAGCTTTCAGTGCGTCCTGAATCTCCTCTAAATTGTAAGCATCCGTTCGATATACTCTATTTATTCCCAATGCGTCAGCGACTTCTGAATAGTTTATTTTGTAGGTTAGCTCACCCAAAATATCAATTCCCGTTCCGGCATGTGGTTGATGCCCAGTCATCGCTGTAGTTGAATTATCCAAAAGGCATATCACAGCATTACCCTTGTTATATGCGAGATTAGTCATTCCTGTTAGACCGGAATGAATGAACGTTGAATCGCCGATATACGCCAGAACCTTCTTCCCGAACTCCTTTCCTTGGGCTACCCCCAACCCATGCGCAATACCGATAGATGCACCCATACATATACAGGTTTCTCCCTGATTAAGCGGTGGAATAACTCCCAATGTATAACAACCAATATCCGTCGTCCCATGCAATTTAAGCTTGTTAGCTATATAGAAAAGACCTCTATGTGGACAGCCTGGACATAGAACAGGAGGACGTTTAGGTAGTTTGGAAATATCAACCGTAGGCAATTCCGGCACTTCTCCTAAAATTGCTTCTCTTATAATTCCCGGATTCAACTCATTGCAAAGCGGAATTTTATTCTTGCCTATTGTTAATTTATCGCCAAGACTAGCTATTTTTAACTCCTCTTCAAGAAACGGCTCGTTTTCTTCAATAATCCATATTTCATCTACCTGATCGCAGAACTTCTTGGCTAATTTATCCGGAAATGGCCAGCTCATTCCCAACTTGAGAATAGTTGCATTAGGAAAAATTTCCTTTGCATATTGATATGAAATACCAGATGTCAAAATTCCTATTTTCTTACCGTTGTATGTGAAATCTCCTTCCTCGATCCTATTTATCGGTACCTTAGAGGAAAATTCTTTCAAAGCTTTAAGCCTTTCCTCAAGTTTCTTGTGTAGAATTCTGGCGTGAGAAGGAATAACCACTCGTTTCTGAATATCTGGTATGTATTCCTTAATAGGAATTTCTTCGCGTTCACCCAATTCTACTATGCTTTTTGAATGACAGATTCTAGTGCCTATTCTTAGAATAGCAGGAAGATCAAACTTCTCTGAAATTTCGGCGGCAAATTTCACGTAATCCTTTGCCTCCTGAGAATCCGACGGCTCAATGAGTACTAATTTGGCAAATTTTGCATAACGTCGATTATCCTGCTCATTCTGCGATGAATGCATTCCCGGATCATCGGCGGAAACCAGCACAAATGCCCCGTTAACACCAGTTTCAGATAGAGTAAAAAGCGGATCTGCTGCAACATTAACACCAACGTGTTTCATAGCTGACATACTTCTCGCACCACCAAAAGCAGCTCCAATCGCAACCTCAACAGCAACTTTTTCGTTTGGAGTCCACTGGCATTTTATTGTATCGGAATACAATTCTGCGATTGTTTCTAGGATCTCGGTTGACGGAGTGCCGGGATAAGCTGATGCAAAATGAAAACCTGCCTCATAAGCTCCCCGAGCAATAGCTTCGTTCCCGGATAACAGAACTTTCTCCCCCATTTTTCCTCCAATTTTTTTTACTTATTAATATTAACGTTTTTTAATCGTTTATTAATCATTTGCTTTTGTATTCAGAAACAATAGACTTTATAGCCTCCACAGCATAAAGAGCATCATCGATTGTGTTATTAGCCCCGAAAGAAAACCTAACAGTGCCCTTTTCTGCTCCCAAATCACTATGAATATGCGGAGCACAATGAAGTCCGGCTCGAACAGCTATTTTAAAGTCTTGCCATAACTTGTATGCTGTCTGTTGAGGAGAAAGACAATCCAATACAATCGGTACGATTGCAATTCTATTTTTAATGTCTTGTGGACCAAATATTCTAACGCTCTCGATATCAACAAGCTTTTCATGCATTATCTTTAGAATTTCCAGTTTGTGTTTGTGAATATTTTCAATCCCTTTACCGAGAACCCATTCTGCACCCACTCCTAATGCGACGATGCCAGGCGTATTAGGTGTTCCTGCTTCGAATCGAGCCGGTATTTCCTCTGGCATAACATCAAGCTCAGATCTTGTTCCTGTTCCACCCAATATCAAAGGCTGAATTTGCACATGTTCTGCAAAGAAAAAACCGCCGGTTCCCTGAACACCATACAACCCTTTATGCCCAGTGAATACAAAAACATCGATATTATCTCGTTCGACATTAACCGGATAAACACCTGCCATCTGTGCTCCATCTACAACGTAAACTATTCCTCTATCTCGACATAATTTACCAATCTCTCGGATCGGCAAAATAACTCCAGTAGAATTTGCTATTCCTGTCGTTACAACCATCTTAACCCCTGAGGTTTGGGCAAGTTTGATAAAATTATCCATGTCGAGTCTGCCATCCTCAGTAATTCTTGCCCATAGAACTTCGATTATTCCTTTCTTCTGAAGATATCTCAGCGGACGTATGACTGCATTATGTTCCATTCTTGTAGAAACAACTTTATCACCAGGTTTTAAGGAACCAAAGAATATTATATTTAACGCTTCTGTAGCACTTTTTGTTAAAATAATTCTTGATGGATCCACAACTCCAAGGACTTTAGCTAAGGTTAATCGAGTCTTGAAAATCAACCTCCCAGCTTCAATAGCAGTTGCGTAACCTCCTCTTGCCGGACTGGCTCCAATATTTTTCGAGAAGTTGATAAACGCTTCGAGGACATCTTCAGGTTTTGGATAGCTCGTTGCACCATTGTCTAAATATGTGATTTTTTCTCTAAACATTATTATGTAATTAAATAAAAGCTAATTATACCAAATAAAAAATATGCTTTATTTCTTGAATAGTGACGTTAAAATAAAAATTACTTAAAAATTTATCGGTTGAGATAAAATATCTATAGGATGTAAACCAAATCCTAAAAAAACAAAATAAATGAAAAGTGCATTTTCAACATAGAAATCTCCAAAATGTGAATAACACAGATTGTAGCTTTATGCTATTGGTATGAACATTCTTCTTAATAAACTTCCATAGCGAACACCTCTTTTTATAGATACTATCCTTGGATACAAACAAATGTTACACCAAGGATATTATATTGTATACCTTAAAGATATAAGTTTAGATCTTGAGAAATCCCAATGCATCCCTCAAAACAAACAATACTCTTCCAATAAACAATGACAATCGAGCCATAACCGTATAGCCAAATGTCGCACCAAATCCAACCATCAGAAACCATATACCGACATTTGCTATAGAACCAAACCAACCCTTATGCTCCTTAGAGAAGAAGAAATAAATCAATCCCGAAAGAACGCCAACAATAATTATAAAATTATAAAGGAAACCATGAAGAGAGAACTCGATTGGCAACATTGTAGCATATAACTGCTGCAATACACCAGCCTGAATAACACGAGGTAGAGCAAAACCGCTACCAGCACCCATCGTGAATGCAAGAGCATATCTCGATAGCCATGTAAACCGTGGAATGAGTCGAGTTATAAGCATAAGTCCCATAATCGCGGGTATAATAAGATGGAACCTTGAGCTAAAATCGGTGGTTAAAGGTGTCCAAAATCTTCCCACTAACGAGAGTGTAAACCATTGAACCATTGCATAACCCATTCCAACGCCCACAGTAACCGATTCGGCAAATTTGAACAAAGGATTGTCTTTCCATAGGAACGAATACACTGAAAGAGTAAAAAATACAGCTATCCAAACCCATATATTACTAGAGAGATTAAAAGTCATTCCAAAGCCTCCCTACTTTTTCCTTTTTCTACTTGCAAAATATCCCAGATTACCAAGTATAATAAACAAAATAATAACCACGTGTGCCCACGACTGAGCTTCCATACCGACAGAACCCAATGAAGGTCGATGAACGAGTTGTTCATACTCCGCAGCACCTCTAAGTCCACCCATTATACCAATCAACTGTCCAGCTTGAAGAGCAGGATAGGCATCCGCAGCCATAACTGCAGTAATTCCAGCGGCAATTTTCTGACGATATTGTGCATAAGCAAAAACAATCCAAGAGTTGTACGCAGCAGAACCCGCTAAAGCCAACACTAGAGCAATATCATCGTAGTCTTTTATATTCTGAGTTAAAGGTATATCAACAAGACGAGTGTTGTAATAATCTGTTTCCCATGTCTTATTAAAATCCTCTCCCATTCCTAAGATTAAAAGAAAACCTCCTGGACGCCAACCGAGAAAAACATAATCCACACCGTAAACCTTATTATACTCATCTGCTAACTTCTTCAACCGCGGTTCTACCAACCCCATCCCCATAATGCTAAATGGATTAGCTACAATAACCTTAATATTCTTTTCAAAACAATGTGCAAGAACGGCATCAAACATGGGGGAAAGCTCCGCTTCAACCTGAGGATCATAATCTCCAGAGAATAAAACAATATCAGTAGGAGTTAAACTTTCAATATAGTCATAAATAGATTTAACCTCGGGTTGTATTGCTATTGGCATGTGCATCGGAAAAAAGAAAGGCAAAATCACTGCAAGAGTTATCACAATATAAATAATTCTTCTATCTAACTTTTCTAATTTTTTAAAAAAGCCCATAATTTCCTCCTTTAGTTCCCAAGATAAGTCCTCTCAATCCCAAGGATAATCTTAAGTGTCATAAGAAGCGACCCGAGACCTACCCCCAATGCAATGGCTCGTTTGGCTGCCATATTGGGTGAATTGAGTATCCACTGAGATACAGTATTTATAGATGGTATACCCCATGCCGACCAGAAGCTTATCTTATCTCCAATGGGAACCCGTCCCAACATCATAATAACTGCAGCTAAAAGAAGAGCTACTGCTTGTGCGGAATGCGCTCTAAAAGCCCTATATGACGCCGAAGAAATATAAAAGGCTAAAAGAGAAAACACTGTAGCATTAATTGCTGCACTAGTATACAAGAACATATTTTGGAATAGGGAATCCGAACCTTTCCCGTCAATTAAGGCGAATACTATCATTATCAGTAAACTAGCAAGTGTTATAATGGAGAAAACCCAGTTAGATGTCTTTTTCCGAATTCTTGTAATGTGTACTCGTAAGAAACTAAAATAACCGAGAAAGGCACCAAAAATTGCTATAACAATTGCCCAGTCTACGTAGTTCACATACACCCATTTTGAGACATGATGCGGGATAAAATACTGAACGGTCATAATCAAACCCATCATAAATACAATTATCAGTGGAAGTTGTTTCTTCCAGAACATTTATCTAACCTCCCACATTATTATTCTGTTCCTACTGCTTTAAATATATTTGTAAACCAATAAATGCCGCTTGTTGCTGCGGCGACTCCTATTATTAAAAGAAGCATTTCTAAGGCTTTAAGATAGTCCTGAGCTTTCAATGAACCCTTCTGCATAGGATCTTTAGAAAGATATGCTGAAGCTGCATATAATTCTTCCCCAATTAATGTGTAATCGCATGCAGTAAGGAAAAATGGTAGCTGAGTCATATCGTCTGTGCCAGCAACCTGAATAGCTCCTGTCGAGGCTCCGGTTTCGGCTAAAATAAGAGATTCTGCATAGAACCTACCCATAAAGAAATTAGCTGCGGTTTGCTCTCGGATCATTAATCCTGAAACTGCAGCGGCATAAGCAAATTGAGCTGCAGCTATGTAATATATGTCCTCTTCACGATATAAATCCGGTCTACCTGCATCCATAAATGCATTCTTAACAGTTTCCTGAGCTACAATCATGACAATCGGATCGTAGCATGGCACAATAAGCCTATTTTGATATTCAGCAGCTTTGCTGGCAACTTTTCCTAGAATAGTTAGTGAACAAATAGTAGCTATATCACCTATCCATCCTAATCCTGCTACATACATAATTGGCCGACCCATTTCAGTTGCACGACCCAAAGCCTCATCGATGTGAACAATACCAGCAATAGGTCTTACATAGAATTCTCTTCCTTTTTTGATGTGGTAAATAAAAAATAATGCAACTGCAACAAAAATAAACACAGCAAAGAATATTGGGAGCTTCGAAAAGTTAAACCAGTTGCCCTTGATATGCACTGGTCCTAACGGTTCTGTCCTAGCAACCCAATACGATGGACCTATAACCTGAACTATATAATAGAATTCTCCTTTTGCATCCTTCCAGTCGCCGAAATCATCTATAAATTCTCTGTCAGTACCATCCGCCTTCCCGACGAATCTAAATGTTGTTAGATCCTCTGGGTCAGTACCTCTATATATAGCGTAATAGTAATCCGGTTTATCAAACTTCGTGGCTATGATTTTATTCACAGGAATCTCGATCTCAACCTTAGATTCGGGATTTTTAAGCAATCCGCCACTCTTCTTAACTATCCTACCAATTAATGTATATGTTCCGGGTTGAATATTTTCAAATTTCATTTCACCAGTGTATTCCTTGTCCACTTTTCTCTTGTCGTTAAACCTGAATTCACCATATAAAGCTTTATCATCCTCATTGCTCCACATCTCATAAACCACTCGTATGTTGAGTTTATCCAGAGGAATAGGATAGATTATATTGACAACTTCCTGTGCTTCGTAGGGAATTTCCTCTAATCCTATTGTATCGCTTATTTCAATCAATGAGCCATCCTGTGCTGGAATCCAATATAGTTTTCTCTCTTGAACGTTTTCTGTTCTGAGATTTGGTGTAGGATTTTCCACCGAATACCTTACTGCAAGTTCTGGATAGTCCCAAACCAGTATCGCCTGATCTCCTCCATCATTACTTTTATCCCTTGCAATAATGTTAGGTGGAAGGATTAAAGATTCAGCAGTTACAGGATTGAAAGGAATAAAATCACTTTTTGTGGTCTGTCCTATCGTATCGGTTATAACTAAGAATATATTATCGTTAGGCTTTATGTCATTTAGCTTCACAGCTTTCCATGTCGATGAAACCTTAATAAGAAGTTCTCCAATAGGTGTACTCTCCTCCTCGATGCTATCTTCCTCGACCGGCATAGTTTCCATACCCTCAGGGGCTTTGTAGAAAGAATAGGAAACATTATCAAACAAAGTCTTAATGTTATTCAAAAATCCTGAATAGCTTAGTCTCAAAACTAATTCATTATTTGTGGAATCATAGAGAGCAGTTAATGTGTTAGGGATAATCGGCGGTTCATTCTCTGGTGTTATACCCACCGTATCGCTATCCATAAATACTTTTTTTATCGGCTTCCAAGTTTGAACAAGGCAGACCTTATATATATAATGACTGTCCGGATAAATTGGATTCTCCTCTGAGCTTCGTTGCAAAAATGAAATATTGTCATACTTAACAGTATATCTGACACTGTCAGTTACTAATGATATAATTCTTTTGCCGTATTTGAAAAGATAGTATTGCTCAATTTCTCCCGGCAATAAAAGCTGAACCCCTTTATCAATAAAATCGAGTTCCTTTTGGGAGGGTTTCAGTTCTAATGATAAATCTCCCTCATATGGAAGATCAGACCAATAAAACTCCCAAACATTTTCTGCAACGCTTTTAGGTCGATATACATTAGCTTTTAGCGTGTCTGGAAGAATTAAGTAATAGGCACCCTCACCAAAAATATTCGGAATCTCATCCAAAATTTCTCGTGGTGGAACTTCAAGTTCAACACGCACAATCTTTTGCGCACCTAAAGCTAAAATCGAATCTCTGTTTTCATCTGTAAGTTTAACAGCAATAACCTTTGGAACATCATTTTCCTGTGACTGCGTATAGATATAAAAATCGTATGTAGATAGGTCATTATACGGTTCATCTTCAAGAACGGGTAATTGAGTTTTAACTTGTAAAGGAGTTATAACTTCAAACTTTGCTTCATCAGTCGATCTATGTTTATCGTAATCTTTACCTGTTGTATATCTTAAAATATCATATCTAATTCCGGGAACAGTGGCAAAATGCTTCCATGAGATGTAAACATTATTTCCACCATCGCCAGGTATATCTATTAAATTTGGAGTTAAAGGTTTCGACGGGAATGTATCTTCCGCCTGAAGCAGACTTAGGATCAGCAAAACAACAAATACGAGCCAAAGGCGTCTCATTATGCCTCCTTTCGGATAGCCTAATACTATTTACATGTAATATACAATTAACCCAATAGTAAATACTTAATCCATACTGATTCTATTCAACCATTTCTAAATTCGCTCTTGGAACAGTAACAACTTCATCACCGAACCTAATAACAGCAACGCGTGCTTCGGTTTCGCTCTCTAACTTTCTTAGTTCAGCTGGCAATTCATCGACCTTTCCAATTTTTCCGAAATATGGAACCCGAATAACTCTAATAGTAGATCCTATTTCCAGCCCTTTCATTTCAGGCGAAGTAATTTTGTATAATATTTCATTAGAAGGTTCCTTTTGTTGAATAATAATCTCAGGTCTAATAACTCCCGCTCTGATTTGTGTGGCTCCGTTTATTGAAGCTCTATGCCCCTGATATTTTTTCAATAGTTCAAAAGTTTTGTTAGCCATAGGTATATCGCCAAAACCTTCTGTAACAATAATAGATAATAATGTATTCTCGGATCCAGTAATTGCAACACCAAGATCGTAACCCAGATAATCCACAAGGTCTCGTGCATCGATACCACCAATAACTATACCGATAACACCGAATTTTTCCGCCTTTTCAATTGCGGAAACAGGCAAAACCGTTCCACCAACAATAATCGCCCCACGGCAACTCTCATCTATTTTCGATTCATCTAAAGGTTCTGTGGGTTCATCTACAACAATCTTAATCGTACCATATCTCTCCCCACCAATACCAAAAATTCCCTGAATAAACGATGCCCAGGTTTCAATTAATACACCTTCTTTAGGATAGACTTCCTTAACAATACCGGGAATATACGCTTTAACTTCGAGAGGCGCAGGCTCCGCACGCAATATTACTTGACCTGTTATATTTGAAATGCCTTCAACAATACCATCAAAAGGTGCTTTAATCGACGTTCTGAAAAGGCCAAAGAAACCTTTGCTTTCAGCCAAGATTTCGTCCTTCGAAAATTCCTCGCCAACCTTCTTTTTCATGTATGTCTTAACTTCGGTGGGTTCGATAGATAACAGTCCAGCAATATTTTCTGTTTTAACTTTGCCGGGAATAAAAGCTCTTGCTACAACTGTATCCGGTAATACAGATTGGCCAACCTCTGCTAAAACCTCGCCCTTAATAGGAAGAATTCTATGCTTTTTCACCAATTCATATTCTGAAACTCTGAGTCCAGGGATATAGACATGGCCCATATAATATTTCCCCTATCTTCTGCTGGATATAATGAACCAATTAACTTTAATGTTTAGATTTCTGCAAGTAAAATTCTCAAGGTTTCATTAAATAAAAAAACAAACATTTCAAATATAAATTATGTAAGTGTACATTCATAAAATTTATTAAATCACTTGAAAAACAATAAAACAAACATATTGAAAATTTGCAAAGTTAAGGTATATTTTTAATATAAAAACATAAATGTGGTTTAAATTTATTAGAGAAATGAAAGAGATAAAGGAAAAATTACGTTCTGCTCGTCGAGGAATTCAACTTACCCAAATTGGTGCTAATTTGCTTTCTGGACTATCAATAGTACTTGTTGTGATGTTAATACTGACGATACTAAACGGTTTCCTATGGATTCCTAGTTCTGCTCGAAGCATATTATTCTTTTCATGGATCGTTATCTCAATTCTATCAATTCTGGGAGCAATAATCCCTCCATTAATAAGACCTCCATCGCTAAGACTTGTAGCTATCGAATTCGAACGGCAGTTCCCAAGTCTAAGAGAAAAACTTATAACCGCATGGGACCTTTCCAATCAAAATATCGAGTCTTACGGATATTCACCTACAATTGTCAGAACGATAGTTTCAAGAGCATCAAAGGAGTCTAAAAAGTTACCCATAAAACCACTATTGCCTCTCAAATCCACACAAAATAGACTAATGGTCTTTTTTCTTGTCATTTTAGTCTTCATGGGATTTGGATTCGCAATGCCATTACGTTTCACAAAAGGCTTGTCCAAAGCCACGAATCCTGGAAGAGAATATCCGCGGCAGACAGAGACAGTCCTTTTCATTTCGCTCCCTATGAACGGTAATGCGATACGTTTTGAGGATTACACAATATCGATACGTGCTGAAGGAAAACTGCCTGAACGCGTCAAGGTGTATCTGAAACCGAGTGAGTTGGAATGGACACCATTTGAAGCTCAAAAGGACCGAACCAATCCGAAGATCTTCACTCATACTTTTAGAAAAGTATCTGAGGACTTTAAATTCTATGTCGAGGGTGGAGATTTTAGGAGTCATATTCTAAATGTTAAGGTTTTAGATTTGCCGAGAATTATCGATGTGTCTTTAAAATATAAATTTCCTTCTTATACAAGACTTGCTGTACAATCGATCGAGAACAACGACGGAAATATCGATGTTTTATACGGTACGGAAGTAACAATAAAAGCAACAGCAAATAAAAAACTTTCAAGAGCAGTAATAATATTTAACGACTCGATCGATATTCCTATGGAAATCGACGGACAAGCTGCATCTACAAGAATAATAGTTAGAGATAATGGAACATATAAAATCCACGCATGGGATAAACAAGATCAGGCTGAACCGCAACCAGTTCAATACCAGATTAGAGTTCAAATGGATGAAAATCCTGTTGTGGATATCACATTCCCCGCTAGAGATGTAGACATGAATGAAGATATGATTCTTCCTCTCGAGATTTATGGCGGAGACGATTTCGGATTTTCGAAATTTGTTCTAAAATATATCGTAACAACACGGGATTCCATTGTGCATTCGACAAATCTGTCTTTTAAACAATATGGAAAACGCGAGGTTAAACTGGAACATATTTGGAATCTCGGCAGATTAGACCTTGTTCCTCAGGACCTTGTAAAATATTGGGTAGAGGGTTATGACAACGATAATATTCTCGGACCTAAAATGGGCAAAAGCAAAGTATACACCGTTAGATTCCCATCTATGGTTGAAATAATGCAGGAAGTTGAAAAGGAACAAAATCAGCAGATAACAACTATTGATGATGTCCTTAAACAACAAAAGGAATTAATAGAACGTTCAGAGGAAATGGCACGCAAGCTCGATTCCAGACGTGAAGAGCTTTCTTACGAAGAAAGACAGGAAGCACAGAAATTAATCGAGCAGCAAAAGTTCCTTGCCGAAAAAATGGACCAAACTGCGCAGCAATTTCAAGAGACAATTCAGAAAATCGAGGAAAACAAACTTGTTGCTCAAGACATAATCGAAAAAATGTGGGAAGTGAAACAACTCCTCGAGGACATACTGCCAGAGGAACTTAAAAATGCCATAAGGGAACTGCAGGAAGCCATTGAAAAAATGGATCCAACGCAACTCGAAAGAGCAATGGAAAAATTCAAGGTATCACAGCAGGAGATGATTGAAAAGCTTGATAGAACATTAGAACTTCTGAAGAGAATTAAGGCTGAAATGAAACTCGACGAGCTAAAGAAAATGGCAGACATGATCAAGGAAATGCAGGATAGGATTAATGAAGGACTCGAAAACGCTGAGAATATGGAATCCCTCGAGAGAATGGAACAACAGGTTAAAAACCAGCTCGAGCAAATGGAGAAAACAACAAAAGACCTTGCCGATGAAATGAAAGATATTTCAGATATGCCACACGAGGAAATGAAAAAAATAGCACAGGAACTTGAGGACATGAATCTTCCTCAGGATGCTCAGAATGCGCTAAATCAAATGAAATCCAATAACTCGAAAGCCGCACAAAAACACGGAATGCAATTATCAAAGAAGCTTTCTGATATTTCTATGAATTTTGAAAATATGCAACAGAATATGAATGAGATGCTTCAGGAATCACTAAATATGGATATGAGGAAGACGGTTCAGGAACTGCTTTATATATCCACTAATATTGAGAGAATTATTACTGAAATTAACAGCGGCAAAGATAGAACTAAATTCAACGAATACGCCTCTGAATTAGGAGATCTGAGAGAAAGTCTTAAAAAAGTTACAGCCAGAATCGGTGAAATGGGTGGGAAAACCTTCATGATTCCACCTGCCCTTTATGCTCTGCTTCACAAGTCGGAATCATCTCTTGCTCAAGCAATTACAATAATTTCCGAGTCGAGACATATGGTTAGAAATCCTCATCAGGCTGAGGCTTTGAGTAATATCAACCTTGCTACAGAATTGCTTCTTAGAACAAAGAAAGCAATGAATCAGTCTCAATGTGCTTCCGGATCACAACAGCTTATGGAAAAAATGAACCAAATGTGCAACAAACAATCTGGTATCAACCAACAGACTATGCCGTTATGCTCTCAATGCCAGCAACCTGGAGGTTTGTCGCTTGAAGCTCAGGCAGCATCGGCTCGACTTGCAGCAGAACAAGCTGTTCTTAGGAAGGCTTTACAAGAGCTTAAAAACGAATTAGAACAACATTCCAATCTCTTAGGTCGCATGGATGAAACCGCAGAAGATATGAAAAAAGTCGAAGAAGATCTAAGAAAGTTTAACATAACAGAAAGAACGCTCCAGCGTCAGGATCGAATACTCTCGAGGATGCTCTATACACAAAAATCCATTCATAAAAGAGAATTCTCAGAAAGACGAAAAGCTACCACAGGAAAAGACATTGTTCGCTCATCACCAGAATTACTGCCTGAGGATTTGGGTGAAAGGAAAAATGTTGTGCAACAGGCACTTCTGCAAATTTTATCGAAACCGTATCCACGGCAATATCAGGATGCTGTTCGTCAGTATTTTAGAGCTCTTGAGAATGTAGGTCAAGAAGAACAGGAGTAATTATTGTAGAAGTAACTGCTTAATTAATTTATAATAAATTAATCTAACGGGAAGCAATGGACGAGAAGGAACTAAAACAAAATTTCGAGAAAAACTCAAATTTCATAGTAGATCGATTTGAGATATTACTTTCAACTGCACAGACTGTTACCCAATCGAAAAATCTAAGCAATCAATTACAGCTTATAGCTAAAGCAATAGTAAAGGCTAGGCTTTTCCGAAGAGCATTAATATCGCTTTTTGGTCGAGGTTGGAAACGTAAGCATATTGGATATGCCGGGGTTTCTAAAGCGACTTTCGAAAATTTTAAACATAAAAGACCACCTTCAAAGGAGATATGGGAAAAGATATTTTCTCCAAAATACCAAATAAGTAAATCATATTACATTCCTCACAACGATCCTTTCTCCGATGAAATCGGGGGCATCCAAAGCGAAATTGAACCCAAAAAATCTGGTTGGCATCCAAACGATTACCTTTTTGTGCCATTAAAATCACAAACCAAACGGATTATAGGCGTTATTTCTGTTGATGAACCCTTTGATGAATTTACTCTCTCTTCAAAAAACGATGCACTGAGATTTCTTGAAATATATGCCTATCTATGTGGCTGGATTATCGATCGAAATCGGATGACAAATAAGCTTATAGAACAAGAAACTTACCTCAAGAAAATCATCGCTGGTTCTGCAGATCTGGTTATAACTTCAGATAATGATGGGAAAATAAGGGTCTGGAATAAGGCTGCGGAAAAGACATTGGGATACAAAGCTAATGAGATAATAGGTCATTCTGTGCTCGGAATATATCGCTATCCCGAACAAGCCCGAGAAGTTATGAAGAAAATGAGAAGCAGCGAGGGCACTGTTATACAAGAGGAAATTGAGGTCGTATCCAAAAACGGTGAAACTATTCCACTTTCTCTTTCTTCCTCGATATTATTCGATCAAAATGGTGATGAAATCGGAACAGTTGGGATTAGTAGAGACCTTAGACCTATTAAAGAACTAGAAAAGCAAAAAATTGAAGTAGAAAGAAATAAAGCAATTCAAAAGACAGTCGTTGCTCTCTCTCACCACATAAACAATCAATTAATGGCACAGGTAGCATTGCTATCGCATCTAAGGCAAGATATTAATGAAATAAGAGATGATAAGCTTCATATAAGCTTCGCAGAAGGTCTTAACAAAGCATTAACTCGATCCTTTCAGATTGCCGAAATAACAAAATCGCTTCAAAATCCTCAAGATTTCGAGGATGAGCGATATATTGGCAAACTTGAGATGCTTTCACTGCCCAAAACAACAGTTAAACCTACTGGCAAATTAATTAAAATAAAAATTAAGACTCTAAATATTATGGTTGCTGATGACGAACCGATAATAAGAGAAGGTTTTGCCGAGTTCCTGAGGCATTTCAATATGAAAGTCGACACTGCAGAGGACGGAAGAGTAGCTATAGAGAAAATTAAATGCAAAGATTATGATCTTATAATCTCTGATATAAAGATGCCTTACGCTAATGGATATGAAGTTTTCAAGGCTGCACGTATGAAGAATCCGAAAACAAATATAATATTGATGACAGCTTTTGGTTACGATCCCGACCATACTGTAGTTAAGGCAGCAAGAGATGGATTAAAAGGTGTTTTTTTTAAGGAGAAACCATTTCAATTGGAGCTTCTTCTTGAAAAAATCGCTTCCTTATTCGAATCCTAAAGATTATTATCTTAGCACTATATGACAATATCATTCAACTAAATAAGTAGTAGGATCTGGTACTTTCGCATCTCTAAAAGCTCTCTTTCTAAGCTTGCATGCCGGGCATTCCCCACAGTGAATATCTCCACTACGATAACACGACCACGTTTTCTCATATGGCAGATCAAGAGATTCCCCTATTTTAACAATCTGCGATTTTTTAAGATGTATGACCGGTGCAATAAGATTTACTGCATTTTCTGGTTTTCGACCAAGATTAATGCATTGTTTCATCGAGATAATGAATTTTTCACTGCAATCAGGATAACCTGAACTATCCTCCTCAACCACACCAATAAAAATACTTATGGCTTTAATAATTTCTGCCCAAGCAGCAGCAATAGATAGCATAATTCCGTTTCTAAACGGAACATAGGTAAAGGGAATTCTATTATTTTCTATAGGAATTTCTTTGGGGATATCTATGCTATAATCTGTTAAGGCAGAACCACCTATATCACCCAGAGTATATAGCTTTGAAACGAATGTATACTGCACGTTATAAAATTTTGAAAGCTTAATAAACGCTTCATGTTCTTTTATTCGGTTTCGTTGTTTATAGTCGAAATGAATTGCAGCAATCTCTAAACCTAAATTTGCAGCTATTGCGAGGATTGTTGAGCTATCCATTCCACCCGAAGTTAATATAACTGCAAGTTTGTTGTTCAAATTATTCATATCTCAACTTTCAATGTCCTTTTTAATTCTTAATTTTTACCTAAGGATTATAATAAGGATTAAAGAGAAAATTCTATTTAAAGCACATTCAAATCAAGTGTGTATAGATTATAATTGCTAAACAAATTTAAAGATATAATCTCAATAGAAAAAAATGATTTCTTTCAAAAGTCCAATTCATAATTGAGAAAACGTTATTTCTATAGTCCTTGATTTTTTTCAATCAATTTCAATTGCTATATATAAACTTTACTATACATTTGTTATGGGGGTCGTATGCAAATTGAGAAATGGAAAGAAATATTGCAGCGAATAGATTATGCTTTCCAACCAATTGTAAACATTCATAATGGCATATGCATCGGTTATGAAGCGCTTTTAAGAAACCACGAAAGCGCTGGATTCCCCACTATTCACAACATTTTCGACTCTGCATTTGAAGACCAAATACTTTTAGAGATCGATAAAAGATTTAGGGCAAAAGCGTTTAAGAAATTCTGCACACTTGAAAACGCCTCTAATTATAAATTTTTCTACAATGTAGATAACCGAATTCTTTTGATACCGAATTTCATTTCTAAATGCAGTCTTCCCGATTGTGAAGGAATGAATTTCGAACCAAGCAATTTATGTTTCGAAATATCTGAAAAGCATCAATATTCAAGCTTAATTTTCGCCAAAAGTGTACTTACACTTTTCAAACAACAAGGTTTTAAAATTGCTATCGATAATTTTGGAGCAGGATATTCAGGACTTCAACTTCTTTATTATTCAAAACCAGATTATTTAAAAATTGACATTTCTTTTATTAATGAACTGGCAAAATATGCCAAAAAGAAACTATTCGTTTCAAAAGTAATCGATCTCGCTCATTTAATGGGAATACCTGTTATTGCGGAAGGTGTTGAGACTGAGGACGAATTTTATGCATGCAAGGAAATTTGTACCGATTTCATTCAGGGTTATTTAATACAAAAACCAACAACACAGATGGAAAAATTAAAACCTAAATACGAATATGTGAATCAATTAAACAGAAGAAATATTTTTACTTGCTCCGATGATTCAAGATATTTTTTCAGTAGAATAAAAAAAATAGAACCCATAAAATATGGACAATACAGCTTAGTTAATTTAATAAAGCTGCTTATTGAAACCAAAACTAATCTTCTACCTGTCGTTAATCGACAGGATGAACCTTTGGGAATTATCCGAGAGAACGAGATAAAACAACTCATTAATACTGACACCGGTCAGCAATTATTGAAAAATAAGGACTCAAAAGTTTCCCTAGAAAAGTTTATAATCAAAGCTCCAATTTCTGAAATTACAACCACGATTGATAGTATTATTGAAATTATTACAACTGCAACTGAACCGGAAGGTGTCATTTTAACAGAAAGCGGAAAGTATAAAGGTTTTCTATTTTCAGGATCACTTCTAAAAGCAATAAATGATAAAAAAATAGCTTTATCAAAAGAGGAAAATCCATTATCCAAACTTCCAGGTCCGAAAAGAATAAATGAATATATTTCGCAATTGATACAAAAAAAAGACAGAGCATTTGCAATTGTGTATTTCGATTTCGATGATTTTACAGCTTTTAATAATAAATTTGGTTTCCAGGACGGTAATCGAGCAATCATAATTTTTGCAGATATCTTAAGAGAAATCTCAGAAAGTAGGAAAGTTTTCATCGGACATGTTAGCGGAGACAAATTCTTCTCGGTGTTTGAAACCGAGTCCGAAGAATTCGATGAAATTCGTGAAATTATTAATTCCATTCTCTGGCGTTTCAAGAATGAAATGGTTAGTATTTACAAGGGAAAATTTATCGGAAAGACTTCAACATCGAGTACAAAAACACCACCTATCCTCACTGCCAGTGCTGTAATATTATATCTTCCGAAAGGTGAAAGGCTATTTACTTTTGAAGATATTATTCCCAGTATTGCAAATCTTAAGGGGAAAGCAAAACAAACGGATTCGAAAATTATTACATCTTATATCGGTGAGATAACTAAAGAAAGGAGCGAATTTCCTGATTTCATTAAATTTACTTCCCCAGATGATACAGAAATTTTAGATTAACGTTTAACTATATAATAGAAATTCTTTATTATTTCATAACTTTAAAAATTTGCCCTTAACATAAATAAATCAAGATAATTAACATTGAACGCTTTATATAGAATCCTGATTATTCAATTACTTCTCATTTCGACTGTGACTGTATAATTTTTTCTTAAAAGTGTTTTCTTTCACGTATTCAGAAGTTTTGCTCTTGTCGCATTGAAAAAGATCTGAAAGAAATTCTTAATTTAACAGGTAAAAAAACAAAATAATTTATAAAGCAGCATATTTAAAATATGAGATAAGTCTTTTCACTTGTCTAATCGGGAAAATCACAATAATATAGAAATACCAAACCTACCTTAAGGAGGGTCACAATGAGACGTAATTCCATTCTTGTATTTTTATTAATCATTTCACTCCTTTGTCCCACCTATGCGGTTAAGAGATTTAAATTTGGGTCAGTAATGTTAGGAGGAAACTACGGCATTGGCAAAGATGGTCATTCCGATGGACAGTTAGATATAAGAATAAATTACCCATCCGAGGAATACTACAATTGGAGTTTTGGAGTTAGCTACGGATCAGGTTTGCTTTATCCGGATGTTCCGGATGATATGATCTTTTATGATGAGTTATTCATAAGATATACTGAAATTCATGATTGGACAGACTGGAATGTTGACATATTGGTAGGCTATGAATTCTCCCCCTATAAAAAAATTAACCCATATATTCAAACTGGTATTGGCTTCTGGAATTTTAGCATTATCGCAACTGACGAAACCGGGGTTATCGTTCGAAAAAAAGTGAAAGGTAGTAAAATAACCGGCGATATAACTGGAGTTAAGATACCTTTAGTGATTGGAACACAATACAACATTACCCCATACCTTGGTATTAATGGCTTTATTAAATTTACTATGTATCCCAATGACATGAAAGGGGAAATAATTCAACATTATCCTATATCAGATACAAACTATGTTAGTGCAGGAAGCTGGCGTGGATATTTTCACTTTGGTTTGGGCGTTTGTTTCAATTTCTTTACTACAACCCATGAGGATTACGATAGAGACGGTGTATGGGATGAATTCGACTATTGTCCCGATACACCTCCCAACACCTTCGTCGATGAAAGAGGATGTCCCAGACCACTGGCTGAAGTTAGGAAAGGAAAAGAACTGTATGAGGAGATAACGACACAATTTAAGGAGAAAGGAAAATACATTACAAATGAAATATTCTTCGCCTTCAATAGCTCAAAAATTGAGTTACCTACTTCGTTTTCCATTCTTGCACAAATTGCAAAAATTCTTAATGAAAATCACACATGGATAATAGAAATAAGAGGATATACGGATTCTATCGGTTCAGAGAAATACAATCTTGACCTTTCACAGAAAAGAGCTGATGCAGTCAGAAAATTCATTGTTTCTATATATGATATTTTGGCTCATAGACTCATAGCCGTGGGCTTTGGAGAAACAGATCCTATTGCTGATAATGGAACATCCGAGGGCAGAGCAATAAACAGAAGAGTGGAGTTTGTGATTAGAAAATAATAAACTTGAAATTGAAAATCTAAAAATTCCTTATGGAGTGATATAAGTTTTAAAAATTATCTCTAATATTAATAAAGCCATATTTCTTTTAGTTTCAGCATCTGCTACAATATTTATAATTTCAGGATGTACAGATAGAAATCTCCCCGACAATTGTGTAAGACTTATCGATCTTATCGAACCAGAAAAAAGTTTAATGGTGGTTAATTTCCCTATAGAATTTGATTGGACATATTACAGTGGTACTATAGAATATAGACTTGAAATCTTCAATGAAATTAGAAATCCTATTTTAATATCCTCAAGTTATGTGCGAAGATTTACCGATATGGTCTCAGACTGGCGTGATGAAACATTATTCCTCTATTGCTCAGATTCCCAGGATGGTCTTTACATAATAAGTGCACGAAATAGAATTTCCACTTCAGCGAGGTGAACCGATTATGGAAGCGGGATTTGGATATAGTGTTGAGGTATGGGACACTTTTATTGCTTTAGGAACTGGGGATGCCGGTGTGTTTTCATTAACATTGCAAATCCTGATTCAGCTAATATAATATCAATTTGTGATACACCCGACGAAGCAAATAAATTAGTTTATAACGATAGCTATATCTATTGTGCGACGGAATATCTGGTCTGGCTATTATTGATGTTGATGATCCAAATAGTCCATTATATATTTATCAGTCAGACATCCAGACTGGTGATGCACAGGGAATAGCAATTAATCAATTGTATGGGAAGAAGTATCTTTCATTGGCAATAGGCTCGGAGGGTGTGCTCTTTTACTATCTATCAAATCCTTCTAAGCCAAGTCTTAGTGGACAACCTGAGACGTCATACGCTTTTAGTGTTGATATTTTTCGAGGATGGGTTTATTATTTGTGATAGAGATTGGGGAGTAGTTTTTGTTACGATCTCTCAATAAAAGGAGGTAAAACCGATGGATCTCGCAGATAGTATAAGAAATATTCCAGACTTTCCAAAACCTGGGATTATTTTCAGGGACATTACAACTTTAATAGGTGATCCTAATTCATTTAATGAGACCATTGAAATACTATATGATCGCTATAAAAACATTAATATTGATGTCGTCGCAGCGATCGAATCGAGAGGTTTCATTTTTGGTGGAGCATTAGCACATAAACTGGGTGTAGGATTTGTTCCTATTAGAAAAAAGAACAAACTTCCATGGAATACTATCTCGGAGACTTACGAATTAGAATATGGAACCGATACTCTTGAAATGCATACAGATGCAATAAAACCGGGTGAAAATGTACTGCTTTTAGATGATCTAATCGCTACTGGTGGCTCTCTTAAAGCAGCAGCAAAAATGATTGAAAGGTTAGCTGGAATAATTGTAGATATAGCAGTCATTATCGAGCTTGTAGATTTGAATGGTCGGAAGAAAATCGAACCGTATAATCTCTATTCTATAATGGAATTTGAGGGTAAGTAGATTACATCGAACAACTTAGTCAATTTAACTTTATAGTTGCTATATTTACTTCTTTAATTAGTCACAAAGCCGAACTCATTAATAAACAGAAAACTCCGAAAGGATATAAATGAAAATTCAATTCTTGGGCGCTGCAAGAAGTGTAACTGGTTCTAAACATCTCATAACAACTGCACAAGGAACCAAAATTTTGCTCGATTGCGGTTTATTTCAGGGTCGAAGAAAGGAAAGCAGAGAAAAAAATCGCAATTTACCTTTCACTGCAAACGAAATTGATGCTGTTGTAATTGGTCATGCACATATTGATCATTCAGGAAATCTTCCAAATCTTGTTAGAAGCGGATACAATAAAACAATTTATACAACCTCACCCACTGATGAGCTTTGCCATTATATGCTTCCCGATTCAGCATATCTTCAGGAGCGAGATATTGAATATATCAACAAGAAAAATAGGAAAAAAGGTATCCCACAGGTGGAACCAATATATGAGATGGCAGATGCTATGGATGCAATTCGCTTAGTTCGACCACATAAGCTCAATACATGGTTCCAAGTTGCTGAGGATGTGGAGGTTATGTTTATTGAAGCGGGACATGTTCTTGGCGCTGCTTTAACTAAACTTCGAATAAAAGAGGGTAGTTATGTTATAAATCTGGGCTACATCGTGGATCTCGGTAGAAAAGGACTCCCACTCCTTAATGACCCCGAACAAATGAGGGATGTGGATTATGCTCTCATTGAAAGCACATATGGCAATAGAGTTCATGAAAACATTTCAAATGCAAAAGAAGAACTTGCAGAAATAATAAATCGAACTTTCGAACGCGGTGGAAAAATTATTATCCCGTCTTTCGCTCTCGAGCGAACCCAAGAACTTATTTACTATATTGCAGAATTACATACTGAAAATAGAATCCCAGATGTTCCATTATTCATAGATTCTCCTCTGGCAGTTAATCTTACTTTTGTTTTCAGAGAATTCCTCGATTGGTTTGATAGAGAAACTCAAGAATTACTTCAAAATGGTACGGATCCTTTTGATACTGCAAGGATTGAATATGTCCGATCCGTAGATAGATCGAAGGAACTAAATACAATCAAGGAACCTATGATTATAATTTCAGCATCCGGAATGGCAGAAGCAGGAAGAGTATTGCACCATCTTAAGAACAATGTCGAAGATCCTAAAAACACAATAATGATTGTTGGTTTCATGGCTCAAAACACTTTAGGAAGGAAATTTATGGATGGTTTGGAAGATGTTCCTATCCTTGGTGAGCATTACACTGTTAAAGCAGAAGTTTTTAAATCCAATTCTTTTTCTGCTCATGCAGACAGAGATGAACTCATTGAATACGCATCGAGACTCGGACCAGTTAAGAAAATTTTCACTGTTCACGGTGAAGAAGCACAAACACTCGAACTGGCATTAGCACTTAAAGATCTGGATAATCTTAAGGAGGTTCACGTGCCTAACGAAGGAGATGAAGTAGAATTAACATGATTTCAACAGCTAAACTATTTTTCTTTACGCTAATAGTAAATAATCAAAAGAAGGAGCATCGATGAGTCTGTTAGTCGTAGGATCTGTTGCACTGGACAATATAACAACTCCAAAAGGACAAGTCTCAGACAGTTTGGGAGGTTCAGCTACATATTTTTCTGTTGCTGCAAGCAAAGTATCCAAAGTTCACATGGTCGGTGTTGTTGGCGAAGATTTTGCTGAGATACATCTGGAAAAACTAAGAAACTGCGGAATAGACATGAATGGACTGTATGTAGACAAAGGAAAGACATTCCGTTGGACTGGTATTTACGATGAGGATTTTAGCGATCCAGAAACAATAAGCACTGAACTCAATGTTTTTGCGGACTTTTCACCGAATTTGCCCGATAATTATTGCAATCTGCCTTATATTTTCCTTGGAAACATTCATCCAGCATTGCAGCTTCAAGTTGCTGAGCAAATGAAAAAAACTGCTCTTCTGGCTGCCGATACAATGAATTTTTGGATCGAAGGCGAGCGAAAAAAGCTTTTAGATGTCATAAAGAATATTAATATGTTGTTTCTAAATGAATTAGAACTCAGGCTTCTTACAGGACTCAGATCCCCACTGGCTGGAGCCGAAAAATTACTCTCATGGGGACCAGAGTGGGTGGTTCTCAAACGGGGTGTTTACGGTTCTATGCTTGTAGGTAAAGACGATGAGCTATTTGTGTTACCCGCATATCCCACTAAAGATATAATAGACCCAACAGGTGCTGGAGATTCCTTTGGCGGAGGAATGATGGGGTATATATCGAGAGAAAACCAGCTAAATAAAGAAACTATACGTACTGGTCTTGTCTATGGTACTGTTGCAGCAAGCTTTTGCATCGAAGGATTCTCGATCGATAGGTTAATGAATGCAACAGACACAGAATTTCAAAATAGGCTTGAAAAATTAAAGGAAATGACAAGGTTTTAATATGTTGCGAAAAATAACTATAATAACAATTATAGCTTTTATCTGTTTATTTTTTTTTGTATCCACAAGCTGTGCGAAAAAAGTGGAGGAACCCACCTTTTCTGGTGAACGAGCATATAAACTTTTAGTAGCTCAATGCAACTTCGGTCCCCGACCACCCGGAACCGCAGTACACGATACAGTTCTGAATTGGCTGCGAGATTTCATGGATTCATTGGCTGACGAAACTATTGTGCAATCGTTTTCCGGAACCGGTTACAAAGGTGAAATTCTTTCGATGGGGAATGTTATAGCTCGGTTTAACTCTAAGAGCAAGAAACGAGTGCTCTTATGTGCTCATTGGGACACAAGACCTTGGGCAGACCGAGACCCCGACTCACTTAACTGGGAAACACCAATTTTAGGTGCAAATGATGGTGCCTCCGGAGTAGCAGTACTAATGCACCTCGCGGAAATTCTTAAACACAACTCACCTCCACTTGGGGTGGATATAGTCTTATTCGATGGAGAGGAATATGGGCATGAGGGCGACTTAAGCAGATATCTCATGGGCAGCAGATACTATGCAAAGAACCTGGTTACTAATAAACCATATTATGCTGTTCTAATCGATATGATTGGCGATAAAGACCTTAAGATTCCAAAAGAGGGTTTTTCAAAAAGAAGATTCGCTCCTAATGTCACCGATTCAATATGGGCAAGGGCTAAGTTATTAGGTTTACCAGCATTTGTAGATTCGGTTGGTCCATGGATGCTCGATGATCATCATCCTCTAGCAGCTGTGGGTATTAAAGCAGTAGATATAATCGATTTTGAATATCCATACTGGCACACGCTCGAAGATACTCCGGATAAATGCTCAGCTTCTTCGCTCGATCAAATTGGGGAACTTATATTAGATTTAATTTTCAATCCACTGATACTTACTCAATGAGCATTTCGGACAGTATTATGTTACTTACCGCTGTGTTTACTAAGCCAATCTTGAATTTGTTTTTCTATGCATTCAATGTCCATATCCTTGCTGAATTTCATAGGTTTACTGATAAATATTTTTAATTTTGCAAATGGCAGAGGAATTAAAAGTCTATCCCACGTTTTTAATGCAATTGTGCGTTTTACTGTTATAGAAACGCTAATAATCTCCGCATCTGTAACTCGAGCTGCTGCAACTGTTCCGGGTTTAACTTTTTCAGCTGGACCTATAGGTCCATCGGGAGTTATAGCTACAATTCCGTCGTTTTGCAACTCATGAACTATCTTTAGCAACGCTGTTGAAGCTCCCTCGGTTGAAGATCCCCGTATGACATCATATCCAAGCTTCTTAATTGCTCTAGTTACAATTTCTCCCTCTTTTGAGAAGCTAACAAGAGCCTTAACACCTCTGTTTCTAAATGCATAGCCAAAAGGAATTAAATATCGGTGCCAAAAAGCATAGATTGCTCGTTTATACTTAAAATTGTCAGGATCGTAAAATTTTATCCTCCATGTTTTCCCCAGAATTCTAACGAAACTGGGCAAAAAATGCTTTGCAAGGAAAAATAAAAACTTATCTGTTTTGCTATATTTATTCTTATTAACACCCATTTTGCAATAATACCTCAATCATTTGCGGAAAAAGCATTGGATTTGCCGTTACTATCCTATCAGAATCAATATGCCACGGATTTCCTTCAAAATCAGATACAATTCCACCAGCTTTGCGAACTATTATTGCACCAGCAGTCATATCCCACGGTTTGAGTTTCAGTTCCCAAAATCCATCGAGTCTGCCGGAAGCTACAAATGCAAGATCTAAAGCAGCTGAACCTAAACGCCTTATACCTTGCACTTTTGGAGTAAAGCTTTTGAAATGATTAATATTATTTTCCACATCTGAAGCTACATCATACGGGAACCCGGTAACCAGAAGAGCGTCGGACAGGTTTTCAATATCCGAGACCGAGATTATCTCAGAGTTTAAAGTCGCTGGAAAGTGTTGTGCTGCACTGAATGTCTCTTCTCGAATAGGATCTCGAATAACACCGAGGACAAGTCTTCCTCGATGTATATAACCTATAGATATCGAAAACAGCGGAAGTCCATGAGCAAAGTTATTTGTGCCGTCGAGAGGATCGACCACCCATAGGTTTTCCACACCGAACATCTGATTCGGAGCAAGTTCCTCAGACAAAATATTATGGGACGGATAAAACTCGGAAATCCGAGACAAGATGAACTTCTCTGAGGCAATGTCAGAAGTTGTTACAAGTTCCTTTTCGGATTTGTGAGCTATTTCTTTGCGGCTGAAAAACCCACGCTTCAAAATATTCCCTGCCTTGGATGCTGTAATTATAGCGAAGTTTAACATTTCTCTCTCCTCGGATTCAGAAAGCTCGGTATTCGCCCAGAATTCGCTTTTCTTATAAAAGCTATCATTGATTTTCATGGTTCGCTCCTTCCAAAAAAGCTTGCCACATAGTCAAAATTCGCAGCAACAAACTCTGGACTATGAGCATCGGAACCGATGCAAACAATTTTCACGCCATACTCGAGTAATATACTAACAATCGGCAACGCAGGATAGGGATTTCCTAAGCCCTTGCGAATTGCTGCGGTATTTATTTCAATTGCTGAGTTCATCCTACCGAGTTCTCGAGCAACTTCCGGCAGAATTTTTGCTTCAATATCCTCGATTCTTTCCTTTCCCCATTTTTCCTGAAGATATTTTTTGTATCCATCAAAATGTCCGATTACAGTAAATAATCCGCTTTCTTCAAGCTCGATTATGCTATTATAATATCTTGGTATGAAATCCTCAGGTTTAAAGCATCGGAGACAGACTGCAAGTTCTCTTCGGGACGTTATATTTATTGAATTTATAGAGTGAATTGAGCCAATTGTAAATTCCGGTTTAAATTTCCAAATAAATCTATCCAGTAATCCTTTTATTGATGGTACGTACGAAAATTCAAACCCCATAACTATTTTGATCTTATCCCAATACTTTTCTTTGAGAAAATTGATTTCATCTACATATATTTTTACTCTTTTATCATTTGTTAAATACAGATTTCCATTAACTCTAATGAAAGGATCCATAGCTATCCTCGCAGGATTGAAATCAATATGAGTTGTGAAACAAATTTTTTTCAATTTCTTTTTAATAGCACTTTCAACAAATTCCTCTGCAAAGCCTTTGGCATCAAAAGAATATGAGGGATGTATATGACAATCTGTGGATAGTAATTCTTTCAAATCATTATCTGTCATTGCTTTCCTTTAAAACTTTTTTTAGTCGTCTTAGTTCTTTTATAAGGTGTAATAACTCTAATATGATTTGTAAAAATCCATCCTTTATCTTCTATCCAAACTTCAATTCTATACAATCCCGGTGATTTAACTGGAAAAATTGCATTTTTATCGTTTATGTGTTCAATTTCCTTTCCGTTCCTAATTAAAACAATCCTTCCAGTCTTTGGAGCTTGAATAGACATTTTCAATTTAGAACTAATAACAATTCTTCCCCCTGTAGTGGCAAAATTTCTATCCGATTCTGCCCAAAATTTAAAACCTCGAGCATCACCCCATCGATGATTTGAAATAAAAACTCTGCAAGACATAATCGCTTCGAAGAATTCCTGCTTGGCTTTCTGAAAATCTTTGGGATACGGTCTTTTTAAAAGCACATGCGTTCTTAATGAGTTAAGTTCGACCTTGTAAGGAAAAACTGTCTTCCAAACCGGTCCCCATATCGTGACCTTGTGACCATGAGCATCCGCTGAGGCAATTCCTACAACTTTTCTTCGCTTATTAAGCCTATCCCATCTCTCAAGAGTTGTCTTTGGTGGAGATACTAATAAACTCCTCGGTTTAAAAAGGTATTTGAGTTTATTTCCATTTGCTAAGCCTTCAATCCACTCTGACATATGATTCCATATCTCGATGCCATGAAACTCATCTGTTCCCCATTCAGTCCATGGCAAAGGTGGGTATTTCTCGAAATCTCTTACTTCATCTGGGTGAGCGATTATTCCTAGTCCACCGACTTGTTTTACTCTGTGAACATATTGTTTTGGCGAAAGATCTCGTGCCAATACAGAATTAACTCCAAAAATTAAGAAGTGATTTATTCTATCCTGATCTTCATGTTCATATCCTACGACAACCAAGAGCTTACCATACAAACCTTCTATCGGTTTGTGCTTTAATATCATATGATCAGCAAACATCAAAAAATCGAGATCGTACGACTTACCCATTTCGATAATTTTCCTGTGAGTTTTAGAACCGTCAGAATCCTTAGTATGAATATGAATCACACCAACTTTCTCGATAATGTCTTCAGGTCTTTTCACTTCCCCCTCCGATTTAGTACAAAATCTCGGATAGCAACTGCACCTTTGAGCAACAATAACGGGTCTATAATAAATTCAACGCTAAGATATTGAGCTAACAACTCAGCATCACCACCGGTTAGAATGAGCAGCAAGGAATTTTCGGAATATGTATATTTTTTCCATAGAAACTCAACTGCACCAGCAGCGGCTGCAACAATCCCCGCCGAGATGCATTTCTCACTGCTTTTTGCAGGAAATTGAGGTGTTACTTCCTTAATTTCAAAATTTAGCTGTGAAGTTTCCGTTTGCAATGATTTAAGCATAAGTCCTATCCCAGGCATAATAGCTCCACCGAGAAAAATTGCATCTCTAACCAAATCTATTGTTATAGCTGTTCCAGCATCCACAGCAACGATTTGTTTTACTCGATCTGAGTAGAATATCCATGCACCAACCGCAACTGCTACTCTATCCGCTCCTAAGTATTTTAAGGTGCCATAATCTATCTTAATCGGAGTCTCGATTTCACCGGAGATAATTATAGGTTGAATTTGCATTTCTTGAAGAATTGATACAGCCATCTCTGTAGACTCCGGAACAACCGAAACCACTACTGCATCGGATGCTCTAGATCTTTGGAAAATACTTCTAAGCTTACTTGACCATGATGGGTCTATCCTGAGAAATGACCATTTCCCACATAATTCATCGCCAACTGTAATATAAATATTTATCCCTCGATTTCCAATATCAAGGGTTAATAGTCGCTCTTTGCGCATAGCGATTAATTATCCTATCTCAGGCAATAATATCAACCTAAAAAATCCTAACTTTAACATTGATAAATTTACCGGGGTCTTCTTTTATAGCTTTAACAATAGAATCCACCGATGATATGGTAGAATTTAACGCATCATAAAGTTCCCGTTCGTTAATTGCCGCACCCAAAGTACCTTGACTTTTTTCAATCCTTGTAATAATAGTATCGAGCCTAGTAACTATACTGTTAATATTAACATAGAGACTTGTGTCACTGATAAATTTCTTAAAGGTTCCCTTGCTCGTTCTCATAGTATCGGTCAACCATGCAAGTTCCTGAATAAGAGTGTCAAGATGAATGTAAAGATCTGGCTCATTGAAAAGACGACCAATAGTTCCCTCATTTCTTGCTACTTTTTGACCTACGTTTTCCATTATGTCTAGAAGCTCCTTGAGTTCTTGAAAAAGAATTGGATCATTCACGAGAAGACCGATAGTTCCCGTGCCTTTATTGATCTTTGTAACAATTTCTTTAGCGGAACGAACAGCTTTCGTAGCATCATCTACCACCCATGAACTTTGTTGAAGTAATGCCTCAAAATCAACTGGACTGGTACTCTCCAAGTAATCCCCATCCTTAACTATCGGTTTATCCGGATCCCCAAGGGTCATTGCGAGATATTTATCCCCCAATAATCCAAGAGTGCCGATTCGAATTTTACTATTCGATCTTATAAGTTCTCTATATGAAGATTTAATTTTCATTCTAATTTCAACTCTTGGTCGTTTGAGGCTGTCATCAAAGAAAAAATAAATGCCTGTAACCGATCCCACACTAACACCAGCTAACCACACTGGAGCACCATCCTTGAGACCGCTAACTTGGTCCATTCGAGTTCGGAGCTCAAAACGTCTTTTTAGAAGACCTTCCTGACCGCTTACGATTATTATTGCTGCCAAAAACAAAAGAAGAGCAGACGTTATAAAACCACCAACAGCTATTCTTCTATCGGCAGAAACACGTGCCATATTATTCCTCCATTAATTTCGAATAATACATCAAATTAAAATATATTACAAATATCTAATTTTATAACACATTTCAATATAATAATAAAAACCTAAAGCTATTAGCTTCATTTCTCATTTTTTCTACTTGCACTAAATCGCTTAAAAACACTTTGGGGAACTGCATCATCCAAAAACTTTTGTAATTCCGGTACTTCTGCACTTAAAAGTTCCTTCTCGTTTCCCGAAAATACAATTTTCCCATCATCGATAAACGCAAAACTATCACCAATTGCCATCGCGCAAATTATATCGTGCGTAACAACAATAGATGTGGCGGAAAAATTCTCTGTGGTCCTTATAATAAGTTGCATTATTCTCGCTGCGGTTGTAGGATCAAGACCAGTTGTAGGCTCATCGTAGAAAATAAAATCCGGATTAGAGATCAAAGCCCTTGCTAATCCCACACGTTTTTTCATTCCTCCCGATAATTCACCGGGAGTTTTACGCATGGCTTCAGGCAACTCAACAAATTCCAAAAGTTTCTTTACTCGGGAATCAATTTCATTATACGGCAATTTCGAGTGTTCGATAAGAGGGAACGCAACATTTTCCCAGACAGTTAGCGAATCGAAAAGCGCTGAACCCTGAAAAAGCATGCCTATACGTTTTCTAATCTCGTTTACTTTCGATTCCTTCAAATTAGTAATATCTTGTCCTTCAAAAATTATCGAGCCATTATCTGGAATAAGAAGACGGAGTATGATTTTTAAAAGAACACTTTTACCACATCCCGAACGACCCATAATTACAGTGGTTTTACCGGGAGGTATTATAAAATTTATTCCTTTAAGTACCGGTTTACCCTCAAACCCTTTATATATATCCCTTATTTCGATCATATCGCTAAAATCCACATTAAAATCTGAGTAATGAAGTAATCACCAACCAAGATAGCCACCGAGGAAATAACCACAGCTTTGGTTGTGGACTTTCCCACTCCTTCGGTCCCACCTGTCGTATTCAGTCCAGTATAACATGCTATCCATATAATCATAATAGCAAATATAATAGGTTTTGTTAAACCCATAATTAAGTCATCAGTAGTTAGTGGTTGCAAAGCGGTTTTCCAGTAGAAAACTGGAGTAATTCCGAATGCTGCAGTAGCAACAAATAAACCACCCAGAATCCCAATACCATCCCCTAAAATAGTAAGACAAGGTATAACAACAAGACCTGCTAAAAACCTAGTTATTACAAGCTTTTTCACCGGATCCGTTCCCATAGCTCTAAGGGCATCGATCTGCTCAGTAACTTTCATAGAGCCCAACTCAGCTGCAATACCCGCACCTACACGCCCAGTAATAACCAACGCGGATAGAACAGGACCAAGCTCGCGGATTATCGACATAGAAACCAGAGTTCCAATATACATCTTCGCTCCGAAAACAGCCAATTCATGTCCGGTTTGAAGCGCAAAAATCATCCCTGTAAAAACACTGGTCAAGAGAACGATTGGCAACGACCCGATGCCTATAACATACATCTGCTTAAAAGTCTCATCGGAATAAAAAGGTCTTTTAAACAATCCAATGATAATTCTATCACCCAAATAAAAAAACTCAGCAACAGATATGAGAAATTTAACCAGACCCTTATACATTACTCATTATCCTCTAAGAGGTATCCACCGGTAGTTCTCTTTCGTTTAATAGCTTGTTCAACTCTTTCCACAAAAGACTCAGCCAAATTTTCACCATATATTTTCATCATAAAATTAGTTGCAATAACTTCAAGTATTACCGCTATATTTTTCCCGGGAGAAACTGGTATTGTTATTTTAGGAATTTGGACATTAAGGTAAGTAGTGGTTTTCTCAGTTAGACCTATACGATCGCATTCTACTACCTCATCCCAAAGTGAAAGGTTAATATTAAGTTCTAATCTTTTTTGAAGCCTTATGGCTTGAACCCCAAAAAGCTTCTCTAAATCTATAAGCCCAACACCTCGAATTTCCATGTAATGACCTTGCAACTCTGTAGGATAAGCTTTAAGTATATTGTCGCTGAATCGTTTAATAACCACAACATCGTCGGCAACCAACCTATGCCCTTTTTCTACCAGAGCAAGCGCACATTCACTTTTACCAATTCCACTTTTACCTGTCAAAAGAATGCCTACACCAAAAACATCTACCATTGTACCATGTACAGAGATCGATGGAGCAAAAAAGTCGTCCAACCAGGCGGAAACCGTGTCGATAAGCTCAACTGTCCTTAGCTTACTAACTATTAGTGGAATTCCTACAATGTTAGCCAATTCTATCATTGTCGCTGGAGGTTCTAAATTTCGAGAAATTATTATGCATGGAATATCAAATTTTAAAAGTTTTTCAATACAATTTCTCAGTTCTGCAACACCCAAACTATTCAGGTAAGTAAACTCAGTTTTACCAAAGACTTGAATGCGGTGATATGCAAAGACCTTATACCAGCCCATTAAAGCCATGCTTGGACGATTAAGATATTTCGTCTCGAGGATTTTTTTCAGTCCAGATTCACCAGCTATTAAGACCAATCCTAGTCTATCCTTAAGATTCTCTAAAAAATCTTTGATTGTTATTTTTTCCATTTTTTAATTACCTTTTTTTTTTCTATTCCAGGTCATTATGCTCTTATTGCTTAAATGCCCCCTTAATTCTCCTACGTTTGCCCATAACTATAAAATTAAAAAAACCTGAGATCATTCCCAGTCCGAAAGAAATATGTATACCAAAAAGTATAATTGGCAATAGAAAAAGTATGAAAAAATTCTTTCTTCGGAAAACCTGCTCGATAGAAACCACCAACGAAGTTACTACATATAAACCAAGGCTTGTTGCGGCTATGATAATCGATGGTTCCCAAAGAAAATGCAATATAGAAAAAATTAATAAGAAAATAATGAATAAAGAAGGAACAAGATGACGAAGTTTAACAGCACCTCTATGTGAACTAATCATGAAAGCTCTCCAATATGCGCTGTAGAAATATCTTCGCCATAACGATGTTATCGACGGTCTATTGTGATAATATATTTTCAGGTCGGGTTGAAACCAAAATTTTGCCCCACCAGAAATGCACCGTTGATTGAATTCATAGTCCTGATTTCGAGTTAGTCGCTCGTCTAAATATCCAAACTTATCGAATAGTTTACGTTTGTAAACAGGGCACCATGGATTATGAATCCATCCAGCTTTATTACCGACACGTGAGGATGTATTCCCGAGACCGAAAGGGGTTTCCAAAGCTGTGGAAGTCAGTTTATCCAAGAATGTATTTTCCCCTGAACCAATGGAAAAAATTCTGCCACCTATGCCATCTGCCTCTTTTTCCAGTAAAATTGTTATCGCATTCACTATAAAATCGTTAGCCATATAGGAATGTGCATTCAAAAACATTATAATATCACCTGTTGCAGCTTTAATTCCTGTATTCAACCCTTTAGGTGTATCACCCCTCGGATTGCTTAGGATTTTTACATCGATATCGCTTTTATCTGCGAAATTCTTTATTATCTCGGGTGTATCATCGGAAGAGTCGCTATCCACTAAAAGCAATTCCAGAAAATCGTGCGGATAAGTTTGTTCTTGAATAGATTTTAAACACTCCCCAAGATATTTCTGCTCATTTCGTGCACTGATCACTATGGACACTTTTGGTTTTTTATTCATAACTGTAAAATAAAAAAACTTTTTAATGTATGAAGGTCAAAGTTATTTGAACAGCAATTATATTTTTATATTCAGTTTATTGCATTATTAACTGAAAATTCAAAACTTTCTCTTCTCGTTTTAAAATTCGGTTTTTACGAAATTATGCAACAAATCATAACAATTGACATATCAAAATTAATAAATTATATAGAAATGATATTCTAACATTACGAGGGGGAAATATACCTATTAATTCGATTAAAACCTTAAATATTCAATTTTACTGGAGGTTCTTATATGTTACCGCCTAAAGCAAAAAAAGTTCCGAAAATTAGAAATCTTCACAACGATAAATTTGTTGACAACTATTTCTGGCTAAGAGATAAATCTAATCCCGATGTCATCTCATATCTTGAAGCAGAGAATGCATACACAAAGGAAATGACAGCGCATACTGAAGAGTTTAGAAACAAGCTTTACGAAGAGATGAAGAGCCGAATAAAAGAAACAGACCTTTCGGTACCAGTGAAAAAAGACCAATACTATTACTATCACCGCACAGAGGAAGGAAAACAATATCGAATATACTGCCGAAAAAAGGACAACATAGATGCAGAAGAAGAAGTCATATTAGATGTTAATAAACTCGCTGAAGGTAAGGATTTTTTTATGATAGGAACATATAATATAAGCCCAAACCATAAGCTTCTCGAGTATTCATCGGATATAAACGGTTCTGAGCAATATACTATTCATATCAAAAATTTAGAGATGGGAGAGCTTCTCCCAGATGAAATTCCTAACACATATTATTCTGTCGAATGGGGCAATGACAATAAAACACTTTTTTATACCGTTCTGGATGATGCAAGAAGATCGTATAAGCTTTTTAGGCATACTTTAGGAACCGATTATAAAGAAGATGTTTTGATACATCACGAGAAGGATGAAGCTTTTTTTGTTGATCTTCTTAAGACGAAAAGCAAAAAGTTTATTCTTCTTACACTGCACAGTATGAACACCACAGAGGTTCACTATTTGGATGCCGACAATCCAATGAGCCAATTTCAAATAATTCAGCCACGTCAAAGAAAAATTGAGTATGAAGTGGAACATCGAGGAAGTCGATTTTACATCGTTACAAACGATAATGCGACTAATTTTAAAGTTATGGAGGCACCGACCGATAATCCCTCGAGGGAGAATTGGAAGGAATTCATACCCTATAATCCTGCAATTAAGATTGATTTCGTGGAATGCTTTGCCAATTACATTGTCGTTCATGAGCGTCAGAACGGCTATAAACAGATTCGAATAATTAACATGAATGATAATAGTACCCATAACGTTGAATTCCCGGAGCCAGTGTATTCTTATTTTTCTAATCTATATCCAGACTATAATTCCAATATCCTCAGATTTACTTACTCCTCGTTAATAACCCCTCAATCAGTTTTCGATTATAATATGAAAACTGGGAGTCGCGAGCTTAGAAAACAGTATGAAGTCTTAGGGGGCTACGACCCATCTTTGTATGAGTCAAAAAGAGTTTATGCCACAGCGTCAGATGGCAAAAAAATACCTATTTCTTTGCTCTTTAAGAAGGGAACCATGCAAAACGGAAAAAATCCGCTTTTGCTTTACGGTTATGGATCATACGGTGCTACAATAGATCCGATGTTTAATTCGAATAGATTCAGCTTAATAGATCGAGGATTTATTTTTGCCTGTGCTCACATTAGAGGAGGAGGTTCAATGGGAAGAACGTGGTATGAGGATGGCAAACTTCTAAAAAAGAAAAACACATTTACAGATTTCATTGCATCTGCAGAATATCTAATAACTGAGAAATACACGAATTCAGACAAGCTAACTGCAATGGGTGGTAGTGCTGGAGGTTTGCTAATGGGTGCTATAACAAATATGAGACCCGATTTATTTCAAGCAGTTGTGGCTCAGGTTCCGTTTGTGGATGTTATAAACACGATTTCCGATCCGAGTTTACCGTTAACTGTTATTGAATGGGACGAATGGGGTAATCCTCGAGATAAGGAATTCTACAAATACATGAGATCGTATTCGCCGTACGATAATATTGAACCAAAAAAATATCCTAAAATGCTGATCACTTCAGGACTTAACGATCCAAGGGTCAGCTACTGGGAACCAGCTAAATTCACAGCGAAACTTAGAGAGCTAAAAAAAGATGACAATATTCTTCTTTTAAAAACAAATATGGGTTCTGGTCATGCTGGTCCATCTGGGAGATATAACTATCTAAAAGAAATTGCATTCGAATATGCTTTCATGTCAGACCAACAAGGTTTCAAAGAATAATAAGAAATTTCGAAAATAAATAACAATGCCTTTATCTGATACAGAATTTGTTAATCACGGTTACAGCGAAAATATTGACAATTGGTCGTTGGATAAAGATATTATCTACCTCAATCATGGTTCGTTCGGTGCATGTCCCAAATGTATCCTTGAAAAGCAGACGCAGTTCAGAACTATGATGGAGCGTGACCCGTTGAATTTTTTCATCCGTGAGCTCGAGGGTTTAATTGAACACAGTCGAGATGAACTTGCCAAATTCATCGATGCGGATGCAGAAGATCTGGTTTTCGTTCCCAATGTGAGTCATGGAGTTAATACCATACTTAAATCACTAGATTTTAAAACTGGGGACGAAATAATTACTACGGATCATGAATATTTTTCCTGTGCCAATGCACTCGATAGTGTCGCATCGAAAACCGGTTGCACAATTATCGAAGCCAAGCTCCCGTTTCCGGTAAACAATCCCGATCAATTGGCAGAATCCATACTTCAATGTATCACGCCCAGAACTCGGCTAATATTAATCGACCATGTTACAAGCAAAACTGGAATTGTTCTGCCGATCGAGGATATAGTGAGCAAAATGTCCAGCTTAGGCATCGACACTCTGATCGATGGCGCTCATGCACCAGGAATGCTTCCTCTGGATATAAAAAAAATAAATCCTTCCTATTACACGGGGAACTGCCACAAATGGTTATGCAGTCCGAGGGGTGCAGCATTTTTGTGGGTTCGCAAAGACCGGCAACACCTCATTCATCCTCTTGTAACAACTTATTTGCCCGGTGAATATAAAATTAATCGTTCCAACTTTCAATTTGAATTTATTTGGTCAGGAACAAGCGATCTATCCGCAATTTTATGCATTCCAGAGTCGATAAATTTCTTCAGCTCATTGTGTCCTGATGGATTAGAAAGATTGCGATATAATAATCGTCTTCTGGCTCTTAAGGCTCGCAACAAATTATGCGAAGCCCTAAATGTCGAGCCACCGGTTCCTGAAAGTATGATGGCATTTATGGCTTCAATTCCCATTCCCGATCGTGAACGCGGCAAAATATGTCCTTTCAGTTTTATTGACCCAGATCAAACATTATTGTATGAAAAATATAAAATATCGGTGCCAATTCTTTGCTTCCCTAACCCACCAAAGAGATTAATTAGAATATCAGCTCACGTATACAATACACTCGCTCAATATGAATTTTTGGCAGATGCGCTCAGGGAAATTTTTTAACTTTGAGATGTTTTTACGGCTAAAATCTATTTGACAATTTAAATTAATGTACTATTTTGAGTAAAAAATAAGGAGAACGGTAAGAAAATTAAAAAAGAATCTCGATTTAAATAGGAGATATCATAATGAAAAAAATATTATTCGTTTTGTTGTTATTAGGGGTCGTTAGTTTAAGCTTTGGTAATATTTTTGCTGATAATGGCGCTAAACCGGGTGAATTATATATTAATTATTGTCTCGAGTATACTACACCTTATGGCAAAGAAATTTTTTATTTCTCTCCGGATACAGGAAGAACTTTAATCGAAAAAGATACGATCCCCGGAACTACGTTTTATTCGATGGCAGCAGATGAATCGACCGGAATTGTGTATGTTAATAATTTTTGTTTGGGCTATATTAGTTACAATTATGGATTAAACTGGATATATAAGCCTTCGCTCCGAAGTGAGCTTCATAGCGGTTTAAAATCGGGGGAAGTTGCTCAAGCTGCTGGTTATTGGAGTCTCGACTATGGAGAAACTGGAGGTTATGGAGCTGGACATGGCTGGGTACCAATTTCATCGGGTGATGTTGATATTGGAGTACATCCTGGTGCGCTTTTTGTTCTTGTTAATACCGGCGCTCTAATTGCAACTTTCGATTATAGCGATAATTATGACACTCTGTGTATTCTCCCTAATGGTGGGATAATAAGATCCGGTGCTAAAGATGCAGAAATGTTTGCGATTATCGATCGTAATGTATATTATAGCCACAATGCATGTACTACTTTCACTCTTACAGGTTCGGTTCCAAACTCGAAAGACTTTTTTTACGATTATTGTTGTGGATGGTCAAGCAATGAAATTTATGCTATTGGCAAAATATCTAGGTGGTATAGAGGTGAAATAGAGATTTGGCGTTCAGCAAATGCTGGTTCCACTTGGAATCTTATACATCTCCATTTATGTGAGATAACCGAAAGAAAGAATCCTGAGGATAATGAAACGGCTTCCTATTCTTTTTCAGGGGGCATTGTCAAATCAGAATATTCTCTTAGATTATATGACATTACAGGCCATGAATTGAATTTTGGAAATATAATCGACATCAGAAAATATCCCCAAGGTTTATACTTGATTTCTGATGGATCGAGAACAAGTAAAATTTTTTGGATTAAGTAAAAGAGGTGAATCATGCGTTATTTATTATTTGTTATGACAGTTCCTTTTTTCAAATATATTAATTAGGGTATCGATTTAAATAGGAGATATCAAAATGAAAAAAATATTATTAGTTTTGTTATTATTAGGGGTCGTTAGTTTAAGCTTTGGTAATGACTTTGCCGATAATGGCGCTAAACCGGGTGAATTATATATTTATTACGGTCTCGAGCCTGTTCCAGGTTCTGGCGAAGCAATTTTTTTCTTCTCACCGGATACTGGAAGAACTTTAATCGCAAAAGATACGATCCCCGGAACTACATTTTCTTCGATAGCAGCAGATGAATCGACCGGAATTGTGTATGTTAATAATTTTTGTTTGGGCTATATTAGTTATAATTTTGGATTAAACTGGATATATAAGCCTTCGCTCACTAGTAGTAACCTTCATAGCGGTTTAAAATCGGGGGAAGTAGCTCAAGCTTGTGGTTATTGGAGTCTCGACTATGGAGAAACAGGAGGCTATATAGGAGCTGGACATGGTTGGGTATCGATTGCATTGGGTGATGTTGATATTGGAGTGCATCCTGGTGCGCTTTTCGTTCTTGTTCATACCGGCGCTCTAATTGCAACTTTCGATTATAGCGATAATTATGACACTCTGTGTATTCTCCCTAATGGTGGAATAATAAGATCCGGCGCAAAAGATGCTGAAATGTTTGCTGTTATAAATCATAATGTATATTATAGCCACAATGCATGTACTACTTTCACTCTTACAGGTTCGGTTCCAAACTCGAAAGACTTTTTTTACGATTATTGTTGTGGTTGGTCAAGCAATGAAATTTATGCTATTGGCAAAATATCTAGGTGGTATAGAGGTGAAATAGAGATTTGGCGTTCAGCAAATGCTGGTTCCACTTGGAATCTTATACATCTCCATTTATGTGAGATAACCGAAAGAAAAAATCCTGAGGAAAATGAAACGGCTTTCTATTCTTTTTCAGGTGGCATTGTCGAATCAGAATATTCTCTTAGACTCTTCGACATTACAGGTCATGAATTGAATTTTGGTAAAATAATCGACATCAGAAAATATCCCCAAGGTATATACTTGATTTCTGATGGATCGAGAACAAGTAAAATTTTTTGGATAAAGTAAAAGAGGTGAATCATGCGTTATTTATTATGTGTTTTGACAGTTCCTTTTTTTCACATATATTAAAAAATATCTCGATTTAAATAGGAGATATCATAATGAGAAAATTATTATCCGTTTTGTTATTATTAGGAGTCGTTAGTTTAAGCTTCGGTAATATTTTTGCTGATAATGGCGCAAAACCGGGTGAATTATATATTAATTATTGTCTCGAGTATACTACACCTTATGGCAAAGCAATTTTTTTCTTCTCACCAGATACTGGAAGAACTTTAATCGAAAAAGATACGATCCCCGGAACTACGTTTTCTTCGATAGCAGCAGATGAATCGACCGGAATTGTGTATGTTAATAATTTTTGTTTAGGCTATATTAGTTACAATTTTGGATTAAACTGGATATATAAGCCTTCGCTCACTAGTAGTAACCTTCATAGTGGTATAAAATCGGGGGAGGTAGCTCAAGCTTATGGTTATTGGAGTCTCGACTATGGAGAAACAGGAGGTTGGGGAGCTTTACATGGCTGGGTATCGATTGCATTTGGTGATGCCGATGTTGGAGTACAACCTGGTGCGCTTTTTGCTCTTGTTCATACCGGCGCTCTAATTGCATCTTTCGATTATAGCGATAATTATGACACTCTGTGTATTCTCCCTAATGGTGGAGTATTAAGATCCGGCGCTAAAAATGCTGAAATGTTTGCGATTATCGATCATAATGTATATTACAGCCACAATGCATGTACTACTTTCACTCTTACAGGCTCGGTTCCAAACTCGAAAGACTTTTTTTACGATTATTGTTGCGGATGGTCTAGCAATGAAATTTATGCTATTGGCAAAATATCTAGGTGGTATAGAGGTGAGATAGAGATTTGGCGTTCTGCAAATGCTGGTTCCACTTGGAATCTTATACATCTCCATTTATGTGAGATAACCGAAAGAAAAAATCCTGAGGAAAATGAAACTGCATTCTATTCTTTTTCAGGGGGCATTGTCGAATCAGAATATTCTCTTAGACTCTTCGACATTACAGGCCATGAATTGAATTTTGGCAAAATAATCGACATCAGAAAATATCCTCGAGGTATATACTTGATTTCTGATGGATCGAGAACAAATAAAATTTTTTGGATAAAGTAAAAGAGGTGAATCATGCGTTATTTATTATGTGATAAGTTATTAAGAATTCAACATGAATTATATAGAGAAATAATGAAATTGAGAAATAAAAGCGAATTTGTTGTGAACTAAGGCTATTTTTAAAAAATTATTATCTTATTCGGAGGGCCGGGGACTCGAACCCCGAAGGGAGTTAACTTCCCGGCGGATTTCAAATCCGCTGCCTTACCAATTAGACTAGCCCTCCACATATAGTCGTTATTTGCATCGATCCAGCCATTGAAATTATAATAGAACAAAGTTCAAGTCAAGAGGTAAACAGCCATTTTGAATCTGCGATTTTATTGAGTAGGATTGTATAAAATCCCATAAAGTGCAGTGAAAATGTCGTTATATTGCTAACGAAACACGGATCAATTTTTTTTTACACCTGAAACCGATCAATCAAAAATAAATATTGAATTATTGTAGTTTTTTTTACAAATTTATCCATCTTTCAAGCCATCAGGAATTTCCCTATCAGGTTGAAGCGCCTGAAGTGCTCTATATCCCTCAAGCATGTGTTGTTCTGCAGTTTCACTATCGCCGTTGAGTTCATGAATTCTGGCGATCATATACCAATGTGTTGGCTCCTCTGGCTCGATTCTCAATGCTCTCTCGAGATAATCCAAGCCACGTTTAATATCTTCATCCTCAGCAACCAAAACACCTAATGTAGACCACGCAATTGCCAATTCTGAATCCAATTCCAATGCTTGAGATATCGAATCCTTAGCCTCATCCCGCATCCCAGCTTCAAGCTGACATAGAGCAATATTGTAGTATAAAAATGGGATTTGAAGTCCAATTAATTGTGCGTTTTCTATGGCATTTGTAAAGGCTTCTTCTGCATGACAAAACTCACCAAGTTCGTAATAACATCTCCCCAAATCGTTAAGAACATCCCATCCTAATTCCGAGTTCTCAGTTGTGAATATTAATAGTATTTGTAACGCTCTATCAAAGAGACCATGCTCGATCATAATAGCAGCTTCCGCTCTGTTTGCCCACATTCCATTCTGTTCATGCTCCTTTGAATATGCTAAGAATTCTGCTGCTTCATCAAGCCTTTTAAGCTTTGCTAACGATAGAGATACCATACCTGCAATTTCAATTGCATTGGGACGAACTCGCAAAGCTTCGCCAAGAAGAATTAATGCATCGTCGTATTCCGCTTTATAAAGCTTGATAAGTCCTAATTTGGATAGAACTTTGAAATCCTCAGGATACTCAGAATGCAAAATCTGAAGCTTCAATTCTGCATCGAAGACCTGTCCCTTAGCCATAAAATGCAAGGCTTCCTCAATTTTTTTTCTGTAATCTGAATCGGTCATTTTGTCTTATCGATATAGTCTATTAAAATAAAATAACAGTATTCATAAAACCTATTAGATTTTTTAAGGATAGCAATTAACAAATTCTTTGGAATTTTTTCCTATTGTCATAACTTTTGCCTTCACAGGAGGAGGTAATATGAATGCGATAGTACTCGCTGCTGGTAAGGGAAATCGAATGAAATCTGACATTCCAAAGGTTCTTCACATTCTCGCTGGAAAAACTCTTATAGACAGAGTGCTCGATAACGTTTATAAAGCTGGCATCGACACAATTGCTGTTGTCGTGGGTTTTATGAAAGATACGGTTATCCAACATCTTTACGAAAGACCAGAATTTCCGAAAATGTCGATCGCAATTCAGAAACAACTGTTAGGTACCGCGGATGCTGTCAAATGTGCATTACCTGTAATGCCTCCCAAAGGAACAGTCCTTGTAGTTTGCGGCGATGTACCATTAATATCTCCTAAAACAATAAAGAGATTAATTAATTATCACAAAGAAACATCCGCAGCAGCCACAATTCTTACTGCAATTATGGACAATCCAAAGCAATACGGCAGAATTGTTCGAGCGGATGATGGCAGCGTTATTTCAATTGTTGAATATAAAGACGCAACCGAAAATCAGCAAAAAATCAAGGAAATCAATTCCGGTACATACGCATTTGAACTTGAGCACTTGCGCTCAGCACTAAATATGGTTCGAACGGATAATGTTCAGCAGGAATACTATCTCACCGATGTCATCAAAATTCTTCGCACAAAAGCCCACAGAATTTCTGCATTGCTCGTCGAGAATTCAATAGAAGTTGAGGGTGTAAACTCATTTGAGCAACTGATGACATTGGAAAAATACTGTAAGAAAATCGGCAATTAAATAAACTAATATTTATGTAACTCAGTTGTATTAGATTCATCTGCAAGAACATACAACTTTATTATACTCGTTTTTAAGCACACCGAACAATTTTAATTGTACAATTTGCTTAATTCCATTCTATTAATCTTCATGTGTTCCGATAATAGTTTTCACTCTTTTAGTTAGCTTTTTCGAAATATTATCCGCTACAATATATCCAGCAGGAAGTACTAACAGAGTCAACACTGTAGCACTAATTAAACCTCCAATTGCTGCAACAGCCATAGGTGCTCTCATCTCGGAACCTTCAGTAGCAAAAATAGCCATTGGTAACATTCCCAGAATAGTCGTTAATGCCGTGATTATAATTGGTCTAAATCTCACAACTCCCGCTCTTTCAATGGCTTTGTCTCTTTCCATTCCTCTACGTCTTAGTTGGTTAATGTAGTCGATAAAAACAATACCATTGTTGACAACAATACCCGCCAGAATCATCATCCCCATAAACGAAGGCATAGATAAAGTCTTTCCAGTAATAAACAGTGCCCAGAACACGCCAATCGCTGCCATAGGCTGTGTAAACATTATCACTAATGGGTGAAGAAACGATTCAAACTGCGCCGCCATAACCATGTAAACAAGAAGAATTGCTGCTAATATTGCTATTAAAAATGCATTGATCATGTCTTTATATTCTTCAGCAGCTCCTCCAATGTGATATGAATAATCCACTGGCCAAACTGCTTCTTGTTTGGATAAGTTTTTTAAATACTTTTGTATTTTTCCCACTTCCTTATTTAATTTCCCACTCTCAGCCACCGAAGCAGTCACAGAGACCTTTCTCTGCTTTTCATCTCTATCGATTTGAATCGGACCGGTTGTTTCCTCGATATGTGAAACTTGTGAAAGCGGAACTACCAATCCTGCTGAATTAACAATAGGGAGATTTAGTATATCAGCCATTTTCGATCTTTCCTCAGGCTTAAGCAAAACAATAATATCTATCAGTTTACCATCATCATTATATCTTCCAGCAAGCGAACCTATAGAATATGTTCTTATTGCATTAGCAACTTCCGAAATATTCAGTCCAAAACGTGAAGCTTTCTCTCTATCCACAAGAATTCTAAATTCCGGCTTCCCCTTTTTATAAGAAATATCGACATCGGTTAGATTCGGGTTACTAATCATTTCATCGGATATAATATTAGCTAATTCGTTAAGTTTTTTAAAGTCAGTGCCATAAATCTTAATGTCGATAGGGTATTCAGAACTTCCAAAACTCATTTGTGACATATCCTGTGCAATAAATCTAGAATTTGACAGAACAGGAAAATTCTCTCTCATTTTATTCATTGGCACAGACGTAGAATGAGTTCTCTCTTCCCTTTCCTTGAATACAAGAATTATCGCTCCTTCATTAGTTTCTCCGGTCATACTCCCGAAAGCTATATCAAACTCGGTGCCTTCCGTAGAACCTACTGTATATCCATAGTGAATTACATCTGGATCATCCTTTACACCTTGAATAAGATCTTCAGCAACTTCTTTGGTCTGTTCCATAGGGCTTCCCGGAGGCATGTAAAATAATGCTTGACCAAATTCTTGTTCCATTTTCGGTAAAAATTCACCACCAATAAACGGTAGAAGTCCAAGAGATGCTCCAAAAAGAATAAATGCTAATAGAATTGTTAAACCTTTATGCTTTATTACCCATCGAAGGAATATGCTGTATCTGTCGATAATGCTTCTAAACCATCCTGTAACTTCCATGCTTCTTTTATGCTTCTTTTTAAAAATTTGCGCAGCAATAACTGGAACTAATGTCATTGCAACGAACAATGAAGCTAAAAGCGAGAAAGTAACCGGTAAGGCTAATCCTCTTGAAAGTTCTCCAGTAATCCCCGGGACAAGCATCATAGGAAAGAAAACTGCGATTGTTGTTAATGTCGAAGCTGTAATAGCCATCCCAACTTGCGAGGCACCTTCACTAGCAGCAACTTTTCGTGTTTCTCCTTCCTCGATCTTCCTGTATATATTCTCTATAACAACGATAGCGTTATCAACCAACATTCCCACACCAAGTGCTAAACCACCTAATGTCATTAAATTTAACGTATAACCAGAAAAATAAATCGGTATGAAAGTTGCAATAACAGAAAACGGAATTGCAAGTGAAATAGCCAGGGTTGGTCTCCATGTCCTTAAAAATACGAATATCATTATAACAGCCAGAATAGCACCCATTATTGCATTGCTGCTAGTCTTGTATGTAACTTTTTTTATTATCTTCGACATATCAAACAACGATACGATTTTTATATCTGGTGGTAAAATTTTGCTAAGTACTTCAACCTCCTTAAGCACTTTTTTCATTACTCTAACAGTGTTAGCGCCAGACTCTTTCATAATCATTAACCAAATTGCTTCTTCATCATCTATTTTTGCCACACCTCGAACATCCTTAAACCCTTTTTGAACATTTGCTATTTCTCTAAGATGGATCGGTTGGTAATCTTTTGTTAGACCAATAATTACATTTTTAATATCTTCAATAGATTTATATTCGCCATAGGTTCTTAGTAAATACTCTTTATTCTGTCGAGTAAGGTATCCTGCGGGTAGATTCACATTGTTGAATGCAAGAGCCATTATGATTTGCTGAGCATTAATTCCCAATGCTTCCAACCTAGTTCTATCTAATTCAATCCTTATCTCATTTTTTCTGCCTCCAAATAGAGAAACACTGGCAACACCATCAAGCCTTTGGAGACGATGCTTAATAAAATCCTCTGCAATTCTACTCAATTTCTCAGGATTTCCTTCACTAATTACGGCAAAGGCTCCAGCAGGCATCATCGAGATGTCAAATTTGAAAACCAAAGGATCCGAAGCATCAGAAGGTAAAAATGCTTTATATAAACTAATTTGATTCCTGATATCTTGTGCAGAAAAATCTAGGTTTGCACCCCACTCAAATTCAACCATTACGACTGAAACACCCTCACGGGAAAACGATTTAACCGACTTCACTTTGCTTATCGAAGCCATTAATTCTTCAATTGGTTCCGTGAGCATACGTTCAACGTCTTCAGGTGCTGCGCCTTTCCAAGTAGTCATGACGGATATTACAGGATAACTGAAGTCCGGCAAGAGTTCTAAACTCAAGTTATATAAAGAAAAAAGACCTAAAACAATTATAATTCCTATGATCATTGTAATTGCAACCGGTCGCTCTACTGATAATCTCGGTATGTTCAATTTACTCCTCCTTTTCAATATTCAGGTCGAAATGAAAGTCTTTCGGCTTAAAAAAGACAATTAACAAATTTAATCAAATATTATTAATCAAATTTATCTTTCCTTCACAAAAATATCTGACCCTATGTTTAGTTACTGACTATAAGGTCAGATTAAGTTTATTACTGAATTTCAAAATGTCAAGTGAAAACAAGAAGGTTTGAAAAGTTAATTAAGATGCTATTTTAGAATGATAATCTTTTTCGTTTCAGAGAATTCACCAACCGTCACTCGGACAAGATATATGCCATTCAAGCAGAGTGCTCACACATCTCTGAATAGTAATAGTCAAAAGTCAAAACTCAAATCCTGAATACAGAAAACGGTTGGTGCATCGAAAAAAACAATAGAGTATGTTTCCTATATAACTTACAGAATTCTAGAGTGCTGATATAATTCAAAACACTAATGATGAGGCATAAATTAAGAACTGAAAGCAATCGCGAGAAATAAAGATCGCATTGCAAAAAAATATAAATTAACAAATTAAATTACCTATAATAGTCATGCTCCCAGACATCTTAGCCATCGATATTGAAAATTAAAAAAATTGCTAAGCTTCTTCTTCCTTTTCAGTGTTCCTACTCTTATCAAAACGAGATGCAAGTAAACCTATTAATGGAATCGTCCACAGCTTTCCCTGAAGAACCATTATTACGCCTACAAGTGATGCAAGTGCTGCGAGAAGCAATGCGGCTTTCCAGAAAACAGCCCCAAGAAGTGCTATAGCTTCAAAAAGAAAGAGAATAATGCCCTGTTTAGCGTGTTTATAGGCAAATCGATTATTTCTTCCCTTAAAGAAAGGAATGAAGCAAAGAACTGGAATATAGGAAAGAATAGCCATCGACTTATATTCTTCAATCTCTTCAGGAGTCAATTCATCTTCAATATCCTGCTCCTCAGCATCTCGCTGTGGTACGAAATCCTTAAAAAAATTGAATGTTTCCTCAACTTTCATAAACTATAACTTTCGATAGGAGTTTATTTTAGTATCTACTGTAAATTCAGGTAAAAATTAGTGCATTTTTTTTTTTATATCAAGAACAATTTCGAGTTATCTAAGTTAATTAATAATTCTAATATGATTAGGTATTAACAAAATACTTATTAAACTTTGGCAAACCTATAATTTTCTGAAGTATACTCTAAAAAGTAAACTTAGGATTCCAAACCACAGATACTTAGGTATTTCCTCAGAAGAACTATCATTTAGGCATTCCCTGAACTCCCAATTGCTGGAGCTGCGGTTGCTGTTGTTCAATATCTGGAACGAAATTACTTTCAATTCTCGTTAGAAGAACAATAACTCTATTTCTATGTTCACTATTCGAGAATCGATGAAGAAATTCCCTATATATATTCTTAGCCTCAAAAGGTTTGTTTTTTATCTCAAAACATCGGGCAATACCGATCATAGCTTCATCAGCTCGAAAGAAATTAGGATAGCTATCTAGTATTTTTTTATAGTGTTCACTTGCCATATCAATTTGACTTTTATCCTCATAAGCAGAGGCAAGACCCATAATTGCAGCAGCAGTAATATCACTATCCGGTTCGTCAAGTGTTAAGAATTTTTGATATGTGGCAATCGCAGAATCGAGAAATCCCATAGAATAGTAAAGATGACCGAGAAGATACATAGCATTTCGTGCCTGAGGACTGCTACCATAATGATTCACTAACGATCTCAACGTATCAAATGATGCTTGATATTGGCCAGCATCAAGTAGAATATAGGCAAGGCCAAGTCTTTCCACAGCTGCCTTTTTCCGAGCTTTCATGTATGAAAAAAATGATAGAATGATTATTACAATTACAACTGCAATACCCGCGTAAATAAGAGCTTTCCTGGGTTCACTTCTTACGTTTTTATAGAACTTTGTGATATCATCTACAAGTTTATCATGTTTAAGTTCATGTTTGTCTATTCTCTTTGACATATTCTACCGCCTTTTTGGCCTTGAATGTATAATTAAGATTCGAATCACCTATTAAAAATTATAATGTAAAGAAATCAAGTATAATCTTTCAAGAAATATCATTTCTAAATAATCATATAGAATATAATGAAAAATACAAAGAAACAATCCGATTAAAAAATCCTTGTTGAAAAATTGAATATATAAAGCTCTGCTTTAAAGTGAAACGAAAACCATAGCCAAAAAACCGAACATTATTCATATACAACCTCTATAAAAGTTTTTCATAAGGATCATAAAGCTTCCTATATTCAAGGATAGCATACCTATCCGTCATTCCTGCAATATAATCTGCAACAACCCTTTTTACCGAGTTGTTATTCAGACGTTCGCGAGAGGTTTTCGGGAGTTGGTTTGGCTCAGTACAATACGCTCTAAACAACGATTCTATTATAAACTTTGCCTTTGTTGCCATTCTAAGAACTTTGTAGTGTCGATACATATTATTTAGCAAAAAATTGCTTGCATAACCTAATTGCTCCTCTATATCGGAGGAAAAACTTATAAGTGGATCATTAAGCAATCTAACAGAATCCACATCCTGCGGATTTGCTTTCTCTATCCTCTTTTGCGATTTTGAAATAACGTCTGTGGCAAGAATATTTATAAGAGCTTTAATACATTGTGCTCTAAGCACTTCTTCCTCAACATTACCGCATTCGAGAAGGACATTCTCACATATTTCTCCCCAGAGAGGGAATCCTTTCTTCAATTCCTGCAAATTTAGAATACCAGAATACAGTCCATCATCGATATCATGAGACGTATAAGCTAATTCGTCTGCAATGTTCACAACCTGTGCTTCAAGAGATGGCATCTTCTCCAATTTCCAAAGCAAATTTTTTTTATAAATGGGAGAATCATATCTTGTGTGATGCTTCTCGATTCCCTCACGCGTCTCGAATGTCAGGTTTAGTCCCTGAAATTTGGGATAGCGTTTTTCAAGATATTCAACAATCCTAAGCGATTGCTTATTATGATCGAATCCACCAACATCGATCGTGAGTCCATTAAGAACTTCCTCCCCAGTGTGACCAAATGGTGTATGCCCCAGATCGTGAGCAAGAGAAATTGCCTCTGATAAATCGACGTTAAGATGTAAAACTCTCGCTATAGCACGGCTAACAGTGGCAACCTCGAGCGTGTGGCTCATTCTTGTTCTATAGTGATCACCCTCATGGTTAACAAAGACCTGCGTTTTATACTGAAGTCTTCTAAATGCAGTCGAGTGGATTATTCGTTCTCTGTCTCGTTCAAATGGTGGTCTGTACGGATGAGGTTCTTCATAGTAATGACGACCGCGAGAGTTTTTGCTGAAACATGCATATGTAGCTAACCATCTGGATTCGAATTCGTAGGAATCTTGAAGTAGAACCTTTTTTTGCATTATAAACCTCGAGTTCACTTTCTTATAAAATAAGGCATGATGTAAGCAATGAGAAAACGATAATTAAAAACAGGGAAATTCACTGGGTTTATTGACCTGTTGGTGGTTGCTGTGGCGCAGGTTCAGGAGCTTGTTCAGTGGGTACTTGCTGTGGAGCCTCTTCATCGGATGTTGTTGGTATACGTCGAGTTGCAGGTGCACCAGTACGTCTCATTATCGTTCTTTCTTTAGCTGGAGCTGTGACATAAAAGTTTACTCCAAGGATCAATAATAAAAAGACTACAGCAAGAACTGCTGTTAAATTGGTCAGAAATGACATCCCTCCTTTACCACCAAAAATAGAACCAGTAAAACCGGCACCACCAAAAGCTGCGCCCACACCACCCTGCATTCGAGGTTGTAATAAAATTGTTACAACTATCAATACAGCATCTAATACTAATAAAAAGATTAATATATTTAAAACCATTTTTCCTCCTTTACAACTGAATTCGAAAATAGAGACTAATTAACAACAGTCAAGGAAAAATCCTTAAAAAACTTTTTCAGTCAATAAGCTCCTTTCCCGGTAATGACAGCAGGAAGCGTTTTAAAAAGAATCATTATATCCATCACCAATGACCAGTTCTCTATATAATGAATGTCTAATTCCACCATTTTTTCAAATGATAAATCGCTTCGTCCCGAGACCTGCCACAATCCAGTCATGCCGGGAGTTACGTCGATTCTTCGTAACTGCCAATTCTCATAAACTTTAACTTCTCGCTCTAATGGTGGTCTTGGACCCACAAGAGACATCTGTCCTAAAAGAACGTTAAACAACTGCGGTATTTCATCTATAGAAAACCTTCGTATTAATCGTCCTATCGAGGTTATCCTGGGGTCCTTTTTAATTTTAAAAATTGGTCCTTGAGCTTCGTTATCTTCCAGATGTTCTTTAAGTCGTTTTTCAGCATCCTTATACATAGATCGGAATTTAATCATCTGGAATTTCCGTCCATTACGACCGATACGCTCTTGAAGGAAAAAAATGTGTCCCGTACTTGTAAGTTTAATTGCCACAGATATAGTAATAAGAAGTGGTGATAAAAGAATTAATAGTATAGATGAAAGTAAAAGGTCTGCAGCCCTTTTGACACCGCGTTGCCAAACTTTTAGTGCAAGATCTGTGAATGCCAGAACCTGAACATCCCCTACTGGCTCGACTTCTACTCGACCCCTTAGGAGATGACGGAATGGTGGCACCAACTCAAATTGCACTTGTTCTTTCCTACATTCATAGATAATTTTTAGTATCATGTTCTCACTGGGGTTTGGATATGCAAAAATTGCCTCATCAAATTGACCTTTGATAATAATTTCTCTCAACTCACTTATGTCACCAAGATAAGGAAGATCAGTGGTGCATCGTTCACCAGTCACCGAGATCATTCCAACCAAACCTGCAGCTGCAAGAGGATCTCTTCGAATTTCATTAACAACTTTCTGAGCAAACGAATTACATCCTATAATGAGTTTCCTAGCAATCCCAACACGCTTGAGAAGCATTTTCTTTAAAATAGATTTGGCAATCACTTTATGAGTGAAGCATAAACCAAAAGTGAAAACAATTCCCAGAGTCATCACAAGACGAGAATAGAAATATCCTCTATACGAAAAAGCCAACGCCATTGTAGGAATCATAGCTAATGCTGCTCCCCAGATCATTTTTGATGTTTCACGAGTCCAACGAAGGTTTAGAGCAGGTGTGTGCAATTTCAATGCACCATAAACTATAGACCAGAAAGTTGCGACGATGAGAATGGGTACATAATATTTTTCAAACGGTTGATAATCCAACACCTTAAAGAATCCCGACTGGAACCTTAACCACCAAGCGAAGGTAAACCCAACAACAGGCCAAATATAATAGCCAATCCATATTAATTGACCTGCGATTCTTTCAGAACGCTTTCGCAGTAACATTATTATGCCTTATTCATTAAGTGTTATTTAATCACCGATTTACAATAAAGCTAATTTACATATTCTCAAAATAAATATGATAATATAAAGCTTCTATTGCAAGTGAAATGGCTCACAACAAAAAATGAATCGATTACTTAAATTATTCGCTATAATTCTTTAAACATTTCTCAAATCTTTCACCAAGCATTATCTGAATTGCTGGTGTAATACCCCAAAAATCGACAAATCTTCTATATTCGGCAACAACAATATCATTACACGTTTTTGTTGTCTTAAATGCCCTAATCATAACATTCTTTGTTGTGTGCTCCACTGAAACGAACTCGATTACATCAGTACGATAGCCCATTATTCTTAATATGGATGCTCTTAATGAATCGGTTATTATATCTGCTAATCTTTCCCGAAGTATTCCATGCTGAGTTATAGGCTTAAACAAGGGTTCCGAGAGTTTATGATGCAACTCATGCTGACAACACGGAACTGCAATAATGATTTTGCTGTTTAGCATAATTCCACGCGATATTGCCTCGTCTGTGGCTGTATCGCAGGCGTGAAGGCTGAGTGTCATATCCGGTGTTTCTTCTGGTTCAAATTCTTCGATTCGGGATATAAAAAAGGCCATTTCTTCACAATTTAATGAATCTCTTAAATCAATAGCTTTTGCAATTATATCCTCATTTGTATCAATTCCGGTAACGTTAACAGGAATTTTCAAAATCTCCTTTATGTAATAATAAGCAGCGAACGTCAGATAAGCTTTACCACACCCATAATCTATTATTCTAATTGGTCTGTTTTTAATATTGAGCTTTTTTACCATTATTTCAATCGATCTAATAAATTCGTTAACCTGAACAAATTTCCCATGCATGTTCGGTTTTATTTCACCGATATTATTCACAATACCAATTGCTTGAAGAAATTTTATATGGATTTTGGAATCGAGCGGATATTCCTTGATTCTATCATGTGAAAGGTCTGGTTTCATTCGACGTGTTGGTTTTCCCTTATTAATTAATACATTCCCCTTTCGAGTTATCTTTATGTGTAAATCTTTTTCGGTACTATGCAAATGTATCTCGCTGAAATTGTGAGATAGTGTTTCTATTATCTTTTCTCCAACTTGATTGGGTTCGTAATTTTTTGTTATGTGTTTTAGCGATTCGAAATACTTAAACTGCAGGAATCTTTTACCCTTAATCTCAACTGGACGCACTGTGATTTTAGTCCAAGGGAAATCATAATCTCCCTTTTTGCGACTCATAATAAGTAAAACAAAGGTCTCACTGTCTTTAAGACCGTCGATTAAAAGATCCCTTAAGTTCCTAGTATTTCTATTCTTTATTTTTATGTTTTCTTCCTCAGTCCACATAAGATAATATAAAATTTAACTTCCAGTACTTTTATAATGCCTAACTCCAATGTTCCATATTCGAAAAGTAACGACAAGAAAAACGAACCCGACAATTGGCGAAATCCAACCAAGCCATGACGGTGTACCCAATGGGTCTGGCTTCCCGATAATTACAAGCACTGGAAAATAGTTTACAAATGCAATTGGAATTATATACGTAAAAAAACGTCTGAACCATTTTCTGTAAATATTCAATGGATAGTGAGAAGTCTCAGCACCTCCATAAGTAAGCGTGTTCATGATTTCTAACGATTCAATAGTCCAAAATGACAGTGTAGCCTGTAGTACTATTAGACCGAAAAAGATGCAAATACCTGCTAATATCGAAAAAAGCACCAGTATTATTTTATCCACAGTCCAGTTTATATTTAGGACTATCGAAGCCCAGACCAGAATAATTGCTCCCTGCAAAACTCTTCCGAATCTTCTCATATGAAACTCTTTTCCAGCAATTTGTAGAACTGTGGAGCGAGGTCTAAGCAACAGTCTGTCAAAATCACCGCTTTTAACCATACCTGCGAACGTATCAAATCCACGACTTAACACTTCTGAAAGCGCGAATGAAACATTAACCAAGCCGTAAAAAAATGCCACCTCAACCAGAGTCCATCCTTTGATCGACCCAAATCGCTGAAATAGAGACCAAATTGCAACGAATTCTATAAATGTCATAAAAAATTGCCCGATAATTTGCATTATAAACGACGCTCGATATTGCATCTGACCACGAAGGGAAATTTCAAGGAATCGAAAATATAGCTTTATTGAGTTGAGCATTTCGATCATCCTCCTTGTATCACAAGTCGTTTAAGACCTCGATTAAGTATCCAGCGACCAAATGCTATTAATATCACAATCCAGATTAATTGATGACCAACGACATTAAGCAATTGATCTGGTGGAATGTGTCCCATATATAACCGGAATGGCGTATCCATTATTCCTCTAAAAGGAAGAAAATTTAAAATTGGTTGTACACAATCCGGAAACAACGGTAAAGGAATAATTATTCCGGAAAATATCCATACTATCGCAGGTAATATTTGAGAAACACCCTCTCCAGAAATTGTCCACATAAGCGAGATATTAACAATTATCGAGATAGATGATGAAAGAAAAATCGCTAATATAATTGATATAATAAATCCAAATGCTGAAAGTAGCGATGTTGGAGGTTGCAAATCAAAGAATAACATGGAAAGGATAAAAATTGGAATCGACCTTAGCGTTGTTGGTGCAGTTCGATTAGCCAACTCTCGACTAAACCACAGCCAATATAGATTCAATGGTCGGATGAGTTCATAGGCAACATTACCTTTTAAAATCATATTTCTTATTTCATAATCCGGTCTCAATGGAATCAAAGCCAACAAAGCCTGTCCAAGCCAAACGTATGTTATCACATTTTCGAAAGACATCGGTTGGGTAATCGTGGAGGATCGGTAAAACGCATCGAAAATCATAACCCTCAAGAATCCCCAAAAGAGCTGAGTTACTACACCAGCAATAGCTGCTGCTCTATATTGAAGAAGCATTCTATACCGTGCACTGATCACTGTCCAATATGCTATCATTTTTCTTGCACTATATAACTTTAATTCTTTGTAATTCTTATGATATTCATTTGGGGATCTAGTTACTTGCTGTATGTTATAATTTGTCTTGTTCTAAATATACCTTGGCTATTATCTCCTCGATAGGCGGATTCTCAACAAACAAATCACGAATTGGATGCCTTTCAGTTATCCTCTTAATGAGTTCAGCAGTAGAAACTTTGTTTGGGTTAAATCTCAAGTATACTCTATGTCCATTGCGACGGACAACTTTTGCGTCTGGATCATCTATTTCGTAATTCTCCATAATCATATCAACAATTAACTGCCTCTCATCGGACATTGCCACTCTGAGTTTCTCTAACGGTCCGTCATGCAAAATCTTTCCATGGTTAATTAAAATTATTCTTTTACACAACGTCTCAATATCATCCATATCATGCGTTGCAAGAATAATTGTGGTTCCCTGCTCTTTGTTCATCCGTTCAATGAAATCTCTAACAGCAAGTTTTGAAACTGCATCTAAGCCAATCGTTGGTTCATCAAGAAAAAGCAAAGATGGAGAATGTAAAAGAGATGCAACTAAATCACATCTCATACGTTGGCCAAGACTTAGCTGCCTTACTGGTGTATTCAGAATTTCCATTAGATTAAGCAAGGTAATTAGCTCCTCAGTATTATTCTTATAAACAGTATTTGGGATACGATAAATTTCCTTAAGCAATTCAAATGACTCAATTACCGGCAAGTCCCACCAAAGCTGAGTGCGCTGTCCGAAAACAACACCAATGTTTCTGACATTAGCCACGCGTTCTTTCCATGGAATACGTCCCATAACAACGCATCGACCAGAATTGGGGATTAAAATTCCTGCTAATATTTTCACAGTAGTCGACTTACCAGCGCCATTAGGTCCTATGAAACCAACAAGTTCCCCCGGTTCGATGGAGAATGATATTTCATCTAAAGCTTTAATTATTTTAAATTTTCGATGTACAACACCTTTAAATGCACCCAATAGTCCTGGTTTGCGTTTGGCAATTCGGAAATGCTTCACAAGATTTTCTACAATTATATAAGACATTATGGCTCCCTACGGATTTTGAGACTCTTGATTTGCTATGTTATTTCTTATCCGAAATTAGAAATCAGGAAGAGAAACTGCAACCACATGGGATATAGACCTGAATTATAAAATCCTATTATAAAATGTCAATAAAAAAAGGCAGACATAGTATCTGCCTTAATAAGGGGAGTTATTTATGAGATTAGTCCATTCGCTTTCTGTATAAATTATCACAATTATTTTTTATACTTATTGCTTTCTGGGTGTTAAAATTGATACTGGTACCATCATTTCCTCGATAGATATTCCTCCGTGAAGGAAGGAGTTTCTATATTGACGTTCATATTCGCTAAAATTTGTAGGATACACCAGATAATAGTTCTCATATGCAATTATGTAATTTGTTGTTACACTGAATATTGGAAGTTTCCATTTTTTAGGTTCGATGATAAGGAATGCACCTCTTTTATCAGTATTCAGGTTGTCCCCAACCTTGTACCTAAGGTTCGTGGATGTGTCTCTTTTACCATAAACTTTTGCACCTCTTTTGCCTATTGTACTGCCGTGATCTGTAGTAATGATAACCGTTACATCTTTCTCTTCAACGGTTCTCTTTAACGCTTCGAAAAGAGCTGACTGTTGGAACCATGTTTTCATAACTGTTCTATAACCAGTTTCATCAGGCGAAATTTCCCGAAGCAGATCTGACACCGCTCTTGAATGAGCCAAAATATCCAAAAAGTTTACCACAACAGCTGAAAGTGGTGCTGAAACATATGTGCTTAACCGCCTTACTAAACTCTCACCTTCCTCGGGATCAAGAATTTTTATGTATTTGCTTTCTCCATCAAGCTCTATTCCATATCTATCCAATTGACGATCCATAAGCTCATGCTCATATCTATTGTGTGATCCTGAGTCTTTATGACCTCTATCCCAGATTTTCGGATATGTCTTTTGCAGATCATAGGGGAAAAGACCAGCAAACAAGGCGTTTCTTGCATATGGAGTAGCGGTGGGAATTATTGAGAAATATAGTTCAGTTTCTATGTTATAATAGTCTGATAGCAATGGTTCTACAATTAACCATTGGTCGTATCTCATACAATCGATTACAACAAAAACTACTTTTTTCCCATTTCTTATATTAGGCATAACAAATTTTTTGAAAATATCAACTGATAACGTAGGTCTATTACCCATTTTGCTCCAGATCCATTCGAGATAATTCTTGAGAATAAAGCTAGAGAAATCAGCATTAAATTCTTTTCGGAAATTCCTATGTGATTCAGTAAGCTCAAGGTCAGGTCGTTTATCAAGGATTACATCCCATTCAGCAAGCCATTTCCCAATCTCGTACCATTCCTCATAGCCAGCTTTTGACGAAATTTTTTCATAAACTTCGCGATATTCCTGTGTATAATCGCGAGTAAGTTTATTACCTACAATTTCGTGACTATGAAGGATTTTTTTCAGCACAGAAAGAATCTGAAGAGGGTTTACAGGTTTAACAATATAATCATCAATTTGCTGACCTATTGCTTCTACCATTATATTTTCCTCTTCCGATTTTGTAATCATAACAATTGGAGTTCGTTTGTCGTTCTTTCTAATTTCTTCAATTGCAGTTAAACCATCCATTCCCGGCATCATTTCATCCATAAAGACAACGTCGGGATGAGATGATTTTATCATTTCTATTCCATCCAAGGCATTAAGTGCTACTAAGACATTATATCCTTTCTTCTCTAAAAATTTTATATGGGCTCTCAGTTGATCGGCTTCATCATCTATCCATAAAATCTTTTTAGGCTCCATCAAATCCTCCTTAATCCAATCAGATAAATTTTTAATTTCATAGTTCTTATAGTATTTAAGCAAAATTCATGCCAAATTTTTATTAGCTTTTGAGACACTTTTATCGGATATTTTAAACTAATAATCAATCTCTCTTAAGAGAATTTTTAATGTCAAATTGGCATAGTCGTTTTAATATTTCAATTTCCCACTTTACCTCGGGATCCTGACGACTCCTGTTGTATCCACCAATAACCAATAGCTTTGACCGGGAATCAAAGTGTCCGGCACAAAAAACATTCCTGTTGACGACTCGTATCCGTATACTGAAATTAAC
>JAUWMV010000055.1 GCA_030613005.1 bacterium | reverse complement strand
GGTTGCAACCCCTTGTTCACTCTACTGCGCTTTATCACATCCTTATATTCCACCATCCTCTCACTTACACGACTGCCATAGGTTACCCATGTTATATGATATGCTTTGAGCAAGGGGTAACTACTCCTTGTTGAAGTGAATACTTGCGGAAATTCATCTTCCCAATCGAATGGATTTATCCTCTTGAGAATCTCATCTCGCTCTTCGCCTTCAGGTAGGATACCCATTTCAAGAATGTCCCAACCGATAAGCGAATTACCGCATTTAATATTGTCTCGTAAATCTGGTAATATTGCCGCACCAAACAGACCTCGAAATTCCTCATCCTGCATCATTTTCACATATAGAGAAAACTGAGTAATGTCTACTGCTCGTGGATCTATATCGACACCATAGATATTATCCTCGAGTATTTGTTTCTTTAATGTCAGTGAAATCTTCTTATTGTCTTCTCGAGTTTCTTTTAGAAATCCTTTATTTTCATTTGGGTGTGCAGCATAATAATCGATATAATATTTCACAATCCGTTCATAAGCACCAATAAGAAACGATCCACTTCCACAGGCAGGATCGAGTATTTTAAGCTGTCGAACTTGGCTCGGTTTCTTTCCTTCAACGAGTTTTCCAACTGTCTGCTCTACAATATAATCAACAATGTATTTTGGCGTATAATAGACACCGCCAGCTTTGCGGACTTCTGGTTTCTCTTCAAGTTTTACTCGTCGAGCAGGTGTAAGTCGAATTATTGAACCGAGATATTGCTCGTATGCGTTGCCGATGATCTCGACGGGCAATACTGAAAATTGATAAGAGGAATTTGGATAGTAAAGATTTCTTATTAGATCGTGTAATGGTTTATCATCTATTATAAGTTTGTCGCAAAGGTGTCGAGCGAATAAAGCTCCATTGTACTTAGGCTCATTTCTTTTAAAAAGCTCGAGAAGATATGCATAAAGCGGACCTCTTTCCTCTCGTTGCCATTTCACCCATTCAGCATACAATATCTCGTTGGGTTCGATTTTCCTATCCTCGATAACTCTCAGAAAAAGAATTCGGTTCAATAGGTGGTTTACAGCTTCATTAATTTCATCATCGGAGACATGTGGATTATTTTTTGCTATGGATTTTGCAATTCCCAGACGCCATTTCATCAGGTCTTTGAAAAATGCTCTATTTACAGGTTCCGCAATCTTTTCAATTTTCCTACCTTTGGGAATAAATCGTTCCAAAGATCCCGATAACACTGCTTTATGTGAAAATATTTCTATTAGTTCATCTATTCGCTCAAGATATTGTTTGTAATCCATCACATATTCTCTAAGCAAACCATCTTGAGGTAATTTGTAATTCGGTTTATGGAAAACAATGTAGGGCACAAATTCCTCAAAATCCTGTAGTATACCGATATTTGTTCCGGGTGTATTAAACACATACCGTTTTAATTGGAAAATTGCATCACGATCGGAAAGCAACTTCTTAGCAGGTGATTTCGCTTCCACCATAAATATAACTTTACCTGAATCGAGAAATGCATAGTCGGCACGTCTGAGGTGATCCTTCATATTAACGCGTTTCTCAACTTCAACCTGATTTGGATCGTCGATTTCCCATCCTAATGCATGCCAAAAAGGATTAAGTAACGATGTCCTTATTTGAGACTCATCCCATTGAGATTTTGGCTTTGAGTCAAACCTTTCGATAAGCTTCTGGATAGTTTTTATTTCAAACACTGTTACCTTCTTGTCGCATGCGATTCAACAGAATCTCGATTTCCCTCTTAAATAACCTAAACTATAAAAGTATATCAAGTAAATTAACATTTAATATCAAAACCACTAATTGGATAATTAAATATCATCTAAAGCTACATTAAGTATATTGTATTCTTAAGCACATTCTCGCTTTTCAAGACAATTCCATTTATTTCAACAGCTTGTCCACAAACTCTTTATATGCACCCCAAAGGTAATCGGGATTAGGATAGAACATTGCTCGTATTATATCTTTTTTTGCACCAGGTCGTTTAGTTTCAATAAACTCGACAATTTCTCGAACCACATCGCGCTTCGAATCTCCAGCATAAGGACAATCTTTGGGAATTATGGGAAAGTTCCTTTCGTTGGCTAATCTCTTTATGTATTCCTCTGGAACGAGGATCATCGGTCGAACAACATAGAACAAGCCGTCAAAGAATTCCTGAACAGGCACAATTGCGCTTATCTTTCGAGAATATATTAAATTTAGGAAAAAAGTATCCAAAAGGTCTTCTCGATGATGACCAAGAGCAATTTTCTTGGCATTCATAGAGTTTGCATACTCGAAAAGTGCTTTGCGACGAGTTCAGGAACATATGAAACAGGGAGATAGACGAGTTCTTTTACTATTATCGATCTTGCTGATCTTCTCTGCATCGAGAACAGTAAAACTCATTCCTCGATTGCTGCAAAAGTTCTCGAGCTTTTTTTTTGAGTTACTCGACAATTCAAAGAAACCGGGAGAAACATAGGCTGCATAAAATGTAACATTAAATTGCCACCTAAGATTCAAATGGTATAGAACATCCACAAGAACTAAGCTATCCGAGCCACCAGAAAGACCTATTATAACCTTGTCGCCATCCTGGAACATTTCAAAAATCGCGGCTGTACGAGCTACACCTCTTGCAATCATTGTCTTAAGTTTGCTAACGGAAAGCATGTCGATCCATAACCCGAATCTCACCATCAATTAGGTGTGGGACAATATTTTCAGAATCTATTCTTCCTGCAATTTTCAAATCACCAGCCAACCCTAAATCTAAACCAAGATATCTTGCATGCTTTGCATTTTCTAAAACACTTTCCACATTTTCACCATATTTTTCATATAAAATTCTCGAAAGAAGTGAACCATCATCGAGAATACAATCGGTATGTCTTTTACAAATTTTTTCAATAAACAAACCTGCAGCATATGTATCCTCGAGTGAAACAACTCCTCTATATCCCGCACAAGCGAGCAAAATACTTTCAGCATTTATGGATTCGACATAGTTTATTACCGCAGATATATTAATCAAGCTCATGAGCAACACATTTTCGGATAACATTTCCGCCTTTTTCATCAGCACACTTCCATTTGTTGATGTATATATTAGCATTCTGCCGCAAATATTTTCAGGAGTATATTCTGTTGGTGAATTTCCAAGATCAAAACCAGGAATAATCAACCCATCTCTTTCACCGCAGAGAAGCGGTTTTTCATGCATGAATTTTCTTTTCAATTCATAAGCTTCTTCAATCGTACTTGCAGGAATTATACTTCTGGCACCAGATTTTAAAGCGTAGATTAAAGTTGTCGAGGCTCTGAGAATATCGATTAGAATAATAACATCTAATTTTATATCCCCAAGACAATCAATTTCTTTTGGGATTAGTGTGGTAAATATTTTCATTAAATTATTGCAAATTCTATATTATAAAAGCGAAAAAAACTTCTCAATTTCTAAGTTTCTTAATATTCAACAATATTATATTATGATTCAATACAATACTAAAAGGTTATTTCTTACTTTTAATTGATCCTTTTTCCCAGAATGGTGGTTTTACCAAAACAGCAGGAATAGGAGTGTTCCGAATGATAACATCATATTCATTGCCCGATTTCGACCACTCTTTGGGAACATATGCAAGACCTATTCCCTTATTAAGCATCGGAGAAAACGTTCCACTTGTTACTTCACCAACTTCTCTATTATCTCTAAAAACTTTGTGACCTTGCCGTGGGAATCCCCTATCCAGAAGTTCGAAACAAACGCACTTTTTATTAATACCACTCGTCTTTATCTCAATAAGAGCTTCCCTTCCCACAAAATCTCCTTTTTCAAGCTTAACAATCCAACCAAGTCCAGCTTCGTATGGATTATTTTCTTCAGTCATATCGTTACCGTAAAGCATATACTTCATCTCGAGACGCAGTGTATCTCTGGCACCTAATCCTATTGGTACAACATTCTCCTTATCTCCAGCTTCAAGGGTTGCGTCCCATAGTTTTTCAGCAATATTGTTTTTCATATAAAGTTCAAAACCATCCTCACCTGTATATCCTGTTCGTGAAACAAGCATTCTTTCACCAGCAACATCGATTACATGAGACCAATAATATTCAATGTTATCCAAATCGATGTTAGTCATTCTGCTAAGAACATCCTGAGCTTTGGGTCCCTGTATAGCCAGAAGCGATACCTCTCTCGATGCATTAAATAATACAACCCCACTATGTGGGAGATGAGATTTTAGCCAATTATAATCTTTATCGATATTAGAGCCGTTTACCACGAGCATAAACTTATCAGGGAGTCTATAAACTAATATATCATCTATAATACCACCCTTATCATTTATCATACATGAATACTGTGCCTGCCACATATCGATTTTTGAAACATCGTTCGTTGTCATTTTTTGAACGAATTCAAATGCCCATAGGCCCTTAACATAAAATTCACCCATATGTGAAATATCAAACATACCTACAGAATTTCTCACAGCCCTATGTTCTGGAACAATGCCTTCATAATATATAGGCATCAAATGTCCTGCGAACTCAACTAATTTTGCATGTAATAAAAGATGCTTATTATAAAACGCTGTCTTTATAGCAGTTTCTCGACTCATTTCACTCCTCCTAATAGTTTTATTCATTTGTTGCGAAAAATATTTATGAGACACCAAAAAATCAAATAAAATCTCATTGCTATTCAACAATTCAACATTAAATTTGAATACTACCTTTAACTTATATACGGAGGTCTATATGCCCCATATAGAAATTTCAACTGAAAATTGCAAAGGATGTGGTTTATGTATTCCTATATGTCCTGTCTCAGCCATAGAATTTGCAAAAGAGATTAACAAATTGGGTTATCATCCGGTAAGGTATAAGGGTGATGGATGCACAGGTTGTACACTGTGTTTCTATACCTGTCCGGAACCCTCAGCAATAACTGTTTATCGTAAATCATAAAGGAGTTAGCAATGGCTAAAGAGTTAATAAAAGGAAACGAAGCTGTAATAAAAGGCGCACTATTAGCCGGATGTGATGCATTCTACGGTTATCCAATCACTCCTGCATCAGAAATAGCGCATGCCGCAGCTAAATATTTTCCACTTGCTGGTAAACCATTTCTTCAAGCCGAATCTGAAATAGCAGCCATTCAGATGTGTTATGGTGCCTCAGGTGGAGGTTCAAGAGTAATGACAGCCTCTTCAGGACCCGGTCTTTCACTGAAAATGGAGGGAATCTCTTACTCGTGTGGTTCCGAACTACCAATAGTTATAATTGATATTATGCGAGGTGGTCCTGGATTAGGTAATATCGCGCCTGAACAATCTGACTATAATCAAATTGTTAAAGGTGGTGGACACGGAAACTATAAAGTTTTAGTTCTCGCACCCAATTCTGCACAGGAGATGTGTGATTTAACTATGTTAGCGTTTCATTTGGCTGACAAATACAGAAATCCAGTAGTTGTTCTCACCGATGGTTTCACCGGTCAAATGATGGAACCTGTTGAATTTCCGTTTCCTAAACCTGGGGATTTCAAAAAGCATCATTGGGCAGCAATGGCAACTATGGAAACTCGAGGTAGTATAATAAATTCTATTTATCTTGATCCATATGAATTGCAAGAGCATAACGAGAAACTACAGCAAAAATATGCTGAAATGGAGAAAAACGAGGTTAGATTCGAGGAATATAAGGTGGAGGATGCAGAAGTTATAGGAATCTCATATGGAACAGTATCACGAGTTATGTTCACTGCGGTTGATGTTGCTCGTAACAAAGGCATTAAAGCTGGTATGCTTAGACCAATAACACTATTCCCATTCCCAAAGGATAAACTTAGAGAATTAGCAAACATAGATAGAGTCAAAGCTTTTCTTGTTAGTGAGATGTCTAAT
>JAUWMV010000056.1 GCA_030613005.1 bacterium | reverse complement strand
CCAGAAATGTCAAAAAGATTACTAAAGCACAAAACCACACAACGCAAACTCTGTATGATTTATTCATCATACACCACCTTTATTCAAATAATTTTTTTTCAATAACAGCATTCTATTCATACATAATCTCTGATAAGTAGCTTAATTATTAAATATTATCTATCTCAAAATATGTCAAGACTATTCTCTCCATTGAAACATAATTAATCTATTCGAATTTATGTGCGTAAAAAAATTCTTTCAAGTTCGTGTCTGGTGAATTTTACAAGTGAAGGTCGACCATGAGGACAGTGATATGGGTCATCTGTCGTGAAAAGCTGATCAAAAAGCGCTTCTATCTCTTCCTGCGATAGTTTTTGACCTGCTCTAATTGCTGAATGACAGGCAATACTTGCTGCAAATCTTTTTATAATATCAGGTGGTTCCTCTGTGACATATTCTGACATATCCTCGAGTATTCCCCTGATAATTTCAGAGTAATCTGTGGATCTTAGGAATGGTGGAATAGATTTAATTAGAACTTTATTGGGTGGCTGGATTTCTATTTCAAAGCCAATCGATGATAAAAGTCCCAAACGATCCTCAAGGAATGAAACCCAACTTAGAGAAATCTCAAATTCTTCAGGGAATAAAAGCCTTTGTCCTAGAATATCACCTCCATCAAATGCAAACAATATCCTCTCATAAAGTATCCGTTCATGAGCAGCATGTTGGTCAATTATATACATACCATCATTGGCGGGAATAACAATATAAGTCTCTGAAATCTGTAAGTAACTTTGCTGCGAATCTGGTCTAACCTTATCAATATCACCCAGTGAAGAAATTGCTTCGAGTATTTCCTGCTCAAACTGCTGTGGTTTTAGAGATACTGTTTTTGGCATAGTTCCCATAACAAAATCAAATTTTTGCTGTGTATTCTCAAAAGGAGTTAAAACCAAAGGTCTCGGTTGAACTGCAGGAGATGCTTTATTTCCAACAGCTAGAATTATGGTTTTATATACAACACTAAAAATTACCTCTTCTCTCCGGAATCTAACTTCAAGTTTTGATGGATGAACATTTATGTCGACAAGTTCCGGTTGGGCTTCAATGAAAAGATATAGTACAGGATGTCTTCTCGAAGGCAAAAAATCTGCATATGCTTTTTTAATAGCGGCGCTAATTAATCTGCTTCGGATAGGTCTGTTATTAAGATAAATATATTGCTCCTTTGAATTCGTTCTGTTAAGCGTTCTATCCCCAGCATACCCAAAAATCATATAGTCGTCATTCTGACTATCGAATGGCAATAGTTTTTCAATTATCTCATGTCCAAAAATCTGCTCAATCCTTTGAATATAATCCTCTGCTGCATTTAAAAAAAACATCTCATTCCCGTTATGCTCCAATCGAAAAGTAATATGAGGATTAGCAATAGCAATTTTTGTAAGCCAATCGAGACAGGCATTAAGTTCCGATCGATCTGATTTGAGAAACTTTCTTCGGACTGGAATTTTGCTGAAAAGTTCTTTAACAACAAGAGTTGTGCCTAATTGTGCACCAACCTCACCTTGTTCAATCAGTTCGCCGTGATCGATAATAATTCTGAATCCGAGCTCGTTCTTTTTTGGACGAGAAACGATTTCGAAAAACGAAACCGAGGCTATCGATGGCAACGCCTCACCTCGAAAACCGAGTGTATTGATCGTATTAAGATCCTCAAAATCCTTAATTTTGCTTGTAGCATGTCGTTCTATTGCAAGAACCACATCTTCAGGTTCCATCCCATCGCCATTATCTACAACCTGAACAAGCTTTTTCCCACCCTCCTCAATTGTAATCTCAATAAATGATGCGTTAGCATCGATTGAATTCTCAACTGCTTCCTTAACCACAGAAGCCGAACGTTCTACAACCTCACCAGCAGCTATTCTATTTGCAACTTCGTCTGGTAGTTTTATTATTTTTGTCATATTTATTGTCTCTAATCTGAGTTTATAAGCAGAAATTTCCTTGCTTTTTCTGCTAATATGTCATCATTTGAATTTTCAATAACAGTTTTCAACAAGCGATTGGCATCTGATTTCAATGAGTCAAATGCAGCATAAGCTTGCGCCATTCTGAACAAAAAAGACAGTGTAAGGTTTTGACAATCAAGCTTTTCAATTTCTCTCATCATAATACATGCGTTACTTATATACCCATTATCGAGAGACTCATTGCAACCATAAGTTAGAATTTTACAAGCGAAATCCGAATTTTTCATTGACATATTAAGCGTTATACTTGCAGCAGAATCCCCTAAACCCATACTCCACAGATTATTAACTAGACACTCTGTGAAATTTATGAATAATGGATTTTCTGGATTTATTTTGCTTAATCGCTTGTTTAAAAGCATAACAGATTTGTTATAATCCTCTATTTTACTGTAGCTTATAGCCATTTCAAGAATTGCGGAATCCGCAATTGTGGTTCCAAAGTATTTGTCCTTAATCTTTGACAAAACAGCTACGCTCTTTTCAATATTCCCATCAATTTCTCTATGCCATCTACCAAAAGCCAACATTGCGGCTGGCACCCACGGATAGTCCTCTACTTCAACCAATTCATTGAAAATATCTAAAGCACTAAGTGTATCATTCTTTTTTAAATTAATTGTAATTAAGCTAAGCAAGGCTTTAGCCCATAATGAATCGCTGTTTGTAGATAAAAAACGAGCTTTTGTATAAAGATATATTGCATCCTGCTCCCTTCCAATTTCTTCAAACTGTTGACCAATTTCGAGTGCTAAAAGCCTCGCTGTTTGTCTTTCGGGACGCATGTTAAGGAAACCATCAAAAATTTCAATTAGGTCATCATACACGCCCATTGCATATTTTGCTTTCTCAGCATATAGTACAATAGAATCCGAAGCATCATTTTGAAATTTCTCTGCAATTCTCAATGGAACATCAAGAATTTCTTCATACATTGCATAATCATAAAGCTTCTGTGATAGAATTAATCCTAACCTAACAGTAGATGATGATCTTGGATATTTTAGCGCATATTGGTGTGCTGTGGCAATAGCTCTATCAATTTCTCTGAGAAATATTTGCGAAAGGAACATTCTATAAAGTGCTCGAGAACAATAAAATTGGCAATCCTCAAAGTATTCTTCGAATAGTCCTTCTGCAGTTCCATAATCTCTTTGAAGAAAATAAGAGTTAGCAATAGCATATTTCACATGATCACGGAAAAAAGGCTTTTCAGCAAGCGTTTTAAGTACCGACCTTGCTTCATCAAATTTTCTAATCCTTATTAATGACCATCCCTTACCCCATATTGCATAATCAACAAACACAGTATCGTCGATCATCTCATATAACTTAAGAGCCTTAGTGTAATCTTGAACATTATAAGCAGCTTCCGCAGAAAATATTATTGCTTCTTGAGATACACCATCACTGGCTTCCGAGGCGTTCTCAAACAAATTTAAGGCATTCGAGAACCGACGCCTATCCATAGCTCTCCATCCTCTTTGAATAAGAACATCAGCCTGAATCCCTCGAGGAATAGATTTGCTTTCATCTATCGACAATGAATCTGCATATTCATCGATAATTTTAGATATTCTCGTGAAATACGGACTTTCAGAGGATATTTCGGATGATACAAATCGAGCGGAATCAAGTTCACCAAGCTTAACAAGACATATCGTTCTGAAAAAGTATGCCTCATCACTCCACCATTGCAAATCTTCATTGTCTTCTGAATAAAGAGCTCCAGCAAAAAAGGAATCGGATATTCCAAATTCACCTTCTATTAATTTAATATATCCCAATCGGAAAAGAAGTTCGTTGAAAACAGGTATTTCGGGATAGGTTTGAAGCATACACATAAAAACAGAGTATGCGGAGTCATAAAATCCGTGACGGAACATAAGAGTTCCTCGCCAATAATCGGCAATAGAACTTATGACGGGTATTTTATTCCGATTCAAATCGCGCAAAATGACTATAGAAGTGTCAAAATTTTTATCCGACTCACAAAGAGCAAAAAGCAATCTACCCCATGGCGTTTCCACAGGGAAATCACCGCAATTTGAAAATTCTGCAAGTGCAGAAAATATCGCTGACCAATTTTTAGGCTCCAAATCTCTCCATTGGAAAAGCATATAGTAAATATCCAGAGCCTGCTCAACCTCTCCATGCTGTTTTAATAATTCGGCTTGTATAAGAAAATCGACACCAGAAAAAGGAGGTTCTTCCCAAAATTTCGATTCATAATGTGATGTACAAAACGCTTGCCCGACAATAAATAGCTCAATTAAAATGAGAAACACCAATGGAAAATGAATACTGATTGTTTTTCCAAAAAACTGGTAAGATTTCAACGTCGAGCACATAATTATCCTTTATGTCCCAGTTAAAACCAATAACTGGTCTTACAATTGTAGAACTTCTAATACTACTCTTGTATCCTGTAAGAGATAGTCCAACTTTAGCATGCCAGGTTCCAGTGGCATTAATGAAAATAGTTCTCACACCAATATATGGTATTATGTTTCTATATTTCAAGGCTAAAATAGCATCGGTTGAGAATTCTCTCCAACTATAAAACACATTATATTTTTGACTAAATAGTTCTACATCACCCCATGATCTAACCAAAATGCATTTCCCATCAAGCAAAGTTTTAATTCTACTTCTACCCCAAGTTCCAATTTCCCACTCTAATCTACAATTAGCACCCGCCAAAAGCTCCCATGAGCCATTATATTGGGATTCGCCCGGGTAAGTAACATTTAAATCGGCACCACCAAAAATAATAGCCAATTCCAAATGCTTAAACCAGCTGTGAGCTAATCTGAGTGCTAGCCTTTGCGACCAAAAATTGATATTCCCTGCACTACCTTCAAAAGGAAATACATCATATGAGTATTCCGACGACATTAGCAACATTCTATCGGGGGTTATGTATGCTGGATTGGCAGACGACAAACCACCGGCAGCTGAGAACATGATAAACAATATTGATAACATGGTCAGAAATCTCATTGTATCCTCCCGGTATTAAACAAATTATCCAAATTCACATATATAAACAATTAATATATCCAAATACTCACTAATCTATGGAATAAACTCGATCGACTTTCCTTTACTGCATTCATCTCCATCAAACTCAAACTCAAAGCGTAGATAATCCATCGTTGAAACTGTATCTGGAGGTGGTGCCGTTAATGTAAAAGATGCAATTCCAATCGCGTTTGTAGATTTAAAATCTGGAGTTCCGGACCAAGATATTTTAACTAAACTATTGCAAATCGGATTTCCAAACGCATCTTTCACTGCAATAGAGGCAAAGAACATTAGTCCATATGTAATTTGGTCAGGTGCATCGATAACTGAATTTCCAGCACTGCATATTGTTCCCAAAAGGTCTATAATTGTCATATCGGATGAATATTCTGTCTGTGCGGTAATATCAGCTTCTGCCACTTGATTATCCAAACAGTATTCATCCAAATTAACAACTTGACTTGTGTAAGTAACATGTGCATAACTAAGAACGCATTCACCGGAAGTTCCAACTGTAATTTCCTTTTCTCCACCAAAAGAGCCCAAATTCGTCCTAAATTCCACATCCGTACCATTCTCTACTGGATTTCTGTTAATATCTTCAACATATGCCGTTACTTCTGAAATATCCAAACCATCCGCATCTAAAACGGAAGGTGATGCTGAAACTATTATACTAGATGCCGGACCTGAATTATAAAACATAACGCTGTTACAAATCCATCCCGGAATGCCACCACAACTTGTTGTAGAATCACCCCTTGTCGTGGCTTTAACATAAACGATCCCGTCATCTCTCGG
>JAUWMV010000013.1 GCA_030613005.1 bacterium | reverse complement strand
ATTACAGGTGGGGATGGTGCTAATAACTCATCGATTTCAAATGTAATAACACCATACGATGCACAAGCTATATTTTACTATGGTGAAGGTGCAAATTTCTGTGCTGGCGTCCGATTAAGGTGGGGATTTAAAGTTATATATTTGCCCTTTTGTTTTGAAGCGATCGATAACTTCGATGACAGATGTACCTTAATGAAAAGGATATTAAACTGGTTCGGTTATTATCCCGGATTTATATCCGAGATGGCAGTCGAGCAACCAATCGGTTTGTCAATTAAAAGCTATCCTAATCCTTTCAATTCAATCTGCGAAATTCAATACATTGTACCTAACTCTGGATCTCTTGTGATACGCGATATAAACGGTAAAATTATAGAGAACATTAATATAAGCGGCAGTGGAATATATAGCTGGAATGCAAAAAAAATGCCCTCAGGTATTTATTTTGTAAACGTCTTCGACAAAACTACGTCATTAATAAGTAAGATCTGTTTAATTAAATAATTTGACATATTATATAAAATTATAACATAATTTGAGGTGAAAAAAATGAAAAGGACAACAATAATAATTGCTCTCTTATCTTTTATTGGCTTTTCTTATGGTTTTATCCAAACTCCAATGTGTATGGTTTGTGTTAAACCTAATGAAACAGCGTCAAATCAATGGGTAGAATATCTTAAAACCAATTATCCTGCTATATCAGATTCGGCTGGTTTAATAATAATCAGCTCAAGGTACAACGATCGCTATTCAAATGTAAGCTCTTTCATAACATACTGGCATGGAACAGTTCTTTATCCTGGAGATAGCATGCGAACTCCTTGGGCAGGATTCAATGGAAATATTCCCTTATTAACAAAAGAAGAAGTGATTGAAAGTTTAACAGCTTCTATAGGTCGTGATAAAACGCCATTCTCTACATGGATTGAATATTTCACCGATGAATTTGTATATGTGAAAATTACCTCAGATGATCCAACATGCGATTATCTGTTTCATCGGGTCTACCTTTTGATTCTTGAAAACGATGTTACGATTCGTACATCTACTATCCCTTATAACTGGGTTCTGCGTGACATATTCCCGTTCGCCATGGGAGATATTTTTGAACCTGTTGCTGGTGATACAATAACATATGAAATACCATACGAAACAGGCAGATACTGGAATCTTCACAGATGTCGCTTTGCATTATTCATCGATAGACCAGGTTCTTATGAGGTAAAGCAATTTTGGTTTGGACCAGTACCACTTCTCGACTACAAATTCGACGTTAGAGAACTAGATCCAAGCTCAGCTCTCGCAGAACCCGACTCAAAACAAATCTTTGGGAATGAAATCATTAATAATGGACTCCTACCAGATTCAATTCACATAACATACGAAGCCGATATACCTCCGGGATGGACTTTTGAAGTATGTTTAGACTCAACAGACCCAACAACCAGTTTCAGTTCGGATACATCGATATATCTTGAGAGTGAAGAAAGAGAAACAGTATTTGTCAGCGTAACACCGGACTCAATCTCAGGAGCGTTTGGTAGTGTTAGCCTTATCTATACCTCCACCAATACTGCTGACACCTTTGAAACTAATTTTTACGTTACAAACGGTGGCCACGTTCTGGTTTTCGATCAAAGTTCCTATTATTCTGGATCACCGGAATATTACACAGCAGTATTAGATAGCTTAGGAGAACAATATACATATTTTAGGTCATCCTACGGTTCAATTAACGCTGCAACATTGAGGTCTTTTGATATAGTAATATGGTACATAGGAACAAGTTCCGTGAGAATAAGATCCGGAACCGCTGAAGCTTTTGCTAATTTTCTTGACAACGGTGGTAAATTATTCATTTCTAGTCAAAGTAACACATACAATATGAGCGAAGCGGGAAGGTATCCAACCTATTATAGACATTTAGAGTTCCTTGAATCTTACCTCCGTTGTTCATCAAATCGTTATTCAGTATGGAATAGCTCCAACAGTAAGGATCTGTATGGTGTTCCAGGAGATCCTATTACAAATGATTTACATTTGGATCTCAATGATCCAGCTCCATATGACTCTAAAGATGGGGACATCATAACTCCTATAGCAGGTGGAATACCCATATTATACTATGATGCTGAAAGAACAAAATGTGCAGGTTTAAAATATACTGGCAAAGGATATACTGGCAACACATTTGAGGTGGTGGTTTTTGGTTTAGATTTTGCCTGCATCGAAAACTTTGAAAATAGAAAATCGCTTATGATAAACATAATCGCTTGGCTTGATTCTGCGTCGTACATACAGGAAACAGCAAATAAAACACCCGATAAGCTCTCGCTCGAGGTCACTCCTAATCCATTCAATATTAGTTGTGAAATATCATATAAATCGGTAGGTGATGCATATCTTGCGTTTCACGATCTATCTGGAAGATTATTAGAAGAAGTAAGTGTTTCCGGAACTGGAAAATATATTTGGAAAGCTGATAACTTTTCATCGGGAATATACTTTGTGCGACTAATCCAAAAAAATAGATCGTTGAATAAAAAAATTATACTGCTAAAATAAATTTATTTACAGTAATTAAAATATACATTATATTTTAAGGGTCTAATGCTGTAAACAATTTTCAGGGGGTTGAAATGAAGAAATTTCTCTTGTTGTCGTGTCTTTTAATGACGCTTGGGACGTCCTTTGCATTTCCTCGGAATCCTGTTGGTTTTGTTGGTTTTTATGCCAGTTCTCGTTCTCGACAATCCAGAACTTCAGCAAGATTTTTCACGAACCATTATCCTGAGATATACGATTCATCCGTTATAATTTTTCATGCAACGGGATATATAGGGTACTATTACATAACCAACCAACCTAGATTTACTGGATATATAAATGCACTCTATTTTGATTTACTGGGTCACAACCCGGATAGTGGATATCGTTCACCATGGGGATGTTTTAGCGGTATTTTAGAACTCGCTGTTTACGACACTACGCCTCCACCTCCTCTCTGGGATACACTTAATGCTTCATTCGGAAAGTCTTCACCGCTTCTCGTTAAGTGTGAAGGCACAACCGATGATTCAATTTTTATAAAAGTAACATCTGATAATACAGTTGGAGCTGATCCATTTTACTTGCATGCCTTCATTCTGGAAAATCATATGGAACTTTCTGGCTCTCCTACTGAAGGATATAGTCATATAGGAAGAGATGTTTTCCCCTCTGCAACCGGTTATAAATTTACTATTGCACCCGATACAACTATAGATATTCACTTAGCCTATGAAAGAATTCATACCTGGGATCAAGAGGAATTAGAACTCGCTATTACAATCTCTGATTCATCAAGTTCAGAAATCATACAAGCCTGCCATGGAGCACTACCAGCAGCCAATTATTTTTATGCTATGATACTTCCAGGTTATACATCGCTTTTAGCCAAACCGGGAGAGGAAATCACATTTTATCTCAACCTTTACAATATCGGTTTGAATTTGGATACACTAGACCTGTTAATCGACTTCGATGCAATCACTGGTTGGACGGTTGATATTTGCCATGGTGATAGCTGTTTCGAAGACCATTCCAAAATCGTTATGGATGCCATGTCTGATACTGTTTTCAGAATTAAAGTAAAAACAGATACTGTAGAATTAGGAATTATGAATATCGACCTAATTGCAAACTCACTAATAGGTGGTAGGGAAAGATTAGGATCCTTCACAGTGGGAACCGGTGGGGAAATCCTTTATGTGGAGGATGGTTCATATTCATGGTATTATACTCGGTCATTAAATAATCTTGGTTATGAAAACAATTTTCTCCGTCATCCTCTAAGCTATTTATATATGGAGCCCGAGCAGCTTGACAGATTTACTACTGTAATCTGGGGTACAGGGAGCTCAAGCAGTAGAACATTACTGGAAAGCGATAAATACGCTATTAAAAATTATCTTAAGACTGGTGGGCATTTCTGGCTAACTGGCGGAAGAATTGGTCGTAATCTTGTTTATTACACCTCCTACCCAGACACTCTCTTCTTTCAAAAAGTTCTAAAAGCTGGCACACACAGTGATGAACTTTACCAAATTGAGGGATATCATTCCATAAGAGGAGTATTTGATGAGATTACACTCGGACTTACATTAAACTTATTTGGTGGTAATGGTGCAAATAACGCCTGGAGATGTGAAGTTCTAACACCTGCAAGAGGTTGGGGTGCTCATCCAATCTTCTATTATGTCCCGGATTCAACCGAACCTCTCACATGCGCAGCTCTTTGCTACCAAGAAGATGGCACAGCTTACGGTAGATTAGTTTATTTCGCTTTCCCGTTTGAAGCTATCGACAATCAAGAAGACCGAGATACGGTTATGGCCAGGATTCTTTACTGGCTTGAAACCGGTGTTGGAATAACCGAATCTGAAATAGTAGTTCCCGAAAGAATTTCTCTTGATATCGCACCTAATCCCTTCAATTCTGCTTGCGATATCTCTTATTCTATGATTGGCACAGGCTCGTTACAGATTTTAGACTTAACCGGAAAAGTTGTAGAAAATGTAATTATTAGCGGAATCGGAAAGTTTAGATGGAATGCCTTAAATATGCCTTCAGGTCTATATTTAGTTAGCCTGTCATCGGAAAAGAAAACATTAACAAAAAAGATAACCCTTTTACGATAATATTAATTCATTGGAGGATATCATGAGAAAATTCATTTTTGTCTTAATCCTTTTAACAATGCTTTCAGTGGGTTTCGCAAAACCCAGAATACCTGTAGCAGAAATTATTGTCAAAACCTCTGGTGCAAGTTCAGATGCATGGGCTGAATTCGTTAGAGATTCATTTTCTACTGTCACAGACAGTACTACACCTTTACTTTTTCTATATAGTGGATGGGAAATGTCTGATGCTATGGATACGTATGTTAAAATGGCTTACTTTGTATTTGATTCCAGTGACGACTCTGTAAACACTCCTTGGGGCGGAATCGATGCCCAATTAGAATTTCAGGGAACAGCAGAAATAACCGATTTACGGGACTCACTTAAAGGCAGAATCGGTGCTGATGAAAGTAAAATCTCTCTTCGAGTTGATCATATAACAGAAGATATAATTTATGTGGGTGTTGCTCTTAAGGACACCAATTATATTGACACATTCCTAAGACTGTTTGTTGCAATATTAGAAAATGATGTTATAGTTAGCTCTAAAGAATACGATTGGGTTGTTCGGGATATTTTCCCTGGTGGTTTGGGAGAACTTGTTCTTCCAACAGATACTTTAGATACAATCTATACAGTGGCATATTCTAGAAGTTATGCATGGTACCCACCTAATTGCATGTTAGCTATGTGGGTAGACCGAACACATATTACTGAAGGACGAGAAATTTTTGAATCCCTACACATCCCTTTTCCTCTATCTGAATATATGTTATATGTAAAAAATATGTCTGGCACCAATCTCGTAGGATCAGCAGGAGATACATTAACATTCAAACATGTTGTTTTCAATTACGGTGCTAATGAAGAGACTTTACGTATAGATCTAACTGTAGATGCCTTCCCTGCTGGTTGGGATTATGAAATCGAATATAAAGGAAGTACTTTCACAAGCAGCTCAAATTTTAACTTAGGATTTAGAGATATAGATACGCTAAAATTTAACATTTTCACTAATCCTGCAGGTTTGGGAACAGCAAAATTTAAGTTTCTCTATACCGCTGATAATGCTTCAGATAGTTTTGCATATCAACTTGCTGCAACTACGGGTGACAGTTATATAATTGTTAATGACGATTATTATAATCGAGGATACGAAACATATTATTTTGAAGCGATGGAATCTTTAGGGCATCAGTATTTCCATTATAGAACAGCATGGGTGCCTTATAGACAAACAATCTATCCTGTAATAAAGGATTTTAAAAACGTTATCTGGTATACTGCTAATAATACTTCTACACTTGGTGGTTCAGACCGATCCTCTCTAGCTAAGTTTCTTCAAGGTGGAGGTAAGCTTTTCATAACAGGAAGTAGAATTATACGCGACCTTTGCTTGGATGGTCGATACACCGACTACGAATTTGTGGAACATATCCTTCGCTCAAGTTCCTCTTCACGAGCGCTCAAGGATTCTGCAACCTTATACGATACCAGTGGAGTTATGTACATTCATGGGATTTCTAGGGATTTTATATCAGATGGATTTAATTTCCCCGTTAACGATTGTGATGGTGCTAATAACATGGGTCGCATGAATGTGATTCAACCCATTGCTGGGGCTATTCCTTTCTTTTACTATGGCAAAGTAGGAACCGAGGAATGTGCTGCATTAAGGTATTCAAACAATCCATGGGGTGTTGTATTTCTCGCGTTTGGGTTTGAAGCAATCGATTCTACATCACGAAGAGTTATACTAATGGATAGAATTCTCAAATGGCTTGCTGATTCATCCTCAATTCAAGAAGGAAAAGCACCTAAACCCGATTTGTTGAGTCTTTCTATACAACCTAATCCATTTAATGCTATCTGCGAAATAAATTTTTCTACTCCAGTAAAAGGAAATCTCGAAATACTTGACATATCCGGTCGGAGAATATACGTTACAGAAGTCGAAGGTTCAGGAAAGTTGACATGGGATGCAAGTGATAGAACATCGGGTATTTATCTGATTAGAATTATTGCTAATGGTAAAACGGTTCAGAAAAAGATTGTATTGCTAAAATAAATATAAACTAAATACTTGACATATCCAGTCGGAGATTATATCTTAAAAAGCTTGAAGATGCAGGAAACTTGACTTGAGTGTAAGTCGTAAACATCCGGTGTCTATCTAATGAGGATTATTGCTAATGCTAAAACGGTTCAGAAAAAGATTATATTTGTTAGAATAATTTCTACTTCAGATAAAATACATTGACAGAAAAAAAATTGTTAGTTATATTAGTTTGTCAATATTTGCAGGAGGTTTCAATGAAAAGATGTTTAATCGTTACAACGCTCTTTTTGCTCGCTGTAAGCCTAATTTCAGCGTATCCAAGGATGCCAGTGGGTGAATTGTTTGCACGTTCATCTTGTGGACCTTGCATTGCAGCTCATGCAATGTTAGCTTCTCGTACTTCAGAATGGGAAGATTCAACATTGTTAGTGGTATTTCATGTTTCACCTGATCCATTTCATTTACCTGCGGTAGATAGTCGTGCAACTTATTATAGAACCTGGTACCCAATAACTGGGATTCCAGATATGATGATCAACGGCGCAGATTATCGTCACATAACAAGTGATTATATTCCTACATTTAGAAGTTTTTTCTGGACATCATCGTTCGTAGGTATCGAGATTGTAATAATGACTTCAGATAGTATTGGAATCGATATTTGGCTTGAGGATTCTTCACAAATCGGCGATTATAGGTTAATTGCCCTCATATGTCAGGATAGCCTATTTGATGCTTCAACGCAATTCGATTGGGTTGCTAGAGAAGTTCTGACAAATCCTAGTGCCGGTGATCCTTTAACCCTAAGTTATCCCGATACAATTTATAGACAATTCCCTTTACCAGTTCCTCCTGGAGCCGATCGAGAAAATGTTTACTTCGGTGCTTATGTCGCTGGACCAATTCGCGGTAGTTCTACCACTGCTCCTACAATTCAGAATGCTGTAAAAAGATACCTCACTGCAAGACCTGCCTACATTTATCATACATCAATTAATGTGGGTAAAAGAATTACTGATTACGGTGATACTGCTATATTTGTCGTTACTGTTTATAACGATGGTACTGTTACGGATAACTATCACCTTAAATTTGAAGTTCTCTCAGAACCTGCGTCATGGACTTCTGGCATTGATGGAACACATTCAACTTGGGATCTTAATCTTTCCGCGATGTCGGAGCAAGAATTTCCAGTTATAATAACAACACCGGATAGAGGTGTCGGTCACTACTTGATGATTGTTAGTGCTGATTCTGTCGCTGGCAGAGTCGATACGCTATCATTCACTCTTGGTGCAAAGCCAGAAGTATTGGTGGTAAACGATTCACCCGATCCTGACTCATCCGATTATTGCAGATACTTCAACTATGGAAATCATAATTACTTATATTGGAATATTGAACAAGATGGAGCTCTTTCTGATTTTACAACTTATGATCCTGAATTAGTAATCTGGTACACAGGAAACGATACATCCTCATCCGTTCTGAATCATGAAAGAGGAGAGTTTACAAGACATTTCATCAGTAACAGTAGATGTTTCATACTAAGCGGTGCAGGAATATGCCAAGCTAATTTTGGAGCTTTTCTGAGTTTCACTCTTTCAATTAATTACGTCACAGTAAAACCTTCTCCTCTTCTAATATCTGCTACACATGATGTTGCCGAATTCGATGGATGGTCTGGAACTCTTTCAGGTGCAGCTAGAGGCGAGGTTATGACCCCGATTTCAAGCACACCCATTTTACAGTATTTTGATGGAACAATAGCCGGTGTAGTCCGAGATTCCCCCGGTAAGTTCGTTTTCATGGGTTTCCCTATGGAAGCTCTTCCATATCGTGAATTTAGATTACTCATGAATAGATGCATGGATTTCTTTGGTATTTCAGGAGTTGAAGAGTCTGGATTACCTACTTCAATAAGCATTTCGGCATACCCAAATCCATTTAATACTTCCTGTCAGATTACTTACACTATTCCAGATGGTAACAAAGGAACATTAGAAATAATTGGGGTTGATGGAAGAGTAGTACTCAATAAGTCGATTAATGGATCAGGAGTATATACCTGGAATGCACACAATGTTAGTTCCGGAATATATCATGTTCAAGTTCGTTCAGGAAACACAACTCAAACTGCGAGAATCGCGCTAATTAAATAAAGCATTTTTTGCAAAATTAAACATGAGGAAGTCACGATTCATCTGGCTTCCTCTTTTTTTGGATACACTTATTATGAAAATTTTATCGATAGATACATCCACTGATTATATCTGTCTTGGATTTGGAATAAATGATGAATTAATTTCTGAGATCTCACTTAGAGTTCCGAAAAAGCATTCTCAGCTTTTGCCTCAGCTTGTCAGAAATCTTCTCGAACCAGTGACTGTTGATTTAAGGGATATTGATATTATCACTCTTTCAATAGGACCTGGATCATACACTGGTCTGAGGATTTCAACTGCTTTTGTACAGGGTTTGGCTTTGTCCAATGAAAACTTGCGAACTGTATGCGTAGATTCTTTAACAGTTTATGCACAAAGATTTCAAAACTGCAAGGAAACAGTCGCAGTTGCTGTGGACGCTCGGTCTAAAGCGATTTACGGTGCAGTATTCGATGTCTCTGATGCTCATCCGACTCCAATCATTCCATCAGGTGTTTTCTCTGTAAAGGAATTCGTACAAAAATTAAATTGTTTTCCGAAAATAATACTTATGGGGAACTATGCTAATAAAATAGAAACATCAGTGAAAACAATTCTACCTAATGATTTTGCAATTCCATCTCCCAGGAATCTTCTTGCTCTGGGATATCAGGAAGTTATCGAGAGAAAATTTATTTCGGCAGAAAACCTTGAACCGAAATATTTAAGAGATTATATCCCTGGGAAAGCAAAAGTATTTTTTGATTCTGCTTGACTATTATAAAACTATCTTATTTAATTGTTGTTACAATGATTATTAAAGGTAAAGCACATAAATTCGGCGACGATGTCAACACAGATGTTATCTATCCAGGGAAATATACTTACATGCAACTTGAACCCAAGGAGATGGCTATTCATGCAATGGAGGATATCTGTGCAGAATTCTACAAGAATGTTTCAATGGATGATATTATTGTAGCGGGAAAGAATTTTGGATGTGGATCCTCGAGGGAACAGGCTGCGGCATGTTTAAAGTATGCTGGCATTTCAGCAATTATTGCGCATTCTTTCTCAAGACTATTTTTTAGAAACGCTATAAATTTCGGCCTTCTTGCTATAACTCATCCAAAAGCGTCAGATTTCATACAACAGGGAAACACACTGGAAATTGATTATAAATCTGGAATTATAAGGACCAAAGGAAGTGAATTTAGTTTCTCGCCATATCCTGAACTTGTGCAAGGAATTTTAGAAGCAGGAGGCTTGATTCCCTATCTTAAAGACAAGTTAACTAAATGAAAATTTAATTTTACATATTCGATTAATACAATGAAGTGTCTCAACTATACATCAACATTCGCGTCAATAATTATTATATCATGTCTAATGTTTATTAATTCCGCAATTACGCAACCAATAATAAAGTCGAGCCAGGAACAGGACTTTGAGCAGAATACTGAAGTAGAAGAAAAGAAAGATCTAAGAATTATATTTGAAGAGAAAATGAAAAATTTTCTGCATGAAGCCGACAAAGATTTTGAAAATAAGAATTACCTCCGAGCGTATAAAAATTACATTTTCTGCTTCGAATTCAGTAGAGAAAGCAACAAAGAATATACACTTATGAAAGCTTATCTCTCCATAGAAAACCACCTTATAGAAGAGGTGATACCCTCTCCATACTACTATTCGAGTCGATTTAAAGGCATAATTAAAAAAGCCAATTCCATATGCTCTCAGAATGAGAAAGCGGGATTAAAAATTAAGAAAACCGACTGGTATGATAGAGCAGTCGAAAATTATATCTTTTTCAGAGGAAAAATGATATCCGATATCACAGACATTGAGAAAAAGACCGCTTTCGAGAAGGAATTCCCAAAAATCGGAATTTTGGACAGAGAATATATCGAAAAGATCAAGCCAAAAGATGAATAGAATTGCCTTTGTATTATCCCTCTATATTTTAAATTTCAAAAAGAGACAAGTAGTTTAAAGAGATTTTCTCGTCATTTTCTGCATTTAATTTAAAATTCTAAATTTTTATGTTGACATAATTGCAAAATTCTTTTTAATAGAAGTTCCTGATGCTTGAGCCAAAGCTCATTTCAAGCGACGGGGGATAATACTCCATCCCTACGGCTTTTGTGGATAAGGCTCTTAGAATCTAATTGATGGAGTATTTTTATATTTGAATAATGAAAGAGGTATGATATGTCGCAAAGAATTCGAATTAAGCTGAAGTCCTATGATACTGTCATTTTGGATCGTTCCACTAAAGAAATTGTTGAAATTGCCAAGAGAACCGGAGCTATTGTCGCAGGTCCTATTCCATTGCCTACAAGAAGGAGGATTTACACAGTTTTGCGATCGACTTTTATTGATAAAAAAAGTCGTGAACAGTTTGAAATGAGAATTCACAAAAGACTTGTCGATATATACGGTGCAGATGATAAAACTATTGAGGAAATGATGAAAGTCGAACTACCAGCAGGTGTTGATATAGAAATTTCTCTGTAATTTTCGCTCATTATAAAAATAAATTTGGAGGCTTTAAATATGCTCGGATTATTGGGCAAAAAAATAGGGATGACAACAATTTTCACCGAGGAAGGCACAGAACAACCTGTTACTGTGATACAAGCAGGTCCATGTACTGTAATTCAAGTGAAAACAAACGAACATGATGGATACTCATCTATACAACTTGGATATGATTCAATTCCTCCTAAACTTGTTAACAAGCCAATGATGGGACATTTTAAAAATGCTGGTGTTAAGCCATTTAGAAAGCTTAGAGAATTTAGACTCGAGGAATTATCCAAGGATTTAACTCCCGGAAAGGTTCTTAAAGTTGAGGATGTTTTTTCCGAAGGTGATAAAATTGATTTAACAGGCACATCCAAGGGTAAAGGCTTTAGCGGAGTTGTAAAACGCTTCAACTTTAAAGGTGGACCTAAATCCCATGGTCAAAAGGACAAGCATAGGAGTGCTGGGTCTATTGGTGCATCTAGTTTACCGTCTCGCGTTTTCAAAGGATTAAAAATGCCGGGACATCAGGGTAATAAAACTATTACAATTAAAGGTCTGCGTATTCTGAAAATTATTCCTGAGGACAATTTAATTCTTGTAAAAGGTTCTGTTGCAGGACCCAGAGGTAGTTATCTAGTTATTAAAAAACAATTCAGTTAACAATTCTATTTTTATTAAATTCGAGATAAAAGATAAAGAGGATTTAAATGAGCAAGGCTAAATTATACGATAAACAAGGAAATAATAAGGGTAATGTTGAACTTCCTCAAATAGCCTTCAACTGTGAGCCCAATAAAGATGTTCTTTGGCAATATGTTAAAATGTATAATGCCAATCAGCGATTAGGCACACATTCGGCGAAGACACGGTCTGAAATTAGAGGTGGCGGCAGAAAACCATGGCGTCAAAAAGGAACTGGAAGAGCAAGGGCTGGAACTACCAGTTCCGGGTTATGGCGTTCTGGAGGAGTAATTTTCCCACCCAAACCCAGAGATTATAGGCAATTTATGCCCAAAAAGATGAAGAAGATTGCCTTATCATCTGCTCTTAGCGATAGAGCTAAGGAGAATTTGATTCACGTCTTCGAGGGCTTTGATATTGAATCTCCAAAAACAAGTGACCTTATTAAGATTTTCGTTACAGCAGAGTTAAACATAAATAAACATATTCTTATAATTACTAATTCCATCGAAAATGAACTGCTATTAAGTGCAAGAAATATTCAAAATATATGTGTGAAATTTACTGGAGAAATTAATGCTTATGAAGTACTTAAAGCTGAAAACATAATAATCGAGCAAAATGCACTTGAAAAAATTGAGGAGCTTTGCAAAATATGAAACTAAAGGATCCATATAAAATTATTGTTAAACCCATAATTACAGAGAAATCGACTTTACTACGGACAGAGAGTAACATATTTCAGTTTTACATTAGACCAGATGCTACAAAAAAACTGGTCAAGCAGAGTGTAGAGGAACTATTCAAGGTGGATGTGCTAAATGTTAGAATTATTAACCTTCCGGGTAAACCTCGAAGGCGTGGTCTTTACACTGGAAAAACGAAATCCAGAAAAAAGGCATTGGTAAAAGTAAAGGACGGACAAAATATTCCAATTTTTGAAGGGCTTGTATAATTATAAAATGGTAAGAAACACAAACTAAAATGGTTTCGAATTTCGGGAAAATTCATCCCGAAAGGAGTTAAAATGGCAATTAAAAAATTTAAACCTACTTCTCCCGGTTTAAGACAAAAAATTGCTCTGAGATATACTGAAATTACAAAGCAAAAACCAGAAAAGAAACTTCTCAAGAAGAAGTCTAAAACTGGTGGCAGAAATCATCACGGTCGAATTACAGTTAGACATCGCGGTGGAGGAAATAAAAAGCGTTTTCGAGTTATCGATTTAAAACGTGATAAAAAAGACATCGAAGCTAAGGTTGCCGCTATTGAATATGATCCTAATCGCTCTGCATTCATTGCTCTACTTCATTATACTGACGGCGAAAAAAGATATATTTTAGCTCCAAATGGCATTAAATTAGGCGAACACATCATTTCATACAGCACAAGAGCTTTAGAAATAAATAAAGTAATCCCAGATATTAAAGCAGGTAATGCTTTACCGCTTTATAGAATACCTGTCGGAGCCAGAGTTCACAATCTAGAATTAAAACCGGGTAAGGGTGCTCAGGTTGTCCGCTCGGCGGGTGTTGAGGCTCAAATTGTTGGTCGCGAAGAAAAGACTTCAAGACATACAGTATTCAATAATGAAGATAAAATTATCAAGCAAATTTATGTTCCCTATGTGCTTATTAGACTTCCTTCAAGTGAAATAAGGCGTTTCCAAGGTGATTGTATGGCAGTTATTGGACAGGTTAGCAATGTAGATCATTCTAATATTGTCTATGGAAAAGCCGGTGCCCGAAGATGGCTAGATCGAAGACCCAAAGTCAGAGGTGTGGTTATGAATCCAGTTGATCATCCGCATGGAGGAGGCGAAGGAGGTAAACAGAAAGGCTATAAAACACCCAGGACTCCGTGGGGACAGCCTTGCAAAGGATACAAGACACGAAAGAAAAATAAACCCTCTAATATTTTCATTGTAAAACGTCGAACAAAATAAGCACTATTTTTATAAAAGGAGATTTATGCCTCGTTCGCTAAAAAAAGGACCATATGTTGATACAAAACTACTTAAAAAAATTGAGGAATTAACTAAATCTGGTAAACATAAAGTTTTAAAAACCTGGTCTCGTCGAACTACAATAATACCAGAATTTATTGGTCATACAATCGCAGTGCACAATGGCCATAAGTTTGTTCCGGTTTATATTACTGAGAATATGGTTGGACACAAATTAGGTGAATTCTCACAATCAACGATATTCAAAGGACACGGTGGTAAGAAGGCTAAACAGGTTATTAGAAAGAAATAATCATTAATTTTAAGCATTAGAATTGTCAGATCGAAATTTGTCGGTCTTATATGGATTATGGAGGATATAGTAATGGTTTCAAGAGCTATAGAGAAATATGTAAGAATCTCTCCAAGAAAACTTAGGTTAATAGCAGATATTATAAGAGGAAAACCCGTTACAGAAGCCATGGCAATGCTTCCCCTTCTGAACAAGCGAGGAGCTCCTATTCTTCTCAAAACGCTTGAATCTGCAGTTTCAAATGCTATAAATAATGAAGCCCTAAATGTTAAAGAGGAAGATTTATTCGTTTCCAGACTGTTAATTAATGAATCCTTCAGGCTTAAGAGATGGCGACCAATATCCAGAGGTAGAGCTGTACCATATGCTCACAGGTTCTCTCACATATGGATTGAACTTGATTCTATGAAAGAACTTTGAATATGATTTATATAATTTATCTTAATATCGAATATTTTAATTTATAATTTAAAAGAATTTATAAAGATTTTCATATAGGAGGATTAACTTGGGGCAGAAAACAAACCCAATAGGTTTAAGATTAGGAATTATAAGAACTTGGAATTCTAAATGGTTTGCTAATATGGGTAGTAAACAATACAGGCAGAATCTCTTGGAGGATATAAAAATAAGAGACTACACGCAAAAGCGTTTTGACAATGCCGATGTATCACAGATAGAAATTATTCGATCTCCAAAAAGGGTTATTATAAATATATACACAGCTCGTCCAGGTGTTGTTATTGGTAGAAGTGGCATGGAAATCGAGCAGTTTAAAAAGGAACTTGAATATATCACGGAAAAAGAAGTTCAGCTTAATGTCCTGGAAATAAAGAAACCGGAATTGGACTCATATCTGGTAGCTAAGAGTATTGCGAGACAACTTGAAGGTAGAATAAGTCATAGACGTGCAATGAAAAGGGCAATTACATCTGCAATGAGAATGGGAGCTAAAGGAATAAAGATCAGATGTGGTGGAAGACTGGGGGGTGCAGAAATTGCTCACGGTGAGGAATACAAGGATGGCAGAATCCCTTTACATACATTGAGAGCCGATGTAGATTTCGCCAAAACCGTTGCTTACACAGCTTATGGAACAACCGGTGTCAAGGTATGGATATATAAAGGTGATCTATTGGGTGGCATGCATGAATACTGGGAGAAAACCTTGAGAGAGGATTTACAGGATAGACGAAAACCTAGGTCTCAGGGAATACGTCGTGATAGACGCTCAAGAAGAAATAAATAAGGAGCGACAATAATGCTTTATCCAAGGAAAACTAAATATAGAAAACAACAACGCGGAAGGATGAGGGGAAATGCTATGCGCGGGAATAAGTTGGCTTACGGTGATTTTGGTATCAAAGCTCTGGAACCGTCATGGATAACCGCAAATCAGATTGAAGCCTCTCGTGTTGCCATTAACAGACATCTCAAACGTGCGGGAAAGCTATGGATTACCATATTTCCAGATAAACCATTTACAAAGCATCCTCCTGAGACGAGAATGGGCAAAGGAAAGGGAAATCCTGAATACTGGGTTGCTGTGGTTAAACCGGGAAGAATCATGTTTGAAATATCGGGTGTTCCCGAGGAATTAGCTTTTAGAGCATGCCAACTTGCAGCAAGGAAACTTCCCATTAAAACTAAATTCATTGTCAGAGGACGCGAGGGTGGAAATAAATTATGAAAATGTTCCAGATTAACAATATGACTAAGGATGAACTTCTACTTCAACGCAGAAACCTTATGGTAGAATGGTTTAACCTTAGAATGCAATGTGTACTTAAACCTCTCGATAATCCAAAAAGAATAAAAGTTATTCGAAAGGATATCGCTAGAATTAACACAATACTGCATGAGTTTGAGCTTGGTATACGTAAAGTAATGACTGCTGAAAAATTATAAGGATAATTTCAGTTATCTATCCAAGTTATATTATTGTTTTCTTTTAAATTAAGTTCTATCATTACTATTCAGTGAATTATTGTTTTTATGGACAAAAACCAGACACCACCAAAAAGCAGGAATCCGCTTCGAAAACTCTACAACTGGGTTTTACATTGGGCATATACTCCATATGGAGTATGGGCTTTAATAATCACTGCATTTGCTGAATCTAGTTTTTTTCCTGTTCCTCCAGACATATTATTACTACCCATGGCGCTTTCTCGGCGAAAGAAAGCCTTTTATTATGCCTTTTTAACAACGATATTTTCTGTTTCTGGTGGGATTTTGGGATTTGCAATCGGACTATGGTTAATGGATGCAATAGGCATTAAAGTGCTTGAATTTTACGGAGCAATGAACGAGTTTGCAAAAATATCTATGCTTTATAAGAAATATAGTGCAATAGCAGTTGCCACCGCTGGTTTTACTCCAATACCATATAAAGTATTTACTATCGCTGCTGGAGCTTGTAAAATCAACTTCACCGTTTTTATTCTGGCTTCAATTGTTAGCAGAGGCGCAAGATATTTCATCCAAGCCACATTGATGGTTATTTTCGGGCAACCTATTAAAAAATTCATCGATAAATACTTCAACTTACTGAGCTTAGCTTTCTTTGTACTTCTAATTGGTGGTTTTGTCCTAATTAAGTATGTAATTCATTAAATGAATTCCTACATAACAAATATCACGAAGAATATAAAAAAGTTATTGGAAATCACAGGACCTGTGAAGGTTATGGAGGTCTGTGGAACTCATACTGTAGAAATTTCACGTACAGGTATCAGAGAACTTTTCGGTAATCAGCTAGATCTTGTCTCCGGTCCTGGGTGTCCAGTATGCGTTACACCTAACGATTATATTGCTAAAGCTCTGTGGTTAGCAAAATCAGGTGTTACTATATGTACTTTTGGCGATATGATTCAAGTTCCTGTCAATAATGAATCTCTTCAGTCTGAAAAAGCAAAAGGTTATGATGTTCAGCTTACATACTCTCCTACTGAGTCTGTCGAGTTTGCAATAGATAATCCAGATAAAAAAGTTGTTTTTCTTGGAGTTGGATTTGAAACTACCGCACCTTCAATTGCAGGTGCAATAATCGAAGCTAAAAAGAAGGAATTGGATAATTTCTCAGTTCTCTGTACACTCAAAACAATTCCTGCTCCGCTTGGTGTTATTGCTTCATCCCCAAACCTTAAAATTCAGGGTTTCATGCTGCCTGGTCATGTTAGCGTGATAATAGGAGTTAAGCCGTATCGCTTCCTTGCAGATAAATACAAAATCCCAGCAGTTATAGCTGGATTTGAGGCTGTAGATATCTTAAAAGCGATAGAAACCATTCTAAATATGATTATTTCTGGGTCAGCAAGTATTGTCAATGAATATAAAAGAGTTGTCCTAAAAAACGGGAATCGGTCTGCGCTACAATTGATAAATGACGTTTTCACTTCATGTCCGTCATCTTGGCGGGGATTAGGTATTTTACCGAATTCCGGACTTAGAATTTCAGGAAAATATTCTCACTTCGACGCCGAGAAACGCTTCAACATCCCTGATTTTACAGATATCGAGGACGATCCTATGTGCAAATGCGATAAGGTTATAATGGGTATTATCAAACCTTATGAGTGTGAGCTATTTAAGAGAGTATGTACACCGCAAAATCCCAAAGGTCCTTGTATGATATCCAGTGAGGGTTCATGTGCTGCTTATTACAAATATGGGTATTAATCGTTGTCCGAAATCAATAAATTAACAAAGAATCGAACAGTTTGAAAACTTTAAATATAATTTTCAAATTTAAAAAAAATGCATTTTGCAAATTACAATTCTTTTTCAATGGATAATAGCAATGGATTTAAATAGAAAGTTTTGTATTTTATTGCTGTCCATAGAGTTATAATTTTCAAAATATTTGGCATAGGTTTTGCACTTGATTAACACGAGAGTGAAAAGAAGTTCAACCCAAAGTTTGGAGGTTTAAAATGCGTAAAGGTTTCACACTAATCGAGCTGATGATTGTAGTTGTAATCATTGGAATTCTTGCCGCATTGGCAATTCCGCGATTCATGCAGGCATCGGTTAAGGCTAAAGCAAGAGAAGGTAATATGGTCTTAAAACAGATCTGGACTGCAGCTTCATCCTATTATGAGGAAAACGGTGTATTCCCAGGTGCTGTGGACGACTTATTTGCCAATTTAGGTTCTGGTAATTGGAATGAAGCACCTATTGATATACCATCCGGCGAACCGAGATTTGTTTATAATGTCAGAACAGGTGGAGCAGATGGATTCTTTGCATCCGCCCTTCCTGATGCTGCTGTAGACAGGTCTCTTGATTCTAAGCTCGACAGTATCTATATTGATATTGATGGTGTAATAAAAGATGCTTGGAAGTAATATTCGGTTGTGATGGGACAACCGGGCGGCAAATGAAAAGAACGGGCTTTGGGCTCGTTCTTTTTTTATTTTCTTTTGCTTTTCCCAAAAAGAATACGTAATATAGAAAATTCTCGTGGAATTGTTTTAACAATTATCGCAATTTGCAAAATGAAATGATAAATAATTACTTATATCATGGTGAAGAATTTTATTAACTTCATAAAACCTTATATTTTATATAAATATGAAAATTCAGGAATCCTTGAAAAGTGGTATACTTATTGCGTATATAAATAATAAAATGAAAAAGCAGGGGAATATATATGCATAAGGGATTTACACTTATCGAGTTGATGGTTGTTGTAGTAATAATCGGAGTCCTTGCAGCATTAGCTATCCCTAGGTTTATGATCGCTGCTAAACAAAGCAAAATCAGCGAAGCAAAAATAGTTTTAAAGCAAATTTTTGAGATTGCAGCAATGTATTACGATACAAATGGGGAGTATCCTCAACCATGCAGCGATCTATTCGATGCTGAACAATCGATCCAAAACTGTTGGCCCATAGATCAACCAGCTTCAAAATCGAGGTTCCAATATGATATAGTTTCCGGTGGTGATAGTAGTTTCCTTGCTCGAGCTACACCAATTGTCAATTCTACTGGAGGAACCTTCAATCAACAAAGGGAAAATGACGATCGCACATTAATTGATGTTAAACCTTTATGGGTTAATTCAGATGGTATAATTTACTTTTCAGATTAACTGTACTGCAAATTAAAACTTTAATAATATTTTACTATAATTTTAGCCTTACTATCAAACCTATCTAATTCGTAGTATAAGCATAATAAAATCGTATTCTAAAGTTATTGACATCTCAATAAATTCGAGTAAATATATGCACCGAGTAGATAACTTGCCGGGATGGCGGAATGGCATACGCAGAGGACTTAAAATCCTCCGGGCAATAGCTCGTGCGGGTTCAAGTCCCGCTCCCGGCATTTACAAATGTGTAAATTGAAAACTGCATTATATAAATTTTATTAATCCATCTACTTAACAATGCGAAGGACTTATAATAGTTTGACACTTAAAAAAATCTTGACACTGAATTTTTTAAGTCTATAATATCGATTCACGATCCCATCGTCCAGTCTGGTCAGGACACAGGCCTTTCAAGCCTGTGACACGGGTTCAAATCCCGTTGGGATCGCTTTTCTTTCTATGCTATTAAAACTCGAATTAAGTATCTCAAGAGACAATAAATTATCTTCACGCTCTGTAATATTATCCGTTACTATAAGTAGGTTCAAGTGTCATACATATTTTCTTCCCTACTTCATCGAACAAATTAATTGAATTTATTGATAGCCTGAAGTAAATAGCCATAGAAAAACTGAATGAGTTTCTTTAACGTTTCTGAGACCTTTTTATTCTTTTAAGTTTAACTCGGAAGAAAATTTTTTTATCCTCTGGTGTTTTCGCAATAATAATTTCTTCCATTCGGCTTCGAAGTAATCTTTCGCTCAAAGTTACTCTAATTTCGAATGAAGTACCCTCTGGCGTAGCTTGCACACTATCAGGAAACGATACTAATCCTTCAGGAACTCTTGCATGACCGACACTGAGTAAAATAGTTTTCTCAGCCACAGCAGAATTTGGATCAAGTCTATAAAGCTCGCACCAGACACTCTCCGCAGCAAATAATTTCACATTCCCATAAACTGTGTCGTTGACAGTCAAGGTATCAAATTCAATAACTGAAGGAACAAAGAGCACATCTCCAGAATCCAAAACAGGTATAGCTTCGGAATTGGGTTCAGTTTCGATTCTAAGTATTAAATATGCTCCAATAGCCAATGTTCCTCGAACCTGTCTTGCAACTTCGGAAACATCGACACCCAAGAGAAAATGCCTGTTATATAGCGATCTGTTATCAGGAAAATTTATATACATTTCAGCACTCGACATTGAGTCTGGTGCAACTTGCATAGTTTCCGGTTTAGTGTAAAAGAAGTTTTCATCTATGATATCTTCAAAGCCAGTTACTGAAGTTCCAATATCAGAGGGTTTGCTTGGTAGCATATAGAAAAGGGTTCGAAAAGATATTCGACTTATTTTAATTTTATATCCATATTTTTCTGAGATATTGCATTCCTCACCAATTGGAACGTTTTGTATAAGAAAGGTTGACGGTGAAACTCTAATAGTAGCACTCATTAACGAACCATAGATCATAAGTAGAAGCATGAATGCAAATATTTTATTACAATTTTTCATTTTTTTCATTAACTATTTCAGGATTTCAATATTTTAGTTAAATCATCCAATTCTTCAGAGATTTTCTCCCATTCAATCCACAAGAATTTCATTTTAGAATCAAGCTTGGACGCTTCCTTCGATAATTTCTTTATTCTCACTGCATTCTTAGCAACAAATGTCTGTCCCATAAGCTGTATTATATTATCTCTTTCAGTTTCTAAATTTCCAAGTTCTATTTCAATTTCACTTATCTTGTTTCTTAACCTGTTATACCTATTTTTTGCAGACCTAAGTTCATTTATAGGTTTTGGGCTTTTCTTTTTATATGCTTTTTGCAGATCGAAAATTCCATGCTTTCTCTGCTTCCTCTTTTCCAAAAAATAACTGAAATTCCCAGAATATTCATTAATGTACCCATTTTCGAAAGCCCAAATTTTGTTAATTATCTTATCGAGAAAAATTCTATCGTGAGATACAACAATCATCGTGCCGTCAAAAGCTGCAAATGCATCCTCAAGAATCCTTCTACTGTTGATATCCAGGTGATTAGTAGGCTCATCTAAAAGAAGAAAATTTGAACCGAGAAGAGCAAGTTTCGCCAATGCTATACGGGATCTTTCACCTCCGGAAAAGGTTCCTATCCGCCTGAACGCATCGTCACCAGAAATAGAAAACGCTCCTAGAAATGTTCTAACCTGCTCATCCTCTGCACCCAGCATATAATATGAAATAGTGTTAAAGGGTGTACTGTCATTATCTAAGTCATCAAATTCCTGAGTATAAAAACCGGGTGCAGCATTTGTGCCCAATTCTATTATTCCGTTCTGAACTGGTATTACACCAGCAATAAGCTTTAAAAGCGTCGACTTTCCGCAGCCATTCCGACCCACAATGCCTATTCTGTCACCTCTACCCAAAAGTATTTCAAAATCCTCGAACAAAGTCTTTTCCCCGTAGGAATGCGATAAACCTTGAATACTGAGAACCCTATTACCGCTTCGCTGTTTAATTTTTAGCTTTATTCTGAATCCACGATCAAATGTCGGGGAACTGATTCGATCAAACTTTTCTAATTTTTTCCTGCGAGATTGTGCTTGCTTTGTTTTTTGTCCTGCGATATTACGTCGGATGAATTCCTCTGTTTTTTTAATGTATTCCTGCTGATGTTTAAAGGTTTTCATCTTCATATTTAGATTTTGCATTCTTTGAATCTCATATTTGTCATAATTTCCGTGGTAAACCGCAATACCATTTTGATCCAATTCAATAATCTTGTCCGCAACAAGATTTAAAAAATATCTATCGTGACTAACAAGCACATAAGGCAATTTAGTGCTTCGCAAAAATTCCGCCATCCAAACCAAACCATCATAATCAATATGATTGGTGGGCTCATCGAAAAACATTATATCCGGATCCTGTAATAATACTGCTGCTATTGCAGCTCTATTACGTTCTCCACCAGAAAGAGTGTCAACAGGCTGATAGAAAGCACTCTCATCAAACCCTAACTTAGACAAAACTTCCTCACATTTATTTTTTTTTGCATACCCACCCAGATATATGAATTCGTTCATAAGTTCCTCATATTCATTCGGTTCCTCGAAATCTGAATCTAACTTTAATTTTAATTCCCACCATCGATTATTCTGAGCAAGAACGCTATCTACAAGATGCATTTTACCCTCGAGACGCTGTTCCTGCCTCAGAAATCCAATTCTGAGCCCCTTATTTCTGAAAACTTCCCCTTCTGTAGTTTCAAGTTCACCTGCAATAACTCTAAGCAACGTGGTTTTGCCAAGACCATTTTTTCCTACTAGAGCAAGTCGGGTTTGATCGGTAATTGTCAACGAGATATTTGAAAAAATCTTCGAAGTACCAAAATAAAAACCTATTTCATCTGCGATAATTAAATCCATAATATTATCAATATAAAAAATATAATCCATTTACGCAATTTCTTCTTGACTTCACTTCTTCAAATCATAGAATTAGGCGGAAAAGGAGGAGATATGGGTAAGAGAAAAACTCGATCTTTTGCAGACAAAGTAGCTAAGGGCACCGGTCCAAGAGGTACACGATGTGAAATTTGTGGTGAAATCATTCAAAATATTAAGACGATCAGACCCTATAAATCGAAATCCGGGAATTGGCGATACATTGAAGAGATGCATAAGGTTTGTAAATGTAACGAAAAAGAAACACTTATCGATAAAAGCATATCATAAAAATCCTTTATTCTCGACTTATTCTTATCAAGCAGTTTCGATAAGGTAGAATATCAGATTCATAGTTATTTTATTCGCTTATCTAAATCCTTTGAGCGATAAGCTCCGCCACCTTTTTGCCACTTAATAACATACCACCAAAAACTGGTCCCATTCTAGGACCACCGTAAATTGCATTGCAGCACATCCCTGCGCAAAAAATTCCCGGGAAAAATTCCTTTGTATTTTCAAGAATTGCTCTTTCACCCATGTCAGCCCACATAGGCTTTTCCCCTATAACTTTTCCAGTAGGTGTATCGAGCCTTAGTCCGCTTTTTCTTTGAATTATAGATGCAATCTCAGCAGCATGACCAGTGGCATCAACTACATACTTTGATCTAACCGTCAGTGGATCAACATGCAATCCGGACATTTCCACAGCACTCCAATTAATAACGAGACCTGTAACGTGCTCATGCGTTAGCATGACATCTTCAACACTCATCAGATTGAAAATTGTAGTTCCAGCTCTAACAGCCTTAGAAATAAGGACAGATACCGATTCAATAGCATCAGCACTATAATAACCCTCTTTAAAAAGTCGAGTGGAAACTCCTAATTTATCCAGAATCGATTTCCCTTCATCCTGGACAACAATCTCGTTGAACATCATCCCTCCACCCCACATTCCACCACCAATTGAAAGCTTTCTCTCAAATAATACAACTTTCTTTCCAGCATCTGAGAGAAAGAATGCTGCAATAAGTCCCGCAGGTCCACCCCCTACTATTGCAACCTCGCATTCAATACTATCTAAAAGCTTCTCGGAAAATCTTTCGATAATAGCACGAGAAATTACTATATCATCCAACTTCATATACTATTCCTCCCTATACAAAAGGCTATTTCCCCTTATAAAATATATTTAATCTTTTTGTTGTGACTGAATATATAAGATTCCAACAATCAAGCAAGCAACGGTTGCTCAAATCTCAATTAGTACAAATAAATCTTCTAACGGAAATAATATTGGCAACAGTGAAAATTCGAGGAACACAACTTTTAAAGTGGATTAGACTATCTTAATTCGTGTTAATTTTTCGCTTTATCATTCCATTTAGTCTTTTCCAAATAGCTATCTGCACAATTTCGAAATCTCTCGAACTCGCTGAAAATGCATCCGCAATATTGTTGTCTGTATAATCCCAATTTTCTTGAAAGTTTAATACCCCTGCTCCAACCCTCACGGAAATCTCGATAAAGAAATTTCACACCGAAGTTTTGAGCAAGCTTTTTGCATAACTGCGTAATATATTCATGATTCTGATATTTGCTATAAAGCAAAGTAGTTGTAAATGCATCAAACTCATGTAAAGCAGCAATTTCAGCTGTTTTTCTCAGTCGGATATCGTAGCAAATTGTACAACGATTTAATTTTTCTGGTGCTGATAAAATGCTTTTCAAGAATTTATCGAGCATATATTCATCCTCTTCAATAAGAGGAATAGCTTGATCTCTAAGAAATCGCCTGACTTCAATTAATCTTTTTCGATATTCAATGTATGGCTGGATATTTGGATTAAACCAAAAACCAGAAACATCCATATTCTCATTAGTTAATACATCAATAGGAAATATTGCACACGGAGCACAACAAATGTGAAGTAAAATTCGCATAATATCGATTAATGTGACTGAGTTTGTTCTTGAATTGACTATTTATAAGCTATTCTAAAAATTTCGGTAATCCGCCAGAATTAAAATAGATAACTCTTATATTATATCTGAAATTACAAAATTGTACCTTTGAAATCCTTTTATTCTCCAGAACTTAAATTTATCGCACGAATTTTGCTCGAAATTTTATCACCCTCATCCCTTGCTATTTTCTGCCATTTAGTCCCAACAAATAGAACCTCTACATCTCTGTATTTCATAAGTGCTTTAGCATCTTGACCTTTTTTCTTAAAGATATTCGCCTGCAATATTTCCACCTCGGGACTCTTTTTTGGGATTGCACGAAGAAAATTGTTTAGCTCATCAATTTGTCCAACTCTCAACATTAAATTACCTGCTTTGTATATTGCCGAATTAGCAAGAGAATCATTTGGCATTTTTTTTGCAATAGAAATAAATTTCTCAATTGCGGAGGTTGTATCACCAGCCCTAAGTAGTGAATCTCCAATGGAATACATATTAGCTGCAGAATTGCTTTGAACTGCTTTGGATTTGGGGGTGAGCTTCTCTTTGGGTGTAGTTTTTGCTGGAGCTGTTGTCGTTTCCCTTCGAGTTCTTGCCGACTTTCTTCTTGCGGCATACAAAGATGGGCTTGTATTAATAAAGATCACAGTAACAATTAACAAAATTAATGTTTTAGAAAATTTCTCTTTCATAACATCGCTTTATTTTTGATTTGAAACCCAAAATTTTTCCATCGATGCTTTTATTCCACTAACATCTAATCCCAAAATAGATAGTAATTGTGCCCTTGTCCCGTGTTGTATAAACTTATCCGGAATACCACGAATAATAATTCTGTGCTTTAAACCTTTACTCATTGCATAAGCAGAAACTCCCTCACCAAATCCACCAAGCTCTGAACCTTCTTCTATAATTAATACATTTTTATGTGTCTTAAGGAGATCTTCAAGAAGTTTTTTATCAAATGGTTTAATAAATCTACAGTTAACCACCGATGGTTTAAATTGAGATATCGATTGTGCAGCTTCAATAGCGGGATAAACCATAGAGCCAACTGCAAGAACAAGTAAATTACCATCCCCTTCAATAATGATTTCCCAACTACTAAACGGAATTTCATTGAAACTGTCTGTAACTTTATCAGGTACAAGTCCACGTGGGTATCTTATTGCCCAAGGTTCGCTAAACCTATGTAATGCGGTAAAAAGCAAATTCCTTAGTTCTTGTCCATCTTTAGGTGCTGTAACAACCATCCCGGGTATCGAGCGAAGATAAGATATGTCAAAGGCACCATGATGTGTAGGACCGTCTTCCCCCACAATACCTGCTCGATCTAATGCAAGAACTAGTGGAACCTTTTGAAGTGTTATATCGTGAATAATAATATCGTACGCTCTTTGAAGAAAAGTAGAATAAATAGCAACAACAGTCCTTCTATCCTCAACAGCAAGCGCACCGCCAAAAAGGACTGCATGCGACTCAGCTATTCCAACGTCAAAAAAACGATCCGTATATTTCTCACTGAATAAATCAAGTCCAGTGCCTGTGGACATTGCAGCTGTTATCGCACAAAGGTCAGGAAATTTCTTGCCAAGCTCAATCATTGCATTACCAAAAACATTTGTGTATAAATGTGAACCAGTTGTTTTAAAAAGCTCACCAGTATTAGGATCAAATTTTCCCAATCCATGATACGTGGTAGCATCCTTTTCAGCAGGCTTAAATCCTTTACCCTTAATAGTTACAACATGTAACAATTTAGGTTTTTTTACATCTTTAATTTCCTCAAGAATAGAAGTCAGCTCATGAATATCATGACCGTTAACCGGTCCATAATAGTCGAAGCCTAATTGTTCGAAAAACATTCCCGGAACTACCAGATTTTTAAAAGAATCCTCCAGTTTGCGAGCCAAAACTCGCATGCGCGATCCAACTCCACCAATTTTGCCTGTGGCTTCCCAAATCTGGGATTTAACCTTTTGATAAAATGGGCTGGCAACGAACTTTGTCAAATATTTTGCCAATGCACCAACATTAGGAGAAATAGACATCGCATTATCGTTGAGAATAATCAGGATGTTCTTTCCTGAACATCCTGCATTGTTTAGTCCCTCAAATGCGATGCCGCCTGTAAGTGAACCGTCCCCAATGACTGCGGTTACATTATAATTTCCCCCGACAAGGTCTCTTTTAGTAGCAAAACCTAATGCCGCTGAAATTGCAGTACTTGCATGTCCTGCACCCCAGACGTCATATTCGCTTTCCTCTCTCTTAAGAAAACCGGATATGCCTCCTAATTGCCTTATTGTTTTCAGTTTATCCTTTCTGCCAGTGAGAATTTTATATGCGTATGTTTGATGACTTACATCCCAAATGATTTTATCGATTGGTGGTTTAAAAACTTTTAATAATGCTACAGTAAGCTCAACTACACCTAAACTGGGTGCTAAATGTCCGCCAGTTTTGGAAACGGTATCGATAATGTAATTTCGAATTTCCTCAGATAATTGAATTAATTCATTATCTGAAAGCTCCTCGATATCGGTTGGAAAATTTACTTTGTCAAGAATTGCCAACTCTTTTACCTCTAATAATTAATCGTTCTAATAGATTATTTTAAATATCTATTTATCAGTTAGTTCGTTTTAAAATGTAATTAGCCAAATCGACGAATATTCTATTATCGCGATGATTTAGTAAAGAGTTCATCGCTTTATCAATCAATTTAGTAGCCACTTTCTTAGATTTGTCCAATCCGATCACCTTCGGATAAGTTGCTTTATCCAATTCTATATCCGAACCTGTTGGTTTGCCAATTTTTTTTGTATCCCCAATTATATCGAGTATATCATCGGTAATTTGGAATGCAATCCCCATATTCTTTGCATAATTAGTAAGAGAAATAAGCTGTTTTTCAGATGCACCTGCAAGAATTGCACCAATACGCACAGATGCAGTAAATAGAGCTGCAGTCTTACGAGAATGAATATAATAAACTGTTTCCTCATCGACATTCTGACCTTCCATTTCAACATCAACAACCTGACCACCAACAAGACCGTTTGAGCCAATTGCATTTGCAGTCTCATATACAATTTCAGCATTCCCAGTCTCAGCTAACAATTTAAAAGCCAGTGCGTGAAGTGCATCCCCTGCTAAAATTGCAATAGCTTCCCCGAATACTCTATGACATGTGGGTTTTCCTCGCCTAAGATTGTCGTTATCCATCGCTGGTAGGTCATCATGAATTAACGAATATGTGTGTATGAATTCTATAGCACATGCAGGAGGAAAAATTATATCACCATCACCACCAACCCATTTGAAAGCTTTATAAACCAAAAAAGGTCTTAAACGTTTACCACCAGCGAAAACGCTGTAACGCATTGCACGATGAACCAACTCTGGTTTGTCGTTTTCACTGGGAAGCAATCGATGCAACCAATCATTGATAACTGGTAAAAAAGCATCGATGTTACTTTTTAGAAATGAAGTCATTTATTTCGAAATAATCACAGTGCGATTAATCACCTAACAAGTCTGAGTATTGTACCAGAATCACCAACAGCCCAACCATCCTCTGAATCCAAAATGAAAATTGAGTATAAATCTGATTCGGTTAAACCAATTTGGTTAAGATTCATAGCTTGCTGATACCAGGTTTTACCACCGTCAACAGTATGAACTAAATGCCCATAATTACCAACCATCCAGCCATTGTCGAATGTTTGAAAAGACAGTTTTCGGAATTGAGTAAATAAATTTGGCACAACTTCAATTTTTTCCCAAGTATTACCACCATCAGTGGTTTTAAGAATGACGAAATTGCCACAAATCCAACCGTTGTTCTCATCGATGAATTGGACATCAGAAAGAAGTGCGGATGTGTTCGATTCCTGTTCATCCCAAGTCGCACAGCCATCGGTCGTATGTAAAATAACACCTGAATTCCCAACAATCCAACCCTCATCTTCCGAAATGAAATGCATTACAAGCAAGTCCGCATTTGAACCAGTGGGCATTTCAGTCCATGTATTCCCTTTATCTGTGGTTTTCAACACAAATCCATTACCACCTGCAATATAAGCGACATCATTGCTTACAACATGCACGAACGTCAGATTGTCTGTATAAATTCTTACTTTGTGGATATTTTCAGGATCTAGCAATTCCCAATATTCGCCGCCATCGTGAGTTAAGAATATACTACCGTTCTCGGTATATCCCCCAACAATAACGCCATCGTTTTCGTTGAAAAAGTCCACACTATTCAATGTTATATCGAGGTGATACGGTAGAACTTTTTGTATAAGAGTCGCAGCACCATCGTAAGTCTTGTAAATTGTAGCTTTTTTGCCAATTAGAACACCTTCGTTCGAATTGAAAAAATACATATCTATTAATGTAACTACTGTTCCGTAATTAGCACCTGTCCATCTTGTGAAATTATTGGAACCTAATCGAATTGTGGCACCTCGTCTAATTGGGTCTGAACCAACCGCTAATACATGATTTCCATCCGGATCGATATCTGTGTAAACAAAGTCGCCATATGAATTAAGGTTAGTAATTCTCGTCATCACACTATCATCAGCGGCTATGGAAGAAACCGTTATGTTACCGAAGTCCCCAACAGCAATAACTTTATCACCTTCAACAGCAATACTTCTAAGAGTTGTACTAACACCGGATCTAACACCTTTCCAATACACAGAATCACCATCAACAACTCTCTTCATAAAAGTACCTTTTGTACCGCAAATAAGGAATTTTTCGTTCGAAACACCAACAACAGCATTAAATACCACATCTTCAACATTTAGTGTTTCAGGATTCCAAGTATTTCCGCCGTCATCGGTGTATAGAACGAGTTTACCATCAGTTACAATAACACCATGCTGCAAATCGAAAAAATCAACGTCCATTGCACCAAATTCTCCACCTGTTAAAGTATCAACTAAATGAGTTGTCCAGTTCTTTCCAGCATCGGTTGATTTAAAAAGTTTAGTTGTTCCGAAAGCATAAACATTATTTGCATCCAAGAATTGTATTTTGGTAAAATAAACTCTGCTAAGATCGCCATCCGCCACAAATGTCCATGTGTTTCCGCCATCTTCGGTTCTAAACAAAGATCTAGAACCTCCCAGAACACCAACATTCTCATCATAGAAATCCATTGCCTTAACGGCATAACCTGAAGTATCCATATATACGATATTTTGAGAGTTCCAAGAAAGTCCGCCATCTGTAGAAATTGCTACATAACCTTGTCCTGCGCCTACTGCTATGAATCTCCCGCCATTATTAATACAGCCCACTTGCAATTCTGGCATACCAGATTCATATGTATGGACGATTTCCCAGCTTGTTCCGTCCTTATTTGGTTTTTCCTTTTCTTCGCCTGGTTTTTCACATCCAACGAAAAATATTACAGTTAAAATAATTAAGAAAAATAAAATCTTGCGCATATCTCCTCCTTAAACTCTTTACAAGAAATACAATATCTCCTAATCAAACAACATTTGTTTAGTAATAATATGTATTTGTTACATTTATAAAAATAATACCCCAAGTTAAAAAAAAATACCTATAATCTTTAAACTATCAAGTTAATTCACAAACATTAGGCAACTATATTATTTGCTTTTTCCTAAGTTTTCTCAACAATTCCGGAAGTTTTGCCAGTGCTGATAATTCTTTCAATTTAATTTTAATAGGCTTAGCTGGTGAACCTAAAATTTCTGACTTCGGATTAAACGATTTATCGACACCCGACTGAGCGAAGACAATGGTATTATCTCCAAGTTCAAGATGTCCCGCCAAACCAACTTGCCCACCAAGCAGAACTCTATCTCCTAAAATGCAACTTCCTGCTAAACCAACTTGTCCAGCCATAGCACAATTCCTACCAACAATACAATTGTGTCCGATTTGAACGAGATTGTCTATTTTGGTTCCCTGCGAAATTATTGTCCAATCCAATGCGGCTCTGTCAATAGCGGAATTAGCCCCAATTTCCACATCATCTTCAATTATTACACCACCAATCTGCGGAATTTTATGGAAAAAGCCGTCTGTTGTTCTGGAATACCCAAAACCATCAGAACCAATCACAGCACATGCATGAATTATAACCCTATTCCCAATTTTAGCGCCATCGTATATGACTACATTAGGATAAATAATACAATCAGAACCGATTTCGACATCGTCTCCAATAACAACATTAGCCTTAATTATAGAACCAAAACCAATCTTAGCTTTCCCAATAACTGCAAATGGCTCGACAGAAATTTCTTCACTCAAAATCGCTTTCGCATCGATCCACGACCGGTTTGAGATATAACGTTCTGGCTTCTTAACTGGAACGAGAATTTCAATAGCTCTGCGAAAATCGTCTAATGGATTTTCCGAGAGCAAAGCAGCAAAATTTGCATTTTCTGGATAATCCTTCTTAACAATAATTACGGCACCCGCAGCAGTTGATTCAAGCTGTTTTTTACTACGCCGGTGATAGTATAACGATAAATTGTTTTTTTTTGCGCAAACAAGAGAAGCTGGAGAATCTATTGATATTTCTCCGTCTCCGAGAAATTCAAGATGTAATCTTTCAGCTAATTCCTCTAGTCTCATCGCTTTCCAAGCTCACTTAGAAGTTCTTCTGTTATATCGAGTGAAGGATCGACATATGCAATGCCACTCCCATTGACATCAAAAATTGCAGTATAACCGTATTTGTTAGCCAGCGCAGCCAAAGCTTCCTTTATTCTATCGTATAATGGTTTAGTTAGTTTAGCGTTTCTCTTCTCCGCTTCACCCCCTTGCCCAAATATTGTTGATAGAAATTCTTGGTATTCTAATTGTTCCTGCTGAATAACTTTTTGTTTTTCAATTCTTTTATTCTCAGAAAGCATCAATTCTTGGCGTTGGTAGTCCTCCATAAGTTGGTTTATTTCCTGTTCCATTTTCTCGGCTTCCTGTTGCCAAACTTGAACATCTTCGTCAAACTTAGCTTGGGCGTCTTTCCAATCACCCCATTCCAGTCTTAAACGTTCGGTATCAAAATAAGCAATCTTGACTTCCGCTGCACTCACAAAAGAACATAATAAAATTGCCAGAATCATTGCTATTAAAAGAAACTTACCTCTCATCACATTCCTCCCATAGGTTAGATTAAAATCGTACATTTGTTCTCAGTTTTTAGTTTTATCTAAACTAATTGTTGCCTTTTTGCTAATTCCCATTCGCAAATATAACAAAATAATGAATCCATAAAAGATAATTTCAGCAATAGTAATCCACAACCTGGAACCTATGGAAATCACAGATGATTGAAGTGTAGAAAGATTTCCAGGAAGCAACAATGCCATTACCCCTTCTCTTATGCCAATTCCCGCTGGTGCGAAAAACGAAATATATCCTACAACATAACTAATACAAAATGCACCAGTAATTTCAGGAGTATTAGAGTACATATTAAAGCCAAATACTGATGCTGAGCACATTGTGATTCCTAGACCAATAATTATCCAAACTGCAACACAGACAACAAGTGAATACAATAAGGTCCATAATTTCATCTTGGGTGGTTTAACTTCAAGCTTTTTTTTCATAATTTTCAAGCCAAGTTCTATTATCTTATGCAAAATCCGAGGTTTCAAAAGAATAACAATTAAAACTACAAGGAAAATAACACCCCAAATAGAGAAAAGAGGTGTTTTAGCAAAATCCACAAGCAGAAATCCAGCAAATATTGCAGAGGTTATAAGAATCATTTGAGAAATTAAAGTTGTAACAACAATAGAAACTGAATTTACACCGAATTCTTTTGCAAGATAAACCTGCGCAAAAATAAACCATATTTTACCGGGGATATATTTAGCAATATTAGGCATTGACTGAAGAATCAATGCTTGGGGTACAGAAAGTTTAAATCCATATATATCTGATAATATCTTTCGCCAAACAACCATAACTATTAAAAGAGCTAAGATAATTAATAATATACCTAAACTCATTAATGGAAAATTTGCATGAGCTAATGCTTTTGCTGTTTCGGATAGACTTGCATTAAGTTTTCGAAAAATGAAGTAAGCAATAACAAACGCGATAAGCAATTTTAGCAATGTAGCTGCAACTCTTTTTATCTTACTAGACATAGGCATCAGAAAGTACTATTTCTTTTTTCGCGGTTTTATAACAATGGATCCAATAAGTAAACCAATAGATATAATTATCGATACAAGCGAAATGCCTAAAGAAATATTTAAAATAGGCGCTGAATAATACATCTTAACAATATGATTGCCAGCCTTAAGTGGTATTCCTATAAATGAGTAATCCGCTCTAATAACAGGTAGTTTATTCCCGTTTTCCTCCGCATGCCAGGACGGATACCAATTGGAAGATATGAAAGCTATTCCGTTTTTCGGCATGTTTATCTCAAACGTGTATTCGTCTTCCTTATCTTCAATTACTTTACCCTCGATCCCAAAGATATAAGCGGTGTCGCCGAAATGATTCTGTGGCAACTTCGGATCTTCCTCAAGCAATAGAATTGTTCGATAGTTATTGAGAGAATCCATAACAAAGTCAGGATTTTTAAGTTTCGTAAGAATATCTTTATGATCGAGCACCTCCCATTTGTGGAAGGACCGTATCCGTGGGAACGCTGTAAAATTATGATAAAGAAATCCCGACTCTGTGGACTGAATTAATTCAAAGGTGGGAATATTAAGTTGTTGTGGAGATAATATGATTTTGAAATTCAAAATATCCCAAAAATGCGGATACATGATAAGATTACTTCTTTTTTCGTGCTTCCCGGTAAATTCATCATACCACCTGAGTTGGTTGCCATGAAGCTCCTCTAATGTCGTTACTTCAACACCAAAGGAGCCAAGTTGTGTGTAGGATAAGGTTTGTGGAAGAGCAAAAACCCTAAATGGTCCATAAGTATCTCGAAATTGTTGAAGGAAGGAAATTGTATTAGTCTTTGTGTAATATCTGTTTATATCACCAGTAACAATAAATCGTCTATCAAAACGCCAGAAATCAACTAAAACAGGAATACAAAGCAAAACAATAATAATAACTGAGCTTATTTTTCTATTGCGGATTTTCCATAGCAATGCTCCGATTCCAATCCATGACAAAATGAGAGACAAAAAAGCACTACCAGTAAAAATTGAATAATTTGTCTTTAAAAAACCGATTTTTCTGCTGATATTCACTGTATGTGGGTCGTATACGGTATTAATCCACCATTGACTAACCGATTTACCGAAAATTACAAGAAGTATCACAACAACAGAACCAATTATCCCAGTATAAAGAATGTATTTGTAAAGCTTAGTAATTTGATTATTCTTAATCTTTGATGATTTTTTACTAGATTTCTTCGCTTCATTAATAGAGAGCACTTTATCAATAACAAAAGTTGCAGCAACAACGAAAGCAAAAGCAGCAACGAATAATGCAGTCTCTGGTGCTCGAAATTTCTTTACTCCTGGAATAATATAATAATATAGATAAAATAGTGGAGTTTGCGTTCCCATTGAATAAGTTATTATGAAAACAGAAAAGAGACCAAAAAAGTGCAGTAAAGGGTTTTTCAATGCTAAAAAACCTACTATACCTAACAAGGAAATCAAGAGACCTATATATAATGAATTTAGTCGGAAGATATTTCTTCCCCAATATGCATTGAATTTTACACCAACATTTTGACCTACAAAATCAGGAACAAAAACGGAAACTATGTCCTCGATATTTGCTCTCCACGAATTAGAAAATTCTATTCCACGCTGCTCTGTATGGATCGTTCTCACAGAATATTTTCCTAGGTAATCATATGGCCCAAGTAACTGAATTGCAGAGATACAAACACCCAACAACAAAAAAACAACGAAAAGCAATACAATCCTTGCAACTTTATTAAATTTTTCTTTATCGATCCTCAACATTCTGATTACTCTGAAAATGAAAAGACCTGCGATAAGCCAAGATGCAAAATATGCAAGCTGCATATGAGCAGTGAAAATTAATGCAGCATATCCCAGCGAGAACCATGCGAAATCACGTATTCTCCTGTGTTTTAGAGCACGTTCAAGCAACCATATTTGAAGAGGCAATAGAGCAATAACCGATATCTTGCCGTCATGTCCGGCATAGACCATCGATACTGTTAAAGGTAACAGCATATATGTAAGTGCCCCAAAAAAGGAAGATTTATTTCTAAGTTTATAAAACCTTAGCAAAAGGAACATGAAAAGACCAGCAAGAAAAATGTGAACAATTTCCGAGAGCCCAAAAGATCGGTGTGCAGGAAATAAAATTCGAATTGGAGTTGAAATTGGAGAGAAAATCGCTCCGTGAAGAGCTTCAATAAAAGGTATTCCGCCATGAATATATGGATCCCAGAGCGGATATGATCCGATATTTACAACGTGCTCCCGGAATAATTTGACCGCGAAATATCCCAGGTCCATAAAATCGGTACCAAAAAGAACTTTATTTGAGAAAATAAAATCCCCAAAGAGAGACACAACAATTATAAGAAGCAAAACATATGGCCAGAGCTTTTTCACTGTGTTCCCCTGTTAATAGCAAGATTATTTTTTGTCGAAAGAATCAATAATCCATTCGGAATATGAATAAACAATTAGAAATACTAATATCCCCAGTGAAGTATTTATATTTATTGAATCCATCTAAATTGTTTACATAAATCAGTTAGCACTTATACATCGACCAATTTTGCATTTCGAACACATTTTTCGAATCACTTGCATTCATTTATAATATCTAAAATCCAGCGCAATTTATCATCTCGAAGTTCAGGAGAATCAGCCTCGATGTTAAGTCTTAAAAGAGGTTCAGTATTTGATGGCCTAATATTGAACCACCAATTGTCATACGTAAAAGTAATACCATCGAGTCGATCTGGTTCGACTCCAGTTAATTCACTAACCTTAACCACCACACATTCTAATGTTTCCCATCGATCTTTAACTTCAGTGTTAATTTCACCTGTTCTATAGTATCTATCTATATCTGCAATAATTTGCGAAATGCTCTTTTCCTCCTCGGAAATAACTTCGGCAACAACAAGAAATGCAATAAGTCCTGAATCAGCAAACCAGTGATCTCTAAAAAAGTAATGACCAGAATGCTCACCGCCGAAAATAGCGTTGTTTTCACGCATTAAAGGTTTCAGGAAAGCATGACCTACACGGCTTCTTATGGATTTCCCATGGTATTTCTTTATAATATCTGTAACTGTTTTTGAGCAGATTAAATTGTGGACAATTGCGGAGTAGCTTTCTTGCCGCAGCATTTTTCGTGCAACCAAAGCTACAATCATATCTCCACCAACAAAATTTCCTTTCTCATCGATAAGGAACATTCGATCCGCATCTCCATCAAATGCCACACCGAAATCAAAATGTTTTTTAAGAACCTTTTTTCTCAGAACCTCAGTATTTTCTGGTTCCATAGGATTGGGAAAATGATTAGGGAAATTACCATCTGGCTCAAAGAAAAGTTTTTCGACTTTAAATGGCAAAAGAGGTAATATTTTTTCCAAAACAATTCCCGCAACCCCATTTGCAGCGTCAATTGCAATTCTAAATGGTTTTAGATTTTTTACGTTGATGAAACCCAAGCAATGTCTTACATATTCATCTAAGATTTGTCTTGATTGAATGCTCCCGGGGTATCGAGAAATTCTGAATTTTCCCAATTTTACAATCCTTTTGATTTCTGGGAGTCCAGAATCACCAGAAAGAGGAATAGCATCAGCTTTAGAAATTTTGAATCCGTTGTATTCGGGTGGATTATGTGAAGCTGTAACCATAATACCAGCGTCGTAATCGTATTTCCCGACTGCATAATACATTGCATCGGTGGAAATTTCTCCTAAAATATCAACAGTCGCACCAGCATCACTCAACCCTCTTATTAAAGCCCTTTCAAGAGATTTGGAGGAAATCCTTGCATCTCTACCCACAACAACTCTTTTTGCGCTAATAACGTTTACAGTTGCTCCACCTATAAGATATGCTGTCTTATCATCTAATTGAGTAGGATATATACCTCTTATATCATAGGCTTTAAAGATTCTTTCATCCAACATTTATTCCTCCATGGTTGTAACTAACTTCCGCAAATCTTGTATTATAAGTTTATCCCTCGTCCTGGAATATAGAGTTATTGATTATTTTTCTTATTTGATGTAGGTGGTTTTATACTCTGTCTTGTATTTTGACTTTTAGTTTCTGGAGTTTTTGACGGTGGTATTTTAGATCTTTTAATATTCTTTCGAGCCTCCGACGATGGTTTTTGCATAATTAGACTTTCTGGAACCATACTCTCGATTCTCTCCCCATAAGCAGATGTGACTCCTGGTGGCAATGGTTGATAGTCCTCTAAAAACTGCAATATATTATCTCTTCTTAGGTCTAACGATTGGTCGTGTTTAATATTCAAAGGTGCAAGATCAAACCCGTTAACCGAGATTTTCAGCGCACTTGGATTGCTAGTTTCTATGTATATGGAATTTTTAACTCGCCACTTCTTTTCTTCTCCTCTACTCAATTTACCGTGCATAACTCTGCGGTAATCCACTTCAACATATAGATCAACCTGCTCTCTTGTGCGAAAAATATATGTTAACGATTCCGCTCGAAACAACTCCTTATTTGGATCAACTTTATCGATCTTGATATTAATTTCCTGACCAATGTCATTATCAATTGGAGCAGGTGCCATTGTATAAATTAGCGAATCCGCCTCTACACCCTCGATGACAGTTTCTGGTGGACTTGTTGTTTTACTTACGGAAAGAATTATAACCACAGCTACAAAAATTACCAGAAATCCGATAACATAGATAATGATGGGAACAGCTCTCAATGAATGAACGACATCAGAAAATGATGTACTTTCATTCTCAACAACCTCTGATGGAGGAATGTTACTAATATTTGAAAGCAATGCATTCTCTTTTCGCTTCTTTCGAACTCTTTGTTTTTTTGGTCCGTATAGATTGAGAAACTCATCTGCAGAAACACCCAAATATTCTGAGTATGTTTTAAGAAACCCTATAACATAGACTTCCGGTGGAAGGATTTCATAATTTCCCTCCTCCAATGCATCGAGATACGAAGGATTTATCAATGTATCCTTCGCAGCTTGTTCGATGGAAATGCCTTTCTTTTCCCTTAGTTGACGAATATAGTCACCAAGCTCACTCACAAATTCCTCCGTAATAAAAGAGTTCTTTTAATGTTAAAACGCTCTAATACTTTAGTCAAGCGTAAAAGGGGTAAACCCATAACATTATAAAAGCAACCCTCAATTCTCTCGACAAGAAGAGCCCCAAGCTCTTGAATACCATATGCTCCCGCTTTATCCAAGGGTTCTCCAGAATTCACATACAACTCGATTTCACTAAGTTTCATTTTTGAAAATTTCACTTTTGTTATCTCGACATCGGATTCAACTTTCATATCCTCTGTCCTCATCACTGCCACACCGGTAAAAACATTATGCCAGGATCCTGAAAGCCGTTTGAGAAATAAAAAAGCTTGTTCTTTGTTTTCTGGTTTACCTAATATTTCGTCCTCAATATAGACAATTGTATCAAAACCCAAAATAAAACCGTTGGCATCCGATGGAATCAATGCTGCTTTAACCTTATTTTTTGCCAACTTCTCTGCAAAAAAAGCAGGATTCATGCTCGATTCCACAGATTCATCGACTTCAGCTCGCTTAACAATCTCAAAAGGAAAACCAATCCTTTTTAGAAGTTCATGTCTTCTTGGCGACTGCGAAGCTAAATAAAATTTGGGTAACTTATTCATCTTCCAAATCTATAAAAGTTTTTGCTTTTTCTACAGCATTTACTGCAGAAGAATGTATAACAGATTTATTAAATTTACAAGTCGAGATATAAAACATTGCGCGATATGCAATTAATATCATTGCATTTTACTACGTAAAAGGATAACTATAACTACATGTTATTAAAAGGTTTAAAATTCCGAGAATTTGTTTGGGCTATTTATGACTTTGCAGATACTATTTTCTCGATGAATATCATTTCTATGTATTTTCCACTACTAATAGTTTCCGACTTAGGTGCACCGGAAATCTACGTAGGTGTTGCATATTCAATATCACAGATTGCTGTTGTGTTTTTAGCACCATTGTTCGGAACTATTTCCGATCGAACCGGTCGACGAATGGGTTTCTTTGGGTTGTTTGTACTTGGGGTGATAATTGGGACAACTATAATCGGTTTCTGTGGATATCTAAAACTGCTATGGATAATTATAATCGCTTTCATCTTTGCAAATGTTTGCTATCAGTTGTCATTGACTTTTTATAATTCACTTCTACCACGTGCTGCAAATAAAGAGAGATGGGGAATTGTCAGCGGTATTGGAACTGCTTTCGGCTATATAGGTTCGATCGTCGGAATGGCTTTAATTATGCCGTTTAATACAGGCAAACTTTTTGGGCTTAATACTCCAATTTCTGCAGGTGGAAGAGAAGCCACGTTTTTTCCCACAGCCATTCTGTTTTTCCTTTTTGCATTACCAACATTAATATACTTTTCCAAAGATGAAAAACGTACCAGATACCCAGCAGATAAGACCACTAAAACTCCTCTCAAAAAAATATGGGAAACATTAAAGGATACGAAGAAATACCCAGGGATTAGAAGGTTTCTACTATCAAGATTTCTTTTTCATGAAGCAGTCGAGACAACAATAATATTTATGGCTATATTCGCTGAAAAAGCCATGGGGTTTAGCGATTCAACAAAGATACTTTTCTTTATCATATCAACTACATTTGCAGTTATTGGGTCTTTCATCTGGGGTAAAATTACCGACATTATAGGACCTCATAAATCTTTGATTATCGATCTTGTGGGATGGATTATCGGGCTTTCGGCATTATCACTTTTTCCAACAACAACGGTGTTTTGGGGTTGTGGAGCATTACTAGGCATAATGCTTGGTGGGGTATGGACAACTGGAAGACCATACTTATTAAAACTCACACCTATAGATTCTGTGGGACGCTTTTTTGGTTTATATTCTCTAACCGGAAAAGCCGCAGCGACCGTAGGACCACTGATTTGGGGTGCTACAACGTTAATTCTTGCAAACTCACCCGGTAAAATTCGCTTTCAAGTTGCTATCGGAATTATGTCACTTCTTGTAATTATAGGATTAGTAGTTCTTATTCCCAATTCAAAAGTTATGCAAAACCAAGAACAAAAGACTGTTACATCATTTAAAGAATTTGATAGTTAGGCGGTTCTTGCGTTATCTGAACATTATGAGGATGCGATTCCGCAAGTCCAGACCATGTTACCTTTATGAAATCGACACTATTCTGCAATTCAATAATTGTCTTAGCACCGGTCATTCCCATACCAGCTCTTAATCCACCCATTAACTGAATGATAGTTTCTTCAACAGGTCCTTTATAAGGAACTCGACCTTCAATACCTTCTGGGATAAGTTTTCTATGATTAATAATATCCTCCTGATAGTATCTGTCTCTTGCACCGACTTTCATAGCTCCAAGAGACCCCATTCCTCTGTAAACCTTAAATCGTCTGCCTTCATATAAAATTGTTTCTCCTGGTGCCTCGTCGGTTCCAGCAATTAGATTACCAATCATAACAGTACATGCTCCCAAAGCAATTGCTTTGGCTACATCCCCACTATACCTTATTCCACCATCAGATATAATTTTAATATTACGTTTTTCTGCTTCTTCAGCGCATTCCATAACCGCTGAAGCTTGGGGTACACCACAACCTGTTACAACGCGAGTTGTACAAATCGATCCGGGACCTATTCCAACCTTTATAATATCAGCGCCACTATCAATTAATCTTATAACACCCTCTACCGTCGCCACATTACCAGAGATTAAAGTTATATCAGGATAAGTTCTTTTAAGATATGCAGTTGTTTCCATCACGTTTTTCGAATCTCCGTGAGCAGTATCGACAACCAAGACATCAACCTCAGAATCGACAAGCATCTCAGTTCTTTCTTTCATATCCGTACCGACACCTATCGCTGCTGCCACAAGCAGTCTACCAATATTATCCTTTGAGGAATTTGGATGCTCCGAGGATTTCTGAATATCCTTTACAGTAATAAGTCCAGTAAGCTTGCCGTCTTCATCGACTACTGGAAGCTTTTCAATCCGGTGTTGATGTAGTTTATTAATTGCCACATCAAAATTATCTCCTGTTCTGACAGTTATTAGTTCACTTGTCATCAATTGCGAAACCTTCTTTGACATGTCCGTTTCAAATCTTAGATCTCGATGAGTTATAATGCCAACCAATCTGGTCTCAGTAACAACTGGAAGCCCTGAAATGTGCTGAGTCCTCATAATTTCGAACGCTTTGCCAATCGTTGCTTCAGGTTCAATTGTCATAGGATCGGGAATTAATCCAGCCTCAAATCTCTTAACTCTTCTAACTTCTTCAGCCTGCATCTCGGAGGACATGTTTCTGTGAATCACTCCTAATCCTCCAACCTGAGCCATTGCGATAGCCATTCTATACTCCGTAACAGTGTCCATTGCAGCAGAAAGTATTGGGATATTCAGTGTAATGCCTTCTGTTAAACGGATCGAAATGTCAACTTCATCCGGCATAACTTCAGAATACTGGGGTTTCAAAAGTATGTCGTCGAAGCTCAGTTTTTCATTAAATTTTTTCATATAAACTCCTTTCTTGTGTCTAACAATAATTTCTAATCGATGAATTATTAGATTTTATTATTAAATTATTTACATTTTTTGAAGAAATTATATTATTGATTTGAATTTTGCTAATCCGAATTTGTATGTTATAATTGGCTTTTAAATATGATGACATAGCTATTTCATTAAATGTGTGTATTTTTGAAAACGAAAATATGGTTGGGAACAACATGGGTATTACCCCCTAAAATTTTTACAATTATAGAAATGATTGACGATCTGTAAAGGTTTTTTTAATTATAAGAAAAAATATTATTACTAATATGAAAATTTCGAACACATTCAGATACTTTTTAATCGGAGTTCTATTTACTGTTACCATCTGCTTTTCTCTTGATGAACTTTCAATAGAGGAACGAATTCAGCTTGAATTTACGGTGCTCTTTGAACCGGATTCGCTTAATCCAGAATTAACACCTCCAATGATAATAAGGTCCGGAACACCGCTGCTTTTAGATATTCTTCGTAATAAAGACTACTTAACTTCCCGACAAAAACAGTTATTACCAACGTTAATAAGTCGACCCTTTAAGCCTGTGAGTATAGTAAGTTCCGGTGGACATTTTCGAATACACTATAATCCAGCAATAACCGATACATATTACGCTCGCCGATGTGCTGAGTTCTTTGATCGAGCCTGGTCCGTTGAAATCGACTCACTTGGATTTTTAGCCCCTGTTTCGGATGGAACACTCGGTGGAGATAGCCTATTTGATGTCTATATAAGTCGTTTAGGAGTTGGCATTTATGGCATCACTTATCCAGACACTATCGAGGGTCCAGAACCTTGGCATAATTTGGCAGCATATATCGAGGTGCGAGATAATTACATTGGATTCCCCAGCAATGATGACCCAGAAGGCAGTGAATGGGGTGCTTTTAAAGTTACAGCTGCTCATGAGTTCCATCATGCTTCACATTTCGCTTACGATCCTGAAGAAAAAATATGGTTACTCGAGACATCTGCGGTTTGGATGGAGGATATTGTATACAATTATGTTAATGATTATTATAACTATCTAAACCTTTTTTTTGATTATCCATGGACACCTTTGACTGCCATAGGCTCTCACTGGTATTCAACCTGTATTTATTTCCATTATTTAACCAGTGAATATGGTGTAGATCTTATAAAGGATATATTTATGAATACAACCTACCTTGACGGAATGGATGCTATCTCGACAGCCATGGATTCATCCGGTTTATCGATCGAGGATGAATTCGCAGCTTTTTGTGGCTGGAACTACTTGACGGGAAGCAGATCAGATGGATGTCATTACACTGAAGGTTCTGCATATCCTGAAATATTTATCGAAGATACAATTAAAACTCTTCCATATACTTTTAATCCTTCATCAACTCACAAACCAAGATCATGGGGGGCAAATTACATTGTTTTCCCAAATCCACCAGATTGGATCGAGGTTACACTTAACGGTCAAACCGGACCGGATTGGATGCTTACAATAATTATTCAAGGAGACACAAACGAACTCTACATATTTGATGACACCGCGTATGTTCGAACTGATTCGAATCCAATAGTTATCATAGTTGAACCTACAGGAATAGATAATCCTGGTATAAAATTCAATTATACACTGAATGTAAAAGAATGGTCAAACATACAAGAAGCTTGGAACAAGATCGTTAGCGACCAATTAATAGCCTTTCCTAATCCGTTCAATTCTGAAGTGGTTATCCTCAGCACAAAAAAAGGCGTTCTGAGAATTTTCAATACAAGTGGGAAATGCATTCTGAATGCAGATATCGAAGGCACATTCAGATGGAATCCCAAAAATTTACCTTCCGGATTATATCTCATTAAAATTAACAATATCCAAGATTCATATCTCAAATTGCTGTATATCCAATAAAATGAGTCCGAAAAAACTCAAATCGATTTATAGATCAGTATACTTCTGGATATTTCTGGCATTTGTAATAAGAATAGCGATTTCCTTATTACCGGTTGTTCCGATCTCTGATTGCGAATGGTATAATGAAGTAGCAATTAATATGCACACAGGGAAAGGTTTTTCATTTGATGAAACGCTTACTGCTTATCGAATGCCTGCATATCCATTTATTTTATCTAAGATATACGATTTATCAGGAGTTAATCCCTTATGTGGAAGGATATTCAATGCTCTTCTTGGGGCTCTTGCAGTAATCTTTGGTTACAAATTCATAAAAAATAGACTGGGTAAACAAAAAGCATTAATTGGTGCAATTGCTATTGCTCTATTTCCAGAGCATATATTATTTACCAACGCACTATGCCCAGAAATTTTATTCGCAGCTTTGCTTATTCTCTGGTTGCTATTAACTGAACTTAAAGGATATTGGAAAATACTTTCCGGATTGTTAGCTGCTGCAATGGTTTATATAAAACCTGTTGCACTTCCAATCGTGCTTCTGCCTTTGCTATGGGATTTAAAGCGATGGAAAATATGGTTGGCTTCCTTTATAATTGTAATATTGTCGATAATTCCATGGGCTGCAAGAAACTACAAGCATTTCGATCATTATAGTTTGACCGATAATTTCTGGGTTAATATATGGATTGGCAACGGAGCTATGGCAGATGGTGGATATTTTGATCCAACAGATCCTCCTTATAAAAGTGAATTTGCACTTCAAGATTATTATAGAGATCGTTTTATCGGAGATTTCAAACGTGATCCTTTGCGTTCTTTTGTGCTCATACCTGTAAAAATTGTACATTATGCAATACCTTCACTTACGGCTGTCTATTGGGGTCTTGCTGGAATTTTTTCAAATTCAACTCGTAAAGTAATTGCAGCAATTTTGACAATCCTAAATATTGCTTTGGTTATTGCATTTATACTTAAAGTTTTTCAAAAAAAAGTTCCAGCTAAGATATTGTGGATCATCCTATATTTTTCGACTGTTCCAATTGTTTTTTTTGGAAATGACCGCTTTCGATTTCCAATTATCTTGCTTATATTATTAAGTGTTATTACCGATTTGAGATCAAGGGAGGAAAGATGATATTTGTTATTTTACTGACCCTGAGTGGTATATTATTCAGTGAAAGTATGACAGTAGATATAGAGTTTTCGACTGATGATTTTTCAATCGAGCAAAAAGGTGATTTCTGCAGAATAAATATGGAAGGTGCGCTTGAATTGGGCTTTCCCGGAGAGCCATGTATCCCAGCTATACCTATCAACATTCTGCTTCCACCCAATACAAAAGCAACAAATGTGCAGATATCGAATGTTGAATTCGAAACACTCGCAAATAAAATAAATCTCATTCCTATACAGCCTCAGATAATAAAATCCTCGCCAATAGATCGGGATATCCCATTTGTCGAACCAAATCCACAGATATATAGTTCAAATAATAGTTACCCAGAAAGCCCGATTATCTTCAGTGGAGCAGGAAACCTTTCTGGATACTCTATTGCTGGAGGTGTCCTTTTTCCAATAATATATTATCCAGCAAGTGGTTATTTGAAATATCTTAAGCAAGCGAAATTAACAATTGAATATGAACCGTGCAATGTTCTAAAACCAATCCGAAGAACTTCAAAAAGCCTTCGAATTATTGAGGATTTTGTAACAAATACAGTAATTAATCCATCAGAAATAGTTCTATACTCAACGCATTTCATCATAGATTCATTGGCATACGATTACCTAATTGTTTCTAAAGATCCCATATTATCGAGTTCTAAGATGGATAGACTAAGGTTAACGCTTCGAAGGCAAGGATGGAATGATACACTTCTAAATGTCTCCTCGATAACTGCAGCCGACTCGGGAGAGGATTTAGCAGCTAAAGTCAGAAATAAAATCCGCCAAATTTGGCAATCAAACGGAATAATAGCAGTTGTTCTCGCGGGAGATATGAATTTAGTACCAGAAAGAACAGCCTGGGCATTCGACTGTGAATATGGTGGGCATCTATATGAAAACTACATACCATGCGATCTATATTTCTCAGACCTCGACAGTAACTGGAACGCAAATGGCAACTCTATTTATGGTGAAATTGACGATGAAGTTGACCTCTATCCAGATGTATTTGTAGGTAGAATTTCTTCCAGTAATAAAGCTAAATTCGATGGTTGGGTTGACAAATATGTCATATATGTAGAAAATACTCCAACCGATTTCGCTACAAAGGCTCTTTTTCTAGGACAAATTCTGTGGAGTTCTCCTTACACATCTGGTGGTGATTCGAAAAAAATAATCGAAGCAGAATCCCTACCGTCACACTTCAACCTTGTTGGTCTTTATGAATCAGATAGCACAAACAATGCAGATACTGCTTTTGCAGAGCTTAATAATGGTTATTCTGTATTAAATCATGACGGGCATGCATGGACTGGTGCAATGGGCGTAGGATCGGGAGAGTATTTGACTTCAATGCATGCCGACTTGCTCTACAACGCTCCACGATGTGGGGTATTATTTTCTATAGGTTGTTGGCCTGCAGCATTTGATTTTAGTTGTATCGCAGAACATTTTATCAACAATAGTAACGGTGGTCTGATTACTTTTGTTGGAAATTCCAGATACGGATGGGGTTCACCGGGAAATCCGGGGTATGGTTACTCGGATATTTACGACCGCTTTTTCTGGAAATATATTTTCAATGGATTCCCCTCGGCAGGAGTTTCCTTAGCAGCAGTTAAAGCCAATTTTGTTCCATTAAGCAAATGGGAAAATGTATGGCGCTGGAAGATGTATGAAGTCAATGTTTTAGGCGAACCGATGACACCTATTTGGCAAGATGAACCAACTCCTTGGGATATTGTATTACCCGAATCTATGCCTTCAACAGGTGGATCCATCGTCTTTACCTGTGACAATTGTGTCGCATCTGCCATTCAGGATGGAAAACTTTTAACAACAATGGAAGGTGAGCATTTCGTTAATTTAGACATTGTTCCAGATGGCATAAATCCCATTGAAATTTCAATTTTCGATCCAGCAGGATTTAAATTGCTTCAGATGGATTCGATATTATTCGACAATGTTCCCTATATATCCATAATCTCACTGGAGCCCGAGTTTGCATTACCCGGTGATACTGTTCACATAGAAATTCAAGCTATTAATTCAGGTTCTGAATGTTCTCTTCTGACAATTAATCCCAATTGTGATGAATGCTCATTAATGTCGTATTCTATTTCTCCTGACAGTGCAATTACTGGGGATACTTTGTTAATAACGTTAGACCTAATTGTAGATTCCGACTTAAAAGATAACTCATCGGTTACACTAACATTGAATCCTATATGTAATGACGAAACACTTAAAGTGAACATTGCATTACCGATAAGAGCACCAATTCTTAAAGCTAAAAGCATGACATTAGACATTGGATGTCTTTTGTTTCTAGGAATTAAGCTTGAGAACATCGGAGGAGCGGATTTTGACGGTACAGTTAAACTTAATTCACTTAACGGTTCTATCACCTTTTTCTCAGATGTATTTGAAATCGCAGTTGCACATGGTGATACTGCAACCGGGCTAATATCAGATTTTGATTTATGGATAAGCGATACGATTTTCATTCATATAATTGAATTAGATTATGGTTACGGAGCAGACACTTTGTACCTCGCATTTCCTGATGAATTTTACTACTTCGATGATGTAGACGACACTACGGATCGGAATTTTATTCCAGATGGACTGTGGCATATATCGACCGAGGAATATTATAGTGAAGATCATAGCTATTATTGTACCGACACAATTACTGGATTCTATCCGAACAATGCGGATGAATGGCTTGTAAGTCAACCTTTTGTTTCAGTGAAAGATATGACTCTTTCATTCTGGATCAAATTTAATGTTACAACCTATGGTTCAGATGGAATTTATGTTTATTACATCAATGGAGGAGATACAACTATATTAGATTTTATGGGAGCAGGTGGCGCATTACCAGTGTACTCTTTTGAAGTGGGATGGACACAGATGATTTATCAATTACCTACCGATCCCGGTGATATCTTTAACATCGCGTTTCAGTTTTTCTCTGACGATAATGATACTGCAAGAGGATTCGCTCTCGACGACATAAAAATCAGCGGCTTGCGTACAATTATTCTTATGGATATTATCGAAGCACCTATACTTAACCATGTTTCTATATCCATTAAACCCAATCCTTTTAACAGTTCCACACAAATAAATCTCGATGGTTTCGATAACGGAATTTTAGAAATTTTCGACCTTAACGGTAGACTGATATTTAACCAAAAAATTCAGAATGAGACTATTGCATGGAAACCTGAAAAACTCTCGAGTGGTGTGTATTTGGTTAGAGCGACATCCGGAAAGTATTCGGTTTTGAAAAGAGTGATTTTCTTAAAATAACTCTTCACTTAAAAACTACACTGATATTAGTTTATGCTTGAAAATAATACACTGTGAAGTAATTGCAATTTGATGAATGACCATTGCTTTCCAACGATAATAATAGATCCTAATATTTTTATTTCTTAGGATTTGTCTTCAATACTTCATTAACGACATATTTAACAATTCTTAATTACCTACTATTGAAAAGGACAAGACATCCGGACTTTCAAAAGAATGCATAAAAATTCGCTTTGCATTTTAACTTATATCCAACTTACTTAATCGCATGGATGATTTATTTGGAAAAAATACCAAGAAAAAAGTTTGTGAAGATGTCTCGTATATCTTGGCAGATAGAATACGACCACAGGTATTATCAGAAATAATCGGTCAAGAGCATCTCTTGGGCGATGGGAAACCGTTGCGGAAAATGGTGGAATCTGACGAAATTTCTTCATTAATACTTTGGGGTCCGCCCGGTTCTGGAAAAACCACTTTGGCAAGGGTAATCGCCAATTTAACAAGTATGGATTTTCTTTCGTTTTCTGCAGTTCTTTCAAGTATAAAGGAAATAAAAAAGGTTATGGCGAGGGCAGAACGAAATCTATATCTGTACGGCAACCGCTCGATTCTCTTCATCGATGAGATTCATCGCTTCAATAAGGCTCAACAGGATGCATTCCTGTCGTTTATTGAACGAGGGACAATAATTCTCATTGGAGCAACAACGGAAAATCCCTCATTCGAAATAATTTCACCCCTACTATCAAGAGTACAGATTTTTATATTGAATCCTCTTGAACCAGAACATATCGAAACAATACTCATAAGAGCTCTAACCGATCAAGATAAAGGTTTAGGCTTAGATAAAGAGATGATAACCCCGACTGCTCTTGAGATGATATCCAACATCTGTTCTGGAGATGCAAGATATGCACTTAATTTACTTGAATTAGCCGTTAAGCTTTCCGATAAGGTTACTGTCGACTCGATAAAAGGAATTTTGAATCGAGAGCGAGTTATCTATGACAAATCGGGCGAAGAACACTATAATCTTATATCAGCTCTTCACAAATCAATAAGAGACAGCGATCCTCAGGGTGCGATTTACTGGATTGCACGTATGCTGGAAGGAGGTGAAGATCCAAAATATATCATCCGACGTCTTATCCGCATGTCAATGGAGGATGTTGGATTAGCTGATCCCAATGCTCTATTGATAGCAACAGCAGCTCAAAATGCATACAATTTTATTGGTTCACCTGAGGGAGACATAGCACTTGCAGAAGTTGCCGTTTATCTTGCATATGCTCCCAAATCAAATTCTCTTGACAAAGCTCTGAATAATGCAAGACGAGACGCAAAGGAATTCGGATCCTTGCCTGTACCTCTTCATCTTCGCAATGCTCCAACTCGTCTCATGAAAGAAATAGGCTATGCAAAAGACTACAAGTATGCTCATAATTATGACGACCATATTGTTAATCAACAGCATCTACCCGACAAGCTTAGGGATAAAATATATTACAAACCCACCGATATGGGTTTTGAAGACAAAGTAAAGAAGAGATTTGAAGATATATGCAGAAAACTCCAAGATCGAGAACAAAGTTAACTTATCGTATCAATTTACGAAGAAATACTATTAAGAAATTTCTTTCTTAGTTTGTCATACCGATTCATCGTTATTTTGAATATATACTTAATAAACCTTGTGAGCAGAACACCTAATAAAACTCTTTTATGGTCTGCATTTGTTTGCTTTAAGGATATAATCTATACATCATTCTTGGTAATGGAATTGCCTCTCTAATATGGTGAATTCCACATATCCACGTTACAACCCGTTCTAATCCCATTCCCCAACCACTATGAGGAATTGAACCGTATTTCCTAAGGTCTAAATACCACTTGTACGGTTCTATAGGAAGCTTACATCGTTTAATCTGCGCAATAAGTTTGTCATAATCGTCCTCACGCTGACTACCGCCTATAATTTCTCCATAACCTTCAGAAGCCAAGAGATCTGCGCATCGCACAAGTTCTGGACGGTCTGGATGCTCTTTCATATAAAAGGGACGAATTGCTTTGGGATAGTCTGTTATAAAAACCGGTTTATCGAACTGATTAGAAATAGCGGTTTCCTCATCGCCACCAATATCATCTCCCCATTTAATAGCAAATCCTTTATTCGCAAGAAGTTCTACAGCATAATCGTAAGTTATTCGCTCAAAGGGTGGTTTAACTTTCATAAGATGAGTTGTATCCCGCTCTAATTCCTGCAACTCCCTTTCACAATTTTCTAAAACTCTCTTAACAATATAGCAGACAATATCTTCCTCAAGTTCCAAATTATCATCGAGGTCGTAAAACGCTTCCTCAGCCTCAATCATCCAGAACTCAGTGAGATGTCTGCGTGTCTTAGATTTTTCAGCTCTGAATGTTGGTCCAAAATTATATACAAGTCCATGAGAAAATATTGCTGCCTCAAGATATAATTGCCCTGTTTGAGCAAGATATGCTTTGCCAAGGTCAAAATAATCTGTGCAAAACAACGTTGTTGTTCCCTCTGCTGCCGTTGGAGTTAGTATTGGTGTGTCGATTCGAATAAAACCGTTATCGTGAAAATAATCAATTATTGCCCTTTCAATCTCATCTCTGATACGTAAAATAGCTCGCTGCTTTTTTGATCTAAGCCAAAGATGTCTGTGTTCCATTAAAAATGCTACACCATGTTCTTTTTTTTGGATAGGATAGTCAGATGTCAGATGAATAGTAGTAACATCCGATATTGCAAGCTCATAACCACCGGGTGCTCTACTATCTTTTTGAATTATTCCCTTTACTTTTAAAGAACTTTCAAGACCCAACTTATCGTATAATACAAACACATTGTCAGAAGCCTTGCCCTTAACAGCCACCCCTTGCATAAAACCGGAACCGTCGCGAATGATCAGGAAAATAATTTTCCCTTTTGAACGCTTATTATACAACCAACCTCTAACTTCAACTTCCATACCCACATATTCATTTGCTTTTGCGATCCAGAACATCTTTAACCTCTTTGGGTTTCGCTATTTTTTCGTTGAGATCTTGAAATGTAGGAGAATCACCATTGAAAGAAAACCCATTAACTTTTCCTAAAATAAACCAAGCAGAATAATGAGTTAGCAAACCTATAAGTAAAGCAATATTCAACGGCAATAATAATGGGAAATGCTTTTGAAAATATTTATACATAGATATATGATGGAAGAAAAAGGATTTTTCTTTGTTTTGGTTTGATGATGCTCCCCATGCGTGGATAATTTTTGCTTCAGGTATAAAAACAACTCGCCAATTTGCTTCGTGCAATCGTTTACAGATATCCATATCTTCGAGATACATGAAAAATCTTTCATCTAAAAGACCCACTTCAGAAAGTGTTTTATTCCTCATCATAAGAAAACCACCCGCAAGAGCTGGGACATCCTTTATCTGTTCAGGAACTTTTCTCAATTCTTGCATTTTTTTCTTAATTCTAGGAATTTTGGTGAAAATGTTTCTTCGGGAAAAGATTAGATTAGAGTATTTTGGGAAAACAAGTGTCGAAGGTTGAATACCCCCTTTATCTATATAAATTAATCCCCCAGAAGCTCCAACATCAGGATTTTGTCGCATGTATTTAACTAGAATATCTAAAGTATCCTCCAAAACAGCAGCATCAGAATTCAGTAATAAATAGTATTCAGCTTGAACTGATTGGATACCTTGATTGCATCCTTTAGCAAATCCACGGTTATTCTTGTTTGGGATAAGCATTAAAGTAGGAAACTCCTCCGCAACCATTTCCACACTTCCATCATCAGAAAAATTATCCACAACAACGGTAACTGAATTTCCGAGAGAAAAGGGAAACTTCTCAATTGATTTAAGGCATCTTTTCAAATGAAATTTCGTTTTGTAATTCACGACAACAATAGCTAAATCAAAAGAGCCTGTAAACTTTGTTTCCGAAGCAACCAAAGTTAAATTTTGAATTTCTTTTCCTGCCATATCCTTCCCAATACAAAAAATCTAAGCTTTACTGAAAATTGATGAAATTCTCAACCACCAAACTATAAAAAAAGCTTCAAAAATTATTCTTTTACTCAGTTTTGAAACACCAATAACCCTATCTTTAAAAATAATAGGTATTTCCTTTAATCTAAAGCCATTCCGCCAAACTTTGAATTTTGTTTCAATCTGGAACGAATAACCATCAGATTTCATGCCATCGATTTCAATTTTCTCCAATACATGCTTTCTAAAAGCCTGAAAACCCGCAGTAGTGTCCTTTACAGGTAATCCAGTGACAATTCTAGTGTATTTGCTAGCAGTCTGCGACAGTCTTTCTCTTTTTCTGGGCCAATTCACAGTTCCTCCACCTTCCACCCATCTCGAGCCTATAACAAGGTCATATCCTTGTTCCACTGTGCTAATCATTTCAGGTAGTTTATCGACTGGATGAGAGAAATCTGCATCCATTGTAAAAGTTAGATCGAATCCATTCTCCAAAGAATATCTAAAACCTAAAACATAAGCGGAACCTAATCCTAATTTACCTTTTCTATGAATAACTTTTATTCGAGAATTTTCCTTTGCAAATTTGTCAGCAATCAAACCTGTTCCATCTGGTGAATTATCATCAACAATAAGCATATTAATTCTTGAGTCTTGAGATATTATTTCTGGAACGATTCTTTCAAGATTTTCGCATTCATTATACGTTGGCATAATGACCAAGATTTTATTTATTGGCGAAGTATCTCTTTCCTGAAGTTTCATCTTTGCTCCGATTAGAACTAGTGTGTATTTTAACTAATGAATAATTTGAAGGCAAACTATTTTATGTAAGGTTTGAATCTATTATCCTTAATTTCTACGTAAATGTTTTCTTTTAGATTATTAATAATTCTATCGAGCTTTTGATTGAATTTCCATTGTCTTGCAAACTCCCTTATTACATCCATATCCTCTTCAAGTTTAAGTTGATGCGACTCCTTTATATCCGCAATGCGATAAATCGCTACACCCTCGGGTTGCAGCAATGGAGGAATGACAGCACCAATCCCAGCAGAATCGACCAAAGAGAGAATTTCATTCGGAAAAACTTCCGCTGAAACCCATCCAAGCTCACCACCTTTCTGTGCTGACATAGAATCATCTGAATGATTTTTAACCAAAGTAGAAAATTCCACTCCCGAGATTGCAGAATCATACACTGCATTAGCAACGAATATTGCTGCAGATTCAGCATCGGGGAGCTTTAAAAAAATATGTGCAAGTTCAACGGTGTTTTCTCCTCTGTTAAAGAGTTTAATTATATGATAACCTCGTTGCCCTATGACAGCATCGCTGAATTGTCCAACTTTCATTTTTTGTACAGTTTCTTTGAACGACACTGGAAGGTCCTGTAAGTTAAAAGAACCAATATTCCCACCACTTGTCCTGCTGATATCATCCTCGGAATATTCTGCAGCCACTTTGGAGAAATTTATTCCTGCCTTTATTTGTCGCATCGGTTCCAATGTTTTTTTTAAAGCAATTTCCCATCGAGTTGAATCTGATAGTGATGAAATTAAAATGACGCTGAGTAAAAATTGTCCCGGCATTTGGGGTAAGCTATCTTGATAGTCGTTAAAAAATTCTTTTACATCTTTGTCTGAAACCTCGATAAAACCTAATTTTTTCTGGATATATGTCTGTTTAATAATGCCATTAGAAATTTGCTCTTTGAACTGCCTTTTAAATTCAGCAATAGTTAAACCTTCATTTGCAAGAGTTTCTGCAAGTGCTTCAACGCTACCAAACCTAATCAAAAAAGAATCCCATCTCGCTGAGAATTCTTTCTCTATAATCTCCATATCCAAATCCAAACTCTCAGTTCGCGCAGCTTGCAAGACAATTTTTTCTTTTATCATTTCAGAGAGTAAAGAACCATATACTTTCAACATTTCTAGAGAATCTTTAGGAATTTCCATTCCGCTGGTCCTAACGATCTCATCTAATTCAAGGGACAAAATTGGCTCATTTCCAACAACGGCAATAACTGTAACCACAACATCACCGTTTTCATTGTAGGATAAAAACTGCCCAAGACAAGGGATTAACATAAGCAATAAAAGCATTAAACCCAAATATCTAAATTTCACTTTAGTACTCCTCGAAAATATGGAAGTAGTCTCTCATACGAATTCTTGAGAGCCTCGGAAATTATCTTCACATTTCCTAATATCGGCATGAAATTTGTGTCACCCGACCATCGAGGAACAATATGAAGATGTATGTGGTCTGCACATCCTGCTCCGGCGACCTCTCCAATGTTGAATCCTATGTTAAAACCCTGAGCACCCATAGACTTCTCTAAAGCATTGATAGCTATTTTAGAAATCCAAAATACCTCGATAATTTCATCATCTGTTAAATCTTTCAAATCCCTAACATGTCTGTATGGAGCGATTAAAATATGACCGTTATTATATGGGTAAGTATTCAAGAGTGCAAAACAATTTTTCCCTCTATAAAGCACAAAATTATCCTCATCCAACTCAATAGTTTTGCTTTCGCTACATAAAAAACAAACTCCATTTTGCGTTGTAGCTTTTTGAATATACCAAATTCGCCATGGTGCCCATATAAGGTCCATATTTATCTCCTGTAAATTCCATAAATATATAAGTGACCTTAATCAATTGAAATCATTTTTTTAGAATTTAAAGTAACGAAAAATTCCTGATATTCACTTAGTAATTATGCATTTGTAAATTTTTAGAAATCTTCTAATTCTTGTTAGTTATTAATACATTCGATTCATTGTTTATAAACTTCTATTATCATTTACTTCCAATAAAGAAATATTTAAAAAATATTAATTTACTTAAGAGATATTAAATGAAAATTTATTAGAAAAAGTTTTTTTAATATAAAGGTAGAATTTTGCTTGACAAAGCAATAGTAAAACTTAATTTTAGCATCTTAATTTTATCATGTCCAAGTTACTTTTAGGAAAACCAGTAGCCGAGCGAATTTATACCGAACTCAAAGAAAAGCTCAGCCAACACAAAGAATCGGTTCGACTTGTCTCTATATTGATTGGAGACGATCCGTCAGCAACTCAATATGCTCGTTCTAAAGGCAAAAAAGCTGAGAAGTTAGGAATATCTTTTCATTTACTTCAATATCCTGCGGAAATAGAACAGTCAAAAGTTGAACATGAAATAGCAAAATCGTTAAATTCTATTAAACCCGACGGTGTAATTATTGAGAAACCGATTCCAAAAAATTTAAATTTTGAAAGATTGACACATTTAATACCGGATCATGCAGATATTGATTGTCAGAAATTTACAACCTTAGGAAAATTATTTGCCGGCGAGCCAGAATTCGTTCCAGCAACAGCGGGTGCAGTTATTGAAATGCTAAAATTTTACAACATAAAAACGTCTGGGAAAAAAGTCGTATTGATTGGTAGAAGTTTAACAGTCGGTTTACCGCTTGCAAGACTTCTTTTATTAAAAGGACCTTATGGTGACGCAACGCTTTCAATCTGCCACAGCAAAACACAGAATCTTTCCAAGGAAACCTTGAAAGCTGAAATTCTTATTGTTGCAGCGGGAATAGCTGGATTGGTTAAGGGTGATATGGTCTCTAAGGATGCAGTTGTTATCGATGTAGGCATAAACTATGTTAACGGAAAATATGTTGGTGACGTAGATTGGGATTCTGTTAGTCAGAAGGTTGATTCTATCACACCGGTACCGGGAGGAGTCGGTTCCGTGACTACGGCGTATATTTTACGAAATATTTCTTCGCAATTAAAAAAAAATATTGCGTAATATTGGTAAAAAAATTATTTTGTAAAGGAAATGTAAATTTTAAAAAAGAGAGGTGGTTGTCATGAAAATGAGTAGAGATCGTAAAGTCGAAAGATTCGAGCAGAAATACAAGGGCAAGGGTGGTTTTGAAAAGTTCAAAAGTATGGTTGAGAATCTAAGCACCCTCGAGGAAATTGGTCAGTATTTCGGTTTCTCCCGCCAGAATACAGCTGGCTTATTCCGTTCTTTTTTCAGCAAGGGATACAATATAATTCAGCAAAAACGTCAGCTAAGAAGAAAAATTGAACAACTAAAGAATTGCTGTGACCTTGTTGAATTAGAACAGAAACTTTACAATAAGGGCAAAATCCGAAGCTCCAAGAAGGTTGCATACATTAGGCAAATAAAAGACTTGTCGGAAAAGATGGGTTATGATGTAAGAATCAGACGTAAACGCAGCGGTGCACTCGATGTTTTTATTAATGGTCATTTCTGTGCTATTTCAGGTACAGATACTCAAACGATATATCACATCCCAAAAAATCATCCACCGAGCGTTTATTATAGATTTGCCGTACCATCAAAATCAGTTGATTACTGCGTATTCATTCTCGATGTAGAAAATAATCATACATTCTATTTGATCCCCCACGACAAAATTCATCACCTTTCTCTCATAACTCTTAAAACAAGCTATGAAAGAGAAAAAGGACGTCGAGGGAACACATCGAGTAAATATGCAATCTATCGTAATCGCTGGGATCTTCTTGCAAAGCCTAATCCAAAGCCTCAATATGAGATCCTCAGCAGCACACTGAAGCAAACCACGATTAAATTAGATTAGGTCTGGAAATAATTGCTGATAGAATTAAAGGTGACCTTTGAGTCGCCTTTTTTTTCATGTTCCTTTTAGAAATTATATTCTGCTAAAGTTAATCCCACACTCATTTGTTTATCTGGAGTGATATTAATTCCCTGCTTCATAAATCCAATAGAATTTCCAATCTCATCTTTGTTTATACTATCTTCCCCTGAAAATTATATTTCGCGTTTCCACTACTTTATCAATACGATCTGCTTCGTGTTTGTATAATCGCCAGCGGTCATTTTGACAAAATATGTGCCGGAATTCATGCTCGAGCCGTCCCAGACAAGATGATGTCGTCCGACTTCATACTCTTTGTCCGCAAGGATATCGATCAGTTTTCCTGAAATATCGTAAATCGCGATTCGTACTATCTGCTCCTCGGAGACATCGAAAGGTATGTCTATCGTGGCATTGAACGGATTCGGCTTCGGTTCGCCAAGCGATGTAACCTTTGGAATCATGTCTATCTCAGCAGTTCGTTTGCCGTAATCGTGTTCCTCTTCCGGTGGTTCGCCTTCTTCTTGGTCTGTTATTACATCGGGATCTGGAAATGGAGCAGGCATTGGTAGAACTGCGGATCCGCTTCCACGACCTCCCATTGCACCATAGTGACCGTAGGAGAGGAAATAATAATCACGAATTATACCAGAATCCGGTTCTGCAATTGAAGAAAACATCAGGTCAATATATTCATCGCTTAATATTTGCACATAAACCAAATCTGGAACAAGAAGTGCATTTGATACAGTATCACCACTCGAGTGAACTGCCGAAACCAATGGAATTTCGGTGGGAGCTATTAGAGTGGGATTGGGATAAAGTTTTGTACAATCTAGTTTATAATGATTGTCCCATTCGAACTTTATATATATTGAATCATATGCTGGCACTGAAAACGAAACAAATTCTTTGTATTGAAATGCTCTTGCAGGTAATTTCCCAATTTCTACCCATTCTGTATCTACCTTGACCTTCACACTCATACACTGCATTTCAAACCTTTTTACAAGCGCATTAGCATCTATTAAAGCTGAAGAAATATGAGGTATATGAGGTGTAAGATCGAAAGTAATTATCATATATCCCGCACTATCGGAATTATAACATTCGCTGTCATCTTCCGTAATAAGATACGTGATATCATTCGAATCCTGATCAATTGCAAAGACTGGTGATAAAAATGTTATAGGATCATATAAGAAGAAATTATTATGATAATCAACTGCAGAAAACACTTCAGGCACCCTATCAACATGGAGAAATTGGACATAATCAATAGAATCCGTTGAGTAACCTAATTCTTTAATCTGAAGATTATAATTGCCATTAATTTTTAAAGGTTCTTCTGGAATAGGAATAATATCAGAATTAATTGAATCAATTACAGTTTGAGATAAAATATTGTTAACAAATTCAAACGGGAATAATTTAAGCCTTTTTCTGGATAACAAGGAAGGACAATTAACTCTTTTCGCAATTGATGCTTCGTTTGAGTAAGGGCTAACCATAGCATATTCACGATAACCAGGACCTTCAATTGTGAATGCACCAACACGATAGTAATATGTTCTACCGGGAACAACATCAAAGTCTGTATAGTTATCAACATATGTAACTTCAGCAATTTCTCTCATTCTCGCAGACATTAATCCTCGATAAATTCTATATCCCGCAACTGGACTTTCTGGGAAATTTGAACCGATGCTGTGAATCCATGTCAACGCAATGTGAGTTTCTTCATCGGTTGCAGTAAGATTTGTGGGTGGATATACATACAATTCATTTGTTGGTGGTGTAGGTATTGAAGAAAACGGTGGTTCGTATTTGCTTCTGGCTGTATAACCTCCACTGTTTAATTCATCAAAAGTTCTATATCGGTGTACAACTTTATGATACGGTGATGCACCTATAGCTTCAAATACTAAAGCATCCCCAAGCCCAATCCTTAGTCTATCTAATATCATTACATGACCAATTTTTACGAACAAATCCCCAGGAAGAGCATCATCAAAATTATACCCGTCAAGATCTCTGTCTGGCACATCCCAAAACATAGTAAGTAGATTCAATGTGGATGTTCGACTAATGTGCCAACAAATACATAAGAGTCCTGAGCAATCTATACCTGTAGTCCACGATATCTCCATAGTACCACCATTGTTGCAATAATGACAAGCATGGTGACCTGGTCCTGCACGACAAGGTCTTGTAGGACAACTTATACAGGAAGGGACACCATCAAGGTAATCTTGTACTATACAATCAACCGAATAGAGGTAAAATGTATCAATGTGTTTAATATAATCTGCGGTACCAAACGCAAAGGGAACACCTGGAGAATAATAAGTTCCCAAATCGCAATTGCAGTTGTAATCGCAGTATTGATGAGCAGACCATCCTCCGCATGAAGTTCCCATTGTTCTATACTGTGTCCAGTAGCATATTTCATCCTCCCAGGGGTGTCCTTCACTAGCACCCCTATCATCATCCGTATAACATGTCCAAGAGTAATCGGCGTACTCACCAGCTAGTTCTAAAACATGTTCTCGCCATTCTTCCTCAGTATATGAAAATACAATGGCAAAGAATATTAAATTTATTAATATAGCCAATGTGAAAGAGATACTTACTGTTTTCATTATAAATACTCCTTTCTATCATATTTTTTTATGCCACATAATAATGTAAGTGAGCATTTTGTCTGGGTTATTTCGAAGCTCAAAAATATTACCTTGATAATCAGCGTCGAACATATTCTTTGGGTAAAGAATTTTATGGGGTGAAACTTTGTCAATTATTGTACTAATTTCATGCTTTTGTGAACTAAGATCGATCTTATCGATACTGTAGAAAAGTTGATTTATCGATGTATCTTTTTGAGAAATGACAACAAACAAGCAATTTGATTCTACTATGCTTATTGGATTCACTGAATAAATTATATTTTCCTTTGCAATTATTTCAAAAGTTGCCTTAGTATTTCCATAGATATCTTTTAAGTAACACTTTCTTTTATTATGTATTCTATTTATCGTATCTTCATATGCAGAGAAGAAAAGAGTGTCACAATATTTAATAGGTTCTGTGAGCGTAGTCGAGTCCATTGAAGCCATAAATCCAATTTCAGGATTGAAAGTTAAAGAAATTCTATGATAATCATAAGGAATATCAGTATATATTTGATTTTTTCCTATATACAATTTTCGGGGATATTCTTTTCGGATTCGATTCATATACTTCCATAGTATAGGTGGTACTTTAATTTCAACAGTATTTTTATTGGTTAGATCGTAAATAAACAATTTCCCATACCCATAATCTGATGCAATGATCTTTCCGTCATTAGTAACAATGAAATCACAGAAAATAAGTGATTTTGTAACCTCTATAATCCTTATTTCCTCAACCAATTCGCCATTATAATTAAACACTAAAATTTTGTTTGTGGATTCTATAATATATATTTTGCCATTTTTCACTCTCATCGAAAATGGTGCATAGAACATAAAAGGTGGGCTTCCTGGTTCAGTTTCTGATCCCATTGCAACTTCTCCTACTCCATTTCCTGCCTGAAGTACGGCAAGAGTTTCTGGGACATACATTTCATTCACATTTATCGTTGGATCCTGGCTGAATGAAAATTCTGCAGAAATGAAAATGAGCAATAGAACTGCAATATGATTTATTCTCTTTTTCATGAAATCCTCTTTTTAATATTTTCTCATTTTATTAATATAGAGCAAATAAACGATTTTCTGAGTGGATTTTTTAGTATCACATATGATTTTCTAATATTCATCTTATATCTCCATTAGGTTTTTAATTATTCAACCTTTATGAACTTCTTTGGGAGTTTTTTATAAACGTATTCAGACATCGTGTGTAAACCACTAGTGTCGGTTCTTTCCGGAAAGTA